>NZ_ANAE01000240.1 GCF_000341265.1 Nocardiopsis prasina DSM 43845 | reverse complement strand
ACCCCGCCGGCGGGGTGGACGGTCAGGCAGAACGAGCAGGTCATCGACTTGAAGAAGTTGGTCCTGCGGCTCCCGGTCGGCAGTCGCAGGGCGATCCCGAGGGGTTTCTCGCCGGAGTCGACCACCAGGTAGGCCCGGCCCGGTGCCTTGGGGTCGGTCCAACCGAGGAAGTCCGTGTCCTCCCAGTCCAGGACCGGCAGGGTCGCGGGAAAGCTCAACCGCTTGGTCTCGCCCTTGGGGCAGTTGACGAACGAGGAACGGATCTCCTCGTGGCTCAGTTCGCGCATGGCTCTCTCCGGTGGGGCTGACGACTGACGGATCATGTCAGCGCGGGCGGATGGACGCGAATGGTTTTCGCATGTGGAGGCTCCTTCCCCCGAGGCCGGTGCGCACACCCGGGCACGGGAAGGGGCCGGGAACCCCCATGGAGTTCCCGGCCCCGGTGAGCGTCGGGTGTGTCGCTCGGTTCAGAGCAGCGCGTTGGCCTCGCGGTGGCGACCGGCGGCGTTGTAGGCGCCCGCCAGGTCGCGACGAAGTCTCATGGTCAACCGTCTGACCTCCGGGTCGCCCGAGGAGTTGAGCGCCACCCTGTAGGCCTCGCGCAGCACCTCGACCGCCTCGTCCGCCCGGCCCGCCTGCGTGTAGGCGCGGCCCAGCCGGTGGTGCACCGCGAGGGTGTCCAGGTGGCCCTTGCCCAGGCGACGGCGGCGTCCGGCCAGCACCATGCGCAGCTGAGAGACGGCCTCCTCGTACCGGCCGGCCATGCTCTGTGCCGCGCTCATGCCCAGCCGCAGCTCCTCACGTCGTTCGGTGGAGGCGACGTCCTCGATGGCCCGCGCGTAGTGGGCCACCGCGGCGTCCACCCGGCCGCTGCGCCGATAGCACACGGCCAGGCGCATACGCGCCTCCACCGTGTCCTCGTCGGCCGGGCCGAACTGGCTCTCCCGCTGGCCGAGCAGGATCTCCCACTGCGCGGCGGCGTCGGCGGGGCAGCCCACGTCCTCCAGCGCCCAGGCGAGGTTCTCCCGGATGATCTCGGTCCGGGGGTGGTCCTCGCCGTAGACGGCGACGGCCTCGCCCAGAGCCAGCTCGAACTGCTGCACGGCGGCCTGGCGCCGACCCATCTGGGCGTACTTGGTGGCCAGGTTGTTCCGGGCGGTGATGGTGTCCGGGTGCTCGGTGCCCAGACGCTCCACCAGGGACTGGAGGGTGCGCTCCAGCGAAGCCGCCCGTGTCCCGGCCGTGGGGGCCTTGGCCACCGTCGCGGACGCGGCCGTCCGCTGGGGCAGCGGCCGCTGCCCGGCCACCCCGCCCGCCGAGGCCGGCACCTGCTCGGGTACGGCGGCGGATTCCTCGAACTGATCGTCAGAAGCGGGCATGGCGGCCTCGGTCGAATCGACCTCGGCAGAACGCGTCAACCCCGCCTCGCGTAGCAGCGCACGCCAGAACGACAAGCAGACTCACCACATTTCCCTGATCACACGAGCCGTGAGCCTTGTGAGCCCACGATTCGGTACACACCCGTTGACGAAACGGCCCTGAGTTTTCAGAGCACGTTTCTATAACTTAATCGGACAGCGGGCTATGGAACAGGCGTGAACCACCCCCGTGTTGGGGTGAGTTCAGTCACGTCTGGGTTCAAAGCGGCTGAAGAGGGTACTGATCAGCCTTTTTCAGCACCCAGGAGCGCCGCGGCGAGGGGGTCCGCAGTGAGCCCGATCTGCCAGTTCCGGGCGCCGCGCGTGCGCAGGAACTCGCCCACGGAGTCCGGGTCCACGGGCTCCGGCGGGGCCCATGCCAACCTTCGGACGGTGTCCGGCAGCAGAAGGTTCTCGGTGGGCATCACGACGTCCTCCGCGATCCCCGTCACGGTCGCCCGCGCCGCCTCCAGCCTGCGCGCCGCCTCGGGGACGCGGTCGGCCCAGCGGTTAACCGGGGGCGGGCCGTCACCGGGGGCGTTGGGGCGCGGCAGCTCCGCCTGGGGCATCTCCCGGGCCCGGTTCACCGCCTTCATCCACGTGGTCACGTACCGGCGGGCCAGCTTGATGCCGAACTGGCGGATCTTCGTCAGGTCCGTCGCGGCGCGCGGCATCGCCGTCGCCGCCTCCACGATCGCCGCGTCCGGCAGCACCCGACCCGGGGAGATGTCGCGCTCCTGCGCGATGCGGTCGCGTTCGTACCAGAGCTCGCGCACGGCGGCCAGGGCACGCTGGTTGCGGACCTTGTGGATACCGGAGGTGCGCCGCCAGGGATCGGTGCGAGGCTCCTTGGGGGGAGCGGCCAGCACGGAGTCGAACTCCTCGCGGGCCCACTCCAGCTTCCCGGTCTCCTCCAGCTCCGTCTCCAGGGCGTTGCGCAGCTCGATGAGGATCTCCACGTCCAGGGCCGCGTAGCGCAGCCAGTCCTCGGGCAGCGGACGCTGTGACCAGTCCACCGCCGAGTGCTCTTTTGCCAGACGCACGTTGAGCAGTCGCTCCACCATGAACCCGAGTCCGACCCGCTGGTAGCCCAGCAGCCGCCCGGCCAGTTCGGTGTCGAACAGCCGGTTCGGGCGCAGGTTGATCTCGGTCAGGCACGGCAGGTCCTGGTGCGCGGCGTGCAGCACCACCTCGGCGCCGTCCATCGCGGAGTTGAGCTCGCTCAGGTCCGGGCACGCGATGGGGTCGATCAGCGCCGACCCCGAGCCCTCCCGACGCAGCTGCACCAGGTAGGCGCGCTGCCCGTACCGGTACCCCGAGGCGCGCTCGGCGTCCACGGCGACGGGCCCCGAACCCGAGGTCAGAGCGGCTATGACTCCGGCGAGAGAAGCCGCGTCGGAGGTGACCTCGGGCAGGCCCTCGCGCGGCTCCCGCAGTAGGGGCGCCCTCTCCGCGTCGTCGTCGGGTTCGCGGGGGTCTGTCTTGGAGTTCAACGCGTTCGCCACACCACTACGGTATGCGCTGTCGCCACCGAACGCAGATACGGGCCGTTTCGGGATCGGCGGGCGATACCGGCCCGCCGGGTTCCGCGCCGGGGTCGGGGGCGCGTCCGGGGGCCGCTCAGGGACGGGATCGCTGGCGTGCGATGTCGGTGACGTCCAGCGGCGGGAGACCCGACGCCGACGCCAGCAAAGCCAGCCAGGCGTTCATGTGCCCGGACAGGTCCTCGGACTCCGGGGTCCACGAGGCGCGCATCTCGACCTCCGTGGTGGCCCCCTCGTGGGCCTTGGTCCCGAACCCCTCGGTGGTGGCGCGGGTGACCGTACCGCTCAGGGTGTGGTGGGTGGCGCCGTGGGCCTCCAGCGCGTCGGTGAGCCAGCTCCAGGCCACCGGGCCCAGCAGGGGGTCGGTCGCGATCTCCGACTCCAGTTCGGAGTTGGCCTGGCAGACCACCCGGAAGGGACCGGGCCAGTCGCGGGTGCCCTCGGGGTCGTACAGGACGATCAGCCGTCCCCAGGCGATCTCCTCGCCCTGGACCGAGACCTCGGCCGACACGGCGGCGGAGTGTGGCGCCAGCCGTTGGGGCGAAGGGATCTCCCGAACGGCGATCTCGGGGCGGATGAGGGGAGAGCGCAGGGCCTCGACCGCTCGCCGGAACGTCTCTTGAGCGTTCTCGGCGCTACCGACATCGGGCATGGTGGAAACGTCAGCCTTCATTTGGTGGTGATCACGCGTCCTGGCGGGGGTCGTCGAGACGTGCCCCGCCGATGGTGTGATGGTGGGCACGGAGTCGACCGTGGCACGACAGACCCGCGCCGAGTCGCAGTTCCCCCGGCGTGTCGGTCTTTTGTGATGATCTTGGGACCGCCCGGATGCCCGTCCGACCCGGTTCGCCCCCGCCCGGACCGGATCGTTCCCCCGACGGTGACCACCGACTACGCCGATCCGAGTGAGACCACCGGGGCGGGCATGGCACGATTCAAGGGTGACGCTTCAAGAATCTCCCTTCCTCCGCGCCTGCCGGCGCCTCCCGGTGTCCCACACACCGGTGTGGTTCATGCGCCAGGCCGGGCGCTCCCTGCCCGAGTACCGACGGCTCCGCGCCGACGTGCCGATGCTTGAGGCGTGTGCGCGGCCCGACATGATCACCGAGATCACGATGCAGCCGGTCCGCCGCTACGACGTGGACGCCGCGATCTTCTTCAGCGACATCGTGGTTCCGCTCAAGGCCATCGGGATCGACCTGGACATCAAGCCGGGCGTGGGCCCGGTGGTCGACGAGCCGATCCGCGACGCCAGCGGGATCAAGCGTCTGCGCGAGCTCGAACCCGGTGACGTCCCGTACGTCACCGAGGCGGTCGGCCAGCTCCTGGGTGAGCTCGGCGACAAGCCGCTCATCGGGTTCGCCGGTGCCCCGTTCACGCTGGCCTCCTACCTCATCGAGGGCGGGCCGTCGAAGAACCATGAGCGCACCAAGGCGCTGATGTACGGCGAGCCCGAGCTGTGGGACGAGCTCATGCGGCGCCTCGCGACCATCACCCTGGCCTTCCTGCGGACCCAGATCGAGGCGGGGGCCAGCGCGGTCCAGCTCTTCGACTCCTGGGTGGGGGCGCTCAGCGCCGAGGACTACCGTGCCTCGGTGCTGCCCTACACCTCGTGGATCTTCGGCCAGCTGAGCGAGTACGAGGTGCCGCGCATCCACTTCGGCGTGGGCACCGGCGAGCTGCTGAGCCTGCTCAGCGAGGCCGGGGCCGACGTGGTGGGCGTGGACTGGCGGGTGCCCCTGGACAAGGCCGTCCAGCGGGTCCAGCCGGGCACGGCGCTCCAGGGCAACCTGGACCCGGCCACCCTGTTCGCTCCCTGGGAGGTCGTCGCGGACCGTACGCGCGACATCCTGGCGCGGGGCCGCGCCGCCGACGGCCACATCTTCAACCTCGGCCACGGCGTGCTGCCCAGCACCGACCCGAGCATGCTCGAACGCCTCACCGCCTTCGTGCACGAGGAGACCGCCAGCTAGGGCGTGTCTTCTGGATCCTCAACGGACGCCCGCGGCGCGGTGTCCCCGCGTTTCCACCAGGCGCCTCTGGCTGCGCCGACGGAGCTCGGACAGCCACCATCGGGCGGGCCCCCGCTGTGCGACTCCGCGGAGCTTGCCCAGCAGGTGCAGAGGTGGGGGTGATGGCAGCTCGCCTCGGCGGCGGCTCCGCTGCCACGGGCGAAAGCATCCAAAGAACACGCCCCGGGTGCACCTTCACGCACACACGTGCCGAGGCCCGGCCCCCCGCGAGGGGAGCCGGGCCTCGGCACGTTCCCGGGGGCTTCGTCCGGGTCAGCCGCGGAGCCCGCCGTCGTCCCTCGTGCCGGGACCCGTCTCCGTGTCCCGATCCGGCTCCGGTTCGGCGGCCGACGCGTCGTCGTTTCCGCCCGGGGTCCCGGCTCCCAAGCCGGCGGCCTTCTCGGAGTCGCGCTCCCGACGTGCCCGGCGACGCCCGCGCCACGCCCACAGCGGCCAGGCCCCGACCACCGCGACCACCACGGCGAAGGGCAGCAGCCAGCCCACGAGCACGGCCAGCCCCTGGCCCAGGTCCACCAGCGCGCGCCACCCGCGTTCGAGGCCGCCCAGGAACCCGACGGAGTCCCGGACCGGCTCCTCCAGGTAGGTCGTCGGCGGCTGGAGGGTCAGGTGCACCGTGGAGTAGGAGGTCTGGTTGTCCAGCACCTTCAGCCGGGCCTGGAGCGCCTCCAGGTCCTCCTGACGCCGCTGGATCTCGCCCTCCACCCGCAGGAGGTCGTCGACGTCCCGGGCCTCCTCCAAGTAGCCGCGCAGGGTCTCCAGGGCGGTCTCGGAGGACTCGATCCGGCTCTCGACGTCGGCCACCTCCTCGGTGACGTCCTGTACGGACCGCTCCAGCATGGAGCGGTCGCCCAGTTCGGCCAGGTCCTCCAGCACGCCCTCGTAGTCCTCGTCCGGGACGCGGAGGGTCAGGTATCCCGCGGGGTGGTCGTCCCGGGGTGTGGAGAGGCTCTCGGCCTCCACGTAGCCGTCGGTGTCCAGGGTGAGCCGCTTGGCCCCTTCGGCCGCCGCCGCCACGTCCTCGACGCGCACGGTCATGTCGGCGGTGTGGACCAGGCGCCGGTCGGCGACCTCCACATCCGTGTCCCCGCCGCTCTCGGCTCCGTCCTCCACCTCCAAGGCGCCCTCCGCGGAGAACTCCGCTCCGGCCTCGTCCCCGGACCCGGCCGCGGAGTCTGCCTGCCGCTCCGGAGCGGTCAGGTTCGCGGGTTCGGGTGCGCCGCTGTCGGAGGAGGCCCCACAGGAGGCGAGCAGGAGGACTGCCAGGCCGGAGGCGACGGTCAGTCCCGCGGCACGGCCCGCACGGGGCGGCGTCAACGCTGAAGTGTCCATGCCGCTTCGACGCGACCCGGGCGGGCATCGTTTCCCCCGCGCCATAACGGGACGGCAACGGCCGTCTTCGGGGACGTCGGATCACTGTGACGCGCGGCATCTGGGAAGCTGGTGACATGCCTGAAGCACCGCATGTCGTCGTGATCGGCGGCGGGGTCTCCGGACTCACCGCCGCGCACCGCCTGAACGGTCGGGGGGTCGCCACCACGGTGGTCGAGGCCGCCGACGTCCCGGGGGGCAAGCTCCGCGCCTCGCCCGTGGCCGGTGTGTCCGTCGACGCCGGTGCCGAGGCGGTGCTCGCGCGCCGACCCGAGGCCCTCGACCTCTTCGGCGAGCTCGGCCTGGACGACCAGGTGGTGCACCCCGGGACCGGTGGCGCGGCCATCTACAGCCGCGGCCGCGTCCGCTCCCTGCCCAAGGGCCAGCTCATGGGCGTGCCCGGGGACCTGCGGGCCCTGGCCCGCAGCGGGGTCCTCTCCCCGGCCGGAACCCTGCGCGCCGCCCTCGACCTGGTGTGGCCCCGCACCCCGGTGCGCTCCGACGTGCCTGTGGCCGCCTACGTCGGCGCGCGCATGGGCCGACAGGTGGTGGACCGGCTGGTCGAACCCCTCCTTGGAGGCGTCTACGCCGGGCGGGCCGACGAACTCTCCCTGGAGTCCACCCTCCCGCAGATCGCCCCGATGGCCCGCCGGGACCGCTCCCTGATGAGCGCGGTGCACACGAGCCTGAGCGGGCGAGGCGCCGCCCCCACCAAGTCCGGACCGGTCTTCGCCTCCCTGCGCGGCGGCGTCGCCTCACTCGTGGACGCGCTCGCGTCGCGACAGAAGGACCTGCGGACCGGCACCCGGGCCCACTCCCTGGAGCGGGTCCCTGGAGGCTGGAGGGTGCGCCTGGAGGGCGCGGGCGGGGTGACCGGAGGGGAGCACGTCGACTGCGACGCCGTCCTGCTCGCCTGCCCCGCTCCCGAGGCCGCCCGTCTGCTCGCCGACACCGAACCCGAGTCCGCGCGGGAGCTGCGCCGGATCGAGTACGCGAGCATGGCGCTGGTGACCTTCGCCCTGCCCGCCGCAGCCTTCCCGCGCCCGCTCACCGGTACCGGCTTCCTGGTCCCGGCGGGTGAGGGCCTGACCATCAAGGCGGCCACGTTCTCCAGTAACAAGTGGCCCTGGCTGGCCCAGGAGCTGGATAGGGTCAACCCGGGGGAGGACCTGCTGGTCCTGCGCTGCTCCATCGGCCGGTTCGGAGACGGGGGCGCACTGCGCCGTTCCGACGGGGAACTGGCTCGGGCCGCTCTCTCGGACCTCGCGCATGTGACCGGTCTGCGCGGGACTCCGGTGGAGACCCGGGTGACCCGGTGGACGGACGGACTGCCGCAGTACGCCGTCGGCCACGCCGACCGGGTGGAACGCGTCCGGTCCGGCGTGCGACACCACCCGGGACTGGGTGTGTGCGGCGCCGCCTACGGGGGAGTGGGCATCCCCGCCTGTGTCGCCGACGCGAGCCGTGAGGCCGCGCGCCTGGCCGACACCCTCACCGACCACAGCCGCACCAGCGGCGCCGACCAGAGCGCCGCCGGACCGAACCAGCAAGGAGTCAACCCGTGACGGGGCAGCAGAACGAGGCCGTCGCCCAGGACGGCACCGACCTCAACAAACTCATCCGCTACACCATGTGGTCGGTCTTCCGTGTCGGCGGCCTGGAGGGCGTGGACCGCGCCGCCGCCGCAGAGGAGCTCCAGGGCCTCCTCGACAAGGCCGCCGAGCAGGGCGTGACCACGCGCGGCAGCTACGACGTCCAGGGCTTCCGCGCCGACGCCGACATCATGTTCTGGTGGATCGCCGACACCCCCGAGCAGCTCCAGGGCGTCTACTCCGAGTTCCGCCGCACCCGGATCGGCCGCGCCGGCACCGCGGTGTGGTCGGTCATGGGCCTGCACCGCCCCGCCGAGTTCAACCGGGGCCACGTTCCGGCCTTCATGGCCGGGGAGGAGCCGCGCGACAACATCTGCGTGTACCCGTTCGTGCGCTCCTACGAGTGGTACCTGCTGCCCGACGACGAGCGCCGCGCCATGCTCGCCGAGCACGGCCGTATGGCCGCCCCGTACCCGGACGTGCGGGCCAACACGGTCTCCTCGTTCGGTCTGAACGACTACGAGTGGCTGCTGGCCTTCGAGGCCGACGAGCTGTACCGCATCGTGGACCTCATGCGCCACCTGCGCGGCGCCAAGGCCCGCCTGCACACCCGCGAGGAGCTGCCCTTCTACACCGGGCGCCGCAAGAGCGTGGCCGAGCTGGTCGACTCCCTGCCGTAACCGGCCCCCCGTACGACAGGGACGGCCCCCGCACCGATGGGCGCGGGGGCCGTCCTTCGTCGTCACGCCGGACCGGCGTCCGTGGACGCTACTCGATGCGCGGGCCGACGTGCGGCGTCGCGCGACGGGTGGCGATCACGTAGAAGGGGAGCGAGACGATCGTGAGCAGTACCAGGGCGCTCATGAGGTAGATCAGCGCCTCACCGGCGGGCAGCCCCAGCCCCCAGGCGGCGATGAAGGCCACCCCCGTGGCGAGCATGCCCAGCACCACGTAGATCCGCTTCCCACGCGGTTTGGGGTACTCCATCCGGCTGACCATCAGCCACGAGACGAGCAGCACCGCCGCGACCCCGGCCAGCAGCGGCGGGTCCAGCAGCACGATCGTGACCACGGCCATCGCCCCGAACGGGCACGGGAGTCCGGTGAAGTAGTTCGCGTCGGGGGCCTGGCAGGAGAACCTGGCCAGTCGGACGATCACCGCGAGCAGCACGGCGCCGCCCGCCAACACGGGCAGTACTCCGGCGCCACCCGTGATGGTGCCCCACACCACGAAGAAGAACGCCGGGGCGAACCCGAAGCTGATCACGTCGGCGAGGTTGTCCAGCTCCGCGCCCATGCCGCTGCCGCCCAGCTTGCGGGCGACCCGGCCGTCGAGCACGTCGAGGGTGGCGGCGACCATCATCAGACCCACGGCCGTGGCCATCGCCGACTTCGGCAGCGGTCCGGCCGCGCCCCCGGCCAGGTGCGCGGCCTGGGCCGTGGCCAGTGCCCACACCGCGAGGAAACCGCACAGGGCGTTGCCCAGCGTCAGGTAGTCAGCCACGCCCAGGCGGAGCCGGGGCGCCTCCTCGGAGAGGTCGGAGGCGGCCCGTGCTGCGGGGACGGTCTCAGTCGGCGTCAAGACGGGTTTCTCCGGCGCGGACCTTCTGGCCGACCTCCACCGCCGGGGCGACCCCGGTCGGAAGGTAGACGTCGACGCGTGACCCGAACCGGATGAGGCCGATCCTCTCGCCTTGCTCGACCTTCTGCCCCGCAGCGAGATACGGGACGATACGCCGGACCAACGCGCCGGCGATTTGAACGACCGTGATCTCACCGATCTCGGTTTCAAGGGTCCAGATGACGCGCTCATTACGCTCGCTGTCCTTGTCGAAGGCGGGGCGGAAACCCCCGGGGCGGTGCTCGACGCCGGTCACGA
Organism: Nocardiopsis prasina DSM 43845; assembly: GCF_000341265.1. Lineage (GTDB taxonomy): Bacteria > Actinomycetota > Actinomycetes > Streptosporangiales > Streptosporangiaceae > Nocardiopsis > Nocardiopsis prasina. The sequence goes on along the minus strand of NZ_ANAE01000240.1, from coordinate 4,870 downwards.
CTCCGGCGAGGGGCGCACGGTTGACGTGCACGTTGAGGGGATTCATGAACACCGCGACCCTGATCCGCCCGTCGGGCTGGGGGTCGAGGCTCTGTACGACGCCGTCGGCCGCGGACAGGACCCGCCCGGTCGCCGGACCCCTGTTGGGGTCCCGGAAGAACCAGGTCATCCCCGCCGCCAGGGCGATCACCGGGGCGGCGGCCACGGCCCCGGCCCGGGAACGCCGGGCGAGCAGGGCGGCGGCGCCGGCCGCGCCGAGCGCCGGCACCAGCCACGGGGCGGAACCCTGGGCCATGCCGAAGCGTGGTCTGGCCGGGGGGCGCGGGGAGACGGAGGAGGAAGGTGAGTCGTCGGTCATCGAGCGCTTTCGTCGCGGGTCGGTCGGTCGCCCGCACATCGGTTACCGCTGTGAGGGGTGAACCCGGCGGTGGCCGGGTTCGCGTGTGCGCGGTCACCGGGTGGGGTCCCGCCGCGCGCGCCCTCCGGTCGACTTCTGGCCGAACGTCGGTGCGCTGGTGAGATTATCGCCGATCCGGAGGGAGCGGGGATCGGGCTGGCATCCGGGACGGTCCCGTTCGGGTGTCCGGGCGGTCCCCGACCCAGGATGCCATGCCCCCTACTCCGTGGGCTCCAGGGTGAGGGCGACGGAGTTGATGCAGTACCGGAGGTCCGTGGGGGTGTCGTACCCCTCGCCCTCGAAGACGTGACCCAGGTGGGAGCCGCAGGTGGCGCATCGCACCTCGGTGCGCACCGTCCCGAGCGAGGCGTCCCTGTGCAGGGTCACGGCGTCGGTGTCGGCCGGGTCGAAGAAGCTCGGCCACCCGCAGTGGGAGTCGAACTTCTCGCCGGAGCGGAAGAGTTCGCTTCCGCACCCCCGGCAACGGTAGACACCCGTGGTCTTGGTGTCCACGTACTTCCCGGTCCAGGCGCGTTCGGTGCCCGAGAGGCGGAGCACGGCGTACTCCTGCTCGTTGAGGCGCTCGCGCCACTCCTGGTCGCTCTTGGGAAGGTCCCTGGGTGCCCCGCCGTTGGTGTCCGGGGCCTGGTCCGCTGCGTCAGCCATGGTGACGACGCTACCCGGAAACGTGCTCCGGTGCCGACAGGGGACACGGTGTGAAGAAAACGGGCTTAAGCCCACGCTCTATGTAAATCATCTTTAAAGGCCACATACGCCTAACTTCACCTTCGATGACGTTCGGTGGTCGAACGTGCGGGTACGGCTCTTGCAGGGGTCAGTGATCGAGGTGCACTGAGGCAGGTGGCATGGCTGTTACAGCTCAACAGGCACTCGGAGTGAGTAAGCGGCCTCTGCGCGTGGGCAGGATCCGGTACGGAGTGTGGTGGTTGGACCAGACCACCGCCGGACCCCGGTCACGGGTGCGGGCCGTCGGGGACGGCGCCGCACGCGTGGGCCGGAGAGTGGGACGGGAGCTTCGCTGGGCCGCTGAGCTCAGCCTGCGTTCCACCGTCGCCGGAATCGAGTACGCGCGGCCGGAGCCCTGGGGGGACCGCAAGCTGTTCGGGCTGGTGACGGCGATCGCTGTCGGAGCCCTGGTGGTGGCGGTCGTGCTGGGGATGGGCATGGCGCAGTGGGCGATGACCTCGTCCAGCGCCATGTTCTTCGCGGCGGCCGGGGCCGTGGCGGTGGGACTCACCCTCCTGCCGCTCTCGTACCTGGTCTTCGTCTCCCGTCGCGGTCGAGCCCCGAGCGCGGAGACGGAGAGCCCGAGCGAGGGGACGCCTCACAGCGAGGTCCCGAGCGAGGTGGTCGCGGTCGTGGTGCGTCCGCGCGTGGGCGACCACCTCACGGGGACCCCGAGCGGGGAGTCCGTGACCGCGGAGAGTCCGAGTGCGAGCGTCACAAGGTAGCGACGGACGGCGGGCCGTGTCGCGTCCGCCACGAGAGAGGGAGGGGCGCCCCACACGGGGCGCCCCTCCCGTCTTCCCCAAGCGGGGAGGGCGCACGATCAGCGGGCGCGGGGGCGCGTGTGACCCGAGGCGGGGCGGGGACGTCTCCGGGGAGGGTTCAGGCGTCGAAGTCGTACTGCAACACGTACGCCGAGCCGTCCATGGTGATCTCGTTGAACTCCACGGGCCGGTGGTCGGCGGTCAGCGCGGTCCGCACCACCTCCAGCACGGGGGTGCCCGGGGCCAGGTTCAGCTCCTTCGCCTCCTCGGGTGTGGGCATGCGCACCCGGATCTCCTCGGTGAAGTGCGCGGGGGCGCTCCCGAGTTCCGCGAGCCGCGCGTAGATGCCCCCGGGGCCGCTGTCCTCGGCCCGGACGCGGCGCGCGGCGGGGGCCTCCTCCCGTCCCGCCCACAGGTGCGGGGGCAGGTGCGAGACGGCGCTCTGCACCGGTCGTCCGTCCACCAGGTAGCGCCGGGAGCGGCGCACCACGGTGGATCCCTCGTCCAGTTCCAGGGCCCGCAGGACGTGGTCGTGGGGGACGAGCTCGTCGACGACGAGCCCCGCCACCTCGTACCCGCGTGTGTCGCCGTCGGTCTGCCAGATGGCCCGTCCGGCACCCCACAGGTCCTTCGACAGGCGTCGGGCGCCGTGTCTTCGAAGGGGGCGGAAGGCGCGCACGTAGATACCGGACCCGCGCACCGCCACCGCCAGGCCCTCGTTGATGAGTACGGACAGGGCCTGCCGGGCGGTCGCCCGGGCGACGCCGTGGCGCTCCATGAGGGCGTTCTCCCCGGGGAGGCGGTCGCCGTCGGCGTACCGTCCGGAGCGGATCCGTCCTCGTAGTTCCTCGGCAATCTCCCGGTACACCGGAGGGGACCCGTTCTCGGACGTCGGCACCACGTTCATCCTCTCGCCCAGGGGCCGCACCGGTGAGCCCCGCCGGTGCGGTGTGTCCATTCGGTGTGCCTCCCTAGGGAGGCACACAACGGGTATGTCCGGTTGCGGGATGGTTCATGCGTCGTTGTGGGGTGGCCGAAACCGAGCGGTTATGGGGAGGACCCGCGCGGGCCCCTATTCCCTCAGGTAACGCGTGAACAGGTGGCCCTGCGCCTCCAGCAGGTGCGCCATCCGCACGGGTGTGCTCTTCGCGGAGGTGTGCTCCAGGGTGCCGGGCGTCCCCGGGCCGCCGGTGACGATGCGGGGCGATCCCGCGCCCAGCAGGTGCGGGCTCACCGTCAGGCAGAGCTCGTCCAGCAGCCCCGCCGCCACGAACTCCGCGAGCAGGTGCGGGCCGCCCTCGGTCAGCACTCGGTACAGGCCTCGCTCGGCCAAGGCGTTCACGATGTGCTCGGGTCCCACCGAGACGCCGTCGACCACCACGAGATCGGCGTGCTCGGCCACGAACTCCCGGAGTTCGGCGGGGGCGTCCGCGACGGTGAACACGATCGTGCGGGCGTCGTCGGGTGCCGTGGTGAGCAGCTCCGCGTCGATTTCGAGTGAGCGCGAGACCACCGCGACGCGAGGCGTGGCCGGACGGCCCTCACGCAGCCGGTCCCACACCTCGCGCGGCCGCACCGGCCGGTAGCCCTCCTTGCGCGCGGTGGCGGCGCCGACGAGGACGACGTCGCACAGTCCGCGCAGCAGCCCCATGACCCTGCGGTCGGGGTCCGAGGACAGGTCGCGGCTGCGCCCCGAGGGGCCGATCGCCCCGCCGTCGGCGCTGGCGACCATGTTGGCGCGCAGCCAGGGCCGGTCCAGGGCCAGAGGATAGGCGTAGGCCTGGGCCAGGTCCACGTCGGTGTTGCCGGGGACGGGCAGGAGTTCGCGGAAGCGGGCGGGCTCCGGGGCGGGGTCCGCGCTGTGTTTGCTCGACATGGTCACCCAGGTTAGGGGTGCGGACCGGGTGTACGGCGTAGGGCCGGGTCCCGTCGAGGGACCCGGCCCCTCCCCGGCCCCTCCGGCCCGGGGGAGCCGCTCCGGACGCGTGCCCGGTCAGCCGTGGCGGTGTGAGACCCGCCTCAGCAGAGTCAGGGCGCGGTCGATCACCCGGACGGGTCCCCCCGCCGTGACGAACGGACGCCCCTCCACGTCCGGATCGGCGGTGTCCAGCACGGTCTCCCAGGCCATGCCGTACTCGGTGCCCGGAAGCTTGAACTCCACCGTCTCGGGGCCGCTGTTGAGCAGCAGCACGAAGGAGCTGTCGCGGATGCGGCGCCCGCGCGAGTCGGGTTCGGTGATGGCGTCCCCGTTGAGGAACACCCCCAGAGCCCGCTCGCCGGTGTCCCAGTCGTCGCCCTCCATGGTCGAGCCGTCCGGGCGCAGCCACGAGATGTCCGGCAGCCCGTCCGCCCCCGCCCTGGTGCTCTCAACCGGGCTCCCCTGGAAGAAGCGCCGGCGCCGGAAGACCGGGTGTTCGCGACGCAGCCGCGCCAGGTCGCGAACGTAGGCCAGGAGGTCGTTGCCGGGGTAGTCGCCGGTCATCCCCGCCCCCTCCCAGTCGATCCAGGCGATCTCGTTGTCCTGGCAGTACGCGTTGTTGTTGCCGCCCTGGGTACGCCCGATCTCGTCACCGTGCGAGATCATCACCACGCCCTGCGACAGGTACAGGGTGGTGAGGTAGTTGCGGACCTGCCTGCGGCGCAGCGTGAGGATCGCGGGATCCTCGGTGGGGCCCTCCACCCCGTGGTTCCAGGAGCGGTTGTCGTCGGTGCCGTCCCGGTTGTTCTCGCCGTTGGCCTCGTTGTGCTTGTCGTTGTAGGAGACGAGGTCGGCCATGGTGAAGCCGTCGTGGCAGGTGATGAAGTTGATCGAGGCCACCGGTCGGCGCCCGTCGTCCTGGTACAGGTCGCTCGATCCGGCGAGGCGCGAGGCCAGTTCGCCCTTGACCGGCTCGCCGCGCCAGAAGTCGCGGACGGTGTCGCGGTACTTGCCGTTCCACTCGGTCCACAGCGGCGGGAAGTT
>NZ_ANAE01000239.1 GCF_000341265.1 Nocardiopsis prasina DSM 43845 | reverse complement strand
CTTGAAGTACTTCAAGTAAAGTACTCCACGCATAGTGGTTTGCCAAGCGGTCGCGTGGGATTTCCGCGCACGAAAGGGAAAGCACATGGTCAGGAACCCGGGGCGGCGCGCCGCGCTGCTCGACGCCGCCATCGACACACTCGCCGAGGAGGGAGCGCGGGGGCTCACTTTCCGGGCCGTTGACACCCGGGCGGGCGTGCCCGTGGGAACGGCCTCCAACTACTTCGCCAACCGTGAGGACCTGCTCGCCCAGACCAGCGTCCGCACCTACGAGCGGTTCATGCCCGAGCAGCAGGAGTGGGAGAACGTGCTGGAGGGGCCCCGGGACCGCGCCAAGATCGCCGAGGTCATGCGTGCCACGGTCACGCGCCTGGCCGCGAACCCGAACGTGTACCTCGCCACGCTCGAACTCCAACTGGAGGCCACCCGCCGTCCGGAACTGCGCGCCGACCTCACCGCGCGGGTCCGCTCCGACCTGGACGCCAACATCGCCTTCCACGAGCAGAGCGCCATGCCCGGTGGCCGCGACACGGTACTGGTGCTGTACCTGGCCATGAACTGGCTGGTCACCGAGCACCTGACGCTGCCCGGGGTACTGGCCCCCGAGGGCGACCTGGAGGGGCTGGTGGACCTGGTGATCGCCCAGCTCACCCTCGAGGGCTGAGGTCCGGCCCCGCGCTCGGAGCCGGGGTCACCAGGCGCGGACGCCGACCGGAGCGGGCAGCCGCTCCGGCAGCCAGGTCCACGTGCCGTCGTTCTCGGTGAACCGGCGCTGGACGCGACTCACCTCGCCGATCGGGTTGCTGAACACCTCCCGCCAGTCTCCGGCCGCGCGCTCCTCCAGGTAGAGGCTGCTCGCGTCGGTCCGCAGGCGCACCGCCTGGAGGGTGTGGGAGGAGCCGTCGTTCAGCTGGATGCGGTAGTAGGCCATGGGAATCCCCTGAGTGTCGTCCTGGAAAGTGAGGACGGTGGAGTCCGGAACACGCGCGCTCGACGAAGCTGGAGGATCTGTCTCCCGGGTACGGCGTGACCTCGGAGCGGGCCGCGAGGTCGGGCCGAGGGTGTGTTGGCTCATGCGCCAAGGGCGGGAAACAGGCGCGGGTGCCGGGGCACCGTGCTGTCCGCGTGTTCGGACTCTACTCGCGCGGTTGCCGACACACTGGGTGAACGGAGGAATCCGAAGTGAAATCGGGGAGAACGGATCCCCGTTCAGGCGGTCCCCCTCGGCGAGCCTCGCCCTGGCCTCCGTCAGGGCGAAGCCCAGCAGGTTGCGGCCGCGCCTGAACCGGGGGCGTTCCGCGTTTTCTCAGTCGAACTGGAACGACCGCTTCGCCAGTCCGTGCCAGAAGCCGTCCACCGTGGACGCGGCGGAACCGTGGTCGTCCAGGCTCGCGCCGAGGGCGACGAACAGGGGCGCGAAGTGGTCGCTGCGCGGGTGTGCGAGGGTGGCGGCCGGGGCCTTGTGCTGGAAGTCCAGGAGCGCGTCGACGTCGCGGTCCAGGACGGCCCGGTGGGTCCAGTCGTCGAACTCGACCGACCACGAGGGCGCGTCGCCGTGGGCCTGGCGGGACATCTCCCGGAGGTTGTGGGTGGTGAACCCGCTGCCCATGATCAGGACGCCCTCGTCGCGCAGGGGCGCGAGGCGGCGTCCGAGTTCGAGGAGGCGGGCAGGGTCGAGGGTCGGCATGGAAACCTGGAGCACCGGGATGTCGGCCTCCGGGTACATCTCCTTCAGGGGGACGTAGGCGCCGTGGTCGAGTCCCCGGGTGGGGTCCTGGTGGACGGTGCCGCCTGGACCAGTGGCGAGTTCGCGGACCCGTTCGGCGAGTCCCGCCGCGCCCGGGGCGGCGTAGGTCACGTCGTAGTAGCGTTGCGGGAAACCCCAGAAGTCGTAGGTCAGCGGGGTCGCGTCCCTGGTCGCGCCGACGGTGAGCGGTGCGTCCTCCCAGTGGGCGGAGACGACGAGGATCGCCTTCGGGCGGGTGATGTCACCGGACCAGTCGGCCAGCTGACGGGTCCACTCGGGGTCGTCGGCGAGGGGCGGCGCGCCGTGGCTCAGGTACAGCGTGGGCATGCGAGTCGCCATGACGACCTCCGGGATCGGGGTTGTGGACCGTGTTCGGTCCCAACACAATTGAACGCTCAAGTATTTCTGGGGGCACAGGTCCGATGGCCGAGACGCGCTGGCTCGACGACGGCGAGCAGCACACCTGGCGTGCCTTCCTGATGGCCGTCAACCTCCTCGACGGCGCACTCGACCGCCAGCTCCGGCACGACTCAGGGCTGCCGCATGCGTATTACCAGATCCTGGCCATGCTGTCCGAGGCTCCGGGGCGCGAGCTGACGATGACCCGGCTGGCCCGCCTGCTGCGCTCATCGCCGAGTCGGCTCTCGCACGCGGCCGCGAGGCTCGAGGGGGACGGGATGATCCACCGGTACAAGCGGCCGGAGGACCGGCGCACCGTGATCGTGGAGATCACGCCGCTGGGGATGAAGGTGCTGGAGGACGCGGCGCCGGGACACGTGCACGAGGTGCGGCGGGTCCTCTTCGACACGCTCAGTGTCCAGCAGGTGGGGCAGTTGCGGGCAATCTCCGAGTCCATGCTGTCCGTGCTCGATCCCCAGGGCGAGGAGCCCAGGTACCCGGACCCCGACGGGGTTGGCGTCCGAGACTGAGTCGAGTTCTGTTCTCTGCCCTGACCAGGGTGAACGCGGGCCGCATCCAACTCGTTCGCGCGGACGCTATGTGTTCGCCCGGATACGTACTACCATTCTGCTTCCCGGGAAAAGGTTGTGGACTCAAGTTTTGGAGTCGAGCTCCCACGAGATCCACCTGATCCAGGGATACCCGCTCACGGCAGAACAGGAACAACCATGACCGCATCTCTCAGAATCAGGATCGGCGACCTGACCGCCCTGATCGCCAGGGTTGTCATCGGGGTCGTCTTCATCGTCCACGGCCTGCCCAAGGCCACCGACCTGGGCAGCGCCGCCCAGGGCTTCGAAGCGCTGGGTGTGCCCTTCCCCGTGCTCTCCGCCTCCATCGCCGCGGCCGTCGAGGTGGGCGCCGGCGTCGCGCTCGTCATCGGTTTCGCGCTCCCGCTCGCGGGCCTGTCTCTCGCCCTGATGATGGTCGGGGCGTACTTCTTCGCCCACGTTGGCGCCCCGCTGGTCGGTGGCTACGAGCTGCCTCTGGTCCTCGGCGTCGCCGCGCTGGCCCTCGGGTTCTCGGGCGGCCGTCACGCGGTGGACCGACTGATGCCCTGGGGCCGCGTCCGCCAGGCGCGCGGCACCGAGGAGGCCGTGTCGGCCTGAACCGCACGGCCTGATTCGGCGTCCGTCCTGACCAGGGGCCCGTGACTTCACCCCGGTCGGACTCGCACCGCTGACGCGGCCGCCCACACCGGTGCTGGGCGGCCGTTCGTGCTGTCCGGGGTCCCCGCGCGGGAGCCCCCGGCCCGGAGTCTCAGTGGTAGGAGATCGACACCAGCCCCGCCGCCGCGAAGTTCCCCGCCGCGAGCTCGTCGCGCTGGATGATCCAGAACACGCACGCGGTGAAGCCCGGATCGTCGGGCATGTCGAACTGAGTCTGGGCCAGCAGCACCCAACCCCCCTTCTCGTCCTCGGGGGAGGAGCCCATGATGGGCGGGTCCTGCGGCGAGTAGGCGTATCCGCCCAGGTGCAGGCTTTCGTCCCACTGAGGAAGCCTCTGGTCGAGGTGCTCCAGCTCGTACTCGTCGTAGAGGCGTCTGATCTCCGGGTGGGGGAGAACGGCGTCGTCGGCGGTCATCGGGAGGCTCGGGAAGGTCCGGGCGTACAGGGGGTGTGGGTCGAGGGCGGGGAAGTGGTTCTCGGGAAGCGTGCGTTCGGTCGTGGGAGTACCTGCTTGGACGTGGATCACGGACCGGGAGTCATGCATGAGGGTGAACCCGTCGGGGTCGGTCCGGTCCGCGAAGAACAGCAGGTGGCCGTCGCGCGGCAGGGGGAGGTCGCAGGTGTCCGGGGGGAGGGCGGCGCAGTCGACGGTCGCGACGAGGTCCAGGCCGTTGTCCCACTCCACGCCCTCAGGGAGCGAGGGGAGGCCGCCGTACCGTCCGACCAGGACGCCGCCGTCCTTGTCCGACGGAGTTAGTTCGGCCTGGGGGAGGGCGAGGCTGAGCGCCAGGTCGATGGCGTGTTCGGGGACACCCTTGGCGCGGGCCTCTTCGCGGTACGTCTGAGGGCTGTGCATGCCGGACATGCTGGCGTAGAGGAGGGACACTTCGAGCGGCCGCAGGGGGCGTTGCCGTGTTTCGTGGCCTGTTGCTTTGAGCGGGGAGAGCCGGCTCAAGCTCTGTGGTGAACGGTGGGGCGTGTCGCGGCTGGTCTAGGTGGGCGACGGAAAAGCGGCAGCGAG
>NZ_ANAE01000238.1 GCF_000341265.1 Nocardiopsis prasina DSM 43845 | reverse complement strand
GGGTTGAGAGCCTCCATCACACCCGGCACGAGACAAGGGGTCCGTGGGACCGCGAGCAGGTAGGTGTCTCGGTAACCACCATCGGCGAAGGGGGTTGTGGGTCGATAGCCCGGCCAACCCGATCCTGGAAGTTCAACTGAGCAGGGCAAGTAAAGGCCACGTCGCGGGTGCCTGAACCGCCTTACCGCCGCCAACCCGACGACCCCGGGTCCGAGTGACCACCAGCCGCGGCCCGTCGGCCGTGTACGGGACGCTCCGTTCCCGGCGGGGAGGGTCAGGCCGCGAACTCCCGGACGATCCGCACCGCGTCGGCGTCGTACCTCAGGTTGTCGGGATTGATCGTGCCTCCAGGGAGTATCCCTAGCACGCGTACTTGGACAGAACCCCGAAGAACCGCATTGACCTGCAATAACGCAACCCGTAGGGGTGTCTGGTGCCCTTGGGTTGTGTGTCGGACGTCACATGCCAAGATCAATCCAGGATGTGAATGGCCAGACCGGTTCGCACCGCACCTTCGGTGAGCTCCAGGCCAACATGGAGCAGGCGGACCGCGGCGGACGGATCACCGACAACGTGGTGGATCGCCTCGTTCGCGAGCTGGGGATCGGGAAGACTCGGGTCCGAAGGCTCCGCGACTGGGCCAGGGGCACTCGCTTGTTCGAGACGATGCACGAAGACCAAGGAGGTTCGTCGGCGGCTGGTGGAACTCTGGGGCCCACTTCCTAACTCGGGGCGGCTGATGCTGAAGCTGCGGGAAGTGATGACAGGAACGCGCGCTTCTGGGGTGCGCACGAGTGCCCAGAAGGGCTACTGCGTGAATGGCAGCGCCTCTGTGGCAAGGGTGAGTGCGTCCGCCTCTCGTGTGAGAGCGGATTCCTTCAGGGGCAGAGCCCTCCAGCAGACGAGGCCATTGACGACGCTGAGGAGGAAGTGCGCCCGGGCCGTGTTGTCGCCTTCTTCGAGTGCTCCCTCCCCGACGAGGATCGACAGCCAGGACTCGACGCGTCGCGTGGCCTGCTCGTCGAAGGCGGCATATGTCATGCGGACGTTCTCGGGCGCATCGGGGCTGATGTAGTCCTGGAACATCTCGCTCATTCGCGCCCGAGCCTCGTCGCCCGCCCCGATGGTGGCGACGAGTCTGCCCAGGTTGTCGGTGAGGCGCTGGCGTGCTGGCAGCGTCGTGTCGTGGATGCGGTCATCGGGCATCGCCTGCTCGTACATCGACGCGAGGACCGCGTCGAGCAGAGCGCGCTGGTTCGGGAAGTGATGCCGCAGCGTCCCCATACCGACGCCGGCTCGTGAGGCCACTGCGCGCACCGTCAAGCGCTGCCCGTCCCCCTCCTCCATCATCGACGTCGCTGCGTCAAGGATCCTGCCTCGCGTGTCCACAACCCCTCCGTAGTCCTGAGAATCGACGTGACCTCACACTAGCACAATGTGCTAGTGTGGGGTTCTAGCACATTGTGCTAGTGGCGACGAGGTGGCCGGTGAGACGCACTGGGCGGGACCCCACGAGCTTCACCGGGACTCCTCGTCCCTTATCCCACCTGGCGACGCCGGGTGCCTCCATACAACATCCGAAAGGGAGCAACATCATGCTCGAGACCCTCCAGGACTTCACCAGTCCTTCCCCGGCTGGCTTCAGTGGTTCTCCGTCTTCCTCATCGCTGCCGTCCCGTTCGTCGAGTCGTACCTCGGCACGCTCGTCGGCGTCGCGATCGGCCTGCATCCGGCCGTTGCCGTCAGTGCTGCGATCGCGGGCAACGCCACGGCGGTAGTTCCCATCGTCGTCGTGTCCAGCCGGCTTCGGCAGCGCGTGCGATCGACGCCGAGCACGGAGGAGGAAAGCTCCCCCAAGCGCAAACGCGTGGGCCGCCTGTTCCAGAGGTTCGGAATCCCGGGCGTGGCCCTCATCGGCCATCCGACGCAGATCTCGTCTGCCGCGATGGTCGGCTTCGGCGCGAATCCCACCAAAGTCCTGATCTGGGAGCTGGTGTCAGTGGCCGTCTGGGAGCAGCCGTCGCGATCCTCGGCGGGCTGGGCATCCAGGTACTTACGCACTGACGCAGGCCTGTTTCTACGACCTCACAAGGAGAGAAGAATGAACCACACATCCACGATCGACGACGCTACGCGCGACTCAACGACACCGAACGATCGACCTGGGGGTCGTTGGCCCCTGGCGCGTACAGTCCTGTGGTGGGCGCACGCAGCAATACGATTCCTCCTGGCGATCATGCTGCTGTTCAACGGAGTGATCAAGATCGGACTCTGGCAGTTCGGCAGACCTGACGTCGGCGAGTCGCTGATCACGCTCGGCGAAATGAGCCCTATGGGTCTGCTGTCGTACATGGTGGGATTCTCGCCGCTCTTCCAGGCCCTTGCCGGTATGGCCGAGTTGGGGGCGGCTGTCGCGCTCATGTGGCGTCGGACGATGGTTCCGGGAGCGCTGGTCTCCGCCGGCTCCATGGCCTTCATCGTCGTGCTCAATCTCGGCTACGACATGCCTGCGAAGCAGCTCTCGCTCGCCCTGCTCGTGATGAGCCTGATCGTTCTGGCTCCGTGGGCGAAACGCATCGTCGCTGCGGTCGTGGGCAATGGTGCGGTCCCCGCCTCGGTCGAGCCGCGCCCGTTCCGCAGCGCTCGCGCGAACCGCATAACCGGTCGCATCGCGATGCCCGTGGGTGTGGCGGTACTGGCGCTGACCGGGGCCTTGGTCTTCGTCGCCCAGCCCACTCAGAGCGTCGATGATTCCACACCCGCGGGAGTGTGGGCGGTCGAGTCCGACGTCTCCGGTGCAGACGCGTCCTGGTCGCAGCTTGCGCTCGGGAATACCCTGACCGACGGTGCGGCGACTGCGCAGGTGCGGCAGGACGATGGCACCCTGCTCGTGGGCACATACGTGCGCGAGGGCAACGGGCTGGTTCTGACGCTCAAGCCCTTGCAGAGTCCGGGTCAATCGGCACTCGAATATGCAGAGGCACCGGCGGAGAACGTTGAACTCGTCTACGCGACCGACAGCGCCGGGAATCTCACGCTGACCGGGGATCGGACCATGGAACTGAGCCACAGCCTCGACGCATCGGTGCTCTACGATCGCGGGTTCAGCTGGTCAATCCGCGTCGATGATCCTTTCGAACGGTAGCCAACGCCACCACTGTCGCCGAATGGCCGCATCCACATCCAGCAGCACAGAAGGGCTAGATCGTTGATGGGAAATTTCTGAACCTGCTGC
>NZ_ANAE01000237.1 GCF_000341265.1 Nocardiopsis prasina DSM 43845 | reverse complement strand
CGACCCCCTCGATGACCAGGACCTCCCCGTCCACCAGGAGTGCGGTCTCGTACTCTCGTGTGCTCCGCCTCATGGGACAGGACTGTAGTGCCGGGGAGGGGCGGACATCAGGCGTTCGCCGGGATTGGCCGCACATGGACGGGAAAGCGGGGTGAGGCACCGCCCCAAGCACCCCGGAAGCTTGGAAGAATGGGGGCATGGCCTCCCCCGAACCACCGGACGTCCCCCCTGAGACACGGGGTGTCCCCTCGGACCTGACCCAGTCGCCCGCGAGCGTGTCCCACCTGCGCCGCTACGTCAGTCTGCGCGGCCCCAACACCCGCATGTGGATGACGGCGGCCTACTTCTCCGGCGGTCTCACCCTGGGGTTCGTGGTGGTGGTGGGCTCCATGCTCTGGCACGTCATGCGCGAGGAGACCACGGTCAGCTCCGTGTCGCTGTGGGCGTTCGCGGCACTGGTCATGTTCTTCATCGGCCCCGGCAGCAACGTCTTCCTCGTGCGCGGGCTGCCCCAGCGCATCACCCGCCAGGGAATCAGTGCCGACAGCGACGGCGTCACCGTGCTCCAGGAACGCAAGTGGTGGTTCCCCGGCGAGGGCACCTTCATCGCCTGGTCGGAGATCCGCCGCATCCGCGAGGTGCACACCGGAGGGCGCAGGGTCACCTACTTCATCGAGTTCGCGCTGGATACCCACCGCACCGACCCCGAACTGCCCAGCTGGGCCGAGACCCCCGAGAGCCTGGACCTGGAGGTCGACGCCGGGGCCGCCACGCAGTTCTACGTGCAGGTGCCGCGCGACCGCAAGGAGCACATCCTGAAGATGGTGGAGCGCACCGCGCCCCTGCCATCGATCGTGGAGCGGACGCCACCGCTGCGTGAGCGCCGCGCTAGCCGGAGCGCCCGCTGAGCCTGCGGGTGAGTTCACCCGCGGCGTCCCGCACCCGCCCGGCCAGGGCCCTCGGGGTGACCGGCCGCGCGATCGGAACGGTCAGGCTGATCGCCGCCGCCGGGCGCCCGTTGTGGTCCGAGGCGGCCGCCGCCACCGAGAGGAACCCCTCGGTGACCTGGCCGCTCTCGATCGACCACCCCTGTTGGCGCTCCTCGGTGAGGAGCTCCCGCAGTTCCCCCGGAGTGGTGGGCCCGTGCCCGGTGCGGTCGGTGAAGGCCGCCGTGTCCGGGTAGAGCGCCCGGACCTGGGCGCGGGGGAGCCGGGCCAGCATCGCCCGCCCCGACGCCGTCAGGTGAGCGGGCAGGCGCACCCCGACCCCGGTGATCAGCGTGGGCGCGTGCGGCGGCTGTTCCTTGAGCAGGTACAGCGTGTCCGCGCCGTGGAGCACGCCCAGGTGCGCGGTGGCCCCGGTGGTCTCGGTCAGCTGGTGCAGGAGGGGCCGGGCCAGCCGCTCGATCCCGTCGTGGCGCAGGTAGGCCGAGCCGATCTCGAAGGCCGCGACCCCCAGGCCCCACCGCCGCTCCTCGGGCAGGTGGGTCACGAACCCCTCCTCGGCCATCGCCTCCAACAGCTGGTAGACGCTGGAGCGGGGCAGGCCGAGCCCGGTGGCGATCGCCGTGGCCGACACCGGCCCCGGCCGCGAGGCTAGGAAGCGCAGCAGCCGCAGCGCGCGCGTGGCAGCCGGAACAACACTCATGCCCCGATGGTCCCACGCCATGCGGTTTTACCTTATGTGGTGCTAGAATGCATATGTTCTGGCGCCAAAGTGCACACAATTGCGGGAATTGTAGGTACGATGGAGTCATGGCTGCTATTCAGATCAAGGACGTGCCGGACGAGGTCAGAGACACCCTGGCGGCGGAGGCCAAGAGGTCGGGCAAGTCCCTCCAGGCCTATCTACTGGGTCTCTTGGAGAAGGAGGCACGGTTCGCGCGCAACCGGGAGATCGTTGCGCAGACCCCCTTGCCGGGGGCGAAGCTGACTGTGGAAGAAATCGTTGCCGTGGTGCGTGAGGCCCGAGGCGATGGTGGTGACAAGCCGGAAAGCGAAGTCGCGTGATCGTTGTTGACACGTCGGCGCTGGTCGACCTCTACCTTGGCGTGACCGGTCACGGTGCCGGGGTGGCCCAAAGAGTCCTTGGCAGTGACCCGGAGTGGTACGCGCCGAGTCATCAACCGGCCGAGTTCCTCAGTTCCATGCGTGGCCTCGTGCTGGGGAGGAAGTTCCCCCAGGCTGAGGCAGAAGCGGCACTGAAGCTCTATGAGATGCAGGCCATCAGCTATGTGGACGCCACCGGGTCGATCTTCCACCGCGCGTGGGAGCTTCGGCACAATCTGAGCGCCTATGACGCGGTCTATGCCGCTGTCGCTGAAGAGCTGAACTGTGCGCTGGTCACCGCGGACGCGCGGCTCGCCGCCGCTCCGGGGCTCAGATGTGAGGTGCGGGTGATCCGGTAGGGAAAGGCCACCGGGTGGGGTGTCTGGGATCTCGGACGGTTCCGTCGTGTTGGCGCTTTCGGCGGGCCTCCGGACACGGTCGAATGGGGGCATGTCCACAGCCGTTCCTTCCGTTGCCGTCGGCGGTGCACCGCTCACCCCGGCCCAGGTCCTCTCCGTCGCCCGCGAGGGCGCCCACGTCGTTCTCACCGAGGAGACCCGCAAGGCCGTCAGCCACGGCCGCGAGCGGGTCGAGGCGCTCGCCCGGGGCGAGGTCCCCGCCTACGGTGTCAGCACCGGGTTCGGTGCGCTGGCCACCCGGCACATCGCCCCCGACCTGCGCGCCCGCCTCCAGCGCTCCCTCATCCGATCGCACGCCGCCGGGGCCGGACCCGAGGTGGAGCGCGAGGTCGTGCGCTCGCTGATGCTGCTGCGTCTGCGCACGCTCGCCTCGGGCAACACCGGGGTCGAGGTCGCCACCGTCGAGACCCTGGCCGCCCTGCTCAACGCCGGGATCACCCCCGTCGTCCACGAGTACGGCAG
>NZ_ANAE01000236.1 GCF_000341265.1 Nocardiopsis prasina DSM 43845 | reverse complement strand
GGAACCGGAAGGAGCGCCGGGTGACCTCACGGGGTGCGGACCGCCGGCGCCGCCGGGGCAGCAGGTCGTCCCAGAGCTCGTCGAAGGCCCACACGTCCAGTACGGCCAGGTCCTCAGGGGGAAAAACGCCCACCGGTCCGGTTGACCGAGCGGCGGGCGGTGTTGAGCGCGGTGGTGAAGCTGATGCGGTCGGGATCGAGCTGTGCGTACCCGGCGGCGCGGGTGATCAGGTCCGAGACCGCCTGATAGACCAGCAGCAGCGCCCAGGCCTCCTGACGGATGAGGTCGGGACTCTGGGAGCGGAACCGCACCGTCGTTCCGCCGCGCAGTTCGGTCTTGACCGCGTCGTAGAGGATCTCCGATTCCCAGCGGGCCGCGTACAGCCCCGGGAAGTCGGCGATGGGGTGGAGCACCGGGTCGATCAGGCTGGTGACCAGGGTGATCGTCTCCCCGGCCGTGGTGTGGCCGCCGTGTGCGGTGACGGTGTCGGTGTAGACGGTGTACTCGACCACACGCACCAGCGGACCGCCCTTGGACAGGTGCGCGGTGTAGGAGCCGTCGGCCAGGACCTCGACGGGGGCCAGGGCGAACTGGGCGCCGGCGCGCATGATGACCTGGGCGCCGGTGGCGGTGATCGTGCAGTACAGGTCGCTGCCGCAAAACCCCGAGTCGAAGACCGTGAGCATGTCGGGCGCGAACGAGGCCGCCATGCGCTCGCACAGGGCTTTCTCGCTGGTGGTGTAGGCGTCGAAGGACGCGTCGATGAGGCAGCGGGTGCCGATCTCGCAGTGGGCGACCAGACGCAGTTGAGGGAAGGCCCCCTCAGAGGGGCCGCCGAACGCGGCCCGGTTCGCGGTGGTGTCGGGGGTGTCCAGGCAGGTGCCGTCCACCGCAGTCAGGCGGTAGCCGCGCCACCATGCTCCCGGGGTGTCGCTCTCGGCCAGGGGCCCGGCGGTGCGGGCGAAGAGCAGCGTGAGGGGTTCGGTGCCCAGCCGCTGCCGGGCCCGGCTCACGCTGGAGGCCTCGGGCGCGCCCGAGGCCGGCACGGCCAACTCCCGGGCCCCGCCGCTGAACGCGCAGCCGTCAGCCAGCCTGCGCCAGACCTCTTTGTAGGAGAGGTTGCGCCACAGCCACAGCGCCAGGACCAAGTACAGGGTCAGCCGTGCGGGCAGCTCGCGCCGCCGTTGCTGGAGGGCGCCGCCCCGGGTGGCCACCTCCTCGACCAGGTGCGGGTCGAAGGTCTGGGTCAGCACCCCGAAAGAGGCGCGGTCAGCCGCGTTCGTCACGCCATCGAGTATCCCGCGGGTAGAGGCGGCCGCGAACCCTCGGTGCCAGGCTCGCACCACCCCGAGGCCCTTACCAGCGAAGATGCCCTAAAACAACGGTGTTGGG
>NZ_ANAE01000235.1 GCF_000341265.1 Nocardiopsis prasina DSM 43845 | reverse complement strand
CCACGGCCACTCCAGCGCTCGCCCACCGGAGAAACGGTCGGGGCCTACTCACCAAAGCCGAGCACCTTGACCCCCTCGCCCTCGGCGCCGCTCAGGTCGACCAGAACCACGGCGCCGTGGACAGCCTCGAACCGACCCTCCGGCTGCCTGGTCCCCGAAGGCAGAGCGACATCGGTGGATTCGGGCACATCCACATCGAACGGTTCGCTTCCCTCCCAAGGAGCGACGCTGACCATCGGCCCGCCGTCTCCCGAATCCGCGAACTTGACCACCGCGTCTTCGAGGGCGATCACGTACGCCCCGGGCGACGACGTCTCCACCGCCTGTGCCGCGGTGGCCGAGACCCGGCCGTCGAACCGGCGCAGCTCGTAACCGACAGCGTCCGCCCCGGACTCGCGCCGCGACACAAGGAACCCGTTCCCGAACGTGCGCGCCGGGTACCAGTCCTCGCCGCTCCCCGCGGCGTCGCCCACGACCTCACCCGTGACCGGGTCGAGCACGACCGCCTCGGCGAACTCCTCGCCCCAGTAACCGTCCCCGCCCTGGTCGAGGGCGAGCAGGTCTCCCACGGCACGCACCGAATCGGCGGAGGGGCGCGCTCCCGCGCCCTCGAGGTGCCAGAGGATCTCTCCGTCCTCGGGGTTCAGGGCGACCAGCTCGGCCTCATCCGTGCCGCACTCCGCGCGCACGACCAGCGCCTCGGGGAAGACCGCCGGCCGATCGGCCCGGTCCACACTCCCGCCGTCACACGTGAACAGGTCCTCGGTCCGCCACAGCTCCGAACCGTCCTCGTCCGAGAGCATGCGACCGCTCAGCAGCGGCTCGGAGCCCAGTTCGAAGAGGCCTGCATCAGTGGCGGTCCCGACGTCGAAGACCCCCAGCTCCTCGATGTCGCCGGTGATCTCCTCCTCCAGGTCGCCGACGATCTCGCCGGTCACTCCGTCGAGAACGACCCTCCGGCTGGGCACCCCCGCCGAGTCGTCTCCGTCGGCGTCCCCGGACTCCTCGCCCGGTGCGTCGTCCGGGTAGAGCACGTGGACCCGCTCTCCGGACGAGGACACGTCCGTCCGTACGGGGACGTCCTCGTCCTCCACGGCAAACCTCCACCGCTCCTCACCGGTCACACCGTCCAGCGCGACCACACCGTGCGACATACGCAGGAGCACGCCCCCGGGCAGCGCGGTCACCCCCAGGTCACCCGTGTACCCCTCGGCGGTCCACTCCCACGCCAGTTCCGAGACAGTCCCGGGTACGGCGGCGTCCGACCATTCACCGTCCAACTCCTGGTGGCTCACCGAGACACCCCCGAACCCCAGCACAGAACAGGC
>NZ_ANAE01000234.1 GCF_000341265.1 Nocardiopsis prasina DSM 43845 | reverse complement strand
GCAGGAGGCGCTTGGCGATGTCCTCGCGGTCGGTGGTCTTCGGCTTGGCGACGACTTCGGCGGTCATCTCGTTCCTCCTCAGGAGGCGCTGGTCAGGGCGTGCGGGGAACCGTGGCGCGCGTGGAGCCCCCGGGCGATCTCCGCGTCCGCGAAGGCGCCGTCGCTGAGGAGCAGGCCGAGCTGGAGCGACACGATCTGTTCGGTGGTTCCGGGGAAGTGCTTGGTCAGGTGCAGGGCGGCTGTCCCGAACGCCGTGCAGGCGACGTCGCGGGGCGCGCGCCGGGCACCGGCGGCGCGGACCACCGTCATCACGGTGTCGCGCTCGGTCTCGGCGGGCACCAGGCCGTCGAGGGAGGCGCCGGTGGCGCGGGAGCTCTCGTGGATGGGGGTGTCCACGTAGCCGGGGTAGACCGTGGTCACCCCGACGTGCGTGCCGTACTCGGCGCGCAGGCTGTCCGCGTAGGCGGTGACCGCGCGCTTGGAGACCGTGTAGGCCCCGGCGAGCGGCAACTGGAGGTTGGCCAGGAGCGAGGCGGTGACGATCACGCGGCCGCGGCTCCGGAGCAGGGCGGGCATCGCGGCGGCGGTCACCCGCCAGGTGCCGAGGAGGTTGACCTCCAGCGCCTGGTGGGCGTGCGTGTCGGGCAGGTGGCCGATGTCGACGGAGGGGCCGACCCCCGCGTAGTGGATGAGCAGGTCCAGGCTTCCGCCGAGTTGGTCGATCGCCTGGGCGACCCCCTCGCGCACCTGTTCGTCGTCGGTGATGTCGCAGGCGACGACGCCCGGGGCGGGCTTGCGGTCGATCCCGACGACGTTGACGCCGAGGTGGCGCAGGACCGCCACCGTGGCGCTGCCGAATGCACCGGAGGCGCCGGTCACGATGGCGTTCTGTCCGGGCAACCGACTCAGGTGGCGAGGCAAGGGGGTCGTCATGTGATCTCCTCCACAGTCATTGCCGGAACGTTACAACGAGCATTGTCACAATGCAATGGGTAGAAACGGGAAATTTACTCACGAGTAAGGTCCGTGTTCCGGCGGTGTGACAGGGGTGCGAAGGGGTGTGCGGGCACGCCTCCGGGGGCCGTGTGCGCGCACGGCCCCCGGAGGCGCTCGGCTCGGCGGCCGACCTACCGTCCGAGCAGCCCCGCCTTCCGCCAGAAGTACCGGCCCAGGCCGGAGACGGCCCCAGCGGTGTCCAGGGTCCTGACCACCTTGCGCGACAGCTCGGTCTTGCTGTCGATGAAGCGGGTGTTGCGGCGGGGCGCCCCCCCCGC
>NZ_ANAE01000233.1 GCF_000341265.1 Nocardiopsis prasina DSM 43845 | reverse complement strand
TACCTCGCGCACGACACCGAGCCCGGCCGCACCGACCTCGTCCGGGTGATCGGCGGCGTCACCCCCGCCACCGTCGAGTTCGCCCCGCGTCCCGACTTCGGCCGCGCCCCCATCCGCATCACCGTCGAGCCCGAGGGCCTGCGCGTCCAGGGCGCCGACTTCCCGATGGTCCTGCGCTCCCCCGGTGTGGAGTGGCGGGTGGACCACGACGGCACCGACGACGTCGCCCGCGCGACCGTCCACCCGAGGTCCGAGCGTCCCGTGGTGCTGGAGCTGCGCTGCGGCACCGACTCCCTGACCGCCGAGGAGGCCACCGAGGCGCAGCGCCAGGAACAGGCCGCCCTCCACTGGTCCTCCTGGGTGCGGGACCTGGACCTGCCGCGCACCGAGAACGTCCTCGCCGCGCGCTCCGCACTGACTCTGCGGGGTCTGTGCACCCCCACCGGCGGCGTCATGGCCGCCGCCACCACCTCCCTGCCCGAGGAGATCGGCGGCGTCCGCAACTGGGACTACCGCTACTGCTGGCTCCGCGACGGCGCACTCACCGTCCAGGCCCTGGTCACCCTGGGCTCCACCACCGAAGCCGAAGCCTTCCTGGACTGGGTCCACCGCGTCGTGGACTCCCTGCCCTCACCCGAACTCCTGCGCCCCCTCTACTCCCTGCGCGGCACCAACCTGGGCCCCGAAGAAGTCATCGAGTCCCTGTCCGGCTACGCCGGCTCCCGCCCCGTGCGCATCGGCAACCTCGCCGACCACCAGGTCCAACTCGACGTGTTCGGACCCGTCGTCGAACTCATCACCCACCTGTCCCACACCCGCGACCAACTCACCGACCGCGACTGGGACCTGGTCCGCTCCATGGCCGAGGCCGTCGCCCGCCGCTGGCACGAAGCCGACCACGGCATCTGGGAAGAACGCGACGAACCCCGCCAACGCGTCTACTCCAAGGTCATGTGCTGGGTGACCCTGGACCGCGCCATCACCCTCGCCGAGAAGTACGGGCGCACCGTCGACCCCACCTGGCCCGACCTGCGCACCGACATCGCCCAGGAAGTCCTCGAAAAGGGCTGGAACGAACAGGCCCAGGCCTACACCACCGCCTACGACGGCACCGACCTGGACGCCGCCTCCCTGCACATCGGCCTGTCCGGACTCATCGACCCCACCGACGAACGCTTCCAGGCCACCGTCACCGCCGTGGAAGCCGA
>NZ_ANAE01000232.1 GCF_000341265.1 Nocardiopsis prasina DSM 43845 | reverse complement strand
GTGGCGAAGATGGACGACGACGACTGGTACGGGCCCGAGCACCTCTCGGACCTGCTGGAGGCGCGCCGCTACTCCGGGGCCGACCTCGTCGGGAGCATCGTCTCCTTCGTCTACCTGGAATCCCTCGACCGCACGGTACGTCTGGCCGGGAAGACCGACGCCCTGTGGCACAGGGCGGCCGGAGGCACCCTGATGACGGACCGCAGAACGCTGGAGGAGGCGGGCGGATTCGCCCGGGTGTCGACCGCCGAGGACACGCACCTGCTGGCGGCGATCGAGCGGATGGGCGCCCGTATCCACCGGGGGCACGGCTGCAACTACGTACTGCGGCGCAAGGCGGACGGCCACACCTGGGGTGTCGGCGCGGGCTACTTCCTGCGGCTGTGCGGCGAACAGCAGCTTCCGGGGTGGCGGCCCAGCGCCCTCCTGGAACCGGATCCGGAGGACCTGCCGACCACCGTCCTGGCCGGGACCTGGACGGATCTGGCCGAGTCGGAGGAGGAGCGGATCCGTTTCGCGGGGACGACCCGGTGATCGAGGCGCTGTTGACCCGTGCGCGACGGGCGCACGGGGCGCGGACGGTCCTGATCGCCCACACCGGCGCGGGCGCGGCCGGAACCGCCGCGACGCTGGCCGGGGAGACCGGGGGCCGGCTCGTCGACCTGGGACGGGACGGGGCGGGGGCGGAACGGGCGGACGGACGAAGCCCCCGGTCGACCTGCTCGTACTCGTCGCCGTGACCGCCGCGGACCTGCGCGCCGCCGTCCCGCGCGCCGAGCGGCTGCCCGCCGCGACCGGATTCGGTATCGCGGTCCAGGGCACGGCGCCGCGCCAGTCCCCGCCGCTGCCCTCCCCGCCGGGGCTGGGGCAGTGGTCCGGTCTGCTGTACTCACGGACACGACGACTGCCGGACCAGGGCTGGCTGTGGGAGTTCTCCTTCGCCGACCCGGTCGAGGCGGCGCTGGTGCTGGAGGCCGTGGCCCGGGGACTGGCGGGCAACCGGCGCGGGCCCGGCTGGGCCACGCCGACCAGTGCGCGGAACCGGTCGGCGACCGATCCGTCCTGGCTTCACCTGGGCGGACGGGGGGCGGTGGCTCGGGCGGCCGAGGCCACCCGTCTTTCGGTGGACGATGTTCCGGTGGTGGATGAGCGGGTGGTGAACCCGATGGGTTTCACCCGGGG
>NZ_ANAE01000231.1 GCF_000341265.1 Nocardiopsis prasina DSM 43845 | reverse complement strand
CTAGGCACTGTTTTTTGAACGGGTCAGGTCACGGAGCCAGATCCGGATCGAGGCCACCTGCACGGTCCCGTCGAAGATCGCGGCCCGCTTGTCATAGCGGGTCGCGACCGCCCGGTTCTGCTTGAGCAGGTTGACCGCCCGCTCCACGGTGTTGCGGTCGCGGTAGGCCACCCGGTCGAAGGCCGGGGGCCTGCCGCCCGCCGCCCCCTTGCGCCTGCGATGTTCACGCTGGTCACGGGGCTGGGCGATGGTCGCTTTGATCTTGCGTTTGCGCAGGTGGCCCCGGTTGGCCTTGCTGGAGTAGGCCTTATCCCCCAGGACCCGGTCCGGGCGGGTGCGTGGACGGCCGGTGCTGCGAGGCAGCCACAGCGATGCCATCAAAGGTTCGAACATGGTGCTGTCCCCGCGCTGGCCTGGGGTGGTGGCCAGCACCAGGGGACGCCTGTGCTGGTCGGCGAGCAGGTGGATCTTGGTGGTCAGTCCGCCCCTGGAGCGTCCGAGCGCTTCGACCCCGTCCGGTTCCTCCCGCGCCGCGTCCCCTTTTTCGCGGCCCCGGCAGCGTGCTGGTGGGCGCGTACGGTGGTCGAGTCGATGCTCGCGATGAGCTCTTCGCCGCTGTTGGCGTCGATGCGCAGCCGGTCGGCGATCCTTTGCCAGGTGCCGTCGATGGACCAGCGGCGGTGGCGTCCGGCCGCGGTCTCCCAGGGCCCGTAGCGCTCTGGTAGGTCCCGCCAGGGAATGCCAGTGCGGGCACGGAACAGGATCGCGTTGATGACCTTACGGTGATCGGCCCACTTCTTGCCCTTGGCAGGGTCGGCGGGCAGGAGCGGGGCGAGCAGGGCCCACTCGGCATCGGTGAGTTCATGACGGCCAGACACATCGACCACGATGCCAGCGCAGACCCTGCTCCACTCCCAACTTCTAAAAAACAGTGCCTAGG
>NZ_ANAE01000230.1 GCF_000341265.1 Nocardiopsis prasina DSM 43845 | reverse complement strand
GCGGGAGAGATGAAGCAGTGAGCCGCTTCTGCTTCGTCCAGGACCACCAGGGCGCCTACGGCGCCAAGCGGCTGTGCGCGGTGCTTCAGCTGTCGCGCTCGGGCTACTACGCCTGGCGGGCCCGCGCAGGCGCGCGTGAACAGCGGGCGGCCGCCGACGCCGAACTGACCACCCGGATCGCGGCGATCCACGCGGCCGACCGCGCCTGCGGGGCGCCGAGGATCACCGCCGAGCTGCGCGAGCAGGGCCACGTAATCAACCACAAGCGGGTGGAGCGCCTGATGCGCACCGCCGGCATCGAAGGCCTGCACCTGCGCAGGAAAGTGCGCACCACGGTGCCCGAGCCCGCCACGGCCCCGGCGGGCGACCTGCTGGGCCGCGACTTCACCGCCCAGGCGCCCAACACCCGCTATGTCGGCGACATCACCTACCTGCCCGTGGACGGCGACCGGTTCCTGTACCTGGCCACGGTGATCGACCTGTACTCGCGGCGGGTGGTGGGCTGGTCCATCGCCGACCATATGCGCGCCGAACTCGTCTGCGATGCGTTGGAGGGGGCCCGGCGCGCGCGGGGCGGCTGCCTGGACGGCGCGGTCTTCCACACCGACCACGGCGCCCAATACACCTCCCGGCGGTTCCAGACACAGTGTGCGGAGCTGGGGGTGGTGCGCTCGATGGGCGCGGTGGGCTCCTCGGCCGACAACGCCGCGGCCGAGGCCTTCCACGCCACTCTCAAACGCGAAACCCTCCAGGGGCCCGGCTTGAAGCGGTGGCCCAGCCCGCACACGGCGCGCATGGCGGTGTTCTCCTGGATCAACCGCTACAACACCCGCCGCAGGCACTCGGCGATCGGCTACCTCGCCCCCGCCGTCTACGAGCACCGAACCGCTAAGCTGCACCTGGCTGCCTGATTACCGGGTGTCCACACTCA
>NZ_ANAE01000229.1 GCF_000341265.1 Nocardiopsis prasina DSM 43845 | reverse complement strand
CGGAACTGCTTGAGCCGCCCGATCCCGCACTCCACCACGTGGCGCTGCTTATACGCCTGTCGGTCCACCCTCGGCGGCCGGCCGCCCGCCGACCCCTTCGCCTTGCGATGGCACCGCTGGTCGCGGGGCTCGGCGATGGTCGCCGGGATCTTGCGCCGCCGCAGGTAGGCCCGGTTGGCCCGCGAGGAGTAGGCCTTGTCGGCCAACACCCGCTCGGGCCGAATACGCGGGCGCCCCGGCCCGGAGCGGGCCACACGGATGCGCTCCAGAACCCGCGCGAACTTCGGGCTGTCACCGCGCTGGCCCGCCGTCAATACCACCGACAGCGGTTTGCGGTGCTGCTCTCCGGCCAGGTGGAGCTTGGTGGAGAACCCGCCGCGCGAACGCCCCAGCGCGTGGTCGCCGGGTTCGTCGCCGGGCGGCTCGGCCTGGCGGCCGGGACGGCGGCGCGCCCCGGCGGCGTGGGGGTGGGCACGGCAGGTGGTGGAGTCGACCGCGACCGTCCAGCCGATGAGCCCGGCGGCATCGGTCCAGGCCCGCAGCTTGGCCGCGATCAGCGCCCAGATCCCGGCGCGCTGCCAGCTCCGCAGCAGATGGTAGACCGACTGCCAATGGCCGTAGCGTTCGGGCACGTCGCGCCAGGGCACACCGGCGCGGGTGCGCCAGCGGATGCCGTCCAGCAGTTGGCGCCGCGTCCATGTCGGCGGCCTCCCGCCTGCGGGTCGCGGGGGCAGCAGCGGTTTCAGGGCCCGCCACTGCTTGTCGGTCAGGTCTTTACGTCCTCCGATCGGTACCCTGGCCACCGAGGTCTCCGTGTAGATGGGCTGCTTGGTCGTTGCTCCATTTACCGGAGACCTCGCTTGTGCGCAGTCCCGACATGCCGGGCAAGCCCGATCAACCAGGGCTTCTTAAACAGGGCCTAG
>NZ_ANAE01000228.1 GCF_000341265.1 Nocardiopsis prasina DSM 43845 | reverse complement strand
CACCAGGACCGGGCCACCGGGCGCACCGTACGCCGCTACGAACGCGACAAGCCCGGCGAACTCGTGCACGTGGACATCAAGAAGCTCGGCAACGTCCCCGACGGAGGCGGCCACAAAACGCTGGGCCGGGCCCAGGGCCGCAAGAACCGGTCCCAGGCCGGGTACGCCTACCTGCACAACGCCGTGGACGACCACTCCCGCCTGGCCTACTCAGAGATCCTGGCTGATGAGACCAAGGAGAGCGCGGTCGGGTTCTGGCAGCGGGCCCACAGCTACTTCGCCTCGGTGGGTATCGGGGTGGAGCGGGTACTGACCGACAACGGGTCCTGCTACAAGTCCCGCCTGTGGCGGGACACGCTCACCGGCCAAGGCGTCGAGCACAAGCGCACCCGCCCCTACCGGCCCCAAACCAACGGCAAAGTAGAGCGGTTCCATCGGATCTTGGTCGAGGAATGGGCTTACGCCCGCCCCTACCGGTCAGAGACCGAGAAGCGGGAGGCGTTCGTGGGGTGGTTGCATCACTACAATCACCACCGGTTCCACACCGCGATCAGCGGCCCTCCCGCTTCCCGTGTTCCTAACCTCTCAGGTCAGTACACCTAGG
>NZ_ANAE01000227.1 GCF_000341265.1 Nocardiopsis prasina DSM 43845 | reverse complement strand
GTGATGGAGGCTCTCAACCCTGGGAAGGATGAGAGACATGCCAGCACCGAGGAAGTACCCGCCTGAACTGCGCGAACGAGCGATCCGGATGGCCGTGGACGCCCGACAGAACTCGGCCACCCGCGATGGGGCCATCGCCCGCGTAGCCGACCAGCTGGGCATCAACCGCGAAACGCTGCGCAACTGGGTCACCCAGGCCGAGGTCGACGCCGGCCACCGCCCCGGCACCACCAGCGACCAGGCCCAACGCCTGGCCGAACTCGAACGCGAGAACCGCGAACTGAAGCGGGCCAACGCGATCCTCAAATCCGCGTCGGCTTTCTTCGCGGCGGAGCTCGACCGCCCACACACCAAGTAGTCGCCTACATCGACGTCCACCGGCACCAGTTCGGGGTCGAGCCGATCTGCCACACCCTACAGATCGCCCCGTCTACCTACTACGCGGCCAAATCGCGGGCCCCGTCGCTGCGCTCGCGCACCGATGAGGCCACAAGCGAGAAGATCGCCACGGTGCACGCCGACAACTACGGTGTCTACGGGGTGCGCAAGGTCCACGCAGAGTTGAATCGGCAGGGCCACCGGG
>NZ_ANAE01000226.1 GCF_000341265.1 Nocardiopsis prasina DSM 43845 | reverse complement strand
GGAGCAGGAGCCCCTTGCCGGGAGTCCACTCCACGTCGGTGTTGGCCAGCGCGATCCCCAGCACCACCAGCGCGGGGACAACCTTGCCGAGGCGGCGCGGGGAGAACTCGTCCGCGGCCAGCTGGACCAGCGGCGAGACCGGTCGGACGAGCATGGCGTCGAAGGAACCGCTGCGGATGTGCAGGCCGAGCCGCTCCACGGCGCCCATGAACAGGTCCGCGATCCCGAAGGCGCTCGCCGCCAGCCCGAACACCAGCAGGCCCTCGTACACCGTGAACCCGGCCAGCGTCCCGGCGTGCCCGAACACGATCACGACCGCACCGACCTGGGCGACCACGCTCACGGCGACGGCCAGGGACATCAGAATGAGGGAGGTCGGGTACTGAGCGAAGGCGCGCACCCAGATCCACGCCAGCCTGCGGTAATCCTGGACCGGTCGGATGACGGCCTCGGCGGCGCGGACCAGCGGGCGCCCGTGCGATCGGCTCCGGATCGGTGCCTCAGCCACCCTGGATCACCACCCTGCGCGTGGCCCGGCCGGTCAGCCAGG
>NZ_ANAE01000225.1 GCF_000341265.1 Nocardiopsis prasina DSM 43845 | reverse complement strand
GGACGGCCGCCTCCGTCAGGACCGGCTCGTCGTACACCCCGCAGTTCTGCCAGAAGCCGTAGTGCTCCCCGCCCACCGGCGGGAACTGCTCGTAGTCGACGGTCACGCCCGTCTCCACGTGGTCCTTGGACAGGTCCCCGAAGGTCTCGACGCCCTCGGTCCGCGCGCCTCCGGCCCCGCCGGAACCATCCGAGCCGCTCGCCTGGTCCGGCCCCGCGTTGTCGTCGTACAGCCAGAAGCCGCCGAGGACCGCGCCGGCCACCAGGACCAGCGCCAGGCCGACGCCGCCGCCGATGATCCACGGAACGGCCGAACGGCCGCCGGGCGCGGGCGCTCCGGGGTGCCCGTACGGCGGCTGGCCGGGCGGCGGACCCTGGGGCGGCTGGCCGGGGTGCGCGAACCCGGGCGGCGGACCCTGGTACGCGTAACCGGGCGGGGGTCCCTGTGGCAAGTGTCCCGGAGCGGGCGGCGGGCCCTGGGGGTACTGGCCCTGCGGGGGCGGACCCTGCGGGTACTGGCCCTGAGGGGG
>NZ_ANAE01000224.1 GCF_000341265.1 Nocardiopsis prasina DSM 43845 | reverse complement strand
CCCTAGATCGTTGATGGGAAAATGTGCCCTGGTCAGTGGTCGTAAGCGATCAACGACCGCTTGACCGGGGCACCGATCATCCAGTTGTGCCAGATCGCAGCGTTCAGCGCCGCGATGCGCTGACACATCCTGGCCCAGAGTCCCTCAGTGGTGCGTGCCTGGTGACGTTCCAGCCCGAGCTGATTCTTCAGTGTCCAGATGATCGCTTCGATCCTTTGCCTCAACCACCCGGGAAAGCCGCGATCAGCCTCGCCCTTGCGTGCTGGACGCACCAGGACATGCCCCACCCGCGCGGCGGCTCTCTCGATCCCGGCCCCAGCGAACCCTTTGTCGCACACGATCGGGCACGGCCCCGGAGCGCACCCTTGGGCGTGCAGCAGATGCAGGGCTTGTTTGCGCTCGTCCAGCTCCTTGGGGTGAGCCAGGGAGAACGCGCACACCGATCCCTCGGTGGTGGTGATCAGGATGAGTTTGGCGCCCCAGTAGAACGCGTGGTGGGAGGGGTCCCTGCC
>NZ_ANAE01000223.1 GCF_000341265.1 Nocardiopsis prasina DSM 43845 | reverse complement strand
CCCCAGTAGAACGCGTGGTGGGAGGGGTCCCTGCCATAGCCCGCGATCTCGCCCAGGCTGGAGCGGTTGACCGTGACGCGGGAAGCACCGCAGCGCACAGGGGTGCCGTCCATCAAACGCAGGTTCTCGTGCCAAGTGGGAACCGCTCGGGCCAGCCACATCGCGACCGTGAACAGGACCGGGGCTGCTGAGCGTAGGTGGCGGTTGTATTCGGACTGGCAGGGCAAGCGGGGGAACAAGTGCCCGATCCGGTGCGGGGCCGCACGCATCCAGTGGCGTTCGGAATCATGGCGCAGCAGCACTTGGGCCAGGGCGACACAGACGAGTTCGGCGTCGTTGAGCAAGCGGGGGCGGCCCGGACCGAGGCGTTGGTTGCGGGAAGGGATCACGTCATCGTCCAGATGGACGTAGAGTGCTGTCAGAAGGGCGTCAAGGTCTTTGGTCACACACTGATCCTCGACGCCCTTCGTCATGCCCGCAGCAGGTTCAGAAATTTCCCATCAACGATCTAG
>NZ_ANAE01000222.1 GCF_000341265.1 Nocardiopsis prasina DSM 43845 | reverse complement strand
CCGCGCGTCCATGGGGTTGGGGCGCCGCTCGGGCTCGGGGCGCACGCTCTCGACGGGGTCGATGGGGAGGGTCATGTTCTCGGAGGGGACGCGGTCCAGCCAACCGGTCCGGTGCGGTGTGCGGTTGGGTCCGGTCGGTTCGAGGAGTCCCGGGACACTCACACGGTCTCCTTTTCGGCGGTCGGGGTGACGGCCTGGGTCATGGATAAGACTCTCCAGTACCCGTGGGTCACGGGTACGGGCAAGGGGGTCAAAGAGAGCCGACCTTCTGACGGGTGCGTTGTGGCGGGAACGCTCACTGGCCGGTTGCAGGGAATCTACCCGAAGAAGACGAAACGCGAAAGCGAGCGGTGTCCGGGTCCGTGCGAGGCGTACGTCTCTTTTTCGAGGTGAGGGCTTCGAGGTGCGGTGTTCCGTTGGGAAGTTCTCTCAGAAAACGGATTTCCGGTGATCGGTGGCACCAATACAAACGTCAGCAATGCCGGGAACATTCTTTTCCCAGTT
>NZ_ANAE01000221.1 GCF_000341265.1 Nocardiopsis prasina DSM 43845 | reverse complement strand
GGACCCCAGGATGCACCTTCAAATCGACGAACTCAGGTTCCGCAAAAGCAGTTACAGCACCCCTCAGGGGCAGAACTGCGTGGAAGTAGCCCGGTACCGCGAATCCTCACACAGTGCGACCGCTAGCGATTGCATGGAGGTCGCTGGCCTGCGGCCCGGTGTCGCGGTCCGGGACTCCAAGTTCCCCGGCCACGGACACCTCCTCTTTCCCGGCCCCGAATGGGTCGCCCTCCTGCATACGAAATAGGGCGTGGTTGCCGGTGCTCGGAAGGGGCCTGCCGATCCAGGCAGGTCGAGTCAGGACGGCCTGACGGCCCAGCCCGACGACCACGCACTCGGCCACTCACGGCGCCACGAGAAACTCGCCGCCCGCTATGAAGCCACCACCCAACTCACCTTGGTACGCCAGGCGCGGTGACCACATCCCAAGCGCCCCAGGTGCCGTGCCGCGTCTGGACTACAGTTGGCGCACCATGCCCGATCTCTACGGAATCAACCATCTGACGCTGTCCACAACCAACCTCGAACGGCTCGTGGCCTACTACACGGAGTTGCTCGGAGCAACGCTCGCATTCGAGCGCGCTGCAACCACTTCCGATCCTCGGATCGCAGTCATCGATGTCGGCGGGAATGACCACCTTATGATCGTCGAAACCGCCACTGCCCCCACCGTTGGTCTCGATCCCCTCAGCAAGGCGGGGTGGGGGCTGCGCGTGGGAACCTACGCGCAACTGTGTGAGGTTCGCGATCACATCCTGGCTGCCGGGTGGCCGGTCGGGCAGATCGAGACACTGCCCACGCAGTGGACGATGTCGGCTCGCGATCCCGACGGACGCCCTGTGGACGTTCGAGCCCATCGCTCACGTACCGCATCGCCGTCACGAACCGCTGACTAGTGGCTCTTCAGAACACGCCCTAGGACCACACTGGCAGGCGGTGGCGGCATGAGGGCCCCAGCCCTACGCCCACTAAGCCCCCCGTATCCCCTCCGGCGTCGCTTCCACTCCGTCGTCGGAGGGCACGGTCAGCAACCGAATCCCGTACGCCGCGACCACCGCGCACCCCACGGCGACAACCCCACCCAACCAACCGCCCGCGTAGGTCTCACCCATGAACGCCACACCGACAACCGCAGCAGCGACCGGGTTGGCCAGCGTGGTGATGCCCAGCGGCGCCCCCAGATCCATCCCCTGATAAGCAGCCTGCGCAAGAAGAAGCCCGAGCACGGCGATCACCGCCGTCGCCGGGCTCGACGGGTGCGTCAGCCCCGCCAGCACACCCTCGTCGAACGCCCACACGGCGGTCTTCACCGTCGCCGCCGAAACCCCGAAGGCCACCCCGGCGGCACCCGCGAGCAGGTAACTCCGCCAGGCCCTCGACGGCACCCGGCCAGCGACCCAGGCAATCACGGCGAGCAGGACCACCGTCCCAACGCCCACCAGCGCCGACGCCTCGAAGGACAGAACCCCACCATGGTCGCCCGTGACCGTGACCGCGAGCAGCACCCCGAGCGCGAGCATCGTGAGGGCCGCACCCCGCCACTCCGCGCGGCTCACCCTGCGCCGGGCGATCCGCGCCGACCACGGGATGCCGAGCACCAGCACCAGCACACCGAGGGGCTGCACGACGGTCAACGGCGCGAAGCTCACCGCAGCCACCTGGAACCCGGCGCGGCCGCCGTTGAACACGAGGGAGATCCACCAGAGGGGATGCCGGAGCAGTGCTCCGATCTGGTGTCCGCCGGTCAGCGGCTCGGGTACGCGGACGGCGAGCCTGCGCTGCGCCACGGCCGCCGCCGTGTACGCGAGGCAGGACATCACTCCGAAGGCGACCCCGAGCCACAGGCCGTATGACAAAGGGGACATACAACCCATGATCCCCGATTGCGACACCTCGCGACACCGGAATCAGGCCCCACTTTCGCTGGGCACCGCCCCGCGATAGAGAGCGGAGACCACGCCCTCGATATCGGGCTCCCGCAGGGTCAGGTCCGCCACCTCGTGTTCCGCCGTGACCCGGGAGATCACCCTCGCCGGGTTGTCCGCCAGCTCCAGCCACTGACGCGGCCCGTCCACCCGGACCGTGACGGCCCCCTCCACCTCGATCGCGGGCGCCGGAGCCACCAGGTCGACCACCAGCACGCGCGGCGTGGGAACGGTGGCGCGCAACCCGGGCAGATCCCCGTCGAAGGCGAGCCGCCCCTTGTCGATCACGATCACCCTGTCGCACAGCCGCTCCACGTCCCCGAGGTCGTGCGTGGTGATGAGGATGGTGGTCCCCCGCTCCCGGTTGATCCGCAGCAGGAACTCCCGGATCGTCGACTTGCTTACCACGTCCAGGCCGATGGTCGGCTCGTCCAGCACCAGCAGGCGGGGCGCATGCAGCAGGGCCGCCGTGAGGTCGCCGCGCATCCGCTGCCCCAGGCTGAGCTGGCGCACCGGGGTGTCCAGGAAGGGCTCCAGCTCCAGGAGTTCGGTGAGTTCGGCCAGGCGCTCGGCGTGGAGATCGGCAGGAACCCGGTACAAGTGCCGTGTGAGGGTCAGGCTGTCGCGCAGCGGCAGGTCCCACCACAGGGTGGTGCGCTGCCCGAACACGACCCCGATGTCCCTCGCCAGACTGGTGCGCTGACGGGACGGGTCCCGCCCGACCACCCGGACACTCCCCGCGGTGGGGGTGAGGATGCCGGTGAGCATCTTCATGGTGCTGGACTTCCCCGCACCGTTGGGCCCCAGGTAGCCGACGATCTCCCCCCTCCGCACGGAGAAGGTCACGTCCCGGACGGCGCTCACCCTGCGCCGGGTACGGCGCAGGAAGGGACCCTCGGACACCACGAAGTCGCGGCCGAGCCCCACCGCCTCGATGATCGGTTCGGCATCGGGTGCGGCCCCGGGCAGCGGGCCTGGTGCGGCGGCCTCCTCGCGGGTCTCGGTGGTCCCCGAAAACTCCCCGGGCTCAGTGGCCCCGGCGGTCCCGCTGGCCTCGGTGGTTGGTTCCTCTGTTCCTTCTGCGGTCATCGTTCAGCTCCCGGTGGATCGGTAGTGGCGCAGCCCGAACCGCCACAACAGGGCGGCTCCGGTGCAGGCGAGTACGGCGACGACCGGGCCCGCGTAGCGCAGGGCCTCCGGCATGCCGAGGGGGTCGGGTCGGTCGAGCACGAGAAGAGCGGGCTGCCAACTGACGAAGGCCAGCGGCACCACGTACGTCACCGAGCGGACGACCTCCCGGCCGTAGATCGCCAACGGGTACTCGGTGAGCGCCTGCCCGCCGTAGGTGAGCGCGTTGGCCGCCTCCCGGCCGTTCGCGACGAAGAACTGGAGACAGGCGGTGGCCACCCAGATCGCGCCGCAGATCAGCACCCCGGACAGCGTCATCCCCAGGAGCAGGAGCCCCTTGCCGGGAGTCCACTCCACG
>NZ_ANAE01000220.1 GCF_000341265.1 Nocardiopsis prasina DSM 43845 | reverse complement strand
GGCCAATGACCAGCCGCGACACGCAACCCGCTGCGCACCGACGCGAGGAAGCACCCGCCTTCGCTGATGCCTTTCCAGTTCCGGCGAGGCCGAAGAGGAGGGTCCGGTGGGTGGGAAGAGAAGGCACCCCGCGTGCGAGCCGAGGAGGGCTGCCCCTCCAGCACCTGGAGGAGATCCCCAAGAGATGGGGCCCATGAATCACCCGGAGCAGGTGAATCCACGAGGTGCTGTGTCCTGAGGGTTGTCGAGGAGACCACGATCAATGACTGCGTACGGGATTCTGGGCGTGGCCAGGGTGAATCCGCTGGCCTCACCCTGGAGGGCGCTGCCCAGTGTGCCGAGGTTCCCCGTTCAACGAGGGTTCGGGGATGTTGGTGATCAGGGCCGCCAACCCGTCCGCGTCCAGCAGATCGGCGGGCCGGACGGTCTCCCCCGCCCGCACGTAGTGGAACGCGGCCCGAACCTCCTCCAGCCCCACTCCGGCCAAGTCGGCCCAGGCCAGCCGATAGGCGGCCAGCTGCACCCCGACAGCCCTGCGCTCGACGTTGTTCCCCGGCGGACGACCGGTCTTCCAGTCCACGACGTCGTACCGCCCGGTGTCGGCGTCATGGAACACCGCGTCCATCCGACCACGGATCAGACGGTCACCGATGACCGTCTCGAACGGCACCTCGACCTCGGCCGGAATCCTCGTGCCCCACTCGCTCTCCTCGAACCTGCGCTGGAGTTCGGCCAGGTCCTCGTCCTCACCTGCGGTCTCGTCGGCGGCCCCCGGCAACTCGTCCAGCAGCGTCGCGTTGTGACCGAACCGCTGCTCCAACCACGTGTGGAAGGCCGTGCCCCGGCGGGTGTGCGGCGCGGGCGGCCGGGGCAGCGGCCGACGGATCTGCCGGGCCAGCGCGGAGGGATCGCGCGCCAACCAGACCATGGAGGACACCGACAGGTGGTCGGGCAGCTCCACCTGGACTGGCCCGTCCCCCGGGCCCGAGGCTGCCCGGTCCCGGTGGGCGAGCAGCAACTCGGTGTCGCGCTCCCACCCCTGGAGCCTGCGGCGCAGCCCCTCGGGGGGCTTCCTCGGACCGACCGGCTTCCCCTCACGCATACGCGCACGCGCCTGCTCGACCAGCTCAGCACCGGCCACGATCTGGGCTCGTCGGGAGGCGGCGGGGGGCTGGCCCTCCGGGTTCGGCTCGGGCTCCGCTACCGGAGCGGGCTCGGCCGGGGACTCGATCAGCGCGTCGAAGTCGGGCACCGGTACGTCGTCGAACTCGGGATCGTACTCCGGCTCGAACTCGAAGTCCGGTTCCGGTCCGAACTCGAAGTCCGGCACGGGTTCCGGAACTGCCGGAACCGGCAACAGCACCGGCGCGGGCTCCGCGGAACCCGTGGCGGACGGCACGTCCTCGGGGGGCCACACCGCCGACGACTCCTCCTCGTCGTGCGGGTTGGTGTCCTCGGGGTCCGGCGGCGGGTCCCAGCGCACCACTCCCCCGGCCCCCTGCTCGCAGGCCTCGCGGATCTCCTCCAGGAACTCCGAGGGCCCGCGCGGGGCGCTGCCGGTCCGCCCCCACCAGTGACCGGTGCACACCAGTTCGTAGGAGGCCCGGGTGACCGCCACGTAGGCGAGCCGCCGTTCCTCCATCAGGTGGCGGGCCTCCTCCGCCTCCTTGAACGCGGCGATGTC
Source organism: Nocardiopsis prasina DSM 43845 (assembly GCF_000341265.1). Classification (GTDB taxonomy): domain Bacteria; phylum Actinomycetota; class Actinomycetes; order Streptosporangiales; family Streptosporangiaceae; genus Nocardiopsis; species Nocardiopsis prasina. The sequence continues at coordinate 7,985 of NZ_ANAE01000220.1, read as the reverse complement.
CTCCTTCTCGACCCCGCGCAGCGTGGGCAGGCTGGAGCGGTCGCCGCGCAGCGGGTACGGGAGCTGGTGGTCGGCCTTCACCCAGGCAAGGGAGTCGCGGGCCTTGGCGGGGAAGAGCGGGGCGCGCGCCCCGGCGCTCACCCCGGGCACGATTACCACGGGCCACTCCAGGCCCTTGGCTCCGTGCATGGTCATGAGCTTGACGCTGTCCGAGCCGCCCACCCGCTCTCCCGGGCTGAGGGCGCTCTCGTTCTCCTCGGCGGCGTTGAGGTAGCCGAGGAAGCTCCCCAGGGTGGGGTCCTCGGAGTTGCCGACGAAGCGGACGGCGTGGTCCACGAAGGCGTCCAGGTCGGCGCGGGCCGAGAGGGGGTCGCGGTTGGTGCGCGCGCCCACCTCGATGTCCAGGCCGAGCATCCGCTCGATCTCGGTGATGAGGTCCGGCAGCGGTTGGCCCACGAGCTTGCGCAGGGTGCGCAGTTCCTCGGCGAGGCGCCCCAGACGCTCGTAGGCGGTCTCCGAGTAGTTCTCGGCGGGCCCCGGGTCNCGACGGCGTCCACGAGCCTGCCGCTCTCGGCGGTCAGGTCCAGGACGGTGCGGCGCAGCAGGTCCTCCGACTCCTCGCGCGCCCCCTCCTCCGCCGCGGGGCCGGTGAGGTCGCGGCGGGTGTGCCTGGCCAGCTCGGTGGCGCGGGAGCCGAGCGCGGCGAGGTCGCGGGGGCCCAACCGCCAGCGCGGCCCGGTGAGCAGGCGGGCCAGCTCGTTCCCGGCCGAGGCGTCGTGGACCACGCGCAGGGTGGCGATGATGTCGCGGACCTCGGGCACGAGCATGAGCCCGCCCAGGCCGACGACCTCCACGGGGATACCGTGCGCCTCCAGGGCGTCGCGCAGCGGCGGGAACTGGGAGCGCTTGCGGCACAGGACCGCGACGTCACCGGGACTGACCCCGCCGTCGGGTCCGCCGCCGGTCTCACTCTCGGGCCACACCAGCCCGTCCGGGGCGAACACCTGGCCGCCCGGGGTCTCGGCGTCGGCCCGGAGCAGGTCCCGCACGTGGTCGGCGATCCAGGCCGCCTCCTCGGTCTCCGTGGAGAACAGCCCCGCCCGTGCGAGGCCGCGACCCTGCCGAGCCTGGCTGGGGTGCAGCACCGGGACGTCGGCCGCCTCGGCGCGCAGCGGCTCGGAGATTCGTTTGGCCACCCGCAGGATCCGTTCACCGTTGCGGAAGCTGAAGGTGAGTCGGCGGACCGGGGCGGGGCGTCCGGGCGCGACCGGGAAGTCGGTGGGGAAGCTGGTGAGGTTGGCGGCGATCGCCCCCCGCCATCCGTAGATGGACTGGCAGGGGTCGCCCACGGCGGTCACCGCGTGCCCCTCGCCGAACAGCGCGCGCAGCAGCACCAGTTGGGCGTGGCTGGTGTCCTGGTACTCGTCGAGCAGGACCACGCGGAACCGGCCGCGCTCGATCAGCCCGACCTCGGCGTGGTTCTGGGCGATGCGGGCTGCCAGCGCCATCTGGTCGCCGAAGTCCATGGCCTCGCGCGCGTGCTTGGCGTGGTTGTAGCGGTCCACCAGCGGGAGCAGTTGCTCGCGGCGGCGCTGGGTGTCCACCAGGTCCCGGGTGGGCTGGGTGGTCTTGCGGGACATCGCGTCCACCCCGGCCTGGATCCAGCGGCCGACGCCGCGCACCTGGTCCGTGGTGGTGAGGTGGTCGGAGATCTGCCCGGACAGGTCCAGGACGCGGCGGGTGACGGTGTCCGCGCCGACGTTCACGTGCTCCATGGGACCGTCGTACTCGCCGACGATCCGGGCGGCCAGTTGCCAGGCCTGACCCTCGCTGAGCAGCCGGGACGTGGGTTCGACCGCCTCACGCAGGGCGTGGTCGGCGACGATGCGCCCGGCGTAGGAGTTGTAGGTGGAGACGGTGGGCTCGCCGTCCAGCAGCTCGTCCGGGAACTGCTCGGTGGCGCGCAGCTGCTCCAGGCGCTTGCTCACGCGCTCGGCCAGCTCGGCGGTGGCCTTGCGGGTGAAGGTCAGCCCGAGGATCTGCTCCGGGCGGACGTGGCCGTTGGCGACCAGCCACACGACGCGGGCCGCCATAGTCTCGCTCTTGCCCGACCCGGCGCCGGCGATCACCACCCCGGGTTCCAGCGGCGCCGAGATGACCTGGGCCTGCTCGGCGGTGGGTTCGGGACGCTTGAGGAGCCGGGCCAGCTCGGCCGGGTTGAAGCGGGGTCTGTGGGGGTCGGGGGAACCGGAGGCGGAGGGTGCCCCGGGGATGGGTTCAGACATGTCGGCCCTCGTCCTGGACCGGGCAGCAGGCGCGCACGGCGCACGCGTTGCATCCGGTGTTGCGGGTGGCGGCGAAGCGGGACCCGCCCATGCCGATGGCGACCTCGCGGACGAGGGTCCCCGCCCATGCGGGGTCGGGGTCCTCGCCCAGAGGGGGCTGGGTCTGTTCGCGTGCCTTCTTGCTGAGCGCGGCCTTGCCGACCTGGACGAGGGCGGCGCCGCCGGGTTCGGCCAGGCCGAGCTTGGCGAAGGCGCCCCGGAGCACGGCCATCTGGTAGACGCCGAGCTGGGGGTGGCGGGCCAGGTCGTCGGCCTTGGTGCCGCCGGTCTTGATGTCCACGACCACGGCGCGGCCCTCGGAGTCGCGTTCGAGACGGTCCACTCTGCCGGTGATCTCGATCCCGCCCACGTCCACCTTGAACCCCTCCTCGGTGACGACCAGTTCGCGGTCGTTGGTGGCGTCCCAGGTGATGAACTTGCGGACCATCTCGTCGGCGCGGTCGCGCTGTTTGTCGGACTGCCAGGGGCCGCCGAAGTCGAGGTCGGCCCAGATCTCGTCCATGCGGGCGCCGACCTCCTCGGCGGTGCCGCCCTCGGCGACCAGCACGGCGACGGCGTGCACGACGGTGCCCAGGGCGGAGGCGGAGTCGCCCGAGGACGCCCCGGCCGCGCGCTCCAGCAACCAGCGGAGCTGGCAGTTGGTGAAGCTCTCCACCTGGGAGGGCGACACCCGGATGGTGTCCTCGGGGTCGGAGAGCGGTCGAGCGTCGGAGAAGGGGGTGAGCGCGTACCACTCGGCCGGGTCCGCTCCCCGGACGCCCTCCTCTGCCAGGCGGGCCAGGTGGGCGGCGGCGGCCGTGCGCAGGGGGTCGGGGGCCTCGGGGTCGGTGACCACCGAGCGCAGGTCGGCGACGAGCGCGGGCAGGGACAGCCAGCGGCGGCCGGTGCTGACCGGTTCCGGGTCGCCCGTGCCCATCTCGTTGAGGAAGCGGGAGGGGCGTTCATCGGTGTCCTCGCCGCCCACGCAGGTGACGTAGAGGGTGCGGCGCGCACGGGTGAGCGCCACGTAGAAGAGGCGGCGCTCCTCGTGCAGGAGCTTGGACGCCAGGGCGGCGCCGAAGGAGTCGGCGGAGTGGCCGCCGGAGTCCAGCAGCTCCTCCACGCCGAGCAGGGAACCGCGCAGCCGCAGGTCCGGCCACTCGCCCTCCTGAACCCCGGCGACGATCACCAGGCCCCACTCCAGGCCCTTGGAGCGGTGGGCGGTGAGGATGCGCACCGCCTCGCCCTCGGGCGCGCGCTCGGCGAGGCTGTCGCCGGGAATCTCCTGCGCGGCGAGGTCCTCCAGGAACCCGCCGGGGGTGCCGGGCGGCAGGCGGTCGCAGTAGCGGGCGGCGCTCTCGAACAGCGCGACCACGGCGTCCAGGTCGCGGTCGGCGGCGGCGCCTCGGCGGCCCCCGGCCAGGCTGGCGCGCATGAGGCGGTCGGCCAGGCCGCTGTCCCGCCACAGCTCCCAGAGGACCTGCTCGGCGTCGGCGCCCTTGGCCGACAGGTCCCGGACGGTGCGCAACGCGTTGGCCACGCGCAGGGCCGGGGCGGCCACGGCGGGGTCCACCAGCGTGAGTTCACCGGGGTCGCGCAGGGAGTCCACGAGCAGCCGGGAGGAGGGCCGGTAGCCCGTAGCGGGGGTCTCCTCGGTGCCCTCGGTGTTCCTGGCATCCCCGGCAGCGTCAGTGGGTTCGGGGGGCTCGGTGGGCTCGGCTCCGTTCGCGGCGCGGTCGAGGTCCAGGCGACGCAGGGCGCGGACCAGACGGCGCAGCCGTACCGAGTCCGCCTCGCCGAAGGGGCTCATGAGTAGCTCTCGGGCGGCGTCGTCGTCCAGCTCCTGCGGGCGCAGGCCGTAGCGGATGAGGCCGAGCAGCGGACGGACGATGGGTTCTGCGGCCACCGGCAGGTCATCGGACCCCACGACCACCGGCACCGAGGCGGCCGTGAGCGCCCGACGCAGCACCGGGAGCTGGCGGCTGGAGGAGCGCACCAGAACGGCCATGTCCGACCACGGGACCCCGTCCACCAGGTGGGCGCGGCGCAGGGTGTCGGCGATGACGGCGGCTTCCTGGGTGGAGCTGTCCGCCATGAGGACGTGCACCTCACCGTCCGGGACCCCCTCGGCGGGGATGAGGTCGCGGTGGGCGTTCACCCTTCCCTGGGCTGAGGCCACGGCGGGCAGGCGGCGGGTGAGGCCGCGCGAGGCCGTCAACAGGGCAGCACCACTGCGCCGACAGGTGCGCAGTGCCACGACCGGGGCGTCGGTACGCCGCAGTGTGGGGAAACGACGCGGGAAGTCGAGGATGTTGTCCACCTCGGCACCGCGGAAGGCGTAGATGGACTGGTCCGGGTCACCCACCGCGACGAGGTCGCGGCCGTCCCCGGCCAGGGCGCGCAGCAGCTCCTCCTGGGCCGGGTCGGTGTCCTGGTACTCGTCGACGAACACCACCTCGTGGGCGGCGCGCTCGCGCTCCTGCACCTCGGGGTCGGAGAGCATGTTCGCGGCCACGCGTACGAGTTCGGCGTAGTTGAGGGTGGGCACCGGCGCGATGTCGAACCGGCCGTTCATCCGGGAGAGGAACCCGGCGGCGGCGGTCCAGTCGTCGCGGTCGCGCTCGGCCGCCGCCCGGGCCAGGTCTGCCGGGCCCAACCCGCGCTCCTGGGCGCGCATGAGGAAGTCGCGTAGCTCCTCCGCGAACCCACGGGTCTCCAGGGCCGGGCGCAGTCGCTCGGGCCACTCCTCGGCGCCGTCCTGGAACTCCCAGTTCAGCAGCTCGCGAACCTCCATGAGCTGCTCGGGCCCGGACAGCAGCCGGGGCGGGGAGTCGCCCATCCGCTGGAACTCGCGGCGGATGAGGGCGTAGGCGTAGCTGTGGAAGGTGAGGGCGAGGGGTTCGCGGGTGGTGCGCCGCAGACGGCCGGTGATGCGCTCACGCAGCTCCTGGGCGGCCTTGCGGCTGAAGGTGAGCACCAGGATGCGGGAGGGGTCCACACCACGGTTGTCGATGCGGTCCACCACGGCCTCGACGATCGTGGTGGTCTTGCCGGTCCCGGGACCGGCCAGGACCAGGAGCGGGCCACCCGGGTGGTCGACGACGCGCTGCTGGTTCTCGTCCAGCACCGGAGGCGGCAGCACCTGGTGGGCGCGCCGCACAAGACGGTACGGGGATGTGTTCACGCCTCCAGTTCACCAGAGGTCGACGACCATCGCGGACGCCGCGTGGGCGCTCCGGAGCCCATTCAGGCGCCGCTTCCCCCGTCCCATCGGGCTTCCCGCATGTCCACCCGGTCGCCGCTCGGGCGCATCGGGGTGGCCTCCGCCGCGTAGTGGGATCGGGCACGTACGAGGTGGCCCTCGGCGGGGCGCCCGTCCGAGCGCACCACGCGCCACCACGGAACTCCCCCGCCCCAGCGGGACATCACCGAACCCACCTGCCGGGGTCCGCCCCGGCCGACGTACTCGGCGATGTCGCCGTAGCTCATGACCCGGCCCGACGGGATCCGCTCGACCACCGAGAGGACCTCCTCGGTGTACTCGTCGACGGGCTCGGACTCCTCGTCCTCGGCGGGTTCTCGGGGGTGGGGCTCGACCATGCGCCGAGCCTATCCGCCCCCTCGGACACTAATCGGCGCCGGTTACTCGGACACCACGTTCATGTGGGTGCCCCACGCCAGCTCGGGGTCGCGCCTGCGCGCGGCGCGGGCCCGTACCAGCCCGTTCACGCCCAGGGCGGCAATGATCACGCCGCCGACCCACGCCGTGATCGCGGCGGGCAGGACGTGGGTGTAGTCCAGCGCCCACGGCAGGACGAACAGCAGCACACCGGCCGCCGTCACGCCGAGCTCGGTCACCAGCGCGCCGGGCCGGGTCAGGGACATCGTGGCCATGACGATGACCGCCAGCCCCACCAGGAGGAACATCGCCCCGGAGAAGCCGTACATCCCGTGCCCGACCCAGCTCAGACCCACGACGAGCCCGAGAACAATCGTGGCCACGTCCGCCCAGCGTCCCTTCTCACGCATCACGCCACCTCCTCGCGGCAGGGGTCCGCACCGGAGGTCGGTACCGCACCCCGTGGGTGCTTCGTACCCATTTATCACCCTTGGTAGGGGTTCGGACAAGCGAAAAGCCCCACCGACCGCACTGTCGGGCTACGTGCGGGGCCCGGACGGCAGTGAGCCGCGGTGGTCTGGCCGACCACGTGCAGGGCGATCAGGCCGGCGCGGGCACGGTCGGCAACGAGATCGCGTACCCCTGGCAACTCACCTGCCGGTCCCACGCCCTGGACAGGAGGTCCGTGCACCTGCGGGACCCCGCCCCGAGGCCGCGTGGCCTCTTCCGGCCTCAGAGCCAGGGCGCGGGACGTCGCTCACCGGTCTCGGGGTCGGTCGAAAGTGTGGCCGGCTCGAAGCGTTGTTCGCGGACGATGTTCTGGCTCTCATCCAATTCGCGGTGAATGATCCTGTTGCCGAGGGCATCAAAGACGGTCTCGGAAAGTAGCCGCCCCTGCTCGTCCCACTCGTGCCAGGGCCCGACGGGGCCGTAGGGGTGACGACGAACACCTTGGCCCACTACCCTTCCCGAAGCCGACCATTGGAATACGGGACCCTCCTCGAATCCATCGATCATGCTGCGAACTCCAGAGCCCCCTTCTGCCCCCTGATCGAAAACGAACCCAGTGAACGGTGACCCGTTGAGAATTTGTTGACCACTCCCCGGAGCCTCAGACAGGTCTTCTGATTTCACCGTGGCGGTGAACTGACCTGCAAGCACATTTTCCGGGGGCGTGACATCAGGAAGGCGGACCCAGGGAATGATTTCTTCTCCACCCCCTTCTCCCACCGCGGAGCGGGGAATGATGAGCTCCTCGCTCGCGAGCAGGCCGCTTTCCTTCCATTTTCTCTTGAGAGCCAGGTGGCCATTGCTGGAAAAAATCTCCTCAGATTGCAAATTCCCATCATAGTCCCAGGTCCAGAAAGCTCCAACAATGGGCCTTTTCGTGGAAACATTCGAGTAGCTGAGCAGTACCCCATCATCACTGACGGAGTACTCGGACCCCCAGGCCACACCTTGCACGAAGGAGCGATACGAAGCTATTCCGGGTTCAAGCTCCACCGCATATCCGGTCAACCCCGCACCTTCGTACACCGCACTGTACTCGTCGAGCGAATCAAGTTCCTCTGAATTAATTCTTTTCACTTTCGGGGACTCCTTGCTCTTCGAGCGTGGGCAGTTCTCGATATTCGGGCGAGACGAGGTCCGGGCGGTTCCTTTCATGGAACGGGCAGTTGACATCGGCCACCGCGGTCGCCTCCGGTGTTGTCAGCGATCTCTTTGTCTGAACGGTTACCGGAGCCGGGGGCGTCGATGTCGGTGGCTTTGGCTCGGACCAGGACAGGAGTGGGAGTCTTCTTCGACTCGGTGAGGACGTCACCGTCGTTCCTGCTCGGGACCAGATCCGGGCCCAGGGCACGTCAACCGAGTCACCGAAGTAGCCCGTCCAATTCGGGGCCTCTTGGTTTCTTTCTCTCTCAATCCGTCCCCGGAGCCGCTCTCACGTGTGCAGGTGTTCTGAGAGACCCGGTCAGCCCGGGGGACGTCTTTTCGGGCGGCCGGGGGTCAGACGGGGCGGCCCGCGCCGGGAGCCTGCTCAG
>NZ_ANAE01000219.1 GCF_000341265.1 Nocardiopsis prasina DSM 43845 | reverse complement strand
CACCGGGGCACTTTTCACCTTTCCCTCACGGTACTAGTGCACTATCGGTCATCAGGACGTATTTTGGCTTAGCAGGTGGTCCTGCCAGATTCACACGGAATTTCTCGGGCTCCGCGCTACTCGGGAGAACATCAACACCTAGACTCTTCCTTCACCTACGGGACTCTCACCCACTCCGGTACCGCTTCCCAACGGATTCAGCTAGAAAAATCATCAGCGCTCCAGGCCGACAGACCTGAAAAGATGCATCCCACAACCCCGCACACGCAACGACTGTCGTCTATCACACGCGCACGGTTTAGCCTCTTCCCCGTTCGCTCACCACTACTAGGAGAATCACTGTTGTTTACTCTTCCTACGGGTACTGAGATGTTTCACTTCCCCGCGTCACCACCAACTACCCTATACATTCAGGTAGCGGCAACCCGACACAACTCGGGCTAGGTTTCCCCATTCGGACACCCGCGGATCAAAGCTCGGTTGACAGCTCCCCGCGGCCTATCGTGGCCTCCCACGTCCTTCATCGGCGCCTGATGCCAAGGCATCCACCGTGTGCCACTATCACTTGGCCACTACAGATAATAAGATGCTCGCGCACACTATTCACAAATCAAAACACCAACCACAAACTCCCCTACCTCAAACCACAAACCCAACCCGCAAGGGCCAGGATATGGGAGTTACTGGAGGTGGTAGCGGGAACCAACCACAAGGATTGCTTCCTCAG
>NZ_ANAE01000218.1 GCF_000341265.1 Nocardiopsis prasina DSM 43845 | reverse complement strand
GTGGGTCGTCGTCCCGGTGCCACCCCGACGAAGACGCGTCCCGGTTCGGGGCGGGTTGTGGTCGGGCTCGTGGTGTGCGGTTTGATTTGTGGATAGTGTGCGCGAGCATCTTGTATCTGCGGTGGCCAAGCAAGAGTGGCATACGGTGGATGCCTTGGCACCAGGCGCCGATGAAGGACGTGGGAGGCCGCGATAGTCCACGGGGAGCCGTCAACCGGGCGTTGATCCGTGGGTGTCCGAATGGGGGAACCCAGCCCGAGTTGTGTCGGGTTGCCGCCGTCTGAATGTATAGGGCGGTCGGTGGTGACGCGGGGAAGTGAAACATCTCAGTACCCGCAGGAAGAGAAGACAACAGTGATTCCCTCAGTAGTGGTGAGCGAACGGGGATGATGGCTAAACCGTGCGCGTGGGATAGGCGGCAGTCGTTGCGTGTGCGGGGTTGTGGGGTATGTCTGTTCCGGGTCTGCCGATCCGGTCCGTGGTGGTGTGTGTCAGCCGAAGCCGTTGGGAAGCGGCGCCGGAGCGGGTGAGAGTCCTGTAGGCGAAGGCGCATGGCATCGTGGTGGGCGTGGCCCCGAGTAGCGCGGAGCTCGAGGAATTCCGTGTGAATCCGGCAGGACCACCTGTCAAGCCTGAATACGTCCTGGTGACCGATAGTGGACGAGTACCGTGAGGGAAAGGTGAAAAGTGCCCCGGTG
>NZ_ANAE01000217.1 GCF_000341265.1 Nocardiopsis prasina DSM 43845 | reverse complement strand
GCTCCACTCCCAACTTCTAAAAAACAGTGCCTAGGCGTCCGTGCCGGCGGCGCTGCCGCTGCGGCGCTTACGGGCCAGGTAGAGGGCGCCGCCACCGGCACCCAGGGCGGCCACACCGGCGGCCACGAGGCCGAGCAGCGCGCCACCGGTGACGGGGAGGCTGGGCTCGTCGTCCTTGCCCGGGGCGGGCTTGTCGTCCTCGGAGGGAGCGTCGGTCGGGGTGGGCTTGGGCTCCGGCTCGTCGGTCGGCTCCGGGCTCGGGCTCGGGTTCTGCGAGGGCTCCTCGGACGGCTCCGGCTCCGGCGTCGGGGTGGGCTGGTCGGCCTCGGCCCACTCCGCGGAGGCGGCGGCGTTGACGGTGACGTCGCTGTCCTCGGCGGTGATCAGGGTCTGGGTCGCCTTGTCGGGGTTCTCGCCCTTGAACAGACGGCCCTGCTTGATGGTGGCGTTGGCCTGAAGGCTGAAGGACGCCTCGCCCGCGTCGGCGTCGGCGGGGACGGAGAAGCCGACCTTGTCGCCGTTCTCGACGGTGGTGACGGCCTCGCCGGACTCCAGGTCGACCAGCTGGACGCCCTCGGGGGCGGTCAGGTCGACGGGGACGGTGGCCGCGTTGGTCGAGATCTCGAACTCGCCGACGGTCTCACCGGCCTTGCCGGCGGCGCTGTTCGGGTTCACGCTCAGGGTCGGCGCGGGCTCCTGGGGGAGCTCCTCGGCGTTGGCGACCAGGTAGTCGTAGATCCCCTTGACGTTGCCCTGGCCACGGGTGAGGGAGGCGCCGTTGCTGTAGTGCCAGATGGCGGCCTGGGTGGCGGCCAGCGCCTCCTTCTCGGTGACGCGGGCGGCGTTGGCGCCATCGGCGGCCTCGGCCAGGTCCTTGGCACTGACCGTCGGGTAGCCGTTCTGGAGGATCCAGTGGACCTTGCCGGGCTCGGCGAAGGAACCCTTGCCCGGGTAGTTCGCCCAGCTGTCCTCCTGGTACCAGGCGCTCGAGCGGATGCCCGTCTCGATGTCGATGCAGTAGGTGATCAGCTCGCTGCCGTCCTCAAGGCGGAGCTTGAAGAGGTTGGTGCCGATCGTGCCGGCGCTCATGGTGACGGTCTCGCCGGACTGGTGGTTGCCCACGTACTGGGCGCGCACCGAGCCCTCGTAGGTCTCCACGGGCTCCGCGGCGGCCGGGGCGGCCAGGCCGAAGGTCAGCAGCGCCGCGGCCGAGACCGCGAGACCCGCGCGACCGGTGCTCCGGAGGTTGGGGGAGTGCTTCACGTCGTGTCCTGTCATGAGGTGCCGCGCCACACGGGCCCTGGGGGCGTGCGGCGGCGGGAGGAGGAAGAGGGGCGCGTCCGGGAGGGGCCGGCGCGGCTTCGGGCTTCGAGAGAGCCCGGAGGCACACGAGAAGAGGTTTGTGCCTGTCCGATATTAGCGATCTGTCGGGGTACCTCCAAGCCGAACCGGGGGGAATTCTCGGCGCCCCCACCCTGAACTGCGGCTTCTTCGTAAAAGACGGAGGGCCCGCCCCCGTGATCTCTCACGCGGACGGGCCCTCGTGCGGTTCGCTCCCCGGCCGTGCCGTGTCCGGTGTCCGGATCCACGGCGCGGCCGGGGTCACCGGCTCAGGGGGTGACCCCTCAGGCGTCGGTGTCCTCACCGTTGGCCGCCTTGCGCTTGCGGCTCAGGTACAGGGCGGCGCCACCGGCGCCCAGGGCGGCCACACCGGCCGCGACCAGACCAGTGAGCGCGCCACCGGTCACCGGGAGGCTCGGGCTGTCGTCCTCCTTGGGCGGGGTCGGCTTCTCCTCGGCCGGCTCGCTGGGCTTCTCAGCGGGCTCAGAGGGGGACTCGCTGGGCGAGGGGGTCTCGCTCGGCTCGTCGGTCGGCGGGGCCGGGGTCTCGCCCTTGGCCCAGGCCGCCGAGGCCGAGGCCGTGGCGTTGGTGGGCTCACCGTCGACGGTGATCAGCGTCTGGGTGGGCTTCTTCGGGTCCTTGCCCTGGAAGAGGCGCCCGGTCTCGACGGTCGAGGTGGCCTCCAGGCTGAAGGACGCCTCACCCGCCTCGGCGTCCTCGGGGACCGCGAAGCCCACCTTGTCGCCGTTCTCGACGGTGGTGACGGCCTCGCCGGACTCCACGTCGACCAGCTGGACGCCCTCGGGGGCGGTCAGGTCGACGGGGATCTCGGTGGCGTTGGTCTCGATGACGAACTCGCCGACGGTCTCACCGGCCTTGCCCTCGGCGGAGGACGGGGTGATGCTCAGCGCGGCGCCGGGCTCGCGCTCGGTCTCCTCGGCGTTCTCGACGAGGTAGGCGTAGACCTTCTCGACGGCCTCGCTGTTGCCCTCGCTGAGGTCCAGGTCGTTGCTGAAGTGCCAGATGGCGGCCTGGGTGGCCGCGAGGGCGTCACCGTTGCTCAGGCCCTCGACGCCGGCCGCCTCACCGAGGGCGGCGGCGTCGGTGCGCGGGTAGGAGTTCTGAAGGATCCACAGGACCTTGCCGGGCTGCGCGAAGGAGCCCTCGCCCGGGTAGTTGGCCCAGTCGTCCTCTCTGTACTCGGCGCCGCCGACGATCTGGGTGCGGAAGTCGATGCAGTACGTCGTGAGGACGCTGCCGTCGGTCAGCTCCAGGTTGAAGAGGCTGGGCCGGACCTCCTCGCCGTTCATGTGGACGTTCGGGCCGTTCTCGGCGTTGCCGGTGTACCGGCCTTCGAGGGAACCCTCGTAGGTCTCCACCTCGTCGGCGGCCGCGGGGGCGGCCAGACCGAGGGCTAGGAACGCCGCGGCGCTGGCGGCGAGACCAGCGCGTCCGGCGGTGCGGGGGAGGGAGAAGTTACTCAAGTTGTGTCCCGGTGTCTTCTAGGGGTAACCGGATGGAATCCGCCCAGGTCGATGGGGAGCCGTGTGCGGAGGGCGCGGTCGCCACGGATGGCACCCTCGATAGTGAGGGAGGGCCGCTGAGGTGCGCCCGGCGGGCGTCGCACCATGTCGGGGGCAGGGGCGCGGTGGCCGTTCGGGCCGGGCACGGTCTTTCCGGTTGGGGCTCGCTGACGCGGGAACGGGCCGCGTGCGCCGTGGGAAAGCCGACCGCCCGCTTGATACTAGCGATCGGATTCACCACTTCCAACCCGCTCCGGAGAAAATGTGACTCATAACGGGTCGCAAAAAACTCCCGCAGGGAGAAGTCGCATTATGTTCTGGTGTTATGGAACGTGAGTTCGGAGAAGAGTGAGTTCCCCGGTTCTCAGTCCCGTCGCTTTCTGCCCAGAACCAGGATGAGCAGGCCGGACACGACCAGTGCCCCGGCGATCACCAGCAGGCCGGACAGCCACGTGCCGGTGAGGGCCAGGCCGCTCTCGGCGTTCCGGTCCTGCGCCTCCGGGGTCGGTGTGTCCTCCACCACGGGCTCGGGCGAGGGCAGCTCACGGACCTCCGGGGCCTCGGGCCGGGCCGTCTCGGGCTCGGGCTCCTCGGTGGTCTCGCCCCTCGGCTCCTCGCCGCGCCAGGTGAACGTCGCGCTGGTCGAACTCGTCGCCGAACCCGGCTCGGCGGTGATCAGCGGCTGTGTCCGCACCCCCTCGCGGCCGGTGAACAGCCGCCCCTCCTCCAGGGGCACATCGCTGCCGCGGAGATGGAGGGTGACCACCCCGGCCGGGACGGCCGGGTCGACGTCGAGGTAGACCTCGTCCCCGTCGTGGGCCTGTGAGATCTCCTCCCCCTCCGCGTCGACCAGCCACGACGCCGGGGCGCCGCGCAGCGAGAGCCGCACCGGCCCCTCGCCCGCGCTGGAGACCGTCAGGGGGCCCAGCGGTTCCTCCGGGGCGACCGCCTCGGTCTGGGCCGGGGAGACCTCCACGGAAGGGGAGGTGGTCCCGCTTTCGGCGTCCGCGCTGCCCTCCACCAGGTACGCGTAGAGGGTCATGACGTCGGGGTGGTTGGTGTCCGGGTCCAGCTCCACCCCGTCCAGCACGTTCCACAGGGCGGCCTGGGTCGCCGCGATCGCGTGCGTCTCCTCCAGGAACAGCACCCCGGAGACGGCGCCCAGTACGGGCAGGGGCACGTTCGGGTAGGAGTTGGACACCACCCAGTTGGCCCGGTGCGCGGGGGCCGAATCCCCGGGGGTTACGGTCCACTCCGGACGGTCAGCCCACGCCGACTCCACGTAGGCGGTGCGCGGCCGCACCTCCTCGTCCACGACCAGCGCGTAGGCGCGTACGGAGTCCTCGTCGGCCACGCGCAGACTGAACAGCGCCGTGTCCACCTCGTCGCCGTCAGTGAGCACGACGGGCAGGCCCGCGACCGGATCTCGGTCAAGACGGGAGAAGTCGTCGGCCGCCGCGGGGGCGGTGGTCAGGGTGCCGATCAGCGCGGAGGCGGAAAGCAGCGCGGCGCACCGAAGCAGGATGCCGGACATGCGCGGGCGCTCCTGTTGTGACATGCGGAAGGGGTCGAACGCCCCTACCGGCGAAATCGTTTTCCTGGGCAGTAAAGACTAACCGTCCGGCACCCGTCACAGCGGGAGATCATCTCTACAGCGGCCCAATCGTGTGCTCGCCGTGACATCCGTCAGCGGCACCCCGCCCGGGGACGGGACCGCCGGACCTCTCAGCCTCGGTAGGCTGACCTGGAAGGTATGTCCTCTACTGAAACGGGTTTGCGGCGATGGCCCACGCGGTGACTCCCAGCTTTGAACAGGCGCTGAACACGTACGAACCCGTGCTCGGCCTGGAGACCCACATCGAGCTGGGTACCGCCTCGAAGATGTTCTGCCCCTGCCCCACCGCCTTCGGCGCCGAGCCCAACACCCAGGTGTGCCCGGTCTGCCTCGCGTTCCCCGGCTCCCTGCCGGTGGTCAACGAGAAGGCCGTCGAGGGCGCGATCCGGCTCGGACTGGCGCTCGACTGCTCCATCGCCCCCTGGGGCCGGTTCGCGCGGAAGAACTACTTCTACCCGGACATGCCGAAGAACTACCAGATCTCGCAGTACGACGAGCCGATCTGCGTGGACGGGCACCTCGACGTCACGGTCGACACCCCCGAGGGGCCGCGCGTGTTCCGCGTGGAGATCGAGCGCGTCCACATGGAGGAGGACACCGGCAAGTCCTCGCACGTCGGTGGTTCCACCGGCCGCATCCACGGCGCCAGCCACTCCAACGTCGACTACAACCGCGCCGGTATCCCGCTGCTGGAGATCGTCACCAAGCCGATCACCGGCACCGGTGAGCTCGCCCCCCTGGTCGCCCGCGCCTACGCCGCCGAACTGCGCGACCTGGTCCGCTCGCTCGGCATCTCCGACGTCCGCATGGAGGAGGGCTCCATGCGCTGCGACGTCAACGTCTCCATCAACGAGCGCGGCGCCGACGAGTGGGGCACCCGCAGCGAGACCAAGAACGTCAACTCCCTGCGTTCCGTCGAGCGGTCCGTCCGCTCGGAGATCGAGCGCCAGGCCGGTGTCCTCGACGCCGGGGAGCGGGTCGTGCAGGAGACCCGCCACTTCCAGGAGCACCTCGGCCGCAGCACCTCCGGCCGCTCCAAGGAGGAGGCGCAGGACTACCGTTACTTCCCGGACCCCGACCTCGTCCCGGTCGCCCCGTCCGAGGAGTGGATCGAGGAGCTGCGCGCCACCCTGCCCGAACTCCCCGCCGCCCAGCGCGCCCGGGTCACGTCCGAGTGGGACCTCTCCGACACCGAGCTGCGCGACCTGGTCAACGCCGACGCCATCGGCCTGGTCGAGGCGACCGTCACCGAGGGAGCGCCCTCGGCCGAGGCCCGCAAGCTGTGGCTGAACGAGCTCTCCCGCCGCGCCACCGAGCAGGAGGTCGAGCTCTCCTCCCTGCCGATCACCCCGGCGCAGGTCGCCCGGGTCATCGCGCTCGTCGCCGAGGGCACGCTCACCAACAAGCTGGCACGCCAGGTCGTCGAGGGCGTCCTCGCGGGTGAGGGCGAGCCCGACGCCGTGGTGGAGGCCCGTGGCCTGAAGGTCGTCAGCGACGACGGCGCGCTGGGCGCGGCCGTCGACGAGGCCATCGCCAGCAACCCCGACGCCGCCGACAAGGTGCGCGGGGGCAAGGTGGCCGCGGCCGGCGCCCTGGTCGGCGCCGTCATGAAGGCCACCCGGGGCCAGGCCGACGCGGGCCGTGCGCGGGAACTCATCCTGGAGAGGCTTTCCGGCCAGTAGGGGGCGGGCGGACCGCCCGTCGGCGCCGGGGTGTGAGGTAGGGCTCCTCCGTTCGGCCCAGGTGGGCGGAACCGCCGTCGGTCCCGGTTCGTTGCCCGGTGCGTGAGCGGCGTCGGGGGGACTCGGTCCCCTCGGCGCCGCCGTCGCTTCCGGGGAGGGGAGCACCGGGCGACACTCACTCTGGGTGATGGTTCTGTCGTCATCTCTCGTCCGCTCCTCAATCGCTGTGTGACCTTGGTTGCGTAGGGTGTCCACGCACGGGGGTGAGTCCGGCCCGTCTGGTCCATCCCGCCACCGTTCGTCCCGGTCCCGTGGGAACCCGGGCGGCAACCCGCGGTGCGGCACGGCGCCGCGTCCTGATGCGAGTGATCACGAGGTGGGTGCTCCATGTCCGAGGAGAGAGCGCGACGGCGGCCGGGGGCCGCCCGGGTCGCCGCGCACCCGCTGGGAGGCCGGTGATGGGAACGAGGGCACGCCGCCTGGGACTGTTCGGGTTGGGCGCGCTTTTCCTGCTCTACCTCGCGGGGACAGTCATCCCTTCGGGAGAGGCCACCCTGACCGCGTCCCTGGGGCAGTGGCCCACCGCAGTGGTGGCCGGTGTCGCTGGTGGCTCCCTGCTCTACGCCTCGCGGCGCTGGGCCCGGACCGGTGCGGACCGGGAGGCCCACGTGGACGGGGCGGACGGTCCCGCCGCGCTGCGCTTCCTCGGGCTGGCCGCGCTCGCCTGGTGCGCGGGTGGTCTCACTCACGCCATCACCCGCTCCTTCAGCGGAGCGTCGGTCCTCTCGCTCACCCTGGGTGACCTCTTCGCGCTCGCCGCACTGCCACTCTTCGTGATCGGCTTCACGCGGTTCGCTCCCTGGCCGGGCGGCCTGCGCACGGCCGTGCGGCACATCACCGACAGCTACGTGTGCGCCGCCGCGGTCTTCTCCGTGGTGTGGATCCTGCTGTTCTCCCCGCTCTACGAGGAGCTGGGCGAGGGGGCCGGGTTCCTCGGGTTCGCGCTGGTCTACCCGGTCGCCGACATCGTGGTGCTGTGCCTGCTCATACCCCTGGTGTTCATGTCGCCGCACAGCACCCGGCGCGCGGTGCTGGTGGCGATCGGCGCGCTGGTCGTCATCGCGGCCTCGGACATGGTCGGCGCGGTGACGCGCCTGACCGGCCCCCCGGTGGCGGGCGGCGTCGAGCAGCCGGTGCGCTTCCTCGGGTTCGCCCTGCTGGGCGCGCTGCCGTGGCTGGTGGAGCACCGTCCGGGCGCGGCTCCCAGGAGGATCACCGGCCGGGGGCTCTACCGCTTCGCGCCGGAGATCGCCGCCGTGGCTTCGGTGTTCGTGGCCACCGTCGTGCTCACTGTCGCGGCGCTGCGCCTGCCGGACGTCGCCCCCGTGCTGCCGCTGGCGGCGGGGACGGCGGTGCTGGTCCTGCTGCTGCGGGTCGTCGGGATGCTGGAGGAGAACTCCACGCTCGCCCGCATGGTCCGCAACCGCGAGGGGCACTTCAACGAACTGGCGCGCAACAGCGGCGACGTCATCCTGGTCCTGGACCGGGACGGCGGTGTCCACTACATGAGCCCGGGCACGGCGGAGGCGTTCGGCTACCGGCTGGACGACGTCCTGGCCGCCCCGGTGACCACGCTCATCCACCCCGAGGACCTGGCGCGGACCAAGGCCGTCACGAACCTGTTCACCGAGCGGTCGAGCCAGGGGGTGCACCTGCGGCTGCGGGTGCGCGCCGCGGACGGCACCTGGCGGCACACGTCGTCGACGATCTCCCTGTACGAACAGCCGGGTGAGCCCGACCGCCTGCTGGTCACCACCAGCGACATCAGCGCCCAGGTCGCCCTCCAGGACGAGGTCGAGCACCTGACCTTCCACGACGGCGTCACGGGCCTGCCCAACCGCGCCTACCTGGAGGAGCGGGCCAGCGACGTCCTGGCACACCGGGCGATCAGTGACGACCCCTCCGGGGACGTCGCGGTCATCTTCCTGGACCTGGACGGGTTCACCGCGGTCAACGACTCCGCCGGGCACGTGCGCGGCGACCACATGCTGGGACAGGCGGCCCGGCGCCTGCGCGGAGAGCTGGGCGCCAACGCCACGCTGGCCCGCTGGGGCGGGGACGAGTTCGCGGTCCTGGTGGAGGACGTGCCCAAGGCGCAGCGGGTGGTCGACCTCGCCGAGCGGCTGGGCCGGGTGATCGCCTCCGAGCCCTTCCAGGTGGCGGACCGGGACATCCTGCTGACCGCCAGCATCGGGGTGGCCTTCGCCGACGAGGCCACCGACAGCGGGGAGCTGCTGCGCAACGCCGACGTCGCGATGACCCGGGCCAAGGAGCGCGGGGCCGGGAACGTGGAGGTCTACGCCGCCCACATGCACGAGATGGTCGTGTCCCGGCTGGAGCTCCAGATCCGGTTGCGGCAGGCGCTGGCCAACGGCGAGTTCTTCCTGGAGTACCAGCCGGTCGTCGACCTGGGCACCTCGCAGGTGAACGCGGTGGAGGCGCTGGTGCGGTGGGACCGTGACGGTGAGGCGGTGGGTCCGGGCGAGTTCCTGGGCGCCGCCGAGGAGTCGGGTCTGATCGTGCCCCTCGGGGAGTGGATACTGCGAGAGGCCTGCGAGAAGGTCGCGGTGTGGCGGGTCTCCGACTGGGACATCGGCCTGTCCGTGAACCTGTCGGTGAAGCAGGTGCTGTCGCCGAGGTTCGTGGAGACGGTCGAGGGCGTGCTCGCCGAGACCGGTCTGCCCGCCGAGGTGCTGACCCTGGAGGTGGACGAGGAGGTCCTCCTCGACGACCGGGGCGACGCCGTGGCACGCCTGGGCGAACTCCGTGAGCTCGGGGTGCGCCTGGCCATCGACGACTACGGCATGGGCTACGCCTCGCTGGCGCACCTGCGCGAGCTGAGCGTGGACGCGATCAAGATCGACCCGTCCTTCATCGCGGACCTGGGTCGTGACGACACGGTCACCCTGCTCACCCACACGATCATCCAGCTCGGCCGCGACCTGGGCGTCCAGGTGGTCGCCGAGGGCATCGAGCGACCGGAGCAGCTGGAGCAGCTGCGGGTGATGGGCTGCGACCACGGTCAGGGCTTCCTGGTCGCCCGTCCGATGCCCGCGAGCGGTGTGGAGGCCCTGGTGGGCGGGGAGGCCGGGGCCAACCTGTAGCCGTCCGGAATCGGGTGGCCTGGGATGTTAAGTCCGGCTTACGAACGATGATTCGAGCCCCTGTCGCGTGTTCTGTGTTACACGCGACAGGGGCTTTGGCCTTGTCCTCGCAGGTCAGAGGGGTGAGGTCGGTTCCCGCGCGGCCGTATTCTGACATTTCTGTCTCACATAATGAGACAAACTTCAGTTCTGGTTGACGCGCGACCGTTCCATCGGCCAATGTTGTCAACGTGCAGAACAACTCCCTGATTCTCGTACTTGGTCGGCGCGCAGCCCACTGAGTTTCCTCTGCTGCGCGCTACCCTCGACCGCCACCCGGCGGTGGGGGTTTTTTTATTGCCGCACCAGGCCGAGAACCGGCAACCACCACCGCCAGAGCCGCAGCACCGCTCTGGACCCTCGCTGAAGGATCTTGAGATGACCGAGCAGATGACCGGCGCCCAATCGCTGATCAGGTCGCTGGAGCACGTCGGCGTTGACACTGTCTTCGGGATTCCCGGCGGCGCCATCCTCCCGGCCTACGACCCGCTCTACGACTCGGTGAAGGTGCGCCACATCCTGATGCGCCACGAGCAGGGCGCGGGGCACGCGGCCGAGGGCTACGCCTACGCCACCGGCCGACCCGGGGTGTGCATGGCCACCAGCGGGCCCGGGGCCACCAACCTCGTCACGCCGCTGGCCGACGCCCACATGGACTCGGTCCCGATGGTCGCCATCACCGGGCAGGTCGCCGCCCCGATGATCGGTACCGACGCCTTCCAGGAAGCCGACATCTGCGGCATCACGATGCCGATCACCAAGCACAACTTCCTGGTCAAGGACGTCCGCGACATTCCCCGCACCATCGCCGAGGCCTTCCACATCGCCTCCAGCGGCCGCCCCGGCCCGGTGCTCGTCGACATCTCCAAGGACGCCCTCCAGAACAGCACCGACTTCGTCTGGCCCGAGCGCCTGGACCTGCCCGGCTACCGGCCGGTCACCAAGCCCCACGGCAAGCAGGTCCGCGAGGCCGCCCGGCTGATCGCCGACGCCAAGCGCCCGGTCCTCTACGTGGGCGGCGGCGTCCTGCGCGCCGGGGCCTCCGCCGAACTGCGGGTCCTCGCCGAACTCACCGGCGTCCCCGTCGTCACCACGCTGATGGCCCGGGGCGTCTTCCCCGACAGCCACCCGCTGTACGTGGGCATGCCCGGCATGCACGGCGACGTCACCGCCGTCGGCGCACTCCAGAAGGCCGACCTGATCGTCGCCCTCGGCGCCCGGTTCGACGACCGTGTCACCGGTCGCCTGGACAGCTTCGCGCCCGACGCGAAGATCGTCCACGCCGACATCGACCCGGCCGAGATCTCCAAGAACCGCCACGCGGACGTGCCCATCGTCGGCGACTGCCGCGAGGTCCTCGCCGACCTCGTCGTAGCCGTCCGCGCCGACCAGGAGAAGGGCCGCCAGGGCGACTACGAGGCCTGGTGGCACCGGCTCAAGCAGCTGCGCACCACCTACCCCAAGGGCTTCGACGCCCCCACCGACGGCAGCCTGTCACCCCAGGCGGTCATCCAGCGCCTGGGACAGGTCGTCGGCCCCGAGGCCACCTACGTGGCGGGCGTCGGACAGCACCAGATGTGGGCCGCGCAGTTCATCGACTACGAGCGCCCCGGCTCCTTCGTCAACTCCGGCGGCCTCGGCACCATGGGCTTCTCCGTCCCGGCCGCCCTGGGCGCGAAGGTCGGCGACCCCGACCGCGTGGTCTGGTCGGTGGACGGCGACGGCTGCTTCCAGATGACCAACCAGGAGCTGGCCACCTGCGCGATCGAGGGCATCCCGATCAAGGTCGCCGTGGTCAACAACGGCAACCTGGGCATGGTGCGCCAGTGGCAGACCCTCTACTACGAGGGCCGCTACTCCAACACCGACCTCCAGACCTCGCCGCTGGACGAGAAGGTCCGCATCCCGGACTTCGTCCGCCTGGCCGAGGCCTACGGCTGCGTGGGCCTGCGGTGCGAGCGCCCCGAGGACATCGACGCGACCATCGAGAAGGCGATGTCGATCAACGACCGCCCCGTGGTCGTCGACTTCACCGTCAACCACGACGCCATGGTCTGGCCCATGGTCGGCCCCGGCGTCAGCAACGACAACATCCAGTACGCGCGCGACATGGCGCCCAACTGGGAACACCAGGACTAGGAGTAGGGCCGAACCACCATGAGCCGTCACACGCTTTCCGTTCTGGTCGAGGACACCCCGGGCATCCTGGCCCGGGCCTCCGCCCTCTTCTCCCGTCGTGGGTTCAACATCGACTCGCTCAGTGTGAGCACCACTGAGTACACCGGACTGTCCCGGATGACGATCGCGGTCAACTGCGACCTCCACCCTTTGGAGCAGGTGACCAAACAGCTCAACAAGCTGGTCAACGTCGTCAAGATCGTGGAGATGGACACCACCGCGTCGGTGCAGCGCGAGCTGCTCCTGGTCAAGGTCAAGGCCGACGCGTCGAGCCGCACCCATGTGCTTCAGACGGCCGAGCTGTTCCGCGCGCACGTCGTGGACGTCAGCCCGGACGTCGTCGTCATCGAGGCCACCGGCGACCCCGAGAAGCTCGATGCCCTGGTCAGGAACCTGGAACCCTTCGGGATCCGGGAACTCGTGAAGTCAGGGCTGGTCGCCCTGGGGCGGGGGCCCCGTTCGATCACCGACCGCTCCCTGCGGGCGGTCGACCGCAGCGCCTGAGCCGTCACCGGCGAATCGGCACCCGGCGGAGCTCGAACTGAAAGGCTGTCCGGACACGGCCGGACGGCTCACCCCGCCCCCAAAGAACGTGAGAAACAAGGAGCAACCCCAAGTGGCAGCACAGATGTACTACGACGACGCCGCCGACCTCGCGCTCATCCAGAGCAAGAAGGTCGCCGTGATCGGTTACGGCAGCCAGGGCCACGCGCACGCGCTGTCGCTGCGGGACTCGGGCGTGGACGTCCGGGTCGGTCTGGCCGAGGGCTCCAAGAGCCGCGCCAAGGCCGAGGAGGAGGGCCTGCGGGTCGTCAGCCCCGCGGAGGCCACCCGCGAGGCCGACGTGATCATGATCCTGGTCCCGGACCACATCCACCGTGACCTGTACGCCCAGGAGATCGAGCCCAACCTGGAGGCGGGCAACGCCCTCTTCTTCGGGCACGGCTTCAGCATCCGCTACGGCCTGATCAAGGCCCCCGAGGGCGTCGACGTCGCCATGGTCGCCCCCAAGGGACCGGGCCACCTGGTCCGCCGCCAGTACGAGGCCGGGCGCGGCGTGCCCTGTCTGGTCGCGGTCGAGAAGGACGCCAGCGGGCAGGCCTGGGACCTGGCGCTGTCGTGGGCCAAGGGCATCGGCGGCACCAAGGCCGGTGTCATCCGGACCACCTTCACCGAGGAGACCGAGACCGACCTCTTCGGCGAGCAGGCCGTCCTGTGCGGTGGCACCGAGGAGCTGGTCAAGGCCGGTTTCGCCACCCTGGTCGAGGCGGGCTACCAGCCGGAGATCGCCTACTTCGAGTGCCTGCACGAGCTCAAGCTGATCGTCGACCTCATGTACGAGGGCGGCATCTCCAAGATGAACTGGTCCGTCTCGGACAACGCCGAGTACGGCGGCTACCCCCGCGGCCCGCGCCTCGTCACCGAGCAGACCCGCGAGGAGATGCGCAAGATCCTGGGCGAGATCCAGGACGGCACGTACGCCAAGGAGCTCATGGACGAGTTCGACGCCGGTCAGCCGACCTTCGGCAAGCGCCGTGAGGCCGAGCAGAACGAGCAGATCGAGAAGGTGGGCGCCGAGCTGCGCCCGCTGATGAGCTGGCTCAAGGGGTAACAACGCCTCTCGTAACTCGAAATCCCCACCGGGGGCGGGGCGGTCGCTCCGCCCCCGGTGGCGTTCGCGGGGGAGGGTGACTCTTCTTTCGTCGGCGGTTCCGCCATCCGCCCGACGGGCTTCCCTACCCCGCTAGTAGACTTTGGACCGGCCGTCACACCCGACTCGGGCAGCGCCTCCACCTGCGCGATCGGGTCGCACCACCCGAAAAGGAACAGTTGTGACCAAACCCGTCGTACTCGTCGCGGAAAAGCTTTCGCCTGCCGGAATCGCGCTTCTTGAGGAAGACTTCGAAGTACGCCATGTGGACGGTGCCGACCGGTCCCTGCTGCTTCCCGCCCTGTCCGGTGTCGACGCCCTGATCGTGCGCAGCGCCACCCAGGTGGACGCCGAGGCC
Source organism: Nocardiopsis prasina DSM 43845 (assembly GCF_000341265.1). Classification (GTDB taxonomy): domain Bacteria; phylum Actinomycetota; class Actinomycetes; order Streptosporangiales; family Streptosporangiaceae; genus Nocardiopsis; species Nocardiopsis prasina. The sequence goes on along the minus strand of NZ_ANAE01000217.1, from coordinate 2,717 downwards.
GTCGCCGCGGCCAACCGCCTCCAGGTCGTCGCCCGCGCCGGTGTCGGCCTGGACAACGTGGACGTGGACGCCGCCACCAAGGCCGGCGTCCTGGTGGTCAACGCCCCCACCTCCAACATCATCAGCGCCGCCGAGCAGGCCATCAACCTGCTGCTCGCCAGCGCCCGCAACACCGCCCCCGCCCACAACGCGCTCATCAACGGTGAGTGGAAGCGGTCCAAGTACACGGGTGTGGAGCTCTACGAGAAGGTCGTCGGCGTGGTCGGCCTCGGCCGGATCGGCGCCCTGGTCGCCCAGCGCCTGCTGGCCTTCGGTACCCGGGTCATCGCCTTCGACCCCTTCGTGCAGCCTGCCCGCGCCGCCCAGATCGGCGTGGAGATGGTGACCCTGGACGAGCTGCTGGAGCGCTCGGACTTCATCACCATCCACCTGCCCAAGAACAAGGACACGGTGGGCCTGATCGGCGACGAGGCGCTGAGCAAGGTCAAGCCCTCCGTGCGGGTCATCAACGCCGCGCGCGGCGGCATCCTCGACGAGGAGGCCCTGTACCGGGCGCTCAAGGACGGCCGCGTGGCCGGTGCGGGCATCGACGTGTTCGCCAAGGAGCCCACCACGGACAGCCCGCTGTTCGAGTTCGAGAACGTCGTGGTCGCCCCGCACCTGGGCGCGAGCACCGCCGAGGCGCAGGAGAAGGCGGGCACCCAGGTGGCCCGCTCGGTGAAGCTGGCCCTGTCCGGCGAGTTCGTTCCGGACGCGGTGAACGTGCAGGGCACCGGGGTCGCGGAGGAGATCAAGCCGGGTCTGCCGCTCACCGAGAAGCTCGGCCGGGTGTTCACCTCGCTGGCCGGGGCGCTCGCCGCGAGGATCGACGTCGAGGTGCGCGGCGAGATCGCCCAGCACGACGTCAAGGTCCTGGAGCTGGCCGCGCTCAAGGGCGTCTTCACCGACGTGGTCGAGGACGCCGTGACCTTCGTGAACGCGCCGCTGCTCGCCAAGGAGCGCGGTGTCGAGGTCAACCTGATCACCAGTGACGACAGCACCGACTGGCGCAACCTGATCTCCGTGCGCGGTGTGCTGGCCGACGGCACCCGGGTGTCGGTCTCGGGCACGCTGACCGGTCCCCGCCAGTCCGAGAAGCTGGTGGAGATCAACAACTACACGATGGAGATCGGCCTCGACGAGCACATGGTGTTCCTCTCCTACGAGGACCGCCCGGGCATCGTCGGCAAGGTCGGCGCGCTGCTCGGCGACGCCGAGGTCAACATCGCTGGCATGCAGGTCATCCGGGACCAGGAGGGCGGCAAGGCGCTGATCGCCCTGACCGTGGACTCCGCCGTGCCGGACGAGATCCTGACGTCGATCGCGGGGGAGATCGACGCCGAGATCGCCCGCCAGATCGACCTGGAGGACTGACCGGAGCCGGTCGGCTCGGGGGCCGTTCCGCACGGATGTCGACATTCGATATCCGTGCGGAACGGCCCCTTCTTTACGTGTCACATGAATTTCCTATTTATGCCGCTATGAGGATTGATTTTCTCCTTTGTAATGCGGTCCAAAGAGTGTGTCTGTGGTTGGCAAACATCGTGACACGCCCGCCAGCCTGGTTCTTCGCCTCCGTGGTGCGGATGTAAGCGTGGCCGAGGGTCGGCTGCGGGTGGTCATTCCTCGTCGGTCGGTTCTCGGGAAATCCGGTGTTCCGCACGAATGGGGTCTGAATTGCGTTTTCTGCGGCGGCGTCTCGTTCTCATGTCCTTTCTTCCGGTGCTCGCGGTCTCCACGGCACTCGGATCGCTGTTCTTCGTGGGGTTGGTCGACCTGTGGTCGGCCGTGCAGATCACGGTCCTGGCCGGGCTCACCGGCCTGGTCGCACTGCTCGTGGTCCAGACACGGCGGACCGCCGCCCAGATCCGCCACCTCCGTCGGGGCCTCGACCGACAGGTCCGCGAGGTGGCCGAGATCGCGGGCGAGAACCGTGCCGAGATGTTCGGCCGCGCCGACGACCTGACCGACCGCCTGGACTCGGTGGCCGAGTCCGTGTCCGAGCTGCGCACGGAGATGAGCGGTCGGCTGTCCGAGGTACAGGTGATCAAGACCGCCCCCGTGCACAGCCGGGCGGTGTCGTGAGGGAAGGGGCCCTGACCGAGGCCCTCCGGGGGCGTGGGCCGGGGCGCCTGGTGCTGTGCCACATCGGTGAGGGAACCGATCCGGGCCCCGCCCGGCCCGGGGACGGGCTGGAGGTCGTCGACCTCCGGAAGGCGGGCGGGCGCGAGTTCGACGGACCGGTCGAGCGCGTCGTGGTCCTCGCGGCCACCACGGCGGACCTGCGTGCGGCGGTCCCGCTGAGCACGGGGCTCCCCTCGGCCGCCGATCTGCGGGTGGTGGTCGCCGCCTCGGCCCGGCACACCGGCCCGCCCCTCCCCACCCCACCGGGCCTGGGGCAGTGGGAGGGCCTGCTCCACTTCCAGGTGGGCCGCCTCCAGGGCCGGGGGTGGTCGTGCTCGTTCGCCTTCACCGATCCGGTCGACTCGGGGGTGGTCCTGCGGGCGGTCGCGCAGGCGATGGTGGGTGGGCGGCGAGGCCAGGCCCCGCCGCGCAGGGAGGACCCGGACGTCGTTCCGGCCACGGGTCCCACCTGGGCCGTACTGGGCCGTCCCGGCGCGCTGTCGGCCCGCCCGACGATCCGGGAGCTGTCGGTGGACGACGTTCCGGTGGTGGAC
>NZ_ANAE01000216.1 GCF_000341265.1 Nocardiopsis prasina DSM 43845 | reverse complement strand
GACGTGGCGGGTCTGCGTGACCTGCGCGCGGTGCGTGTCGAGTGGGGGCGGCACAGCGGCCCGTTGGCGGCCGTACGCGCGGTGGCCGGACTCGCCGCAGCGGGGATTCCGCTGGTGAGCGGCCCGATGCCCGGATGGGCGCGGTGCCTGGGCGGGGAGCTCTCGGACCTCCTCACCTCCGTGGAGGAACGGGTGATGGTGGACCCGCAGGCG
>NZ_ANAE01000215.1 GCF_000341265.1 Nocardiopsis prasina DSM 43845 | reverse complement strand
GAGCCCTCGGTGTCGGTGGTGCTGTGCACGCGGCGACCGGAGATGGTGCGGTTCGCGCTGCGGCAGGTGGCCCGTCAGCGGGGCGTGGGCGTGGAGGTCGTGATGGCCCTGCACGGGTTCGCGGTGGACGCTCCGGGGGTGGCGGAAGCGGTCGCGGAGTTCCGGCGGGGCGGCCGCTCGCTCGTGGTCTGGGAGGCGCCGGAGGACCTGGTCTTCGGTTCGGTGCTCAACGGTGCGAT
>NZ_ANAE01000214.1 GCF_000341265.1 Nocardiopsis prasina DSM 43845 | reverse complement strand
GCAGCAGGTTCAGAAATTTCCCATCAACGATCTAGGATGGTGTCCCATGGAGGAACTGCACGGACACCACGCCATCTGGCGCTTCGACGAGGAGACGGTGCGCATCGGTTTCGGTACCGGTCGCAGGGTTCCGGCCCTGTACAAGGCGCTGGGACACTGTTCCGTCCCGTTGGCCGCCGTCCGTGACGTGGAGTTCGATCCGGGCGAACGCAAGCACGGGTGGCGGATCCGGCTGCGCCTGGTGGAGGGGGCCGACCCCTACGCGCCCCTGGAGACCGCGGGTGCCGGTGGAGCCGCGACACCGCTGGTGCTGACCGGCCCCCACGAGCGGGAGCTGGTCGCCGAGTACTGTGCCGACCGGATCACCGAGTCGGCCCGCTACGCCCGCGAGACCCTCACCGGCCCGCTGGACCTCGCACAGGTCGCCAGAGCCCTCGTGGTGGGCCTGCCCTACCAGGCCCGTACCGGGGAGGGGGCGGTCTCCTTCGACGGGGACCGGGTGCGCCTCATGTGGGACGGCTGGATGGCCAGCACCGCGAAGGGGCAGGAGAAGTCGCGCGAGTTCCCCCTCTCCGAGATCGAGTCCCTCCAGTGGTTCCCCCAGCGCGACTTCGACGAGGGATTTCTCCGGGTCGTGCTGCGCGGGGTGACCATGCCCGAGGCCTCCGGGCTGGAGAACGACTTCTTCACGCTCGCCTCGCACGGCCTCAAGGGCAGTGAGGAGAGCCTGTTGATGGCCGCCACCGTCAACACCCACATCGCCCTGGCCAGGGGGGACACCGCAGAAGAGCCGGCGGCCCGAGCCCCCGAGCTGGAGGCGGCGGCCCCCGCCGAGGGCAGTGACGAGATCTTCGCCAAGATCCGCGAGCTCGGCAGCCTCCACGCCGAGGGGCTGCTGACCGACAGCGAGTTCAGCAGCAAGAAGGCCGAACTCCTCGACCGGCTCTGACCCGGAACCACCCAGCCACGCACACCACGAAAGGGCCATGCCTTGCGCACCTTGTACCCGCCCATCGAGCCCTACGACTCGGGCACGCTCGACGTCGGCGACGGACACCGCGTCTACTGGGAGCTGTGCGGCAACCCGACGGGCAAGCCTGTGGTGTTCCTGCACGGAGGCCCTGGCGGCGGTTGCACCCCCGACCACCGACGGCTCTTCGACCCGGAGCGGTACCGCGTCCTCCTGTTCGACCAGCGCAACTGCGGCCGGTCCACCCCGCACGCCAGCCGGATGGACGCCGACCTGTCCACCAACACCACCTGGTCGCTGGTCGAGGACATCGAGCGGCTGCGCGAGATGATCGGTGTGGACGCCTGGCAGGTCTTCGGCGGTTCCTGGGGCAGCTGCCTGGCCCTGGCCTACGCCCAGAAGCACCCCGAGCGCGTCACCGAGCTGATCGTGCGCGGCATCTTCACCCTGCGCGACCAGGAACTGCGCTGGTTCTACCAGGAGGGCGCCTCGAACCTCTTCCCGGACCTGTGGGACTCCTACCTGGAGCCCATCCCGGAGGAGGAGCGGGACGACCTGATCAGCGCCTACGCCCGCCGTCTGGAGTCCCCGGACCGCGAGGTGCGCCTGGAGGCGGCCCGTGCGTGGAGCGTGTGGGAGGGGTCGACGATCACGCTGCGGCCCAACCCGACGCTGCGGGAGCACCACGCCGACGAGGACTACGCGCTGGCCTTCGCGCGGATCGAGAACCACTACTTCCACAACAGGGGTTTCCTCAGCCCCGAGCAGCTCATCAAGGGCGCCGAGACCATCCGGCACATCCCCGGCGTGATCATCCAGGGGCGCTACGACGTGTGCACACCGGTGCGTACCGCCTACGACCTGCACCGCGCCTGGCCGGAGGCGGACTTCCACATCGTCGACGACGCGGGCCACGCCTTCAGTGAGCCCGGCATCCTCGACCTCCTCATCGAGGCCACCGACCGCTTCGCCAAGTAGCGGGTGGGGTCGCGCCCGGCCGGGCGCGACCCCACGCCGACAGCCACAGCGGGGCGGCCGGAAGCGGGTCCCGGGCGGACGATCGGCCACGCGGTGGGATGTGGTGAGGGTGTTGCCACCCGCAGACCCCAGGGGCCCACGGCCCAGGAGAGAAGGACGACATGCGAGTAGAGGTCGACTACGACCAGTGCGAGAGCAACGCCCTGTGCATGGCCGCCGCCCCCGAGGTGTTCGAGGTCAGGGATGACGACTTCCTCTACCTCCTGACCGAGGAGCCGGGCCCGGAGCTCCGCGAGAAGGTCCTCAAGGCGGAGCGCCTGTGTCCCAAGCAGGCCGTCACCGTGACGGGGTGACCCCCGCCGCGGCCAGCGCCTCGTCCCAGGTGGTGGGTTTCTCCAGCAGGCCGCGGTAGCGCATGGTGCGTGGGGTGGAGCGCAGCCCCAGCACACCGGTGAGCATCCCCCCGCGCCCCAGGAACGCGACGAACTTTCGGTCCTCCGGCGAACCGTGCACGAAGCTGACCTGATTCGCGGGCGCGCCCTGCCCGAGGAGCTGAATCTTCTTCCGGTACTGGTCCGACCAGAAATAGGGCACCGGGGTGAACGGTGTCCGACCCGATCCGGCGAGCAGATTGCTGGCGGCCGCCTCGCCCTGCTCGCTCGCGTTGGTCCAGTGCTCCAGCCGGATCCGACCGCCGAAGCGCGGGTGCGGCCAGTTGGCCAGGTCTCCGACCGCGTACACGTTCGGCACCGAGGTCGCGGAGTACTCGTCGCACACCACCGAGCCGTCGTCGAACAGCCCGACCCCCGAACCGCGAAGCCACTCGGTGTTCAGGTGCACACCCACACCGGCCACCACCAGGGAGGCGTCGATCGCGGAGCCGTCCGCCAACCGGACCCGCTCCACCCGTCCAGCGCCCTCGAACCCGCTCACACCCACACCGAGGCGCACGTCCACGCCGTTCTCCCTGTGCAGGTCGGTGAGGACCTCGCCGATCCGGGGGTCGACCACCCGGGTCAACGGAGTGGACGCCGCCTCGACGAGCGTGACCTCCATCCCCACGGCGCGGGCGCTCGCGGCCACCTCGGCGCCGACGAACCCGGCACCGACCACCACGAGGTGCCCGGAGGAGTCGAAGGCCGCCCGGACCGCCTCGGCGTCGTCCAGGGTGCGCAGGACGTGCACGCCCGTAAGGTCGGTGTCCGGGCGGCGCGCCCGCGCCCCGGTGGCCACGATCAGCCCGTCGTAACGCAGCGCGCCCCGCTCGCCGGGGCCCTCCACACGAACCTCCCGTGCCGCGGCGTCCAGTCCGACCACCCGGGTGCTGGGCCGGAAGTCGAGGTCGAGACCGTCGATGACCGAGTCCTCACGCAGTTGGAGCGCCCGGTGCCCGACCAGCCAGCCCGGGTCGCCGCCGGTCGGTTCCAGACCGACACCGGTCAGGGCCTCCTTGGACAGCGGGGGCCGGGAGTAGGGCCGGTGGGCCTCCTCCCCGACCAGGGTCAGACGCCCCTCGTACCCCCGCTCACGCAGGGCCTCGGCCGCGTGCAGGCCAGCCATGCCCGCACCGGCGATGACGATCTCGTTCAGGGTGTCCGACACCGATCTCTCCTCCAGTCGTCCCGTTGTCCCGGGGTCCTCCGCACGCACGTCCGCCCTCTGTCCCACCCGGCGCCCTCCTGCCCGTCCCAGGTCCAAGGGCGGCGAACACGGGCCGAGGCGCCATCGGAGCGGGAGCTACAGGGCCCGCACCTCACCGACGGTCGCCCCGCCGCCGCTCACGGGGGTGGTCAGACGGTCGACCACCGGGCTCACGTCCACGCCCAGGGCACGCAGGGCGGTCAGCCCGACCACCACGCGGGAACGCTCCTGGGCGTCACCGTCGCTGATCTTGACGGCGACGGTCTCGCCGGTGGGCGCGTTGAGCACGAGCACGCCGTCCGCGCCGATCTTGGAGACCAGGCCGGGCAGCCGGGTCATGAGGTCGGTGTCGACGCGCTCGGGGCCCGACACGTACTCGGGGTGCGCGCTCATCGCCTCGATGATGTCGTGCTCGTGCGTGCCCTCCGGAGACAGGCGCATCCCCTGGACGCCCCGGGCCAGACCGGCGAGGGTCACGGCCAGCTGGGGCGCGCCACAGCCGTCGACGGCGGTGTGCGCGATCGTCTCCCCGCACATGTCCTCGATGGCCTCGCGCACCAGCAACTGGAGGGGGTGCTCCGGGTCGAGGTAGTCGTCGGTGCTCCAACCCCCGGCCACACAGGCGGCGAGCATGCCCGCGTGCTTGCCGGAGCAGTTCATGTACCGGGGCTCGGGCTCGCGCCCCGCGGCGACGAAGGCCCGGCGTGCGGTGGGGGAGCCGGGGGCCTCGGGCGGGCACCGGAGGGCGTCGGTGGTGAGCCCCACGGAGGTCAGGATCCGCTCGGCCTCGGCGGCGTGGAACTCCTCGCCGCCGTGGCTGCCCGCCGCGATCGCGAGGGAGGGGCCGGTCAGTTCGGCGCCCGCGCGCAGCATGGCCAGCGCCTGGAAGGGCTTGGCGGACGAACGGGGGAACATGGGGTCGTGCACGGGGCCGCGCGCGTAGGCGATCTCGCCTTCGGCGGAGAGACCGATCACCGCTCCGTAGTGCACGCCCTCGCGCATCCCGGACCGGACGACCTCGGCCAGGGGGGCGTAGCTGGGCAGCGGTGACTGGTTCATGCGGCTTCTCCTCGCCGTTGAGGCTGTGCGGTGAGTGCCCGTTGGTGCCGGACACGCGTCAAAACGTACACACCCCCCTCCTTCTTCCCGTCCGCCGGTGTGCCGTCCGTGAACCCCCACGCCGTGGGGCGGTCGGTGTCGGGCACGGGCAGTAGGGTCGTGAACCGACGTTGATCGACCACAGGGAGTAGGGACAGACGATGGGAACGCTGCGGACGGGCGCACTGACCCGGAGAAGGGTCGGCACGCGAGCGGCGGACCTGGAGTACGCGGTACTCGACGTCGAGACGACCGGGCTCGACCCGCGCGAGGGCGCGCGGCTGGTCGAGATCGCCGTGGTGCGGGTGCGTGGGGACGGCACCCTCGTGGAGGAGTTCAGCACCCTGGTGGACCCGCGGGCACCCGTCAGCGGCCAGGAGTTCCACGGGATCGGGGAGGGCGACGTCGTCGGTGCCCCGCGCGCGGAGTCGATCGTGCCCCGGATCGCCCAGCTGCTCTCCGGCGCCGTGGTGGTCTGCCACAACCTGGACTTCGAGGAGCGCTTCCTCTCCTCCGAGCTGGTGCCCGCCGGGCTGCCGCGCGGGCTCTCGGGGCTGTGCACGCTGCGTGCCCTGCGCTCCCAGCTGGACCTGCCGCGCTACTCGCTGCCGCGCGCCACCCACCTGCTGAGCGGGGAGTGGCCCACGGGTCAGCACACGGCGCTCGGCGACGCGCGTGCGTGCGCCCGACTGCTCGTGGAGATGATCGCGAACGCCCCCGGCGAGCTGCGCTACACCGGCCCGGAGCCCCGCGTCCTTCGGGTCGACGTGTCCCCGCACGAGGACGCGCTCCTGGAGGAGCCGGTGCGCTGGAAGCCGCGGACCACCCCGTCGCCCGGCGGACTGGACCCCTTCAACACGTGGAAGGCGCGCTGGCGCGGTTCCGAGCTGGACGCGGCGCTGTGCGGCGGCGCGTTCCGTGCCACGGAGCGCGTGGTCGCGGAGTCCGCCGCACGGCGTGAGTTCCGGCTGCGGAGCCGGGTGGCCGCGGTCGCGGCGGTGACCGGAGGGATCGCGGCCACCGTCGCGGGCGGTCTGCTGGTGCGCATGGCCGGAGGTCGCGGCCTCGGAGGTCGCGCGAACTGAACCGGCCGGGTCCGGCCGGTTCGGTCAGAGTCCGGACAGGCTGAGGAAGAACGCGACGATCAGCGCGCTTCCGCCCACCGCGGTGAACAGGGCGCGCCCCTGTTCGGTCAGTCGGGCGGAGACCAGGCACACCCGTGGGGGCACGCTGGTCCGCTGGGCGGTGGCGACCCCACCGGCGGAGCGTGGATCGGGGAGGCGTCCGGGCACGAAGCGGGGCACCTTGTTGAAGAGGGCGATCGACACCAGGGTGGCGCCGACGGCGATCAGTGTGAGGGACACGAGAGAGGAGGGCCTAACTGAACTCGGCGGCGGTCGGATGGGTACGCCCGGGTGGGGGTCGGGCAGTGCGGGTCGTTCCCCGCCTCCGTCGCTTCATGCAGTGGGGCGTTGGCCGCTAACGGCCAGCATCCGATTAGAACCGGACCCTTATTACTGAGGGTGTTTCAGTCGGAACTCTGGGTGTTTTCGTGGGTGGTCGAGGGCAGGATCGTGTCCACCGTTTCGGTCCTCACGCCGAGGGCCCGGAGCACGAAACGGGTCACCAGAGCGTGCGTGCCGTCGATGTCGACCTCACCGTTGACCAGGGGCAGCCGCTGCGAGCCCACCATGGACAACGTGAGCCCCGCGACGCGTTCGGAGGGCAAGCGGTCGAACTCGCCTGCGGCGGTCCCCTCCTCCAGGATCTCGGTGAGCAGGCGCTGCATCGGAGCCACGTGCGCGGCCAGTGCCTGGTAGGCGTCGGGTCCCAGGCTGGCGCCCAGTTCGGCGGCGGGCGGGTGCGGGTGCGCGACGATGCCTTCCAGCTGGAGGCGGACGAAGGCTGACAGGCGGCGGGCGGCCGAGACCCCCGAGGGGAGCTCGCGTTTGTAGCGTTCGACGAACGCGGTGCTGACCTGCTCGGTGAAGGCCAGGAGCAGCGCGGGCTTGTCCGGGAAGTAGTTGTACAACGCGGTGCGGGTGATACCCGCCGCGTTGGCCACGTCGGTCATGGAGATGCGGTCGATCCCCTGTGACCTGGTCAGCTCCTCGACGGCGTCCATGATGCGCTCCCGTGTGCGGGCACGGTGAGCGGCGATGGTCGGAGCCGTGATCTTGGGCATGACTCCTATGGTGGCACGCCAGGGGAGTGCCGAACGTTCCCCGAGGCGCGGCCGGGGGAGGCGGGGGCGGGTCAGGCGTACCGCCTGCCGAGGTCGGCGAGGACCTCGGTGTTGAGCTGGTAGGCCAGTCGGGTCTCGCGGACGAGGAAGTCGGCGGTGCGTTCGTCGAGGTCCAGGGAGTCGAGGCGCTCGCGGTACCCGGTGCGGAACCTGGGCAGGCTGCCGAGGGAGTCGAAGACGTAGAAGGCCACACCCGCGTCATCGGTGAGGCCGTACGCCCCGGCCGCGATCCGCCGGATGAACTGTCCGCCGGAGACGTCGCCCAGGTAGCGGGTGTAGTGGTGCGCGACGAAGCCCGCTGGGTGGTCGGCCATCTGCTCGATGCGCGCCACGTAGGTCCGGGTGGCCGGGGTCGGGGCGACGCGGTCGCGCCAGTCGGCGCCGAGCAGGTGCGCGAGGTCCGTCTCCAGTGCGGGGACGCGTTCCAGTTCGGGGTAGTGGAACCGGCCCGCCACGGGGTCGCCGACCAGCTCGCGGCCGACCCGCTCCAGGGCGACGTAGGCGAAGTAGTGCTGGGCGACCATCGCGGTGTAGCCGTCGAGGGGGAGTTCGCCCTCGGTGAGGGCCTTGGTGAAGCCGTGGTGTTCGGCGGCCGCGTGGTCGTTCCAGGTGGCGGCCTTCAACCTCGCGGAGAACGGTTCGGCTGTGGGGTCCGCCGTCGTGGGGGCCTCGACCGTGGCGCTCATCGTCACCTTCACCTCTCTTTCCGGGATCTTTATGACATGATGTCATTTAGGTGGCTCGGGTTGTCAAGATTGATACGACACCCTGTCAGAAAAAATGTGACACAACGCCCACTCGAAGTGTCCTGCGTCACAGGCTTCACGTGCTTTCGCACGCGCACCCGCACGCGCTGACCACCTGCGCGACCCCCGAGCCACGCCGGGCGGCCCCACCCGCTCGACCCTTCCGACACGCGCGCACGAGGGAGGTTCCGTCCCTCGGCGTTGGATGTGTCTCGTCTCGTCCGCTGGTCAACTGGTCGCCGGGGCGTTTATCGTTTGGATGTCGTGCGGTCCGAAACACTGGTGGGACCCGAGGTGTCCGCCTCGGAACCCGGAGTGACGGGCCCCCACGGCACAGTGGACCTTGAGGCGATGAGTGGATACCAGGAGAACAGGGCACGATCACTCGACGGTGATCGGCGACGACGCGGCCCGAGCCGCCGACGGCGCTGCGACAGACGGCAGCGCCGCCCTGGGTGACGACACAGTCCTGGACGACCGGGTGGAGGCTACTGTCGAATCAGTTGACGTCCTGCTGATCGAAGACGACCCCGGCGACGCCTTCCTCGCTGAGGAACTCCTCGCGGACACCGCGCTGGCCACCAGGATCACCTGGGTCTCCACTCTCGCGGCCGCCCGAGAGCACCTCAACGGCTTCCGTGGCTGTGTGCTGCTGGACCTCAACCTCCCCGACGGGCACGGCCTCGGCCTCCTGCGCGAGGTCCTCGAAGGCGCTCCCTCCGCCGCGGTCGTGGTCTTCACCGGCCTCGACGACGAACACGAGGGCATCGCCGCGGTCGCCGCGGGCGCCCAGGACTACCTGGTCAAGGGCCAGGTGGACGGCTCCCTGCTGGCCCGCAGCCTGCGCTACTCCCTGGAGCGGCGCCGCGCCGACGAGAACGCACGCCAGCTGCGCGAGGCCCGCATGCGTGCCCGCGAGAACATGCGCCTGGAACGCGGCCTGCTGCCCCAGGTGCTGCTCGACGCCTCGCCCCTGAGCCACCGCGCCTACTATCGGCCCGGCCGTAAACGCGCCCTGGTCGGCGGCGACTTCTACGACGCCGTCGAGAAGGACGGCACCACCCACGTCATCATCGGCGACGTCAGCGGCCACGGACCCGACGAGGCCGCCCTCGGCGTCAGCCTGCGCATCGCCTGGCGCACCCTGGTCATGAGCGGCGTCGCAGAGGAGCGCGTCCTGCCCAACCTGGAGGACCTCCTGGTGAGCGAGCGCGCCCAGGAGGAGATGTACGCGACGCTGTGCATGATCAGCCTCGACACCGGCAGCGACCGCGCCCGGGTGCGCGTCCTCGGACACCCGCCGCCCATGATCGTCACGGACGGGGTCGCCGAGGAGATCCAGGCCGCCCCGCAGCCGCCCCTGGGCGTCTTCCCCGTCGACCAGGACGAGTCGACCGAGGTCGTCCTGCCCAAGGGCTCCAGCATGCTCTTCTACACCGACGGCCTGGTTGACGCCTACGACGGCGGGCCGCCCGCCCGCCTGGAGGTCGCGGGCCTGCGCCGGATGGTGAACGGGGTCCTCAGCCAGGGCGTGGCCCTGTACAACCTGCCCGAACACCTGGTGGACGAGGCCGAACGCAGTAACGGAGGCCCGCTCCAGGACGACGTGGCGATGCTGCTCATCAACCACGGAGAGCCGGAGTGAGCCCCACCGGGGAGGAACACCACGCCATGGACACCGAGTCCCGGATCACGGACGCCCAGGACGAGGGACCGGAACACGGGGAGGGGGCCCGGACGTCCGTCGGCGGCGCCCCCTTCGTGAACGCCTCCCCGCGTGAGCGCGTCCACTCCAGCCGCCATTCCTGGAGCCTGCGCCGCAGGGTCACCAGCCTCCTGACGGTGGTCGCCGTCGTCCTCGTGGTGGCCGTCTCGGTCATCACCCTCGCGGCCTTCCAGGCCAGGGACTCCCTGGTGCTCCAGGTCGACTCCCTGACCCCCGGGCTGAGCACCGTCGAGCAGACCCGCTCGGCCTACCTCAGTCAGGACCACGCCCTGCGCGGCTACATCCTCACCGGGGACCGGGACTTCCTCCAACCCTTCGTCGAGCAGCGCATGTCGCTCGCCGAACACCGGAGCGCCCTGGCCACCCTGGCCGAGGAGAACCCGGACATAGCACCCAAGGTCAACGAGCTCATCGAGGCCGGTGACGTCTGGAGCGAGGAGTTCGCCGAACCCGTCCTGGAGGAGGTCCGCAGCGGAGACACCCCCACCCAGGAGGACCTCCAGCGCGGGCGCGTGCTCTTCCTGGAGCTCAACCGGGCCGCCGACGCCACGACCAACTACCTCGCCAACGAGATCCAGGAGGCCCAGAGCGGCCTGACCCTGGCCACCCAGCAGGTCGTGGCCCTGCTGGTGCTGGTCGGCCTGGTCGTGGTCTTCCTGTCGGTCTTCCTGTGGGTCATGCTCCAGCAGTGGGTGCTGCGCCCCTTGGAGGAGCTGGCCGGGCACATGCGCCAGGTCTCCGAGGGCTACTACGCCCACCGCATCTCCCTGCACGGGCCGCCCGAGATCGTCCAGCTCGGCCAGGACGTGGACGCCATGCGTGAGCGCATCGTGCAGGACCTGGACGAGGTCGCCTCCGCGCGCCGCAAGCTCCAGGAGCAGTCCACCCTGCTGGAGCACCAGACCGAGGAGCTGCGCCGGTCCAACCTGGAGCTGGAGCAGTTCGCCTACGTCGCCTCGCACGACCTCCAGGAGCCGCTGCGCAAGGTGGCCAGCTTCTGCCAGCTGCTCCAGCGCCGCTACCACGGCCAGCTGGACGAGCGCGCCGACTCCTACATTGACTTCGCGGTCGAGGGCGCCAAGCGCATGCAGACCCTCATCAACGACCTGCTGGCCTTCTCGCGGGTCGGGCGCACGAAGAACTTCGCCCCGGTCGACCTCAACGTGGCCCTGGACGACGCCCTGAGCAGTCTGGAGACACGTCTGGAGGAGGCGGGCGCGGAGATCTCCGGCGATCCCCTGCCCACCGTCCAGGGTGACCGCACCCTGCTCACCCAGGTGTTCTTCAACCTGGTGGGCAACGCCGTCAAGTTCCGGGGCGAGGACGCGCCCAAGGTGCGCCTGAGCGTCGAACGCCAGGGCGACGAGTGGGTGTTCTGCTGCGCGGACAACGGCATCGGTATCGAACCGCAGTACGCCGAGCGCATCTTCGTCATCTTCCAGCGCCTGCACACCAGGGAGAAGTACACCGGCACCGGCATCGGCCTGGCGATGTGCAAGAAGATCGTGGAGTTCCACGGCGGTCGCATGTGGCTCGACACGGGCGCCGAGAACCCCGAAGGGGCCGAAACCACCGGCGGCACGGACTCCGGACGGACCGGAACCCGCATATGCTGGACCCTGCCCGTAGACACAGAGGCGGAGAAGGAAGAGTCGGTTCCCGTGGAGGGAACCGAACCGACCGACGACGTCGATAACGGAGTCGAGGGCACCGAGGTCGCCGAGCCCGCCCCCACGGACGAGGCACCGACGGCCACACGAGAGTCCGGCGGCACCGAGCCGGAGACCGAGTCCCCCACGGGCCAAGAACCCGAGGGGGAACCGCGTCCCCTGCCCGGCGGCGCTGGCGGTACGGTTCCACCCGGTCACGGGGCGGGACCCGTATAGGGGTCTGGAAGCTTGAGCGAGGTCATGTTGGTGCATCCCATTGAGGTGCTGCTGGTCGAGGACGACCCCGGGGACGTCCTGATGACCAAGGAGGCTTTCGAGGAACACAAGCTGGGCAACCGGCTGCACGTGGTCTCGGACGGCGTCGAGGCGCTCCGCTTCCTGCGTCGCGAGGGCGAGTTCGCCGACGCCCCCCGCCCCCACCTGATCCTTCTCGACCTCAACCTGCCGCGCAAGGACGGCCGGGAGGTCCTGGAGGAGGTCAAGAACGACGACGACCTGGCGCACATCCCCGTCGTCGTGCTCACGACCTCGGAGGCCGAGGAGGACGTGCTGCGCAGCTACCGCCTGCACGCCAACGCCTACGTCCCCAAGCCCGTGGACTTCGAGCAGTTCATCCGGGTCGTGCGGCAGATCGACGACTTCTTCGTGACCGTGGTGAGGCTGCCCAAGGGCTGAACCGTGAACGGACCGGGGACGGAACCGGCACTCACCGCGCCGGATCGGGTGGGTGTGGCGGTTTTTCGTTACGGTTAGGGGCATGAGCCTGCCGGAACCGCGTGACCCCACTGGTCCCTACCGTGTCAGCGTCGTGTGCCTGGGCAACATCTGCCGATCGCCCATGGCCGAGAAGGTGCTCACCGCCGACCTCGAACGCGCCGGAATGAACGACCTCGTACGGGTCGACAGCTCCGGCACGGGCCACTGGCACATCGGCGACGGGATGGACTCCCGCGCCTCGGCGACCCTGCGTGTGCACGGGTACCTCACCCACCACACCGCCCGTCAGTTCGACCCCGAGGACCTGGCCACCCGGGACCTCGTCCTCGCCATGGACCTGGACAACCTCGAGGACCTGAGCCGGGTCGTCGAGGAACGCGGAGCCGAACTGGGCTTCGACCCGGACCGGCTCCGCCTGTTCCGCTCCTTCGCGCCCGGCGGCGGCCCCAACCCTGAGGTCCCCGACCCCTACTACGGGGGGGACGACGGGTTCACCGCCGTGCTGAATATGGTCGAGGCCTCGTCCAAGGGCCTCACAGGGGAACTCGTCACCCGGTTGCGGGGCTAGTCGCATGGACAGGGAGCCGATCGTGCGGTCCTTCGGGGGTACCGGAGACGGGCCGGGCAGACCGGGCCGTGACCCGCAGACCGGCACCCTCGCCGACCGGGTCGCGGCGCTGCTGGACACCGAGGTCCGCCGCGCCGCCAAGGCGGGGACCAGTCATGACTGGACCCTGTCCTACGTCGAACTGGCCGACGGCACCCGGCTGTTCGTGAAGTCCCAGTCACGCGGGCCCGAACCGGCCGGCGCACTGGCCGCCGAGGCGCGCGGTCTGGAGTGGCTCGGCCGGTGCTTCGGCTCCCCGGTGCTCCAGCCCCTGGGCTGGGACGAACGCCTGCTCGTGCTGCCTCTGGTGGAGCAGGACGAGCCCACGCCCGCCGCGGCCGAACGGCTCGGCCGGCAACTCGCCGGAACCCACCTGACCGGGGCGGACGCCTTCGGCGCGGACTGGCCCGGCTACATCGGTCCGCTACCGTTGGACAACACGCCCGCCCGGCACTGGCCGCGCTTCTACGCCGAACAACGGTTGCGCCCCTACCTGCGCCAGGCACTGGACCAGGGGGCGCTCACGCCCACCGACGCGCGGGCGATCGAGCGGGTGGTCGACTCCGTCGAGGAGCTGGGAGGGGAACCCGAACCGCCCGCGCGCATCCACGGGGACCTGTGGAGCGGCAACGTGCTGTGGCGTTCCCGCGACGCGGTGCTCATCGACCCGGCGGCGCACGGCGGCCACCGTGAGGCCGACCTGGCGATGCTGGCGCTGTTCGGCCTGCCCCACCTGGACCGGGTCCGCGACGCGTACAACGAGGTCGCCCCGCTCTCCGCGGGCTGGCGCGGCCGGGTGGCCCTGCACCAGCTGCACCCGCTCCTCGTGCACGTGTGCCTCTTCGGCGCCGCCTACCGGACCACCGCCCTGGAGGCCGCGCGGACCGCCTTCCGCTCCACCTGACGCACGTGGGCGGTGCGCCGGTCCTCACCGTCGCCCGGCGGGCGGGTCCGATCGCCCGGCGGGTTCGACGGAGCCGTACATTGGGGGCATGGCTGACACACCCACCAGCCCTGATCAGGGCGCCTCCGGACACGACGGACCCGAGCTGCACGTGGCCCTGGTCGGCTACGGCAAGGGCGGTGAGGTCTTCCACGCGCCGCTCATCGACGCCGTACCCGGACTGCGCCTGTCCGCCGTGGTCACCGGCTCCGCCGACCGCGCGCGGGCCGCACGGGAGCGCTACCCGTGGATCACCGTGTACCCCACCGCCGCCGACCTGTGGGCCGACGCCGGGAGCTACGAGGTGGCGGTCGTCAGCACCCCCAACGACACCCACGCGCCGCTCGCGCGGGCCGCGCTGGAGGCGGGGCTGGCCGTGGTCGTGGACAAGCCCTTCGCGCTCACCGCACACCAGGCCCGGGAACTCACCGACCTCGCCGACAAGCTCGGCCACGTGCTCACCGTCTACCAGAACCGCCGCTGGGACGCGGACTTCCTCACCCTGTGGCAGCTGATCGAGGAGGGAAGCCTGGGGCGGGTGCACCGCTTCGAGTCGCGGTTCGAGCGCTGGCGGCCCGAACCCAAGGGAAGCTGGCGCGAGACCGGCGGCGTGGACGCGGGAGCGGGGCTGCTGTACGACCTCGGCCCGCACCTGATCGACCAGGCGGTCAACCTGTTCGGCCCGGTGTCCACCGTCTACGCGGAGATCGACGCCCGCCGCACGGGTGTGAACGCCGACGACGACGTGTTCCTGTCCCTGGGGCACGAGCGGGGGACCCGCTCCCACCTGTGGATGAGCGCCCTCAGTGCGCAGACCGGCCCCCGGTTCAGGGTCCTCGGCGACGAGGCCGCCTTCACCAGCCGCGGACTGGACGGCCAGGAGGCCCGGCTGACCGCGGGTGAGCGCCCGGACGCCGCCGACTGGGGCGTGGTGCCCCGGGAGGACTGGGGCCTCCTCGGCAGCGACGGCCGGACCGAACCGGTGCCCAGCGCACGCGGCGCCTACCCGGAGTTCTACGCCGGGGTGCGTGACGCCGTGGGCGAGGGCGAGCCACTGCCGGTCGACCTGCACGAGGTCATCCACGGACTGGAGGTCATCGAGGCGGCCCGCCGCGCCGCCCGGACCGGCTCGGTGGTGCGCCTGCCAGCCACCTGACCGGCCCCCGAACCCTCACCTTGGCCCTATGTTGGAGTGCAGGGTTTTCCACATCGAAGGAGCAGCGCCGTGGCCCAGGTCCTCGTGGTCGCCGATGACCTCACCGGAGCCAACGCCACCGGCGCACGGTTCGCCCGCACCGGTATGCGTGTGGCCACGGTGACACCCGAGCACGTCAGCCGGGTCGCCGGGGACTACGACGTGGTGGTCGCCAACCTCGACAGCAGACACGTCCCCGCCGAGCAGGCGGCGGACCTCGTCACCGACGTCGTCGAAGCCGTGTGGCCCGTGGGTCTGGTGGTCAAGCGCACCGACACCACGCTGCGCGGCAACGTCGGCGCGGAGATCGAGGCCACCTACACGGCCGTCCGCGAGCGCCTGCCCGCCGGGACCCGCGTCCGGGTGCTGTTCGCCCCGGCCTTCCCCGGCTCCGGGCGCATCACCGAGGACGGCGTGCAACTGCTCGACGGGGTGCCGCTGGAACGCAGCGAACTGGCCCTCGACCCCCTCTGCCCGATGACCACCAGCGTGGTCTCGGACATCCTCCGGTCCCAGAGCGACCTCGCCGTGCGCCACGTGCCGCTGAGACGGATCACCCAGGAGATGCTCACAGCAGAGCTCCTCGCCGGGGACGAGCCGATCGTGCTCTGCGA
Source organism: Nocardiopsis prasina DSM 43845 (assembly GCF_000341265.1). Lineage (GTDB taxonomy): Bacteria > Actinomycetota > Actinomycetes > Streptosporangiales > Streptosporangiaceae > Nocardiopsis > Nocardiopsis prasina. Next base: position 4,755 of record NZ_ANAE01000214.1, on the reverse strand, counting down.
CGCCAGCACCGAGCAGCACCTCACCGACATCGCCGAGGCCGCTGCCGCCGCGCACCACGCCGAGGGGATCGTCTGGGTGGCAGTGGACCCCGGCCCCACCGGGGCACTGCTCGCCTACGCCCTGCGCCTGCGCGGCCAGGCCGGTTCGCGGGGGCCCCTCCTCGCCGTGGCGGGGAGCACCACCGACCTCACCCGCCGCCAGCTCGCCACGGTGGCCCGCACCGGAGCCGTCCGCTTCGTGGACCTGGACGCCGTGGCGCTCAGCGATCCCGACAGCGACCACGCCGACCAGGTGGCGCGCGAGCTCACCGACCACCTGTCCTCTTCCGGCTTCCCCGAACTCTGCGTGCTGAGAGTGGTCACCACCGCCGAAGGAGTCCGCGAACTACCCGCCCACGCCCGGGCCGAGCTGCCCGGCCGCGTCGCCCGCATGGTGGCCGACGTCGTCAACGAGCTCGCCGACACAGTGGGGCCCCAGGCACTGCCCAGCGGCCTCTACCTGACCGGTGGCGATCTGACCGCCAGCCTGCTGGACGAACTCGACGTGCACGCCTTCGACGTGGGCGGGGAGATCGTCCCGCTGGCCGTCCACGGCCACCTCAGCGGAGGCCCGCTCGACGGAACCCCCGTCGTGGCCAAGGGCGGCCTGGTGGGGGACGACATCACGCTGGTCGAGTGCCTGGCCAAACTGCGCCGGTCGGTCCAGGCCCGCCTCCACCAGGTGCACTCCGAGGTGTCGGAGCACGTGATCCCCACCGGCGGCCGCGAGCACTGAACAGGAAGGGGCGCGGTGCCACCTCTGCACCGCGCCCCGGTATGCGGGCAGCCCTAGGCCTCCTAGCTGATGTGGCTGGCGACAAGCTTCCCGAGCAGGTCAGCCAGGGTGCCGGGGGCCTCCAGCGGACCCATGTGGCCGAGCCCCGGGATGATCCGGACCTCCACCGGGTTCTGGACCAGACCACCGATGTGCCGCGCGTGCCACGGGGGAGTCAGCTTGTCCTCCTCCCCGCCCACCACGAAGGTGGGCACCGCGATCTCCCGCACGGAATCGTCCAGGTGGAGCTGGGTGATGACGCGGCCCCACTCACTGCGGGGAACACTGGCGCACCCGTGGACGAGCCGGGCGCAGAGCCGTTTGGCGGCCGGGCTGCTCCTCTTCCCCATGACCAGGAACCGGAGCACGTTGGCGCTCCCGGCGTTGGCCGGCCCGAGGGGGAGCGGAGTGGTCAGGAAGGCCCTCGAACCGAGTCTGCCGAGCGCCCCGGGCAGCGGGATCGCGGTGGCCCGGTCGGCGAGCTCCGTGCACCCGGTGTTGGTGAGGAGCACCGCCCCCACCTTCTCCTTGAAGGTCGCACGCGGCCCGGAGGCCATGATGGTCATCCCGCCCATGCTGTGTCCGGCGACCACCGCTTTCCGGCCGGAGGGAACGGTCGCCTCCAGGACCGCGCACAGGTCGTCGGCCAGTTTCTCCGGCCCGTACCCCGCCCGGGTGAGGGGGGTCTGACTGCGGCCGTGCCCGCGCTGGTCGTACAGCACCACCCGGAGGTCGGGGTCGAGGTCCCGTACCACGGGGCCCCAGGAGGCCAGGGACGTCGACCAGCAGTGGGAGAGCACCACGGTCGGTCCGTCCGAGGGACCGCGCACCTCCACGTGCAGTCGGGTGCCGTCCGCGGAGCGCACCCGGAGTTCCTGTGCCTGTCCCACGTGTCGTATCGCCATGGGGGGTCTGCCTCTCACTCGGGGGAAGTCAGGTCGGGTGGGCGCGGGGCCTCAGTCGTCGTCGAGGTCGATGCGGGGGACGGCGAAGGGCGGCGTGCCCGACCCGTTCACGGGGTGCCCGCCCCACAGGTTGGGGGTGTCCAGCCTGCCGACACCCTCGTGTCCGTCGGGGGTGCGCACGACGACTGTACGCGCACCCTGCTCGTAGGCCCTGGTGAGGCCCGGCTCCGGGGAGAGGCGTCCCTTCCACCGGTAGTCGCCGGTCAGCGGGGAGAAGTGCCCGGCGAAGTGCGCGCGGACCTCGAAGCTCCCCGCGTCCGGGTCGTCGGAGGTCTCCTGGAGCAGTCGGACCGTGACGGTGCCCTGGTACTCCTCTTCCTCGTCGTCGAATCCGCTCATGTGGCCGCTCCTTCCGGGACCCGGCTCGGGCGCCGTCCGCCGGGGGCGCGGCGCAGGTTGTAGTTGTGCGGGTCGAACCAGCGGGTACGCAGCGCGAAGTTCCAGGTGAAGGTGGGCCACAGCGTCGTGTTGCGGCCCTGCTCGTTCAGGTACCAGCTGTCGCATCCGCCGGTCACCCACACGGTTCCCCGCATGGATCTGTGGACCATCTCGTTGTAGGCGCGCTGGGCCTCGGGCCGGGGCTCCAGGCGGTCGACCCGGTTCTTGCAGGCGAACTTGAGCGCCTGCATGGTGTAGCGGATCTGCGCCTCGATCATGAACACCTGCGAGGTGTGCCCCAGGCCGGTGTTGGGCCCGGCCAGCACGAACGCGTTGGGGAAGCCGTTGACGGTGGTTCCCCGGAAGGCCTGGACGTCGGAGCCCCAGTGCTCGGCCAGGGAGCGCCCCGAGGAGTCGTACACGCGGTGCGCGATGGGCGGGTCGGTGACCTGGAAGCCGGTGCCGAGGATGATCGTGTCCACCTCGTGCTCGGTCTCCCGGCCGGAGGAGTCCCGGGTGACCACGGAGTTCGCCCGGACCTCGGTGATCCCGTCGGTGACCACGTCCACGTTGGGCCGCGCCAGCGCTGGGTAGTAGTCGTTGGACATCAGGATGCGCTTGCACCCGGCGCGGAAGGTCGGGGTGAGCTTGCGCCGGAGTTCGGGGTCCCTCACACTCCGGTTGATGTTGGCCCGGCCGAGCCGCTCCACCACCCCGAGCAGCCTGGGGTTCTTCGCGAACCCGAGGATGTAGGTCTCACGACCCCAGTAGATGCTCTTGCGGGCGACCTGCTGGGCGCCGGGGACGTTCCGGTACAGCCAGCTCTCGGCCTTGGTGATGTCCCGGTCGTGGCGGAACATCACCCACGGGGCGGTGCGCTGGAACAGCGACAGCTTCCCCACGAGCGGCTGGATCCTCGGTACGAACTGGATCGCGGACGCACCGGTGCCGATCACCGCCACCTTGCGCCCGGTGAGGTCGTGGTCGTGGTCCCACTCGGCGGAGTGGAAGAGCCTGCCCTCGAAGGAGTCGAGGCCCTTGATGTCCGGGTAGGTGGGGTCGGCGAGCGGTCCAGCGCCACTGACCAGGAACTGGGCGGTGACGGTGCCGCTGGAGGTCTCGATCCGCCAGCGGTTGGCCTCGGGCTCCCAGCGGGCGGTCCGGACGTCGCTGTCGTAGCGCACGTGCCGGTCCACGCCGTGTTCACCGGCGACCCGCTTCATGTACTCCCAGATCTCTGGCTGCGGGGAGAAGGTGCGGCTCCAGTCGGGGTTGAGCGCGAAGGAGAAGGAGTACAGGTGCGAGGGGACGTCGCAGGCGGCTCCCGGATAGGAGTTGTCGCGCCAGGTCCCACCCATCCCGTCGGCCCGTTCGAGGATGACGAAGTCCCGGAGTCCGGCCTGCGTGAGGCGCACAGCCATGCCGATCCCGGCGAACCCGGAGCCGATGATGGCGACCCGGTGGTGCGGCACTGTTTCGGTCACGATGTTGTTCCCTTCGTACGGGCTCGGTGCGGCCCTGGACGCTGGTGTACCGACCGGTAAGTATGGGCCCCCGGGGAACGTGGCGCGTTACGTTCCCCGGGGGGGAGGGGGTCGGGGGCTGAGCGCGTGGCGCGTTCGCTCTCAGCCCCCGACGTCAGGGCCGCCGCCGGAAGACGTGGCGCGTTGCGCCTTCCGACGACGGTGTTCGGGGGAGAGGTGGTCCTCTCGTGGGTCGTGGCACGGGTGCCACGGTGGGACGGTACTAGCGGCCGAGCAGCCCGGCCTTCTTCCAGAAGTACCGGCCCAGGCCCGTGATCGCACCCGCGGTGTCCAGCGTGTCGACCACCTTGCGGGCGGCCCACGTCTTGGTCTCCACCCAGTGCGGGTTGCCCTTCGCGACCCGGGAGGCCTCCTTCGGGTCCAGCCCGACCTGCTCGTAGACCTTCGGATTGATGAGCCGGGTCGCGGAGTAGTACGTGACCAGCCCCAGCACGATCCGGCTGTAGGCCTTGTTCAGGGCGCCGCGCTCGGGCCAGTCGCGCTGGAACTCCTCGCGGGCGTAGCGCATGTGGCGCGCCTCCTCGGTGACGTGGATGCGGGCCACGGAACGCACCAGGGGGAGGATCTGCTCGTCCGGGACCGCCTCGCGCTGGAGCTGGTCCAGGACCTCCTCCACGAAGAGCGCGCCCGCGAAGATCAACGGTCCGTGCGCGATCGCCTTGAACACGCGGCCGAGGTGGAAGGTGACCGGGTCGAGACGGTGCGCCTCCCAGCCGAGCTTCTGCACCATCTTCGCGAACATGACCGTGTGGCGGCACTCGTCGGCGATCTCGGTGTAGGCGTACTGGACGTGGAGGCTCGTGGGGTCGTTGTGGTAGGCGTGCCGGACCAGCATCTGCATGAGGATCGTCTCGAACCAGATGCCGATGGTGGCGACGCTGGCGACCTCCAGCCGGGAGAGCTCCTTGCGCTGCTCGTCGCTGAGCTGGTCCCAGAGGTGGGTGCCGTAGAGGGAGATGCGCTCGGGGCGGATCGCCCACATCTCGGGGTCCACGGGGGCGTCCCAGTCGATCTCGACCAGGGGGTCGAAGGAGGCCTTGGCGGAGCCGCGCAG
>NZ_ANAE01000213.1 GCF_000341265.1 Nocardiopsis prasina DSM 43845 | reverse complement strand
CCGTGTTCCTAACCTCTCAGGTCAGTACACCTAGGCGGGCGGACGGCCGAAGAACCCGCCCTCGCGGGGAGGCAGGGGCGACCGCACCGCGACCCGGGTCCAGTGGCGCTCCAGCAGCCCGCGTACGCCCCCCTCTAGCGCGCCCGCCCGGGCCCGGACGCCGCCCTCCGGCCCCTCCAGGTCCAGTACCGCGCGCAGCAGCTCCCCGGAGCGCGGGCGGTCCTCGGGGTTCTTGCTCAACGCCGCCACCACCAACTTCTCCAGCCCCACGGGCAGGTACCGCAGATCGGGCTCCTCCAAGGTCACCCTCCGGGCCATCTCCCGGGGCGGCGCGGTCCCGAACGGGTCGTGCCCCACGGACGCGAAGGCGACCGTCGCGCCCCACAGGAACACGTCCGACCCGTGCGTGGTGGGCTGCCTCCGGTACTGCTCCGGGCTGATCCACCCCGGGGTGCCCCGACGGTCGAGCGTCCGGGCGGTGCGCCGGTCCGCCAGGGTCTCCGGGGAGGGCAGCCCGAGCGTCCGGTAGGCCCGGCGCATCCGGCGCAGCCGCCGCCACTTGGTGGGATCGGGGTCCTCCACGGCGTGTGCGATACCGAAGTCCAGGAGCTTGGGCCCCCGGCCGGACAGCACCACGTTGCCGGGCTTGAGATCGCGGTGCACCACCCCCGCCGCGTGCACGGCGCGCAGGGCCTCGGCCACGCCCGCCGCCAGCCCGAGCAGCATGCCGCCGCGCAGCCGTCCGAACCGCTCCACGTGGTGGCGCAGGGTCGGCCCCGGGACGTACTCGGTGATCATCCACGGCGGCAGGGCCTCCACGTCCGCGCGCACGAACCGCGCCACGCACGGGCTGTCCACCTTGGCGAGCAGGCGGGCCTCGTGGGTGAAGCGCTCCCGGATCCGCTCGTCGCGCGCGAGCCTCGGGTGGGCCACCTTGACGGCCAGGTAGCCGTGGGCGCCCGGGGACTCGGCGGCGTACACGGTGCCCATGCCCCCCGAGCCGACCCGACCGCGTACCCGGTGCCCCGCGACCTCCACGGGGTCCCCCGGTTCGAGCGGGGCCAGCCTGCGTACACCGCGCGCCTTCATGGGCACTCCAACCGGCAGTGGGGGGAGGTTCGAGCCGGATCATATCCGTGAGTCCCCTTCGCGGGCCCGTCCCCGCGCGGCGCCGGAGAGTTGTCCACAGGCTGGAGGAGGGGCTCCCGAAGGTCGGTGCGCTCTGGCAGGCTCGAACTGGACACCGGTCGGACACCGGCGTGGGGGAGAGGGCATGACACCGGAACAGTTCATCGACGCAGCGCTGTGGTTTCCCGAGGCTCGGGAGAGCGAGCCCTTCGGGCCGGGGGCGCTGGTGTACAAGGTGGCCGACCAGAGAATGTTCGCCCTCCTCAGCGGGGGCTCAGCCGAGGCGGCCGTCACGGTCAACCTCAAGTGCGACCCCGAACTCGCCCTGGACCTGCGCGGGCGGTTCCCGGCCGTCACCCCCGGCTGGCACATGAACAAGCGGCACTGGAACTCCGTGCGGTTGGACGGCACCGTCCCCGACGACGAACTGGTGGAGATGCTGGTCCACTCGTACACTCTGGTGGCCGCGGGGCTGCGCAGGGCGGACCGGGACCGCGTGCTGGCGGTTCTGGGGGACGAAGCCCCGCCGCTGCCCGGCGCGGACGACCGCTGAGAGGACGGTGGGCCCATGTCCACGCACGCGCGGGCGGTGGTCCAGGGCGTCCTGGAGCGCGTCACGTTCGCCAACGAGGAGAACGGCTACACCGTCGCCAAGGTCGACACCGGCCGTGGCGGTCACGACCTGCTCACCGTGGTCGGCTCCCTGCCGGGCGCCCAGCCCGGCGAGTCACTGCGCATGTTCGGCCGCTGGGGGTCGCACCCCCAGTACGGCCGTCAGTTCCACGTGGACGACTTCACCACGGTGCTGCCCGCGACGGTGCAGGGCATCCGCCGCTACCTCGGGTCCGGGCTGATCAAGGGGATCGGGCCCCGCATGGCCGAGCGGATCGTCGACCACTTCGGCACCGAGGCCCTCGACGTCATCGAGGAGGAGCCCGCCCGCCTGATCGAGGTCCCCGGGCTGGGGCCCAAGCGCACCGGACTCATCACCGACGCCTGGGAGGAACAGAAGGCCATCAAGGAGGTCATGGTCTTCCTCCAGGGAGTCCAGGTCAGCACCTCGTTGGCCGTGCGCGTCTACAAGAGGTACGGCGACGACTCCATCCGGGTGGTCCAGGAGGAGCCCTACCGGCTGGCCTCGGAGGTGTGGGGGATCGGTTTCAGGACCGCCGACACCATCGCCCAGGCGGTCGGCGTCCCGCATGACAGCCCCCAACGGGTGATGGCGGGCATCCAGTTCACCCTCTCGGAGTCCGGTGGCGACGGGCACTGCTTCCTGCCCGAGGAACGGCTCATCTCCGCCGCCGTGAAGATCCTCCAGGTGGAGACGGGGCTGGTCATCGAGTGTCTGGCCGAGCTGGTCGCCGCCGAGGGCGTGGCCCGCGAGACCGTGCCCGGCCCCGACGACGAACCTGTCCGCGCGGTCTACCTCCTGCCCTTCCACCGGGCCGAGATCGGCCTGGCCGCCGGTCTGCGTTCCCTACTGGAGACTCCGCTGGAGCGCCTGCCCGCCTTCACCGACGTCGACTGGCCCAAGGCCTTCGACTGGCTCGACAGGCGCTCGGAGTCCACCCTCGCCGAGGCCCAGCGGGACGCGGTCCGCGAGGCGTTGACCAGCAGGGTCTGCGTCCTCACCGGCGGCCCGGGCTGCGGCAAGTCCTACACCGTGGCCTCCATCGTCACCATGGCGTCGGTGAAGGACGCGAGGATCATCCTGGCCGCACCCACCGGGCGGGCCGCCAAACGCCTCACCGAACTCACCGGCCACGAGGCCTCCACCGTCCACCGGCTCCTCGAACTGCGCCCCGGTGGTGAGGCGGCGCACGACCGCGACAACCCCCTGGACTGCGACCTCCTCGTGGTGGACGAGGCCTCCATGCTCGACCTCGTCCTGGCCAACAAACTGGTCAAGGCGGTCCCGCCCGGGGCGCACCTGGTGTTCGTCGGCGACGTGGACCAGCTGCCGTCCGTGGGCGCCGGCCAGGTCCTGCGTGACCTGCTGGAGGAGGGCTCCCCCGTCCCGCACGTGCGCCTGAACCACGTGTTCCGCCAGGCCCAGCAGTCCGGCGTGGTCACCAACGCGCACCGGATCAACCAGGGGGAACCTCCCGAGTTCCAGGGGATGTCCGACTTCTTCCTCTTCGCCTGCGACGAGGCGGAGGAGGCCGCCGAGACGGTCGTGGACGTGGTGGCCCGGCGCATCCCCCGGCGCTTCTCCCTCGACCCCCGCAGGGACGTACAGGTCCTCACCCCGATGAAGGGCGGCCCGGCCGGTGCGGTCAACCTCAACGCGGCGCTCCAGACCGCGCTGACCCCGCCCGGTGACCACGTGCCCGAGCGGCGGCTGGGCGGCCGGGTGTACCGAGTGGGCGACAAGGTCACCCAGGTGCGCAACAACTACGACAAGGGCGCGAACGGGGTGTTCAACGGGACCCTGGGAGTGGTCACCGGGATCGACCAGGTGGGCCAGGAGCTGACCGTGCGCACGGACGAGGACGAGGAGGTCGCCTACGACTTCGCCGAGCTCGACGAACTGGCGCACGCCTACGCCGTCACGGTGCACCGCTCCCAGGGCAGTGAGTACCCGGCTGTGGTCATCCCCGTCACCACCTCGGCGTGGATGATGCTGCAACGCAACCTGCTCTACACCGGGATCACCAGGGCCAGGAAGCTGGTCGTGCTGGTGGGCTCCCGCCGCGCTCTGGCACGCGCGGTCGCCAACGCCTCCTCGGGACGCCGGTACACGTCGCTCGCGCACCGCCTGCGCAGATCGCTGGCGGACGTCTCGGGCTGATCCCGCCACCCCGGCCGACCGGTGATCGCGAGGGCGGTTTCCCCGTCGCGCTCCGGCACGCGCCCGAAATTCGCATGTCCGGACATAGGTCAATCTAATTCGTGATGTTCTTATTCCAGACTTTGCAGACCAATGACGAGGCTGGTGGGTTTCTGTCCGGAAAAAGCATGCATGAACCGAGTACATGGTTCATCATGAGGGTATGGGCGGACACGGAGTCCCCGTCCAGGGAATGACGTACCCCCTCAACCCCCGACTCATCAGTGAAACCCGGTGAATGCGCCCTGTGGCGATTCTCCCCCATTTGTGGTGTGCGCGGTGAACCATGCGATCGCAAACCGGTACCGCGCAAGTGAAGCCCGCGCAGGAGCAGTGATCCCGCCGAGAGACCAGAGCAGCAAAGGGAGAGGGTCATGACCTTCAAGAACATATTCGGCAACGGAAGGAACGAGGCCGGGTCCGCCGAGGAGTCCGCCCGGAACCTGCACGGCAGGGTCCCGGGGGCCCGCCCCGAGTGGGAGGGCGTCGACCCGGAGCTCCTCGAAGGAATCCCCGAGGTCGAGCGCGATCCGAAGCTCGTACGCGAGACCTCGCCGGAGGCGCTGGAGATCCTGACCAACTTCGTCACCCCGCTGTTCGGGAACACCCGGACGGCCGCCGCCGAGCAGCAGGACGCCAGCGAGGACCCCGAGTCCACCGCCGGAATGGCCTCCTCCGCCAAGGACCAGGCCTTCACGAAGGTCCGGGTGGAGGTCGAGGAGGAGGACGAACCGAGGATCAGCGCTGAGGAGCGGGAGGGGTTGAAGAAGGACAACGAGGAGTCGACGGCGAATGTCAGGGGCTTCGATCGCAGGCCGCCCGAAGAATGACGCCCGGTCGCCATTCGGGAACCGGTCCCGGTATCACCCAGCACACGTTGAGTTTCGTCATGAGAAAAGGAGGAGGCCATGGGTGGCCCCACCAAGAACCACGTGAGCACGACCCGTCTCGGAGAACGCTTCATCCGGCACCCAATGACGGGGCGGAACCTCAAGGAACTCGACATCGCCGCCAAGGCTCCGGTCATCCTGGAACGGGACCGGGAGAAACTGAGGCGTAAGGCGGAACGGAAGACCTCGGACGGCAGGGACCGGTACGTGTATCCCACCGGGTTCTCCCTGAACAAGGGGCGGTTCGGGGACTTTCCCGACCGGGAGGACACGGCCCACCAACGCGAGTGGCGCGCCTACATGACGGTGGGCGTGCCCCTCGTCGAGGAGCGCGGCGACATCACGCAGCCGCCGCCCGACGTCGTCTCCAAGCAGACGTACGTCAACCGGACCGACCCCACCCCCACGACCTGGTCGCACACGGTCGAGTTCTCCATCTCGAACACCATCAGCTGGTCGCTCCAGGGGCAGGTCCAGCTCACCTTCGGCGCGAAGGCCACCGCCTCGCTGCAAAGCAGCTCCAGAAGAGCATGGCCCTGAACAACTCCCAGAAGACCACCCTGAAGAACAGCAAGGACAACCAGGGCGTCGACACGGAGTCCCAGTCGCAGACCACGAGCACGACCACGGCCACGGGGACCGCGACGGGCACCGGGGAGGTGTCGGCCCAGCTGATGCTCGGGATCACCGGATCGGTCAGCGGTTCCTTGACCACCGGGTTCAAGACGTCGTCCACCCTGAGCGGTGAGGTCGGCAGCCGGGTCGACGTGCTGGCCACGCAGCGGCGCCAGGTGCGCCGGTTCGACTACGAGTTCCCCATCACCTTCGGCGGCTGGGTCGCGCTGTATTACCCCGAGCCGGTCGAGGTGAAGGAGGCTCGTCCCGCCGGGCCGCAGTCCTCGAACCCCCGGTACTCCAGGGTGCTCGCGTGGAAACTCAACGAAACCGGCCAGGAGAAGGAGGCCTTCGACCTGACCGACGACGGCAAACCCTTCATGCAGAGGGGCGAGGCCGAGGTCGTCTCCACCCTGGCCGGGGAGCACGAGGTCTTCGAGCTGGAGAACCTCGTTTTCGAGGAGAAGCACCACCCCCTCCACAAGGTCGACCTGGCGCGACCGGAGGTCCCGAAGGCGACCCCCGACGAGGTCGCCACGGGGCTGGGCAGGGCCGAGGGCCTCGCACTGGACCCGGACGGCCGGAAGGCGTACGTGGTCGAGCGCGGTCGCGGCGGTCGGCTCCACAAGGTGGACCTCGACAGCGGCGAGACCGAGTGGGTCGCGGAGGGCCTGGGAGACACCAACGACGTGGCGCTGGACCCGCCCGGGGGACAGGGCCTACCTCACCGACCACAACAACCGGCGCCTGATCACGGTGAGGCTCTCCGACCCCTCCGCCGCACCCGTGACGGTCGTCGACGGTCTGTCCGTCTACGGCGTCGCGGTGGACCCGTCGAACGACCGGGTCTACGTCAGCGACCTCGGGGCCGGAAGGCTGGTCGAGTACGACCTGAACGGCGGTTCGGCGGAGCAGCGGCGCAGCTGGCCGGTGCCGAGGGCCGCCGGGGTGGCGCTGAACGGTGACAGGGCCTACGTCGGCCAGTACGACCGGGGCGAGCTGTACGAGGTCGACCTGACGGCGGAGGAGGCTTCTCCGCAGCGGGTGGCCACCGCCCTGGGACAGAGCATCCGTGTGGCGCTGGACGGCTCGGCCAACGCCTACGTCGCCGACCCGGCGGGCGGCAGACTGCACGAGGTCGTCCGCACCGACGGCGAGGAGAAGGGCCTCCAACGCGCGGTGGCGGACGGTCTCGGCCCGGTCTGCGGGATCGGGCTGGACCACGGCCGCGACGCGGTCTACGTCAGCGACCGGCAGGGCAGGCTGCTGCGGATCCCCGGGTGCTGAACGCCTCCGCCGCGGAGGCGTAGCGGGGAGGTGTCCGGGGTCGGCCGTCGCGGGCACCTCGCGGCGGCCGACCCCGGAGGTCGGGGAACGGGGCCGGTGGCGGGTTCCCCGACCACACCCGGGGTCGCCGGGAGGGCCTAGGGTGGTTGTTCGTGCGAGAGACACTGATCGTGGTGGGCACGGCCATCATCCGGGACGGACACGTCCTGGCCGCGCAGCGCGCCGAACCCGAGCGCCTGCGCGGGCTGTGGGAGTTCCCCGGCGGTAAGACCGAACCGGGGGAGACCCCCGCCCAGGCGTTGGTCCGCGAGTGCCAGGAGGAGTTGGGCGTCACCGTTCGGGCAGGGGAACAGATCGGCGCCGACGTGCCCTTCCCCGCCCCCTCCGACGGGCACACCCGCCCCGCCGTCCTGCGCCTGCTGGGGGCCGAACTCCTCACCGGAGAGCCCCGGGCGCTGGAGCACCGTGAGGTGCGCTGGGTGCCCGCCGAGGGGCTCCGCGACCTCGACTGGATGCCCGCCGACATCCCCTTCCTGGCGGAGCTCACCCCGCTCCTCCAGACGCACGAAAGCCCTTCATGACAGGGATGACGCACGCTCGGACACCCCTCGGCGAAACCCCCTTCGGGGTGACGAAACTAACCGGGGTGACCTGTACGTTTCCCAACCAGCCCGCTATGACCGCATAAACTGGCTACGGGCCGTGGCACTCTGCGGTCTCTACCCAGTACAGGAGATCGAGACTTAAGCATGTCCAGCGCTACGCCCGTCGAGGGCTCCGCCCGCCGCAGTGACCTGCGCAACGTCGCCATCGTGGCTCACGTCGACCACGGCAAGACGACCCTCGTTGACGCCATGCTCTGGCAGTCCGGAGTCTTCCGGGAGAACCAGGATGTCGACGACCGTGTGATGGACTCCAACGACCTGGAGCGCGAGAAGGGCATCACCATTCTCGCGAAGAACACGGCGGTGCACTACACCACGCCCGAGGGCGAGGACGTGGTCATCAACATCATCGACACCCCCGGCCACGCCGACTTCGGCGGCGAGGTCGAGCGCGGCCTGTCGATGGTGGACGGTGTCGTCCTGCTCGTCGACGCCAGTGAGGGCCCGCTCCCGCAGACCCGCTTCGTGCTCCGCAAGGCCCTCCAGGCCAAGCTCCCCGTCATCCTCGTGATCAACAAGGTCGACCGGCCCGACAGCCGGATCGCCGAGGTCGTGGACGACACCTACGAGCTGTTCATGGACCTGGACGCCGACGAGTCGCAGATCGAGTTCCCGATCGTCTACACGTGCGCCCGTGACGGCAAGGCCTCCCTGGAACGCCCCGCCAACGGCACCGTGCCCGACAACGACAACCTCGTCCCGCTGTTCTCCACCATCCTGGACACCATCCCGGCCCCCGAGTACGTCCCGGACGCGCCCCTCCAGGCCCACGTCACCAACCTGGACGCCTCCCCCTTCCTCGGCCGTCTGGCCCTGGTCCGGGTCCAGCAGGGTGAGCTCCGCAAGGGCCAGCAGGTCGCGTGGATCCGCACGGACGGCACCACCCAGCAGGTCAAGATCACCGAGCTGCTCATGACCGAGGGTCTGGAGCGCAAGCCCGCCGAGAAGGCGGGCCCCGGTGACATCGCGGCCATCGCCGGTATCGAGGAGATCATGATCGGCGAGACCCTCGCCGACCCCGAGAACCCCGTGGCGCTGCCGCTCATCAAGGTCGACGAGCCCGCCATCTCCATGACCATCGGTACCAACAACTCGCCGCTGGTCGGCAAGGTCAAGGGTGCCAAGGTCACCGCCCGTCTGGTCAAGGACCGCCTGGAGAAGGAGCTCATCGGCAACGTCTCCCTGCGCGTGCTCCCGACCGAGCGTCCCGACACCTGGGAGGTGCAGGGCCGCGGCGAGCTGGCGCTGGCCATCCTGGTCGAGCAGATGCGCCGTGAGGGCTACGAGCTGACCGTCGGCAAGCCGCAGGTGGTCACCAAGAATATCGACGGCAAGGTGCACGAGCCGGTCGAGCGCCTCACCGTGGACGCGCCCGAGGAGTACATGGGCGCCATCACCCAGCTCCTGAGCGTCCGCAAGGGCCGCATGGAGAACATGGTCAACCACGGCACGGGCTGGGTCCGCATGGACTGGCTGGTCCCGTCCCGCGGCCTCATCGGCTTCCGCACCGAGTTCCTCACCGAGACGCGCGGCACCGGTATCGCCAACCACGTCTTCGAGAAGTTCGAGCCCTGGTTCGGCGACATCCGCTCCCGTCCGAACGGCTCCCTGGTCGCCGACCGCGCCGGTGTGGCCGTCGCGTTCGCGATGTTCAACCTCCAGGAGCGCGGCACGCTGTTCGTCGAGCCCACCACCGAGGTGTACGAGGGCATGATCGTCGGCGAGAACTCGCGCTCCGACGACATGGACGTCAACATCACCAAGGAGAAGAAGCTCACCAACATGCGTTCGGCCACCGGCGACGAGCTCGTCCGCCTGGTGCCGCCGCGCAAGCTCTCCCTGGAGCAGGCCCTGGAGTTCTGCCGCGAGGACGAGTGCGTCGAGGTGACGCCGGAGAACGTCCGCATCCGCAAGGTCATCCTCGACCAGAAGGAGCGCGGCCGGATCACGGCGAACCGGAAGCGTCAGCAGCAGTAGGCGGTGAACGGCGGACCTTCGGGCCCGCCGTCGCCCGGAGCGGGCGGGGTGCGATCGCGCCCCGCCCGCTCGGCGTTTTCACAGGACACCACTCGGGTAAACACGTAGAACATGAAAGCCCAGCCCTCGTGTCCACGTTGCGGACGCGCCGTGCAACCCCCGGGGTTGTGGACCAGCGCGTGGAGGTGTGACGCCCATGGGGCGGTGGCACCTCTCCAGGGAGTACGGGCACCGGGCCCCGCCGCACTCGACTCCCTCCTCTCGCAGGCCGGGGTCCCCGTGTGGATTCCGTGGCCGCTGCCGACCGGATGGGTGGTCACCGGGTTCGCGGAGGTCGGTGACGAGCGCAGCGGTGCCCTGGCGGTGGCCGTGGCGCTCTCCGGCCCCAACCCGCTCGGGGGCGTCGGTGAGGCCGTCATCGTCGCGGAGGACCCGGGAATCGGCCTGGGCGCCCGCATCGCGGGGCTGGAGGGCCCGGACCCCGGCCACGGGTTCGACTCCGGTCCGCCCGACGCCAAGGTGCGCTTCGACGGGCACGAGATGGCGCTGTGGAACCTCGATCTGGGGCGCGACCGCGCCGCCTACGCGGGTGAGGCTCTCTCCCACTGGCTGTGGCTGGTCTTCGCGTCCGCCGACACCGGCCTGCTGATGTGCGAGGTCAGCTCCCTTCGGGACCTGCGCGACCTTCGAGACGGAGGCGTCGCCCAGGAACCGCCGTTCGGGGCGCCCAGCCCCTTCCTCGGCCGCGTCCTGGTGGTGGAGGGCGAGCAGGACTGATCCCGTCCTGCGTCCCGCACCGAGCGGGAACGCCCCCGCTTACGTACAATCGCCCGGTGACACGTATCGACCTGCACTCCCATAGCTCGGTCTCCGACGGGACCGACGCCCCAGCCGAGGTCATCGCGTACGCGGTCGCCGCCGGACTCGACGTACTGGCCCTGACCGACCACGACACGGTCGGCGGGATCGAGGAGGCGGCGGCGCATCTGCCCTCCGGGTTCACCCTGGTCCCCGGCATGGAGCTGTCCTGCGCCTACGAGGGCTCCAGCGTCCACCTGGTCTCCTACCTGTTCGACCCGGGCTCCTCGGGGCTGGCCGCCGAGCTGCGCCGTGTGCGCTCGGACCGGGCCTCGCGCGCTGAGGAGATGGTGCGCAAGCTCCAGGAGCACGGTGTGGACGTGACCTGGGAGCGGGTGCTGGAGATCGCCGGAGCGGGCGAGGCGCAGTACGCGGACGCCAACACGATCGGCCGCCCGCACCTGGCCAGGGCGGTCGTGGAGGCGGGCGCTGCCCGGGACGTGCAGGACGCCTTCGACAAGTGGATCGGATCGGGTGGCCCGGCCTATGCCTCCCGGTACGCGATCGACCCGGTTCGCGCGGTCGAACTGGTCCGGGAGGCCGGCGGGGTCTGCTCGCTGGCGCACCCGGGGCGGGCCGAGGGCGCCACCAACGGCGCAGTCCCCGTGGAGCTGGCCGAACGCATGGCGGCGGCCGGTCTGGGCGGGATCGAGGCCGACCACCCCTCGCACAACCGGCCGCAGCGCAAGTTCTGGCGGGGTGTGGCCGCCGATCTGGGCGTGGTGGTCACCGGCTCCAGCGACGACCACGGCGCGCTCACAGGGCACCGGCTGGGTTCTCGCACCACGGCCCCGGAGGCCTTCGAGGAGCTCACCGCTCCCGCGACGGGGGTACCGCTGATCGTGGGGTGACCCGCCGCCGGAGCCGGGGGTTCGGTACGGTACGGATCACTGCGCGGGGACGCGAGAATGGTCGCAGCGATTTAGCACTTACCCCTGGATGAGAGGTCTGGAGCCGTGTTCTGGAAGCGGAAGCCGAAGAAGCAGGACGGCCAAGAGGCCACCGATTCCGCTGCGGAGGTCGCGGAGGACGTCACCGAGGAGACCGAGGACGACGCGGTCGACACCACGGAGACCAAGGACAAGGCCGAGGACAAGGCCGAGGACGCCGGGTCCGAGAACGAGGCTGAGGTCAAGGACGCCGAGGCCGAGGCCGACGAGTCCGGCGCCGACGAGTCCGGCGCCGACGAGTCCGGCGCCGACGAGTCCGACGCCAAGGACGAGGCCAAGGCTGACGCTGACGCTGACGCCGACGCCGATGCCGATGCCGAGGACGCTGAGGACGACACCAAGGCCGCCGCCGTGTCCGTCGACGAGGACGACGAGGTGGAGGAGGTCGGTGTCACCGGCCCCGACTCGGACGGCGTCATCCGCGTCCGCACCGCCGGGACCTTCGAGTTCGACGGCGAGAAGTACGAGATCATCAGCAACACCTGGATCATCGAGGCCGACAAGGACGGCGTCGTGATCATCGACCCCGCCCACGACGCCGAGGCGATCATGAAGGCCGTCGGCGACCGCGAGGTCTACCTGGTGGCCTGCACCAACGGCTACAGCCCCCACATCGAGTCGGCCCTGGCCATCGCGGAGGAGACCGAGGCCGACATCGCGCTGCACCCCCGCGAGATGCGTGCCTGGCGCCGCATCCACGGAGCGGAGCACCGCCCGGAGATCGACGTCGAGGGCGAGGGCGCCCTGGACATCGGCGACCTGCACATCGACGTCCTGGCCCTGCCCGGCACCACCAACGGCACCGTCGGCTTCTACGTGAGCGAGCTCGGCGCCGTGTTCAGCGGTGACACCCTCCGCAAGGGCGAGCCCGGCATGGTCGGCAACACCTACATCGACTACACCACCCAGCTCGCCTCCATCGGCGAGAACCTGCTCTCCCTGCCGCCGGACACCCGCATCCTCCCGGACCGCGGACCGTCCACCACGGTCGAGGCCGAGGGCCGCAACTTCGACTCCTGGGTCTGACCCCCGGACTCCCGAACCCGAACGGCCGGGCCGCCGCACCCTGTGAGGAGCGGAGGCCCGGCCGTACGTCTTCGTTCACCACCGGTCTCGGACCGGTTGCCGGTCAGCGGCGGCCCACGGACTCCGTCTCGTTCCAGAAGCTCGTGAGCGCGCTCGACGTGGTCTCAGGTGCCTCCACGTTGGGGGAGTGGCCCGCTCCGGGGACCACCAGCCGCCGCGCGCCCAGGCGCTCGGCCATCCCGTCCTGCTCGGCCAGCGGCCAGGCGTCGTCGTTCTCGCCGTAGATGACCAGGGCGGGGAGGTCCACCTCCGCCAGCTCGTCGATCCGGTCCCGGGCGCCCAGCAGATCCTCGGCCATCCGGATGAGGGCCAGCGCACTCGTGTTCAGGAACCGGTCGCGCAGGAAGTCGACGACCTCCGGCTTGGGGGTGCGGGCGCGGGCCTCGGCGGCGAAGCGTTCGTCCCACAGCGTCCGGAGCCGTTCCGGGGTGGGGTCCATCGACAGTGCGGCGATGAGGTTGCGTGCCCGGTCCGCGCCGGCGCCGCTCAGGGCGCCGGGGCCGGAACACATCAGTGTGAGGGAGGAGAGGGGAGTGAGTTCGGTCAGCGCCGCCTCCTGGGCGACCAGCCCGCCGAAGGAGTGCCCCACCAGGTGCACAGGGCCGCCGTCGCCGACCACGTCGAGCACCTCTCCGACGACGGCGCCCAGGGAGGACAGGCGGTAGTCGGGCAGCTCGACCCCGGGCGGCGGGGTGAGGGTCTCGGGGCCCGGCGAACGGTACGTGCCGGGCAGGTCGATCGCGACCACCTCCCGCCCGGCCTGCGCCAGGCTCTGGAGGAGGGCGATGAAGTCCTCCTTGCTGCCGGTGAAGCCGTGCACCAGGACAGCGGGGGTCAGGACGGTGCCGCCGGAGGTGGGCTGGGCCCGGAGTGCGGCCACCGGACCGTACGAAAGACGCAGGTCCGTGCGCCGCACACCCGGCGGCGGATCGAGGAACTCAGGTGTACTCACGTCGGGCCACCCTAGACGATGGGACTACCGGTCCGGGGGTACCCGACGCGGATTCGACCGTTCTCGGATCAGGTGTGTCAGGTGTTCTCGGGGTCGCGGCGCACGGCGCCACGGGTGCGACGACGGCGGCGGACCCGGCGGGCACCGTCACCCTCGGCGGACTGCTCGGGACCGTTGGTCGGGGCGTCGGCCTTCACCGAGGCCTTCTCCGCCGCACCCTCGGACCGGCCGGCGTTCTCACCGCCGCGAGTGCGTCGGCGCGAACGGTTCCGGTCGCGGTCACGGTCACGGGAGCTCTTGCGTCCCCCCTGCTCAGAGTGTTCCTTGCGGTCGCCGCCACGGCCATTGCGGCCACCCCGGCCACCCCGGTCGCCGCCGCGCGGCTGCCCGGTGTCGCCGATGTCCTCGACCTCCTCGGCCTCCAAGCCGGCGTGCTCGCCGCGCTTGTCCATGGCGAGCTTGCCCTTGGTCCCCTTGGGGATGCGCAGCGCCTCGAAGAAGTGCGGGGAGGTGGAGTAGGTCTCCTCGGGCTCGTGGAAGTCCAGGTCGAGCGCGCCGTTGATCAGCTTCCAGCGCGGCATCTCCTGCCAGTCCACGAACGTGACGGCGGTGCCGGTGCGCCCCGCGCGACCGGTGCGGCCGATGCGGTGCGTGTAGGTCTTCTCGTCCTCGGGCGTCTCGTAGTTGACCACGTGGGTCACGTCGTCGACGTCCAGGCCCCGGGCGGCCACGTCGGTGGCGACCAGGATGTTGATCTTGCCGTTGCGGAAGGCCCGCAGGGCTCGCTCGCGCTGGCTCTGGCCGAGGTCGCCGTGCACGGCCGCGGCGGCGAAGCCACGGTCCTTGAGCTCCCCGGCGACCCTGTCGCAGGCCCGCTTGGTCTGGCAGAACACCATGCTCTGGCCGTGTTCCTCGGACTGGAGGAGCCGGGCCAGCATCTCGGGCTTGTCCATCTGGTGGGTGCGGAACGCGTGCTGGGCGATCCGCTTGGTGATGGCCGAGCCGTCGATCTCGTTGTCGTCACCGGCCCGCACGTGGGTGGGCTGGCGCAGGTAGTTCCGCGAGAGCGTGACGATCTCGCTCGGCATGGTGGCCGAGAAGAGCATCACCTGGCGCTCGGTCGGGATCTTCTTGAGGATGCGCTCGATGTCCGGGAGGAAACCGAGGTCGAGCATCTTGTCGGCCTCGTCCAGGACCACCGCCGCGACCTCGTCCAGCCGCAGGTGCTTCTGGTTCTCCAGGTCGAGGAGCCGGCCGGGGGTGCCGACGACGACGTCGACGCCCTNCGGCCGCCGTAGACGGTCAGGATGCGGCCACCGCTGCGCTTGCTCGCGGTGGTGAGGTCGGCGGCCACCTGGATGGCCAGCTCACGGGTGGGGACGACGACCAGGGCGCGCGGCCGCTTGGGCGTGCCCGGCTTCTCCTGTGCGCGCTGGAGGAGGGGAAGACCGAAGGCGAGGGTCTTGCCGGTTCCGGTACGCGCCTGGCCGATGATGTCGCTGCCGTTCAGCGCGATCGGCAGGGCCAGTTCCTGGATGGGGAACGGGGAGATGATCCCCTCCGCCTCCAGGGCGTCGGCGAGTTCCGGGCTCACGCCCAGGTCTCGGAAGGTGGTCGCGGATGTCGTGGTTTCTGCTGTGCTGCTCAGGGCTCAGGCCTCCATCTAGGCGGGCCGCAGCGTTGTTCGTGGCCGCGGCGGGGTGCGGTCGCGGGCGGCTTGTGACCGCCGCGGAGGGCGCGGCTCACCGGTTCCCGCTTCGGCGAGGGAGTCTCGGTGGCGCTGCCGTCTGGACCCGCGCGGCCCGGGGGGTTCCCTGGTCACGATGTGTCGGTTCCATCCGCTGGATTGTCGTGTGCGGTGCGTAGCTGGGCGCGTGGGCCGTTGCTCCCTCACGCCGCACTGCTCGTGAGGACACGTTGTGGTGTCCGGTCGCACGTCGCTGGGCGCCCGCGTCCGCGGCGCCGGAAGGTGCTCGCGGGAGGGCCCGCGTCGCTGGGGTGCGGGACGCGGCGCCGCGATCGTGCGCGCCGGTCATCACGCTGAGTCTAGCTGCTGGTTCGCCCGGTGCACATAGTTGCTCACTGTGCTGTGGACCCCGCTCTTCACCGGGCTCCGACGGCCGGGACCGTACCCGCTCTCAGCGGGTGCAACCGTTCTCCGGAGGCGTTTAGTCCCCGATTGGGTGCGGGGGAGGCCGGACGATACCCTGACGGGCATGACCCAAGGCCCCTCTGCTGCCCCCGGCGTGATCGATCTGCTCGGACTGCTCGCCTACGCCGAGCTCGGTTCCTTCTTCCGTCTGGCCGACGACGCCGGTCTGGCGCCGTCGCTGCGGACCAAGGGCCAGCTGGCGGGTCTGGCCGCCACCGAACAGAACCACTACCAGGCGCTCCACCAGCGCCTGGCGGAGCTCGGGGTGGACCCCGAGGAGGCCATGGCCCCGTTCGTGCGGCCCCTGGACGCCTGGCACGAGCGCACCGAACCGCAGAGCTGGCTGGAGAGCCTGGTCAAGACCTACGTCGGCGACGGCATCGCGGGTGACTTCTACCGCAGGGTCGCCGAGTTGGCCGACGCCGACACCCGCGCCCTCGTCGAGGACGTGCTCGCCGAGACCGAGCGGGCCGCGTTCGTCGCCGGGCAGGTGCGCGCCGCGCTCGCCGAGGACCCCAAGCTGGCCGGGCGCCTGTCCCTGTGGGCCCGCCGTCTGGTGGGGGAGGCGCTGAGCCAGGCGCAGGCCGTGGCGGTGGACCGGCCGCAGCTGGCCACCCTTTTGGCGCGTGACCCCAAGGTGGTCGAGCGGGGTGAGAGGACGGGCGACTCGGGCCTGGGCGACCTCGCCGCGGTCAGCCGGATGTTCGCCTCCCTCACGGAGGGGCACGCGGCGCGACTCTCCGCGATGGGTCTGGCCGAATAGGCGCGCGGAACGTCCGACCAGTACTGGTTTCCACCTTCTTGGGTGTTTGACCGGAACTTGGTCCCACTTGGTCAAGTGCGGGTAATTTCCAACACATTCGTTACGATCCATTGGTTCGGCGCACATAGAGTCGATGGAGTTTCCCGTCTCCTGACCACGCGAGTAGGTACTTCCATGCCCCGTGGGACCTCCGTGCGCCACCCGCTGGCCGGACTCACCCGTGACTTCCACAAGATCGGCCCCCTCGACGCGCCGGTACCGCCCTGGATGAGCGCTGAGCTGGACCAGCACGCCGCACAGGTGTGCGAAGGCATCGTCTCCGGCGGCGCCGAACTGACCGCCAACACGCTCGGGACGTACCTGCACGGTTTCCTTGACGGCTGCCTCGAACGCGGCTGGGACTCCGAGGACTCCAGCTATGACTGGGAGACGCTCCGCATTCTCGCGATCTGCCGACTGGCGAAGGACCGCGGTTTCGTCCGCTAGGTTGGTGACGTCCGCAGGCGGGTGTGATCTGCGCCGCGATTCCTCTCGCGGTCATCGCCTTCTGGTTCTCCGGCGCGATCCGCCACTTGGGCGTACGCTGAAAAGGCACCGGTGAACCTTGGCGGCCCGATCCGGATCGGCGCACCGCCGGAACCGGCGGCCTGCGGAATGCAACGGTGTATTCACAGTGTTCCAGGGGCGAGGCGGTACCCGGGCACCGTAACTGCGGAGCGGCCCGAAGAGCCGCGAGAAAGGAAAGCGAATGAGGAGCGGTCGGCATGGGGCGGCGCGCCCACCGGTCGGCGTCCTGATCCAGCAGGATCGCGTCGACTTCGCGCTTTTCGCACTGATCTTCGTTGTCGCGCTCGCGTCGATGGTGTTCACCGGACCCGGAAGCGTCGTCTTCTGGCTGGCGTTCCTGCCGTTGATCGCCACGGGCGTCCTGGCGTGGCGACGCATCGAGAACCTCTCCCGTCAGGAACTGCGGGACTCCGAGTTCCTGTGACGGGGCGCCGCACGGACGGCGCACACGACGAGGGCGAGGCCATTGGCCCCGCCCTCACCTGCGTTTCCGGGTGACCCGGCCGCCCTCGTGTCTACGAGGTGGACTCACCGCCCCTCGGGCGCTGTCCCGGCAGGCTGGAAGCCTCTTCCGGCGTCCCCTGGCCCTCGGAGGCCCTGAAACCGGGGCGGCCCATGGCCGCCTCGCGCCCGGCGTCGTAGCTGCTCCCACCGCCGCTCACGCGCGCGGTCTCACGCTCGGCCGCCTCCAGCCAGTTCGTCCAGCGGGACTGCATCGGGCGGATGAGTCCGCCGCCGACGCCGACCACCAGGATGCCACCGACCGTGGCGAGCACCGCGACCAGCACCGGAAGCGTGACGGTGGTGGCGACGCCCATCTGGTTCAGCGCCGCGATGACACCGAGCGCCAGGACGGCGACGGCCGCGACGTTGGCCAGGAACCGGCCGTAGGACAGAGCGCCCAGGGCACCGGTGATCAGGTCCCGGACGGCCTTGGCGATCATGCCCGCCACAACGACGATGATCAGCGCCACGATGCCGTGCGGAATCCAGGCGATGACATCATTGAGCAGTGTGCTGATCGGGTTCGGCCCGAAGACGTTGAACGCGAGCGTCAGCACGAACAACAGTCCGACGTAGTAGACGATCTTTCCGCCCAGCTCACTGGCGGTCCAGCGGCTGCGCTCGAAGTACTCGCCCACGCCCCCGCGGTGCAGCGCGCGGTCCAGCCCGACACTGTGCAGGCCCTTGGCGACGCCCTTCCCCACGAACCAGGCGATGATCCAGCCCAGTACCAGGATCACCAGGAAGCCCAGCAGTAGCGGTACGAAGCCCGCCACGGTCTGCCAGGCGTCCATCAGGCCCTGACCGATGTCCATACGTCCTCACCCCCGAATCGCTGGTTCCGTCCGGGCACCGGTGGCCGGTGCCGAACGGATACGGCGAAGAGAAGCGCGTTACTTCTCAGTTTCGCGATACCCGGCGCACGATAATCGAACCGTTCTGAATGCCGGTGTCGCGTTGATTGCCCGCTCTTGGTCGAGGAATGGCCATTCTGTGGTTCTTCTTCGCCCGGGGATTCGGGATAATCCCCGGTTGGTAATTGCGCGGGAAAAGCATGGAGAGCGCAGGGGAACGCGAAGGCCCCCGGAACACCGTGGTGTTCCGGGGGCCGTTCCGCGTGGTTCGCGGGAGTGTCAGTGCGGGTCAGGCCCCGGGGGCGGTCTCCGGTCCGTCCTCGTCGGCGGACCGGGTCAGGTCCCAGCCGCTGATCCCGCGCCAGGCCAACCGGGCCACCAGCTGTTCGGCGGCGTCCTTGGGGATCGCGCCGTGGTTGTTCAGCCAGTATCGGGCGCTGGTCTCGGCCATGCCGACCAGCGCGATGCTCAGCAGGTGCGCCTCGTCGTCGGAGATGCTCGTGTCCTGGCGGATGACCTTGCCGATCAGTTCCGCGCAGCGCTGGAACGTCTGCTCGCTCTTCTCCCGGACGGCCGGGAGGTTGCGCAGGTCGGATTCGAAGACCAGCCGGAACGCCTCACCGTCACCCGCCACGAAGTCGAAGTAGGCCTGGAAACTGGCGGTGACGCGCTGACGGTTGTCGTCGGTGCTCTCCAGCGCCTCCCGCTGTTTCTCGACCAGGGCCTCGGAGTGTTCCTCCAGAAGGGCCAGGTAGAGCTCCAGCTTTCCGGGGAAGTGCTGGTACAGGACCGGCTTGCTGACTCCCGCGCGGTCCGCGATCTCGTCCATCGCCGCGGCGTGGTAGCCACGGGCGACGAAGACCTCCTGAGCCGCTGCCAGGAGTTGGCGGCGGCGCCGGACCCGGGGCAGGCGCGTGCCCCGGGCGCGGGCGTCTGATGGAGCTGTCACACCCACACCCTCCGAACTCGGCATGGCAGATGCACACCATTCACCGGACATCTGCGTGGCTTACGCTGTCGGACGCGGTCTCGGCTCTGTGACGCGCCCCGCAGCTTTTCCCTCATCCTACTCCGGCGTAGCTTCGGAGTGGGCAGTGCGCACGGACGACCGCCCGTGGTCAGGCGGGGTGGGGCGGGACCGTGTGCGGTCAGCGGCGTTCTTCCTCGTCCTGCCCGGCCTCCCGGACCTGTTCGATCACGTCCGCCTCGTCGGCCTGGTCGAAGCTCTCGCGAGCGGCCCGCTCGGTCCACTCCTCGCGGCCCTCGTCACCGTCGGCGTCGGCCCGTACGTGTTGCTCGGCCGCGTCCGCCTCGGGCACCGCCGAGGTCGGGTCCTCGTCCTCGGGGGCGCTGGGCCGCCGGTTCCCACTGTCGTCGGAAGTTGCCACAGGGTCCTCCTAGGATCGTCGCGGAGCGTACGAGCGACACTACCCGCGACGACTCTCGGGGCAAGGGGAGCCGCGCGGCCGGTGTTCCCGCACCGTGTGGAATGAACTCCCGGGCCGCAGTGGTTGAGGGAGGTCAGGAAACGCCCGGGGGCGACGAGGACCACGCCTCCCCGGGGTGGGAATGGAATACCCCACCCGTTAGGTTGGGTATGAGTGCAAGCAGCTTCGCGCACCCCCACGTTCCCGTGGGCCCCTCGGCACGGGTGGACGCGAAGCGACCCGAACAGTCATGAGGAGTCACCGTGTCGCTGCCGCCGCTGGTCGAACCAGCCGCCGAGCTGACCGTGGACGAGGTGCGCCGTTACTCGCGCCACCTGATCATCCCCGACGTGGGGATGGCCGGCCAGAAGCGCCTGAAGAACGCCAAGGTGCTGGTCGTCGGTGCGGGCGGTCTCGGCTCCCCGGCCCTGCTCTACCTGGCCGCCGCCGGTGTGGGCACGCTCGGCATCATCGACTTCGACGTCGTCGACGAGTCCAACCTCCAGCGTCAGGTCATCCACGGGCAGAGCGACGTCGGCCGCCCCAAGGCCGAGTCCGCCCGGGACAGCATCAAGGAGGTGAACCCCAACGTCGAGGTCATCCTGCACCAGGACCGCCTGGAGTCGGACAACGCGTTGGACATCCTCGCGGGCTACGACCTGATCCTGGACGGCACGGACAACTTCGCCACCCGGTACCTGGTCAACGACGCCGCCGTCATCCTGAACAAGCCCTACGTCTGGGGTTCGATCTACCGGTTCGACGGTCAGGTCAGCGTCTTCTGGAACGAGTACGGGCCCCAGTACCGCGACCTCTACCCTGAGCCCCCGCCGCCCGGCATGGTCCCGTCCTGCGCCGAGGGCGGCGTGCTGGGCGTGCTGTGCGCGTCCATCGGCTCGGTGATGGTCAACGAGGCGATCAAGCTGATCACCGGCATCGGTGACCCGCTGGTCGGCCGCCTGCTCATCTTCGACGCCCTGGAGATGACCTGGCGCGAGGTCAAGGTCCGCAAGGACCCGGACACCGAGCCGGTCACCGAGCTCATCGACTACGAGGCCTTCTGCGGGGCCGTGTCCGAGGAGGCCACCGAGGCCGCCGCGGACTCGACCATCACCGCTCCGGAGCTCAAGGAGCTGCTGGACAACAAGCCCGACGAGATCTTCCTCGTGGACGTGCGCGAGCAGAACGAGTACGAGATCGTCAGCATCCCGGGCGCCACGCTCATCCCCAAGGGTGAGTTCCTCAACGGCAAGGCGTTCGAGCAGCTGCCGCAGGACAAGCGCGTGGTCCTGCACTGCAAGTCCGGTGTGCGTTCGGCCGAGGCCCTGGCCGCCGTGAAGGCCGCCGGGTTCTCCGACGCCGTGCACGTGGGCGGCGGCGTGCTGGCCTGGATCAACCAGGTCGACCCGAGCCTGCCCGAGTACTAGCCGCGGGGCGGGGCCTTTATCCGCTCCCTCCGATCCGGCCCGCGAGGTTCGCACTCGCGGGCCGGACGCGTCTGTTCAGTGTGCGCCTCGGCACTGACGCGGCGAGTCCCACTTCACGTGGCCGGTTTCGGTCAGCCCGACGTTCGGGCTCCCCTCGGGTTCCTTCATGCCGTTGACCTGCTGTGATCCTTGGTAAGGGTCTGCGAGGCCCGGGACGCGGTTCCGTGGAGTGTCACCGGGTTCCGGGAGTATCGGAACCGTGGGTGTTCGCGGTGCGACTCACTCAACGGAGCCAGCGGGAGGCGTGTGAAAGCCGGATGTGGAGAGGCAGGACCGTGAAGTTCGAGTTCACCCCGGATCAGGACTCATCCCCTGAACCGGACCACGAGCAGGAGGGCGTCCTTGACGTCCCGCGTCCGATGGTGCGTATCGCGGCGGCCGCTGAGCAGATGCACACCCGTGCCCGCTTTGATTTCCACCGGCTCAACACGGCCCTGAACCGGAT
>NZ_ANAE01000212.1 GCF_000341265.1 Nocardiopsis prasina DSM 43845 | reverse complement strand
CGACACGGGCCCCGATCCGCGCAGGCCTGGGGGTGTTGCTTCCTTCGCTGCCGCTTTTCGTCCCAGACAGTGACAAGCCGCGACACGGGTTCCGATGGGCGCAGGCCTGGGGGTGCTGTTTGCCTCGCTGCCGCTTTTCGCCGCCGACAGTGACCAGCCGCGACACGAGAAACGATCCGCTCGGAACCAGGCGAGTACGGCCCAACTGATCGCCCCTCCCCAATCCGGGGATGAACCCTGCATCCCCTGCGATGAGCACATGGCGGCGCCTCACCCCGAGACGCGGAGGAGTCCCGCTCGAGTGTGGCGGAAACCGCAGGCCTCGTAGAAGCCCTCAAGTTGCGGTTCGTAGTCGACGTGCAGCCACTCGATACCCAATCCTCGGAGGTCGCTGATGAGCGCGGCGACAACACGACCACCAACCCCGCGACGCTGGTGACCAGAGGCAACCACCGTGTCCAGGAGGAAGGCATGCGCTCCCCCATCCCACACCGCGTGGACGAAGCCCACGAGCTTTCCCTCGTCGAAGGCCCCGACCCAGGAGCGGCTGTGACGTTCCAGCCGCTCAGACCAGGGAACCAGGAAAGGCTCGTGCCCGAAGGCGTCGGCGTGGAGGCGGGAGAGTTCCCCATCGTCGACGGGGCAGCGAACCTGGATCTGCATGGGGAGACGGTACTCGGGGTCTCGCTCCCCTGCGCAATGTCAACAGTCGCCCCCGAAACCGGGTCCCGTCTGGGGTGACCTAGCCTGGTTGCGGCCCGGGAGTCCCTCGGGACCCTCCCCGAACAGCGACAAGCCCGAGGAACCCCGTTGAGCATCACGACCCTGATCGCCCGAACCTTCCGTGTGGTGGCCGTCTTCGAGGCCTTCACCTGGGCCGGCCTCCTCGTCGGCATGTACTTCAAGTACCTCGGCAACGGCAGCGAACTGGGCGTTCAGATCTTCGGCCCGGTTCACGGCGGCGCGTTCATGGTCTACGTGGTGGTGGCCCTGGTCGCCGCCTACCGTCTGCGCTGGGGCGTGTGGCCGACCCTGGTCGCGCTGGCCGCGTCCATCCCTCCCCTGGGCACGCTGCCCGCCGACTGGTGGCTGCACCGGACCGGGCGTCTGACCGACCCGGCAAAGCGCGCGGCGGACGGGACTCGGGGCACGGACGCCGAGGAGCCCGCGAAGGTCACCTGACCGGATCGCGGCGTACCGGAACACGTCAGGAAACACCAGCAACAAAGGTCGCCCCTTACCCCAGCGTTCTCTTACTGAACAGAGGGGTAAGGGGTTTACATTTTGTCCGATATCGGACAGCAGAATCTCGTAAGTGACCCTTTGCGTACGGCGAGCCATCCATGTTCAGTTGTGAACTGGCAAGTAACCGGCTCCCATCAGAAGGGTCTCCCCCATGCCACAGCGAAACGGACCGGACCGGCGCACGGTCCTTCGAGGCGCGGCCGTCGCCTCCGGCGCGGCGTTGGCCGGAGGCGCGTTCGGCGTCTCCACCGCGTACGCCGACACGGCTTCGGCCGCCGAACCTCCCATGTACTTCCGCGCCGACTGGGGCGCCCGGCCCCCGTCGACCCCCATCCAGGTCCTGGCATCCCCGCCCAGCTTCGTGGTCGTGCACCACACCGCGACCCCCAACAGCGCCGACCACTCCGAGGCGCACGCGCTGGCACTGTCCCGTTCCATCCAGAACTTCCACATGGACAGCAACGGCTGGGCCGACGCGGGCCAGCAGTTCACCATCAGCCGTGGCGGCCACATCATGGAGGGCCGTGACCGCGCCGTCCCGGCCGTCCGCGAGGGCCAGCACTGCGTGGGCTCGCACGTGGCCAACAACAACAGCACGTGCGTGGGCATCGAGAACGAGGGCACCTACATGGACGAGGGCCCCACCCAGGCCCTCACGGACTCCCTGGTGTCCACCCTGGCCTGGCTGTGCGGCGCCTACGGGCTCAACCCGCAGGAGGCGATCCTCGGCCACCGGGACTTCAACGCGACGGCCTGCCCCGGTGACGTGCTGTACGCGATGCTGCCCGATCTGCGCAACGCGGTCACCGGTGTGATGGCGGCCCAGGGCCTGGAGATCGGCACTCGCACGGTGCCCGCCCAGGACCGCCCCACCTACCCGCCCGTACCCAGGGACGAGCCCCTGCGCGAGTTCGTCCACGGTCCCGGCCGAGGGACCGACGACTTCACCCGCTGACCCATCCGTGAGGACGTCTCCCCGTTCGGCGTCACTCAGGATCCGGTCAGACAGTCAGTGGCGGCGCCCGACGGAGGTCGGGCGCCGCTCCCTTTTCCCCACCCGCCGCTGACGCTCGGTTTGCCAGACCTCCCGGATACGATCGCGGCGCTTCGTTCGAGGCCACCAGGAACACGACAGGGGGGCGGGCATGACCGATCAGGCGGTTCCGGAGGAGTTCGCGTCGAGCGCGGGCACGGTGCGCTGGGGCGCCGTCGGCTCGGGAGAGCCGGTGGTGCTGCTGCACGGGACGCTGTTCTCGTCGTACGTGTGGCGGGACGTGGCCGCGGCGTTGGCACCCGGCTACCGGGTGTACTTCTGGGACATGCCCGGGTACGGAATCTCCGAGATGCGGACGGGTCAGAGCGTGTCCCTGGCGCCCCAGGGGCGGGTGTTCACCGAACTGCTGGCGCGTTCCCGGGCACTCGCCGCGCTGGTCCCGGGCGTTGAGTCCCACCCGATCGCGGGCGCCGGTCACCTCGTCCAGTCGGACGCACCCGCGCAGCTGACCGCCGCACTGGTGGACTTCCTCCGGCGCTGATCACGGGGGCGGGACTCAGGGCTGGTCGGGGACCAGGAGGACCTTGCCGACCACGGTGCCCGACTCGGCCAGGGTCATGGCCGAAGCCACCTCGGACAGCGGCACGCGGGCAGCGACAGGCGGGTCGAGGACACCCTCGGTGTGCAGATCGAGGACCGCGCCCAGGTCCCGGGCGAACCTGCGCCGGAAGTCCGCCCTCCTGCGGTGCCCGTTCCAGAGGTTGAAGAAGTGGGCGCCGCGCCCGTTGGGGAGCGTGTTCCACCGGAGGAGTCGGGCGAACAGCAGCAGCACGGGGAGCATCGCGTTGCCGACCACGTCCCTGGTGGAGGCGGTGCCGTAGGAGACCAGGGTGCCTCCGCGCGCGAGGAGCCCGAAGGAGTCGACCAGCCCGGGGCCGCCGACGTGGTCGAAGACCGCTTTCACCCCGTCCGGGGCCAGGGCCCGGACCCGCCCGGGGAGGTCGGGCTCACGGTAGTCGAGCGGGGTGGCTCCCAGTGAGCGGACGGCCTCGGCGTTGCGGGCCGAGGCGGTGCCGATGACGGTGGCTCCCGCGNNGCCCCCCCCCCGCCGTTGGCGCCGTGGACGAGCACCGTGTCGCCGGACCGGACACGGGCGAGCTGGTGGAGCATGCGGTAGGCCGTCACTCCGTTGACCACCAGGGCCTCCGCCGTGCCGGGGTCGGTCCCTTCGGGTACGGGAACGAGATCGGCGGCGGGCAGGAGGACGTGGCTGGCCCAGGCGCCCACCTTGGTGAGGGCGGCGTAGCGGCGACCCTTCATGGCGGGGTCCGTCCCGGGGCCGACCTCCGTGACGGTACCGACGAGGTCGTAGCCGGGCACGAACGGGAAGGGCGGCTGGTCGAAGTACTTTCCCCGGCGCATCTGCTGTTCGGCGAAGGAGACGCCGGTGGCCTCCATCCGCAGTGTGACCTGGCCGGGCCCGGGCGGGTCGAGCCTGCGGTGGCGGACCACCAGCCCTTCGGGTGCCACACGGCCGGGGAGCAGGACCTCCGTGGCGTCCACGGCGCCGCCGGTACTCGTACGGGGTTCGTTCTGGGTCATGATGAGCTCCTGATTATGTGAGTACTCACTCACTGATCTGTCCACAGTGCGCCTCGAATCCCCAGGAACCACCCACCCCCGGGCGACTCTGCCTGGGGATTCCGAGAAGCGGACCGTCGCATGTTTGTGAGTACACACTCACACCTGTTTTTTGTCGAGCCCTGACCCGCACCCCGATGATGGACACGTGTCCGGGCGGTGCGGCAGGGTGACCTGAGGCGGTACCCACCGGTACTGGCGGCCACGAGGTTCAGGGAGTGTCTTCATGTCCCAACAGGTCCAGGGTGTGATCTCGCGTGCGAAGGGCGCACCCGTGGAACTCACCACCATCGTCGTCCCCGATCCCGGCCCGGGAGAGGCCGTGGTCCGGGTCCAGGCCTGCGGGGTCTGCCACACGGACCTGCACTACCGGGAGGGCGGGATCAACGACGAGTACCCCTTCCTGCTCGGGCACGAGGCGGCGGGCGTGGTCGAGTCCGTGGGAGCCAACGTCACCCACGTCGGACCCGGCGACTACGTGGTCCTCAACTGGCGGGCGGTGTGCGGGGAGTGCCGTGCGTGTCGGCGGGGGCGGCCCCAGTACTGCTTCGACACCCACAACGCCGACCAGAGGATGACCCTGGAGGACGGCACCGAACTCTCCCCCGCCCTGGGCATCGGTGCGTTCGCCGAGAAGACGCTGGTCGCCGCCGGCCAGTGCACCAAGGTCGACCCGTCCGCCTCACCCGCCGCGGCGGGGTTGCTCGGGTGCGGGATCATGGCCGGGATCGGCGCCGCCATCAACACCGGCGGGGTGGGGCGCGGTGACTCCGTGGCGGTGATCGGCTGCGGAGGCGTGGGCAGCGCGGCCGTGGCCGGGGCCCGTCTGGCCGGAGCCGGCCGGATCATCGCCGTGGACCTGGAGGAGCGCAAGTTGGAGTGGGCGCGCGGGTTCGGCGCCACACACACCGTGAACGCCCGGGAGAGCGACCCGGTGGAGGCGATCCGCGCGCTCACCGACGGTTTCGGCGCGGACGTGGTGATCGACGCGGTGGGTCTGCCCCAAACCTACGAGCAGGCCTTCTACGCCCGCGATCTGGCGGGCACCGTGGTGCTGGTGGGTGTTCCCACGCCGGAGATGCGCCTGGAACTGCCGCTGTTGGACGTGTTCGGCCGGGGCGGGGCCCTGAAGTCGAGCTGGTACGGGGACTGCCTGCCCTCCCGGGACTTCCCGATGCTCATCGACCTCTACACACAGGGCAGGCTGGACCTGGACGGTTTCGTCACCGAGGAGATCGGGCTCGGTGACGTCGAGGAGGCGTTCGCCCGCATGGAGCGCGGCGAAGTACTGCGATCGGTGGTGCGACTGTGAGTGACGCGCGAGTGGAACATCTGACCACGTCCGGGGTCTTCACCCTGGACGGCGGTTCCTGGGAGGTGGACAACAACGTCTGGCTGGTGGGCGACGACGAGGAGGTCGTGGTCGTGGACGCCCCGCACGACGCCGGGGCGATCCTGACGGCGGTGGGCGGGCGCCGGGTGGTGGCGGTGGTGTGCACGCACGGCCACAACGACCACGTGAACGCCGCCCCGGAGGTGGCCGACGCGACCGGGGCGCCGATCCTGCTGCACCCCGAGGACCGGGTGCTGTGGGACATGACCCACCCGGACCGCGCCCCGGACGCAGAGCTGGCCGACGGGCAGGTCATCGAGGTCGGGGGCACCGGGCTCACCGTGCTGCACACCCCGGGGCACGCCCCCGGGGCGGTGTGCCTGTACGCCCCGGAACTCGATGTGCTGTTCAGTGGCGACACCCTCTTCCAGGGCGGCCCGGGGGCGACCGGCCGGTCCTTCTCGGACTTCCCGACCATCGTGGACTCCATCCGCACCCGCCTGCTGTCGCTCCCCCAGGAGACGGCGGTCCACACCGGGCACGGTGATTCCACGACCATCGGCGCGGAGGCCCCGCACCTCCAGGCGTGGCTGGATCGGGGGCACTGAGACCGGCCGGTCAGGAGGCGGTGGCCCGTTCCGTGCACGCCTGCTCCGACGGAGCGATCTCGTCCACGCTGAGCACGGCGATGACGACGAAGCAGTAGTCCCGGCCCGGGTCGAGTCCGCTGACCTTCGCCTGTCCGGAGCCCGGCTCGGCGTCGGCGAGGTTGCCCGGGGTCTCCCCTGCGGGGCCTCCGATCACCTGGTGCGCGGCGGCGGGGTCGGTGTTGTCCGTCCAGGTCACCGTCACGGTGTGCCCGGTGTCCTCCAGGACGACGTCACTGGGGGCGGAGTCCTCGACCAGTCCGGCGGGAGGCGCCGGAGGGTCGGGGGACTCCGCGTTCCCGGTCTCCCCTCCGGACTGCGGCTGCTGCTCCTCGGGGGTCGCGGCGGCTTCCGGTCGGAGCTGCTGGATGAGGTCGCCGCCCGCGCCGGGGCGCAGGACCGCCACCGCGCCGAGGGTGATGGCGACGAAGGCGATGGCCACGACGGTGACACCGATGAACAGCGGCCGCCGTGTGGTCGGCCCCTGGGGACGGGCCGCGGCTTCGGGGGGCTTAGGCGGTTCGGGTGGGGCCGGTGGTTGGGCCGGACCCCACTGCGGACCGGGGGGCGCCTGATCCGGCGCCCCCGCTACGGGGCCGGATTCAGCGGACTCCGGTTCGGGTGCGGCGCTCCCTGCCCAGCCGGGAAGGGCTGCCCACGCGATTTCGGGGTGGTCCGCCAGGAGGCTCGCGGCCGAGGCCGGTGTTGCACCCGTGGTGTCCGGCCGCGCGTCGGCGGTCTCGTCACCGCCCGGTTCGGCCTGCGGCTCCGGGGCCGTTGGAACACAGACCCCGGTGTCCTCCGGGGCACCGGACTCAGGGCTTGCCAGCGGTTTCGTGAGGCCTTCCCTAGGGCCGGGCGCAGCGCCAGGCACGCCCCAGATGCTAGAGGGGTCGACAGCTCCGGTCCCGGTCTGTGACAGCGCACCAGCCGCACCGGGATCAACCCCGGAACCCGTCGCTGTGTCCGGGTCAGCCCCGGCCCCTGGGGCCTCCGGCTGAGGGGTACTGGTTCGCAGTCCGTCCTGCTGACCCTGGAGCCCCTTCTCCGTGCGGGGTGCGGCACCCGGCACACCCCAGGCGTTCGCGGACTCGGCGACCTGGGCCTGCGGACGTGCACCAGTCGCACCGGAATCGAAGGCCCCGGATCCAGCAGGCAGCCCTCTGGGAACACGTGTCCCAGGTTCCTCGGCCTCGGGGCTGTCACGGGACCCCGCACTCCCCTGACCAAGGACGGGGGAACTCCAGGCGTTCGCCGAGTCGACGGCCCCGGTTCTGGTCTGCGGCTGCGAGGCAGGAACAGGGTTCACAGATCCAGCGACCGACCCACCCGCAATTCCACCCCCGGGCGCCGCACCGGGCACCCCCCAGGCGTTCCCGGAGTCGGCGGCGACAGCTCCGGGATCGGCGACTCCGGCGGGAGCGTCCCCGGCGAGGTCCCGGGCAAGCTCGGTGGCGTCCTGACGACGGCCGGGCTCCCTGGACAGCGCTCGATCCAGGACCGCGCGCAGTCGGACGGGCAGGTCGGCGCGCGGCAGCCGTGGTGGGTCCTCGGCGAGGGCCCGCTCCCGGTAGGTGAACGGATCTCCGACCGCGCCCGCCCCCTGCGCGAAGGGCGGGTACCCAGCGAGGAGGGTCCAGAGCACCGCCGCGAGCCGGTAGATGTCGGAGGCGGGGGTCAGCGGGTACAGGCCGCTGAGCGCCTCCGGGGAGGCGTAGGCGACCGCCACGGGGTCCAGGCCCACCGGTTCGGGCCGCTCCTCGGTGGTGAGCACACCGCCGACGTCAGCAAGGACGGCGCCCTCCGGTGCCCCCAGGATGTTTCCGGGCTGGACCCGGTGGTGGAGCAGACCACGCGCGTGCAGAGCGGCGAGTGCCCCGGCCACGGAGCGGCCCACGGCCAGGACCTCCCCGACCGGCAGCGGTCCCCGGCTCTTCAGCGCGGTCGCGTAGTCCCCCGGGTGCAGGTTCATGGCGACGAAGGCGCGGCCGGACGAGGTGCGGCCTCCGCCGACGACGCCGACCAGGCCAGGGATACCGGACAGCTCGACCAGTCGGTCCACTTCCCTGGCGCCTGACCCGTCGCGCATGACCTTGAGCGCGACCGGGGCGTCGTCCCCGTCACGCCGGGCCCGGTAGACGGTCGAGGCCGCTCCCCGGTGCAGGACCTCCGGGGAGTGGAACCCCGGGGCCAGTCTGTCGTGTTGTTGCTCGCCGCTCATCGGCGTCCTCTCCGTCGGCGGCTCGGACCGTCCCGCCAGAACAGGGGGCGGGGGTCGAACCACCAGGTCAGTCTCCTGAACCGGGGGCGTGCCCTGCGCACCGCGCGTTGGTGGTCGCGTACCGCGCGGGCGGCTTCCTCGGCCGCCGGGGCGTCGACGCCGACTCCGCCGCCGAAGCCCGTGCTGTTGACGGCCCGGGCCAGGTGGTCGAGCCCGCTCGAAGGAGCCGTGTCGGGCACGAGTGCGCGGGCGACCGTCACGGTCTCGGTGACCGTGGCCCCCGTGTCGAGATCGGCCGCGCCCATCCTGAGGGCCTCGCGCAGTTCGCGCCAGGCTCCCAGGACACGGTCCGTGGGGGTGCCCGCGCTCAGGCGTCGTGCCCTGCGAGCGAGGCGCAGGACGGGGATCAGCAGGACCAGGGTGAGCGCTCCCCCGGAGGCTGCCACCGCCCAGAGGCCCTCGGTCGTGTCCTGGCGGTCGGGAGCGGGCTGCCCGTCGCTCTCGGTCTCGGAGCCGGAGTCGAGTTCACCGGCCTCGGGCTCGTCGGGGGCCTGCGCACTCTCGGGGGTTTCGTCGGCGCCGCCCTCGTCGCGCCCTCCGGGAGTGGCGTTGTAGGGCACCCATCCCAGACCGTCGAAGTACACCTCGCCCCAGGCGTGCGCGTCGCCGGTGCGCACCTCGTACTCGCCCTCGTCCCGTTCGGTCCCGGGCGCGAAGCCGACCGCCACCCGGCTGGGGAGTCCGGCCGCGCGCGTCAGCAGGGCGAAGGCGCTCGCGAACTGCTCGGAGGTACCGGAACCGCCCTGACCCCCGGGGGCGGCAAGGAGAGCGTCGATGTGCGCGTAGCCGTGGCCGCCGGGGGTCTCGGGGTCGAACGTGTGGGAGTCGCGCAGGTACTCGGCGATGGCCCGCGCGCGGTGGTGGTAGTCGCCCTCGGCGGCGATCGCGGACACGACCTCGTCGAGGATGGGCGGGGCGCCGGGCGGCAACTCCCGGTACAACTCGTACACGTCCCCCACCGGTGGGGACGACCGGGACAGGTCGACGCCGGACCAGTCGGCGACCGTGCCGACCACCTCGTAGTCGCGCCCGGCCACGGTGCCGTCCCGGGTGACGACGGTGCCGGTGAGGGCGTCGTAGCCAAGGGAGTCGAGTCCCACCCGGCGGGGTGCGCCCACCACCGGAGCCCAGCTTCCGGGAAGGGCCTCGCCCACGCTGATCCGCGCGGTGACGTCCCCGTCGGCCCCGGGAGGCGGTGGCACCGGTGCGGGCAGGACCTGGTCCGCGCTGCGGTAGCCGCTCTCGGGGAGCCAGGTGGTGCCGGTGAAGTCGGAGAGGGCGACCCAGCGCAGATCGACGGGCTGGTCGGACTCGACGGTGAGCAGGTGCTCGTCGGGTTCGGCTGCCCACCCGGGCAGGTAGCTGAGCGGGTTGAGGGCCTCCTGCGGGTCCATCGGAGGGTTCAGCACCGCGCGGGGGTCGCCTGGTTCGGCGGACCAGCCCGCGAGCAGTGCCGGTCCGCCGAACACCGCCATGGTCGCGGTGAACACGCAGATGAGCCCCGTGATAACGGCGTCACGGACGGGGGAGGGCCCCGCGGGGCGTTGGTCCACCTGAATGCCCAGGGAGGGAGATCCGACGCCGCTGTGGGTCCTCAAGGCCGGACGCGCGGACATGATGAGGACGGCGGCCACGCCGAGCAGGCCGATCGCGCTGAACCCGGGGGGTGCGACCGGGCCGTTGAGGACGACCGCGCCCACGAGCAGAACGAGCCCCGGGAGCAGGGCCAGCGCCCGGCGTTCGGCGCGCCAGGCCAGAGCCGTGGCGGTGCCGGTGAGCCAGGTCGCCAGGAGTGGCAGGGCCAGGGTGTCGACGGTGAGCGGTGTCGGCGCCGTGCTGGTGAGGATGCGCGCTCCGGAATGGAGGAGGGCCTCGCCCGCGCCCCGCAGGACACCGTCCCCCTCGCCCGGCACCCACGCGGCGGCGGCCACAACGCTGGCGAGCGGAAGGGGAACACCGGTCAGGACCGTGCGGAGAGCGCTGTGGCGGGCGCGCAGGACCAGCGCCGCCACGACGGATACCACGGAGCAGGCCGCGAGCACGGCCAGGAGGGTCACGGCAGAGCCGTAGGAGGCCGAGACCACCACCCCGCCCGCGACGGTGGACAGGACCAGGCCCGCGCAGGCCAGGAGCGTGCTCGGGGAGATCCGGTAGGGACGCCCGGGCACGGGCGGCGCGGCCCGTTCGGGGGCGGGAGCCGTCATCGTGGCCACGGCGCCTCGTTCCAACGGTCCGCGAACGACCCGGCGTCGCCCGCGGCGATGAGCGTGACGGAGTCGGGTGAGATCGGCGGTTCCTGCTGGCCGACGACCACGGCGATGAGGCCGGAGTAGCGGTCGGCGAGCTGACCGAACAGGCGCAGGTCGGTGGCGTCCAGTCCTGCGCTGACCAGGATGGCCGTGTCTCCCTGGCTCCGGGTGCGGGCCAGGTGGAGGGCGTCGGCCAGGTCCGGTCCCTGGGTGGGCGCGGCCTCGGCGAGCAGGTCGAGCAGGGAGGGCAGGCCGCCGCCGCTGTCCCGACCCCGTCCGCTGACGAGCCGCAGTTCGCAGTGGAGCGCGGCCCGGACTCCGGTGGCGAGCAGGGAGGCGGCGGCTCCGGCGACCTCGTCGAGTCGGGCAGCGTCCTCGGGGGCGGCTCGGTCGTCGACGATCACACACACCCGGGTCTGGGAGGTGTCCACGTACTCGCGCACCACCAAGCGGTCCAGGCGTGCGGAGCTGCGCCAGTGGACGTGGCGCAGGTCGTCGCCGGGAGCGTAGTCGCGCAGGGTGTGGAAGGTGAGCGTTCCGGCCCTGGCCCCGTCGACCTCTCCGTCCGGGTCGGCGACGTTGCCCACGGGGATGGCCCGCAGGTACTGCCAGGTCGGGTGGACCCACACGTGGTCGGTGGTGCCGTGGGCGCGGGTACTTTCGGCCAGGCCCAGGGGGTCGGAGCGGCCCGCACGCAGGGGGCCGAGTTCGATGAGTCCGCGCCGCCGGGGTTGGAGCCAGTAGTCCGATCCCCCGGTGCCGCCCCCGGGCAGCGGGGACAGGGGCACGTCGTGTTCACCGTCGGGGCCCACCACCCTTTCACTGATCCGCAGGCCGCGGCGCCCGGTGTTGCGGGCACTCATGTGGACCCGCACGGAGCGCCCGGGGGTGGTGCGGGTGCCGCCGGGCAGGGAGCGGGTCATGGTCACGGCCGCCGGGCGGCCCACGAACAGGGCGGCCACGGCCACGGCGAGGACCGCCAGGGCTCCGAGCAGGACGAGTTCCTGGTACTGGGACAGGGTGCCCGCGGTGAGGAGCAGGGCTCCCGTGGCGGCCACCAGCCATCCCCTCGTGGTCGGCATCAGCGGTTCGCCGTCGCCCCCGGGTGTCCCGGCTGGGGGGCCGGGGTGGACGACAGGATCTCGGCGAGCACGTCGACCCCGGTGCGGCCGCCCACGGAGGCTTCCGGAGAGAGCACCAGGCGGTGCGCCCACACCGGCTGCGCGAGCGTCTTGACGTCCTCGGGGGTGGCGTAGGGGCGGCCGGAGACCAGGGCGAGTGTGCGGGCCGTGTGGGCCATGGCGACGGTCGCCCGGGTGGACAGGCCCACACTGAGCGCCGGGTGGTCGCGGGTGGAGCGGGCCACGCGCAGCACGTACTCGTAGACGGCGTCGTCGACGTACACGCGGCGGGCCGCCTGCCGGACCTGTTCCATGCGCGCCGCGTCCGTGGACGAGGGCAGGGCGTCCGGGGAGACGAGGCGGTCCCCCCGGATGATGGCCAGTTCGGCGGCCGGGTCCGCGTAGCCCACGGTCAGGCGCATCAGGAACCGGTCCAGCTGGGCCTCGGGGAGCCGGTAGGTGCCCGACATCTCCACGGGGTTCTGGGTGGCCACGACCAGGAAGGGCGCCGGGACCGTGTGGCGGACCCCGTCGACCGTGACCGCGCCCTCCTCCATGACCTCCAGCAGCGCGGACTGGGTCTTGGGCGAGGCCCGGTTGATCTCGTCGGCGATGACGACGTTGGCGAAGACCGGTCCCGGGTGGAACTCGAACTCGCGGGTGGCCTGGTTGAAGACGGTCACGCCGGTCACGTCGGAGGGCAGCAGGTCGGGGGTGAACTGCACCCGCCGCCAGATCCCGTCGACGCTGGAGGCGATGGCGCGGGCCAGGGTCGTCTTGCCGGTGCCCGGGACGTCCTCCAGCAGGAGGTGTCCCTGGGAGAGGAGGGCGACGAGGGCGAGCCGCACCACCTCGGTCTTGCCCAGGAGAGCCGACTCGACGTTGGAGGCCATCGCGTCGAAGGCGTCCGTATGGACCGCCGCCTCGTCCGTCGAGAGCGGCGCTGAGGGAGCGTGCAGGGTCACGGGGGTGTCCTTCGGGGTACGGAAGACGGGTCAGGGAGTCTGGTCCGGGCCCGCGGGGTCGCGCTCCTGGGGGACGAGCGGGGTGTTCGGATCCTGTGTCTGGGTCTGATGCCCGCGCTGCTCGTTGAGTTCGCGCTGGGTCTGGAAGGCTCCCGCGACCACGATGCCCGCGGCGAGCACCGCGGCGGCTATCAGACCCACGACGACCGAGGGCCACACGTGGTGGCGCTGGCGCCAGTAGCGGCTGGAACCGTACAGCAGGGCGGCACGCAGCTGCCGACGGCGCAGGGCGTCGGCCTGGAGGACGTAGCGCTCGGTGTGGGGTGTGGTCTGGAACGCTTCGGGGAGCGGGGTGGGGGCGGGCGGTTCGGGGCTCCCGGGGCCCGGGGCGGGGGGCCACTGCTGTGGTGGGGTCCCCGCCGCGCCCTGGTGCCCGTAGGGGTGGCTCACTCGAACAGGTTGTTGAGGTAGCTCTTGGTCTCGCGGTAGCCGTCCACCGTGCCGTCGACGGCGTCGATCATCCTGGAGAAGCCCCGGTTGGTCATCTCGAAGGCGTTGTTGAACTCGGCCGCCCTGGCCTGGAAGGCCTCGTCGCCGCCCTCGAACCTGGCGACGGTGTCCTTGGCCTGGGTGTCGAGCTCCTGCATGATCGCCCTGAAGTAGCCCAGGTACTGGCGCTGGTCGACGCTCAGCTGGTCCAGCGCGTCGATGTCCGCGCCGACCTCGTACTTGTTCACGCCCATGGCGTCCTCTCCCCCACTT
This sequence comes from Nocardiopsis prasina DSM 43845, assembly GCF_000341265.1. Taxonomy (GTDB): domain Bacteria; phylum Actinomycetota; class Actinomycetes; order Streptosporangiales; family Streptosporangiaceae; genus Nocardiopsis; species Nocardiopsis prasina. The sequence continues at coordinate 49,577 of NZ_ANAE01000212.1, read as the reverse complement.
CGGTCTCAGGTTCCGACTCAGATGTTCCGGCTCAGGTAGCTGAGCTCGCTCTGGGCTTTGGAGAAGTCCTCTTCGCTCTGGGCGTCGGCGGAGTTGATCTTCTCCTGGCCGAGGTTGAGGTTGACGCCGTACTTGTTGCACCAGTCGATGAGGGCCTGGAAGCCCGTCACCAGTTCGGCCTGGCCCTGGCGGTAGGCCCGGAGGGCGTTGCCCTGGAGCGCCTGACCGTCCTGGTCCAGGACGTCGATCAGGGACTGCATGCGGTCACTGAGACCACGGCTCTGTTCGTCCAGGCGCGTACCGCCCTGGGACAGAGTGTTGCTCTGTTCCGTGCCGACGTTGTTGGTCAACTGTCCGTCCTCTCCCCGTGGACTCTCCCCTTGGTCCGAACTCGACGCCGGTATCAGGGGCGTGGTCGCTCTGTGAGCACCGGGGAGGTCTGCTCGCGGTCACAGATTCACGACTCGAACCGGAAAGTAGTGAAGGCGGCGTCCCCTGTCAACGCGATTGCAGAACAAGGACGCCAAGTGACCGAAACAGGACAGATTCTCACCTCCAGGGCCCTCATCGGCGTCCCACAGTTCGCTGGCGCCCTTCCCGCGCACCCGTCGCCGCCCTCCTCGTGGGGGTGGTCCTCGCTCCCGGAAGCGAAGAAGGGCGGGCCACGGGTGACTCAGAGGGTGGAGCCAACCCTGCGGAGGCCGGGGCGGCGGCACGGATCGCCGAGCGGGTGAGCGGTGCCCTGGACGGGGTCTCCCCACGCTTCGGGACGGTGGCGGAGAACCTCAACGAGGCCACCGTGGAGGCCGCAGGACCAACGGTGCCTTCTCCAACTTCCACATCGACCACGAGCAGGCCGTGCGGACGGGCGAGGCCAACGGCACGACCATCTCGCGCGACGCTGAGGCCGCCGCCGGACGCGTCTTCGAAACCGATCACGAGGAGGAGGGTGGATTCCTCGCCTTCCCCCTCACCCGAGCGGAGGTCAGCCTCCGATGCGGATGGTGGAGACGGCCTCGTACACGCCGAGAGCCCAGACGGCGGCCACGCACATCCCCGCGACCACGACGATCTCCACCCCGTTGAGGATGCGGCGCAGCGAGGCCCTGGGCACGTCGGTCAGACGGATAGCGCTCACGGCCGCCACCGCCACGCACAGCACCAGCCCCACTGCCGGGAGCACACCCGACATCCAGGGGTGAGCCGTTGTCGCGGCCACCCCGGTCACGGCCAGCCCCAGCACGCCGGTGAGCCGGACCGGCAGCACGTGGGAGACCCGGTCGAACAGGCGCGACCGCATCAGCAGGGCGAGCGAGACCAGGGCGGCCAGGACCAGGTCCCGGCGCGCGTCACCGGTGAACGCGAGCAGGCCCACGGAGATCGTGGCGGCGGCCGACACCCCCAGGATGGTTCCGGTCAGCATGCGGTCGCTGTTGGCCAGGCTCTCCTCGAAGCGTTCGTTGTCGGTCTGGCCGACCTGGCGCACCTCGTAGTCGAGCCCGGACAGCCCGCCCAGGGCGAGCGCCATCCGGGGCAGGGCGCCGATGCCCAGAGCCAGCAGGACGGCGAGCAGGCGCACCGCCATGGGGCCGTCGGTGAACAGGCCGAAGCCCACGAGCAGCACCATGGACACCGTGACGACGCTCAGCCCGGCGAGGTAGGGCAGCAGGAAGTGGGCCAGCGCCCAGCCGCCAGCAGAGGCGGCCAGCGCGCCGAAGCAGGCGAACAGCGCCAGAACGATGGGCGAGGGCGCGACGGCGCTCACTCCCAGGACGGCGAGCACGATGGTCAGGGCGCCCCAGCCGCAGGCGGCGACCTGCGCGGCGTGGGCCACTCCGGGAAGGTTCCTGGACCCGGCCAACCACAGGGCACCCAGCGCGGCCAGAAGCCCGAGAACGGACACGGCGAGGTCGAGGGGCGAGGTGCGGACCAGGACCATGGCCGCCATGAGCAGCAGCGGTCCCAGCGCCGTGAGTGCCAGGCCGAACCCGAACGTGGTGGTGGGCTTCCACAGCCAGGCGCGCTCGTCGACGCGGTCCTCGACGGTGCCGCGTACGTCGTCGACGAACGACGGTCGGTCCGGGGCGGTGACCCGGTCCAGGAGCAGGACGTCCCCGTCGCGGACTCCGGCGTCGGTCAGGGAACCGGCGGAGGGGATGGGGGTGCCGTCCACCGCGACGAGGTTCCAGCGGGCGGACTGGAGCCCGTCGTCGGCCGGGGAGCACACGCGCACGACCTGCGGCATCAGTGTCGCCACCGACACCGCGCCGGGCAGGACGAGGTCGGCCCACCGATCCGGTCCGGTCACCGTGACCCGGCAGTATCCGCTCACCTGGGGCTCCCCGCGTTCGACGTCAGTTGTGGACGGCGCACGACCGTCCGTTGGCGGGCGCGAACCGTTGGGCCCGCACGAGGATCACACCGGTCCGTGGTCCGGTTGTCCACAGGCCCGTGGTCGCCGCTTGTCCGGCACCGCCGGGGCGCGGGATCATCACGGTAGCAAGAGCGCGTACCGGGCGATCCGGGCGCACGCGACAGGAGAGGCGCCAGTGACAACGACGGTGGTTCATCGTCCCGCCCGCACTGCGGTCCCGGATCCCGGCAGGACACCCCTGGTGATCGCGACCCCGCCGCAGCTGCCGGAGAACCCCCCGGCCGCCAGCTCCTCGGCGATGATCATCATGCCGATCATCACCGGGTCCGGTTCGCTGATGATGACCATCACCATGGGGAACCGCCCGCTGTTCGCGGTGGCCGGGGCCATGATCATGCTGGCCAGCGTCGCGGTCGGCATCGTCATGTTCGTCGCCCAGCGCAACGGGCCGCGCAAGCGCATCCGGGAGCAGCGGGAACGGTACCTGGACTACCTGGACCACCTGCGCGAGACGGTTCGGGAGGTGGCGGGGCTGCAACGCGCCGCGTCGCTTTTCCGGCACCCGGAGCCGCACCTGTTGGAGGAGACCGCCCGGCTCACCGCACGGCGCTGGGAACGGCGCCCGGGGGACCCCGACTTCCTCGACCTGCGGATCGGTGAGGGTTCGCGCCCCCTGGCCAGACGGCTGAACCTGAACATCGACCGCACCAACCCCCTGATCGTCTACGACCCCGTCTGCCAGGGCATCGCCGAGCAGATCGTCGACCTGTACTCGGACGTGTCCGAGCAGCCGCTCGTGCTGCGCCTGCGCGAGTGCGGGGTGGTGTCGGTGGTCGGCGACCGGGCGGCGGGCCGGGAGGTGGCCCGCGCCCTGGCGGCGCAGCTGGTGACCTTCTCCGCCGCCGAGGACGTGCGGTTGGGTGTGGTGCGGCACCAGCGGTTGACGGCGGAGTGGGACTGGACCAAGTGGCTGCCCCACAACGCCCTCGACGGGGTCCAGGACGGTCCGCTGCCCGCCCGGCTGGTGGCGGGCAACACCGTGGAGATGACCGAGCTGCTGACGGCCGAGATCGAGCAGCGCACCATCGACATGCAGCGCAGGCGGGGCGCGCCTCCCGGACCGGGCACGCAGCGGCTCGTGGTGCTCGTGGACGGCGAGTTCCAGGCGACCCTGTCCGGGCTGGCGGCCGAGCCCCCGGTGACCTCGCTGGCCGACATCGGCGTCCACCTGGTCTTCCTCGTGGGTGACCGCCGGGAGGAGCCCGGGCACGTGGACACCCGGCTGTACGTGTCGGCTGACGGTTCCCTGAGGGAGGACCGCGCACCGAGGCCGCAGCAGCCCGACCAGGGCCCCGAGACGGAGGACGACCCTCCCCTGGAGGGTTCCTTCGACCGGGTCGGCCGGGAACTCCTCACCACCCTCGCGCGATCCCTGGCGCCGCTGCGACTGGCTGCCAGCGACAGCTCGGACGCCATGCACGCCACGGTGGGGCTGCCGGAGATCCTGGGCGTGCCCGACGTCGCCCGACTGGACACCGAGCGGGCGTGGCGGCCCCGGGGCACCGGGGATTTCCTGCGGGTGCCGATCGGGGTGGGCCCCGAGGCCAACACCGTGCTGCTCGACCTCAAGGAGTCCGCGTTCGGGGGCATGGGGCCGCACGGGCTGGTGGTGGGCGCCACCGGTTCGGGCAAGTCGGAGATGCTGCGCACCCTGGTGGCCTCACTGGTGATCAACCACCCGCCCGACCAGCTCGCCCTGTTGCTGGTGGACTTCAAGGGCGGCGCGACCTTCGCCGACACCGACCGGCTCCCGCACAGCGCCGGTCTCATCACCAACCTCGCCGACGACGACGGGTTGGTGGAGCGCTTCCGCGAGGCGATGTTCGGCGAGCTGAACCGGCGCCAGCAGGTCCTCAAGGACGCGGGCAACCTGCCCAACCTGCACGCCTACGAGGGGGCGCGGGCCCGCCGACCCGAGCTGGAACCGCTCCCCCACCTGCTGGTGATCATCGACGAGTTCTCCGAGCTGCTCACCGCGCACCCGGACTTCGCGGAGCTGTTCGTGGCCATCGGCCGGATCGGCCGTTCGATCGGCGTGCACCTGCTGCTGGCCACCCAGCGGCTGGACTCGGGCAAGATCAAGGGCTTGGAGTCCCATCTGTCCTACCGGATCGGTCTGCGGACCTTCTCCGAGGCCGAGAGCCGGGAGGCGATCGGGGTCGGGGACGCCTACCACCTGCCGCCGGAGCCCGGATCGGGCTACCTGAAGGTCGACACCACGGTGTTCGAGCGCTTCAAGGCGGCCATGGTCTCCCAGCCGTACGTGCCGCCCACACGCGAGGAGGTCGAGGAGGTTCCGCAGGTCCTGCCGCTGATCTCGTTCAACGGGCTCGCCTCGCTGGTGCGGCCCGCCCAGCGGGCGGAGAGCGCCGACGCCGAGGACAGGCCGGAGCAGGACGCTCCCACCACCCTCCAGGTGGCGGTGGACCGGATCGTGGACTCCGGGAGGGAACCGGTCCGCCCGGTCTGGGTCCCGCCGCTCCCCTCCGTCCTCACCCTCGACCAGCTGCTGGAACAGTTGGACGAGACCCGGACGCGGGAGGACGGGACCGCGATCGAGCCCGCCCCCGACGAGGTTCGGGCGATCATCGGATTGGCGGACCTGCCCCGGGAACAGCGCCAGTGCCCGGCCGACCTGGACTTCACCGGCGGGGAGAGCAACATCGTGGTTCTGGGCGGCCCCCAGTCCGGGAAGTCGACCCTGATCAGAACCCTGATCGCCACCCTGGCCTGGCGGTATCCGCCCGGGCGGGTGGCGGTGTACGCCATCGACTTCGGCGGTGGCTCCCTCGCACCGTTCGCCGAACTGCCGCACGTGGCGGGTGTGGCGGGCCGTTCCGAGCTGGAGCTGGCCCAGCGCATCCTCGCGGACGTGCGCGTCCAGCTGGACCAGCGCGAAGCGGTCTTCCGTCAGAGGCGGCTGGACTCACCCGCCGCTCTACGCCAGGCGCGGGCGGAGGGGAACGTCCCCGCAGGAACCCACGGGGACGTGTTCCTGTTCATCGACGGCTGGGCGGGGCTGCGTGAGGCCTACCCGGACGTGGACGACGTCCTCACCGACATCGTCTCGCGCGGCCCCTCCCTCGGCGTGCACACGGTGCTGACCAGTTCCGCCTCCAACCAGGTCCGCACCAAGCTGCAATCGCTCTTCGGCGGCCGTTTCGAGCTGCGTCTGACCGACCCCTACGACTCCCAGCTGGGTCGCAAGGTCGCCGAGCGCCTACCCAAGGACGTGCCCGGCCGGGGGCTGAGAGCGGACGAGTCGTTCGTGCAGGTGCCGCTCCCCCGCTTGGACGGTGTCGCGGAGGACGCCGATCTCGGCGACGGCGTGCGCGACGCGGTGGACAGACTCTCGGCCCGGTGGCCCGACCTCCCGGTGCGCCGGGTCCGGGTACTGCCCGCCCTGGTCTCCCTGGCGGAGCTCCTGCCCAGGCAGCAGGGCTCCGACCTGGTCATGGGCATGGCAGAGAGTGACCTGGGGCCCGCGCTGTACCACCCGCACGAGGACCCGCACCTGATGGTCTTCGGGGACCCGCAGACCGGCAAGAGCACCCTGATCCGGGCCCTGGTCCGGCAGGTGATCTCCCGTCCGGCCAGCGAGGTGGGCGTGGTGATGGTCGACTACCGCCGCGCGCACCTGGGATTGGTCCCCCCGGAGTACCTGTTGGCGTACAGCACCAGTCCCCAGCAGACCGAGGGGGTCGCCGGGGAACTGGCCGGACTGGTCCGCAAACGTCTCCCCGGGCCGGACGTCACGCCCAGGCAGCTGCGTGAGCGCAGTTGGTGGGAGGGGCTGGAGGTGTTCGTGTTCGTGGACGACCTGGACATGGTGGCGGGGCGCAGCAACCCCCTGAGCCCGATGGCCGACCTCCTGACCCAGGGAGCCGACCTGGGTCTGCACCTGGTCACGGCGCGAAGGACCGGCGGCGCGTCGAGGTCGATGTTCGATCCGGTCTCCCAGACGCTCACGGACATGGCCACTCCGGGACTGCTGTTCTCGGGTGACCGGATGGAGGGGCGGCTCGCCAACGGGGTCGTCTCCCGCCGCCTCCCCCCGGGCCGCGCGCTGCTGGCCCGCCGTGGGCGCCCGCCCGAGCAGGTGCAGGTGGCCTGGACCGACCCGGTGGAGTGAGGTTCCGGCACGCGAAGGGGGTCCGCCGAAGCGGCGGGCCCCGCGGATCAGATGGACGGCACCCGCGAAAGTCCGTGCCCGGAGGGATCCAGGCGCCGAGCAGCTGAGCCGCCCCCGGAAGGATCGGGGCTCCACTCACCGAAACCTCTCACGCACTCGGCAACCAGGCCGTGCGGCTACCGGGTGGACGGGGCCCGCCGTGAAGGCGGACCCCCGGGGCGCTGGAAGCGCCGCGACGGCTGAGCCGTGTGCGGTGGCCGGGCCTTCACTCACCGAAACCTCACGCGCGCTCCACGACCAGGCCGTGCGAGTACCGTTTCAGACCTCCGGGGCACCCGCGGGACCGGGAGCGTTTCCCCGGTACAGCAGACGCCCGGCCGCGCACTCGCGCGGGTCAGGACCCGCAGTTCGAATAGCCCGAAATCACCGAGCGTTCCCCGGCCGCAGCGGTGACCTGGACGCAGACGCCCTCGGCCGGGATCAGGACCGGATCGGTCGACCTACCGGACGGCTCGACCGCGGTCTGTGGAGTTCCGCCCTCCGTTCGGATGCCGACGTCCAGGTAGGTGTCGCCACCGTTGGAAGTGACAACCGCGCAGTTGTACCCGAACGTGCTCTCGTAGTAGAGGTGCACCTGCCCACCGGGGTCTCCCGGGATCGACATCGGCCAGTCGCCCTCCACGTTCTGCGTGTAGCGGGGTGCCTCCCCCACGTTGGGGTGGGCGTTGGTGCACACGTCCTCCGGGCTCTGTCCCTGCGCGGCGGTCGCCCCGCTGACGAGCAGGCCGGTCACTCCCAGCGCGCAGGCAGCGGACCAGACCGCCCAGCGGCGCGGTCCTCTCAGAACGGTCATCGGCTCGCTTCCCTTCCGGGCCTGGTCAAGGTCGTCGGTCACTGGAACGGGGCAAGGCACGCCGGGGTGCTCCGGGCGGAGCCGCCCTCGGTGGTCCCCGACCCCACGGCGGTGACCGTGAAGGAGAAACACCGTTGGTCGCCCCGGGTGAAGGCGTGGGAGGTGGCCCCGCCATCCACCGTCGTCTCGGAACCGATCTCCACACCGTCGCCGTGCGGCGTGATCCGGTATCCCTCGGCATTGTCCGCAGCCGTCCAGGTGACGGTCACCGTGCTGCCCGACACGCTGTGCGCCACCCCGCCCGGGGTACCCACCTGGATCTCCGGCATGGTCACCGGGGAACTGCTGGCGGACTCGCCGGTGACCCCGCCCTCGCCCCGTGAGGTGACCGTGAACGTGTAGGTGGCGCCCGGCTCCAGGCCGGTCACCTCCAGCGACGTCTCCCCGGTGGTGCGGTTGCTGGGAGCGGAGGCCCCGCCCTCGGCGGCCGCGGACACCAGGTAGTCCACGGCGTTGTCGGCGCCGGTCCAGGACACGGTCGCGGTCTCGTTGCCGCTCACCTCCACCGAGACGCCGCCGGGCGAGCCCGGGGCCTCCTGGCTGGGGGTGACCTGCGGCGACTGGGCGGCGGGCCCGGTGCCGTGCGCGTTGGTGGCCTTCACCCGGAACCGGTAGGCCGTGCCGTTGTCCAGGCCCGTGATGAGGGTGTGCAGCTCCGAACCCTCGACGGTGGTCTGGCCACCCTCCCAGGTGATGTCGTAGGACTCCACGGAGGCGTCGGGTGAGTAGGCCTCGGGCCAGCTCAGTTCGACACTGCCGTCTCCGGCCTCGGCCGTGACGGGGGTGGGCGCACCGGGTGGGCCTGTGGATCGTTCGGGCTCGCCTTCGCTCTGAGGCGTCGGCGCTCCGGTCCCTCCGCCGGCCGAACCGCCGTCCGTCCCCTCCCCCGGGCCGCCGGTTCCCGCCTCCGTCGCGGGTCCGTTGGGCGGTGCGGGCGCCACCGGGTCGGGTGCGGGGGTGTCCCCGCGGATCTCACCGGGCCCGGGCGGCGGTTCGTCGGTGTCCACCAGGGTGGCCTGACCGGTGTCGTCCACCACCGCGGCCACACCGGTCTCCGGGGAGTTGACGAACAGGCTCCCCTCACGCACCTGGAGTTCGAGCGCCCCCTCGGCCCCGGGCAGGGTGACGGTGTCCAGTTCTCGCCCGTTGGGAGCGTAGGAGCGGACGACCCCCTCGTCCTCGAAGGGCACGTAGACGCGCCCGGAGAACGGGACGGCCAGTCCGCCGCCGGGCCTGCCCACCGGGAACCGGGTGGTCTCGGCCGCACCGTAGGGGTGCATCAGGGTGACGATCTCGTCGTCCTTGGTCCTGGTGACGGCGGCCATCTCGCCGCGCGTGCGGGCGGGCATGGCCGAGCCCGCCATCGGCGCGGGCATGGTGACCATCACCGGGTCGTCCCCCTCGCGCATGGCCACCACGTCCTCTCCGCCGCGGTCGACGGCGAGCGCGCCGTCGTCGAAGACGGTGACTCCGATGTCGGAACCCGGTGAGGCCACCGCGACGGTCTGGGTGACGGCCGCCTCGCCCTCGGACACCTTGATCCCGACGGCGTGGCCCTGGGTGGGCGCGCCCACCCACAGGGTGTCGGCGTCGTCGAAGGCGCCGCCGACCAGGGGGCCCTCCAGGGTGAGCGAGGCTCCGGTGGCCTGGAGGGTGGCGGGGTTGACGGCCCTGATCTGGCCGCCCGCGCGGTCGATGACCACGGCGCTCTCCCGTCCGAGCACCACCCCGTGGTCGCCGGAGCCCAGTTCGAGCCTGCCGGAGAAGCCGAGGTTGTTGAGGTCGACCGAGGTGACCTTGCCCGTCTGGGGGTCGGTGAGGAGGAGGTAGTCGTCGTTCTGCTCGACCTCGACGGGCCCCTCACCGGCCTCGGGCAGGGAGGCCACGAGGTCGATCTCGGCGTTGTTGCCGTTGACACGGACCGCTTCCTTGGTGACCGCGCTCCAGAGCCAGGCGGCGCCGTCGGACATGTCGTCGGACCGGCCCAGGGCACCGACGCCGAACGCCGTGCTGACCAGGGCCGTGGCCATGAGGCTGAGCACCAGCCCGGAGGATCCGGCGCGGGTGCGTTGGGCGAGGGTGCCGAGCAGGCGCCGGGATCGGCCCCGCTCGTGGGGGGTGGCGTCGGTGGGCGCCGTCTTACGGCTCACTATCCACGTACTCCTTCGGCTACCGCGGACGTGTCCGGCCTCCGGCGGCGGGGGAGGTGGGATCGGGGGTCGCTGGTGTAGGGGCCCGAGGGATTCGGGCTTCTGTACGAAACCAGACAGCGGGTACGACGTCAACGCTTCGGGGCGCCGTCTGGGCCACGCACCGTTCGATGCGCCGGTGCCCGTGTTCGGTTCTGGTTTCCTCGCGGCAATCCCACTCGTTCCGGGAATCCGCGCCGGGGTTCAGTCGAGGTCGATGGCGCCGACGATCTCCCCGTCCTCCACGCGGCCGGTCTTTCGGAAGCCCAGGCCGAGGTAGAAGCCCTCGGGGCTGCCCTCGCCCGGAACCCAGGTGACGGTGACCCGGGAGAAGCCGCGGCGCCGGGCCTCGGCGAGCGCGCCCTCCACCGCGTGGCGGCCGTACCCCCGCCCCTGATGCTTCTCCGCGATGTTGAGCCGCCAGATCTCGGCGCGGAAGTCGGGGTCCTCGTCGTCGGGGGCGAACCTCACCATGATGAAGCCGACCGCCTCGTCGCCGTCCATGAGCAGGCGGGGCCATGCGGTGTCGCGGTTCGTGTAGGCCTGTGCCAGGGAGTACACCACGGGGGCGACGTACTGGTCCTGGTCCTCGCGGACCCTGATCCGGTGGGCGTCCTGGAAGTTGTCGTCGGTGATCTCCACCAGTCGCGGGGTGGTGGCGGGGGCAACGGGAGTGTCGTTCATGGGATGGCACCCTACGGACGGCGAGGCCGGGCCGCCACGGCTTTTCGCGCTGGCGGCGCGCCCGGTTCGGGCCCCGGGTCCGGTAGGCGGGGGCCCTCCCGGGGTAGGTCAGTCGGAGAGTCACCGGCCCCGTCCCCCAGGAGGCAGCAATGCGCACCAGCGCCACCCTCTCGGTACTCGTCCTCGTCTGGCTCGCCATCGGTGCGGCGGCAGCGGTCCAGCGCGGTGACTTCAGTGCCTCGGAGGCGTCCTGTTCCTCCGTCGGCAGCGTCGTGGTCACGATCTTCGTCGGTCCGCTGAACTACGTCGGCGTCAACCCGACCATCGAGTGCCCGGACCTGCCCGAACCCTCCGAGTGATCCCCTGTCCCGCCCGGACCGGCGTTTCCGAGCCGGGGTGAACGGTGGCTCGGGTGTTGGGCCCTGGCCCGCTCGCGGACCGGCACCGCGTTCGGGGGTACCGACAGCGGCGGGTGAGTGGGGCACTCCGGGCGACACGCCCATCCGGTGACGCGGTGCGCGCCTCCCGCCGCGTGCCGCGCGCGGACGCCAGACTCGTTGTCACCCCGTGTCGCTGTTCACTCACCGAAGGTTCTGGAGTGCTGGTCGACGCGGTTCGTGGCGCGTGACGACGGTGTCCGCGCCGATCGGAGAACGGAGCGCATGTGCAAGCCCAGTGGCCGGGCGTCGGGGCCCTCGTGAACAAGTGGAACGCCACCCGCAGGGCCCGTGTCGAGCGGGAGCGGGCACGTGAGCGGTCCGAGGCCGAGCGGTCGGGCCCCGGAACACCGGACCCGGACGACGGCGCGCGCGCCGGTGACCTGCTCCGTGTGGCCGCCGACGCCGCCTGGCGCATCCTGGTCGTCGGTGTGGTCGCGGGGCTTCTGGTCTACGCGCTCACCAGGCTGTCCGTGGTCACGCTCCCCCTCATCATCGCGGTGTTCCTCACCGCCCTCCTGATGCCCCTGGCCAACTGGCTGCGCCGCCCCAACCTGATCAGACGCCGCGGGTTCGGCCGGGGGTCGTCCACGACGATCACCATGCTGATCGCGTTGGCGATCTACAGCGGCGTGGTCACCCTCATCGTGACCCCGGCGATCGCGAGCTTCGACGACCTCGTGGCCAGCGTCAACAGTGCCGTGTCCCAGCTCCAGACCATGGCTCTGCCCTTCGGCCTGGACCCGGCGCTGCTCACCGAGGCGATCGACAGCGCCTGGGAGCAGGTGCAGTCCCTGATCACCGAGAACAGCAACCAGGTCCTGAGCGGGGCGTGGACGGCGACCACCGCGGTGACCCGCGTCGTGCTGGGGATCGTGCTGATCATCGTCCTGACCATCTACTTCGTGCACTCGGGCGACAAGCTCATGGACTGGATCGCCAGTCTGCTGCCGGTCCGGTCCCGCCCGGTGCTGCGCCACTCGGCGGGGGTCTCCTACGAGGTGATGGGCAACTACGTGCGCGGGGTGGCGCTCGTGGGGGTGATCGACGCGATCGGCATCGGTATCGCGCTGATCCTGCTGATCGACACGAGCCTGGCCATCCCGCTGATCGTGCTCACCTTCGTGGGCGCGTTCCTGCCGATCATCGGTGCCTTCCTGAGCGGGTTGCTGGCCGTCCTGGTGGCTCTGGTGACCGAGAACTGGGTGGTGGCACTGATCGTGCTCGGGGCGGTGCTGCTGGTGCAGCAGTTGGAGAGCAACGTGTTCGCTCCGCGCATCTACGGCCGCGCCCTGGAGCTGCCGTCCGCCGTGGTCCTGGTCGTGGTGACGGTCGGCGGGATCCTCGGCGGGGTGGCGGGCCTGTTCCTCGCCACCCCGGTCGCGGCGGTCCTCGCGGCGCTCCTGCGCAACCGGGCGTCCTCCTCGTCCGGGTCCTCCGAGGAGGGCGCGGAGTCCGGGCGGGCGGACGGCGAGCGCGCAGAGGAGCCCGGGGCCACGGCCTGACCCCGGTCCGGTGGGGCCGACGGCCGGAGCCAGCACGCCCCTCCGGACTCACCCCCGGGCGCCCGTGAGGACCGGCCGGGCCGCCTCGGGCCCGCCGTGGACCCGGGTGATGGCGTCGGCGACGCGGTCGACGAGGAGGGTGGGCACGCCGGCGAGGTTGATCCGCCCTGAGGGGAGCCCGTGGATCCCGTGTTCGTCGCGCAGCCGTCCCATCTGGTCCTCGCTGAGGGGCAGACGCAGGAACATGCCGCGCTGTTCCCGCAACGGTTCGAACTCCGCGGAGGCGGTCCGTCGCACCAGGGCGTCGGTGAGCCCCTCGCGCAGGTGCCCCAGGCGCAGGCGCATGGAGTCGAGCTCCGCCGACCAGCGGGTGCGCAGTTCGGGCCGGGTGAGGATCTCGTGGACGATCCGCGCCCCGTGGTCGGGTGGCTGCGAGTACCCGGCGCGGGCCGTGGTCTCCAGGACGCTGTGGGCGAGGGCGCGGCGAGCGGGGTCGTCGGAGACCACGATCGCGCATCCGGTGCGTTCGTTGTACAGGCCCCAGGCCTTGGAGGCACTGACCGCGACCACCGCTTCGGGCAGGATGTCGAGCATGCGGCGCACGCCCTCCAGGTCGGCGTCGAGACCGTCGCCCAGACCGAAGTAGGCGTGGTCGACGAAGGGCACCACCCCGCGCTCGGCCATCGCGTGGGCGAGCTCCTCCCAGCGCTGGGTGGGCATCGCGGCACCGGTGGGGTTGTGGCAGCACCCCTGGATCAGCAGTGCGTCGCCTGGTGCCGCCGTGGCGACGGCCGCGAGGGAGGCGTTCGGGTCCGGGCGGCCGTCGGGGAGCAGCATCGGGTACTCGCGTACGCGCAGACCCGCGGCGGTGAGGATGGTGCGGTGGTTGAGGTAGGCGGGTGTGCCCAGGTGCACGGTGCGGTCGGGGCCGGTGGCGGCCAGGAGTTCGGCCAGGAGCCGCAGCGCCCCGGTGCCCGCCACGGACTGCACCGCCAGGGTACGGGCGCGGATGTCCTCGGAGGGGAACAGCATGCGGGTGAGCGCGTTGGTGAAGTCGCGGTTGCCAGCGGGGCCCAGGTACTCCTTGGAGGGTGAGCGTGCGGCGAGGCTCCGTTCGGCCTCGGCCACCGCTCCGAAGACCGGGGAGGACCCGGTGTCGTCGCGGTAGACGCCGACGAGGAGATCGAGGCGGTCGGGGCGCGTGTCGGCGTCGCAGGCGGCGGTGAGCCTCCAGAGGGGGTCGGTGCGCGGCGGGAACGTGGACGGCATCAGCACGAGGTCTCCAGTTCGGGACGGCGGTCCACGGCCTCGACCGTGGAGGGTGGAGTCGGGTGGGCGGTGGACAGCGGGGAGGGAGGTACCGTCCCGGTGGGGCGCCCCGCGCCGAACAGGTTGAAGGCGACCACACCGGTGAGGACCAGCAGCAGGGTGACGGTGGTCGCGAGGGTGACGGGCTCGCCGAACAGCGGGACGGCCGCGACCAGGGTGACGACCGGGCTGAGCGCGCCGAGGGTGGCGGCGGCCGGACCTCCGAGGCCGCGGATAGCGGTCGCGTAGCACAGGGCGGCGAGCACGCCGACGCCGATGCCCTGGACGGCGGCGTAGACCAGGACGTCGCGGGGTGCGGCGCCCCCGAGCAACGCGGAGGGCACCAGGCCCAGCAGAACAGGTACCCCGGCCAGGAGGGCCGAGGGCGCGCAGAGGACGATCGCGGCGCTGACCGGATCGAGGGTGGTCTCCCGCAGCGCCAGGGTGTACACCGACCACACCAGCCCCGCGCAGAGCAGGATCGCGACCCCCGTGGCCTGGTCCGGGGCGACCGCTGCCGCCACGGGCACCGCCGCGCCCAGGACGATCAGCACGAGGGCGCCCAGTTGCGCGGGGCGGGCCCGGGTGCGCCAGAGCGCGAACGCGAGCGCGGTGACGAACAGCGGGACGGTCCCGGGGATCACGATCCCCACGAGGGCCGCGCTGGTCAGGGAGCCGCCCCAGGCGGCGAGGAGGAAGTACGGGAGTCCGGCGCCGACGCACAGCGCCACCAGGACGCCGGGGCGTTCGTGTCGCACGCGCCGCACGGCCCGGGGGATCCACGGCGCCAGCACCACCAGCGGGGTCAGGAACCTGAGGAGGGCGGCGTCCAGGGCGGTGAGGTCGGAGGCGCCGATCCCCCGGATGCTCAGGGCGAACCCGGCCCACAGCACCACGGTCGCGGCCATCGCGGCCAGGGATACGGGGAGCGAGGGTGTCGCGCCGGTAGGTCTGCTCATGGGAGTGAAGGTACGGGGATCGCCGCGACCGGCGATTGCTGTTTATTGCTCCAGGCAAGATGGTTTTGGCAGAATCTGCCACATGCAACGGTTGGACGAGATCGATCTGCGGATCCTGCACGAACTCCAGAGCGACGGACGGATCAGCAACCAGGACCTGGCCGACCGCGTGGGGCTCTCACCCTCCCCCTGTCTGCGCAGGGTGCGGCGGTTGGAGGAGTCCGGCGTGGTGGCCGGGTACACGGCGGTGGTCGACCCGGCCTCGGTCGGGCTGGACATCACGGCGTTCGTGCGGTTGCGCCTGGACTCCCACGGCACGGGTGTGGCGGAGCGGGTGGAGGAGGCCATCCGGGAGATTCCGGAGGTCACCGAGTCCTACCTGTTGGCGGGCGACCACGACTACCTGCTGAAGGTGGCCGCCCGTTCCTTCCCCGCCTACGAGGAACTGATGCGCACCAAACTGCGCGCCATCCCGGCCGTCTCCTCCATCGAGACGACCTTCGCCATCAGCGTCACCAAGCCCAGTTCACCCCTGCCCATCGACTGAAACGCACGGGGTCAGGTGGGCCCCGGGGCCGCCTCCCGGGCGCGGGCCAGACTCTCCCCGGTCACCCGGCCCCAGGCGAACACCAGCATGGGCAGGTGGGCCGCACCGGCCAACAGGAACGGCACGCGCAGCGCCCACTCCCTCCCCAGGGCCGGTTCGAGGCCGACCACCACCAGACCGCCCAGGAGCGTGCCCACGGACAGGGTGCCCCAGCCGAAGAACCGGTAGACCGCGTTCACTCGCCCCAGCAGGTGGTCGGGGATGACGCGCTGGCGCAGCGAGACGGTGATGACGTTCCACACCACGATCGCGACGCCGATCGCCGCGCCCGACACCCACACGACGGCGGTCACGGGTACCAGGCCGAAGAGCGCGAGCCCGACCCCCATCACCGTGATCGAGCCGAGCAGACAGCGCCCCTCCCCCACGGCGGAGATGATCCGTTCGGCCAGCAGCGACCCCAGGAGCGCGCCCGTGGCCGAACCCGTGAGGACCAGCCCGAACTGCCAGCCCTCGAACAGGCCCAGCACGTCCTGCGTGTAGAGCACCAACAGGGAGATGATCATGGCGGAGGCCAGGTTGAGCGCTCCCAGCAGCAGTGCCAGGGCGCGCAGGACCGGGTTGTTCCACAGCCACCGCAGGCCGGTGCCGATCTCCGCGCGCCAGGCGATCCGGCCGGCCCCGGCCGGGACTCCCCGTGGGCGGTAGGTCCCGGAGAGGGTGAACAGCAGCACGGCTCCGGCCGCGAGCAGGCCGGCGTTGAACAGGAACGGGACGGCCAGGGCCAGGCCCATCAGGACCCCGGCCAGCGGTGGCCCGACGAAGTTGTTGGCGGTCACCTCCACGCCCCAGAGCCGGCCGTTGGCCCGTTCCAGCAGCCGTTGGTCCACCAGGGAGGGGAGGAGGGTCTGGGCGGCGTTGTCCCGGACCACCTCCGCGCAGCCCACCAGGAACGACATCACGTAGAGGCCGATGAGCAGCGCGGTCGCCGAGGCGGGGGCTCCCCCACCGGCGGCCAGTCGTTCGGGGGTGGGCAGTCCTCCCTCGGCGAGCAGGACGAACACACCGAAGGCCGCGACCACGACGAAGCGTCCGGTGTCCGTCCAGGCCACCAGCAGGCGCCGGTCGTACCTGTCGGTGATCACCCCGGCGGGCAGGGAGAACAGCAGCCAGGGCAGCCGGGTGGTCAGGGCGACAAGCGAGACCAGGAGGGCGTCGCGGGTCAGCGCGTAGGCGAGCCACACCACGGCGACGGACATGAGCCCGTCCCCCAGGTTGGTCATCCCGCTCGCGGACCACAGCTTCCAGTAGTCGCGCCCCAGTCGGGGGGCGGGACCGGTGGCGCTCACTCCGACCTCTCACCTTCCGTTCTCTCCTCGTCGGGTCAGGCAGTGCCGACCCCGCCGTGGGAGGGCGCGCGAACGCCCGCCCGTGGCCGGGACGCCCCTTCAGGTGCGAGGGACGGGTTCATCACGGTCATCGTGCGCACAGGCAAGGGGACCGTCCCACTCCTTCTCACTCCGTCCCGCGATGACGCGGGGAGCCCACGGCGCGTTTCCCTGCCCTGGATCTCCGTTGCGACTCCCCCCGAGCACGCCTCGGTATCCGTTCTTCCGGAACACGGGAATAAAGCGGCTGGGCTATCGATATCACGGAGGCAGCCCGGGGCCAGCACCCCCACGGGCCCATTCGACCGTCCGGAATCGGCCACTCTCCGGAACGGATAAAATGATCTTCGGATTGCTTCTAGGAACTCGGTTCCAAATCTGTTGCGGAATTCATTCTTCATCCCAAATGCCCGAATCGACCTGGGAAAAAGGAAGGGGCTCCTCTCACGCGGACCCCGCCAACACGCGGCTTCGACGACGGAAACCGCCCTTCCGGCGTTCCGCGAGGCGTCCAGCGACCCCCACGCTGAGCAGGTGTCACGCGACTCGTTTCAGGTAGGGGCGCCCCGAGGACCGCTCCCCTCCCCGGGAGCGCACGGCCGCCGCAACCACCCTTACCCTTCCCCCGATGAATTCATACTCCGCGCGTACCGTGAATTTCCCGCAAGCACTACCCAGGAGGAGAAGTTCCAGGCCAGGATCGTGTTTCCCCGATTCTCTTGACAACGATCCGGACAAAGTGAAACTAATACTGTCGACCCTCCGGGCACCCACCCCTGACGGCCGCGGACAGCCACACCAATAGCCCTCACCCGCACCCCTGGCCAGGCGCGCTTCCCCTCGCACCCGGGCACGACGCCTTTTCCACGACGGATTCCTCCGGGAGGGAATCCGCCGTGCCCCGGAGATCGACCCGACACCCGAGCACGAACAAGGGGCGAAGACTTGACCCACACGTTTTCCCCGGAACTGGACGGCGCCACCGCGCGGCGGAGACAGTTCACGGAGTCCGGCTACCTCGTCCTCCCCGGCTTCCTGCCCGCGCACCTGGTCGACCGTCTCCTGCCCGAGGTGGACCGCTGGGTGGACGAGGGGCTGCGCGCGCGTTCCATCGCCGCCTGCCTCGACCCGGAGTCCCACGCCACGCCACCGGTCCTGGAGCTGGAGCTTCCCGCACACGGCGAGCTCCTCACCCACGAACCGCTGATGCGGGTGATCGCCGAACTCATGGGGCCCTCCTTCGTCTTCCACCACCTGCACAGCGACCGGCACGGTGAGTCGACCGGCGGCAAGGCCTGGCACCACGACCACGAGGCCAACGACCGTGAGGACCCGAGCCTGCTGATGGTCCACGCCCTGCACTACCTCGGTGGGCTCGACCCCAGCGTCGGCCACCTCGCGGTCCTGCCCGGCTCCCATCTGGAGCACGCCTCCAAGCAATCCCGTGCCCACCTGGGCACCAAGGAGCTCCCGGGAGAGGCCGTCATCGACCGGCTCCCCCGGGCTCGACGGTCCTGATGAACTCCGCCCTGTTCCACGCGCGCAGACCCGCCCCCGAGGGGGAGGGCGACCCTCACCCCCGTTACTTCGTGGACGCCTCCTACTGCCAGGCGGACGCGCGATGGCATCCGGTGAAGCCCTATTGGCGGCATATGCTCGCTCGGGCGCGCGAGCTCGACCTCAGCGGGGGGCGCTGGCCCGAGCTGTTCGCCGAGCGGCACTTCACCGAGTACACGACGGAACGGGACTCCACCACATGAAACTGATCGGCACGGTGCCCTTCTCGGAGGTGTTGGAGGTCTACCGGGGCGACCACCCCGTCGACCGCGCCCACGTGTCCAACACCAACCAGGACGGGGAGGACGTCCTGCACATGGCGGACGAGCTCCTCGGCATCTGGCACCGGGTCCTGCTGTCCCGGGACGAGGTCCTCGGCATCGTGCTGCCCTGGCACCTGAGCGAGGGTGGGGGCCGCGAGCTGGTCCCCCGGTCGGGCCGGACGGTGGGCGAGGCCGCGGAGCTGGTCCGCTCGGGCGGCGCGGAGATGTCCGCCGCCAACCCGATCTGCTCGGAGAAGCTCGAGCTGTTCAAGGAGAGGCCCCTGACGCCCGTCTACCTGAGCACCCGCCCGGTGCCGCACTCCGACTACTCCGACCTGGAGGTGCGGACCGGGCTCATCCACCTGGACGGGCTGCACCGGACCGTCGCCTGGGCCCTGTACGGGCGCCTGGCGCCCGACGAACGCACCGAGGCGTTCGTGGCGGGTGCCCCGGACAACGCACCGGCCGGGTGAGACGGGTCCTGTTCTCCTGAACCCCTCGCCGGTGACGGGCGGGGACGAAGGCCCAGGGGGACAGGCGCCGGGCCGTCCCAAGCAGACACCGCCTGAACTGGAGACCCACCCCCTTGACAGGTACGACGATCCCGGACCTCTCACTCTCCGACCTGCTGGCGAGCGGCGCGCGCTCCCACCCGGACCGACCGGCGCTCTCCGACGGGGTTCGCTCCCTCGACTACGGGGGGCTGCTCGCCGCCGCGGACCGGGTGGCTGCCCACCTGGCCGATCAGGGCGTGGGTCGGGGTGACCGGGTCGCGGTGCTGGGTCCGCGCGACATCCGGGTGTGCGTGTTGCTGTACGGGGTCCTGCGCGCGGGGGCGGCCGCCGTGGTCGTCGATCCCGCGTGGAGCGGCCCCGACGTCCGCAGGCGTCTGGACGCGATCGCCGTGGGGCACGTGCTCAGTTCCGATCCCGGGCACACCGCGCCCGGGGCGCGCGGGACCGAGGTCGTGGACCTGGACGCGATGGTCGGGGCTCACGGCGGCCAGCCCCGTGGCGCGGCCCCGCCACGGGTGCGTGCCTCGGACCCGGCCTATCTCTCCTTCACCTCGGGTTCGAGTGGGGAACCCAAGGCGGTCACGGTCACCCACGCCAACACCGTGCACTACGCGTTCTCCCTGCGGGACCGCCTCGGCCTCACCCGTGAGGACGCGCCGTGCGTCGCGCACGTCACCACGCTCGCCGCCGACCTCGGGCACACCTCCTGGCTGCTGGCCCTGGCGACAGGCGGGTCGGTCCACGTGGTGCCCGACGACCGGGCCCGCGACCCGGAGGCCTTCTGGTCCTGTCTGGCCGCGGCGGGGGTATCCGTGCTCAAGACCACCCCCTCCCACATGACCGCCCTGTTGGAGGGGCGGCCGCGTCGGGCTCCGCGACTGCACACCCTGCTGTTGGGCGGTGAGGCACTGCCCCGTTCCCTGGCCGCCGGGCTCCTCGACGACGGCGTGGCCGGCCGGCTGGTCAACCACTACGGTCCGACCGAGGCCACCATCGGCGCGAGCTGCTTCGTGGCCGTCTCCCCCTCCCAGCTTCCCGAGGACGAGGCGACGGTCCCCATCGGGACGGCCATCGGCCAGAACGGCCTGTACCTGGTGGACGCCGAGGGCCGTCCGGTACCGGACGGCGCCGACGGTGAGCTGCTCATCGGCGGTCCAGGTGTGACGCCGGGGTACTTCGGGCGCCCGGAGGAGACCGCGCTCCGCTTCCTCCCGCACGACGACGGACCGAGGTACCGGACCGGTGACCGATGTCGCCGCCGTCCGGACGGCGACCTCGTCTTCGCCGGTCGGACCGACCGTCAGGTGAAGATCCGGGGCTACCGGGTGGACCCGGCGGACGTGGAGCGGGTGATCGACGGCTTTTCCGGGGTGGCGCGGTCGGCGGTGATCGTGCGCCGCAACCCCGCTGGGGCCCAGCTCCTGGCGGCGGTGCGACCGGTGACCGGCGAGGACGGAGCGGAGGCGGCCCTGGTGGCCTCCCTGCGCTCCTACCTGCTGGACCGGCTCCCCGCGTACTCGGTCCCCCAACCGCTGGTCGTGGTGCCGGAGTTCCCCACCGGCCCGAACGGCAAGCTGGACAGGGACGGCCTGTCCGTGCTGGTGGACCGGGTCCTGGAACTCGGGGGGAGGAATCCCGCGACCGCCTCCGACGTGTCGGCGCCCCCGGACACGGTCTGCGCACCGGCCGGGGACCCCCTCGTGAAGACCATCGCCGACCTCTGGGCGAGCGCTCTCGGTCTGCCCCTGGTCGCCCCGCACACGGACGTGCTGGAGCTCGGCGGTGACTCGATCCTGGCCATGCGCACGGTCACGGCGCTGCGCAGGTCCGGGTACCGGGTCGCGTTCGAGGACTTCTACCTGAACCCCACGGCGGTGCGGCTGGCGGCGGCCGCCACCCCGTTCTCGGAGGAGGAGGCCGCCGACCCGACGGAAGACACGGGCGTCGACGGAATCGGGAGGCTGGCACCGGCCCAGCGCTGGTTCTTCCAACAGCGGGTGCGTGACCCCAGGCACTGGAACCAGTCGGCCGTCCTGCGGTGCGGGGTCCCGGTGGACCCGCCCGCCCTCTCCCGCGCCGTGGTGGAGGTGCTGCGCCGCCATCCCGCGCTGCGCCAGCCCGTGGCGACGGGAGGTCCGGGTCTCCCCCGCCCCGCTGAGGAGACGGACGCGGTGACCTTCTCCCGGCTCCCCACCGACCCCGCCGGGGTTTCGGAGACGGTCGAGGCCACCTGTACCGAGCTGCACCGGGGGCTGGACCCGGAGTCGGGCCGTCTGGTCCGGATCCACCTGTTCTCCGGGACGGGCGGCGACTTCTCCGGTGCCGGGGCCGACGACCGGCTGGCGGTCATCGTGCACCACCTGGCCATCGACGGGCTCTCCTGGCGGGTCCTGCTCGACGACCTCGCCCACGCCTACCGGGCGGCGCTCACCGGGAGCCCGCCCCGCATGCCCGTGACCGCCGACTTCTACCGGTGGGCGGCGACCGCCGCGCCCCCCGCACCGGAACGGGCGGCTCCGCTCCGCACGCGGCCGCCCGCCGACCCCGGCATGGAGCCGGCGGCCCTGACCTGGTCCCTGGACGAGGGCGCCACCGCCAGGTTGGTCCGCCGTCACGGGCGCTCCCAGCGGTTGGAGGCGTTCCTGATCTCGGCCTTCTCCGAGGCCGTCCTGCGCCGGAACGGTCGGCCGCGGCTGACCGTGGAGGTGGAGACCCACGGTCGCGACACCACGAGCCGCGGCGACGCCTACATGGACACCGTCGGCTGGTTCACGGCCGTCAAACACGTGACCGTGGCGGCTCCCGGCACCGACCCGGGCTCCGCCACCGGCTCGGGAAGTGTCGGCGGAGCCGTGGACGTGCGGACCGTGGTCCGTTCCGCCTCGGCCGAGACCACCGCGCGGGTCGAGCACCTGGTGCGGGAGGCGCGGCAGCTCCCGATGGACGCCGACGTCCCGCGCCCCGAGGCCGGGTTCAACTTCCTGGGCACCTTCGAACTGCCCGACGAACCGTCGCTGGCCTGGTCCGTCGCCCCTGAGAACGGCGGGGCGGCGCGCTGTCCCAGCGCGGACCCGCACCACCGTCTGCGGCTCACCACGCGGATCGTCGAGGGCAGGCTGGTGGCCGACCTCGTGTACGCCTGGCCGCGGTTGTCCCACGAGGACGCCCACGGGATCGTCTCCGCCTTCGGTGGGACCGTGGCCGGCGAGGTCGGGAGCGCTCCCCCGGAGCCCGACAGGAGCGCCGTCTCCACCTCGGGCCAGCTGCTGCTCACCGGCGCCCCGAAGCCCGGAACCGCTCGCGCGAGCGTCCGGGTCCGGGAACCGGTCCGCGTACTCCTCACCGGTGCCACCGGATACCTGGGCCGCCACCTGCTGGCCGCTCTCCTGGACCGCGACGCGCACGTCACCTGCCTGGTCCGGGGCGCGGACGACACCGACGCGGCTCGGCGGCTCGCCTCCGCGATCGACGGCGCGGACCGACGGGTCGGCGGGTTCGACGTGGTCGCCGGTGACGTCGACCAGGTGGGTCTGGGTCTGTCGCAGGACGGCCTGGAACGGGTCCGGGACGTCCGGGCGGTCGTCCACGCGGCGGCGGACGTGCGCCTGGTCGCGCCCCCCGACGACCTGGAACGCACCAACGTCGCGGGGGTCCGCCGCCTGCTCGCGTGGATCGACGCGGAGGTGCCCGGCGCCCGCCTGCACCACCTGTCCACGCTCGCGGTCGCGGGGGGCGTGGACGGTGTACCGCGCAGGTTCAGCGAGGCCGACCTGCGGATCGGGCAGCGGTTCCGCACCCCCTACGAGAGGACGAAGTTCGCGGCGGAGGAGGAGGTCCGCTCGTGGGCGGCCTCGGGACGCCAGTGCTACGTCCACCGCAGCGGCCACGTCGCGGCGCACAGCCGGACCGGCGCCTTCCAACGCAACGTGGAGGACAACCGGATCTACCAGCTGGTGCGCGGCTACGTCCTGGCCGGTGCCGCTCCGAGCCGCCCCTCGGAGTCGTTCGCGTTCTCCCACGTGGACACGGTGGCTGCGGGGATCGCGGCGATGGTGGCCCACACGCACGCGGCGCCGGGCGTGTACCACGTGGAGTCCCCGTACACGGTCCCGCACGACGAACTGGTGGCCTGGCTGGTCTCCCTGGGCCATCCGGTCAGACTCACCGATGACCACGCTTTCGCCGCGGCGCTGTCCCGGGTGGAGCGGACCCACCCGACCGCCGCCCGGCTGGCCTCCGCCTGGTCCCAGCTGGGGTCGCGCAACGTGGTGGTCGACAGCTCCCACACGACGTCCGCGCTCGATCGCGTCGGCGTGCGTTTCGCGCCGCCGACCCGCGAGTGGTGGTCGGCGGCCATGGCCTGGGCCACGGACGTCGGCTTCCTCCCCGAACCGCCCCAGTGAATCCCACGACGAAGGGAACGGCCCGCCAGATGACCGAGAACACCACGACCGAGATCGGTTGGGGAAGCACGACCCTGGACACCCGTCGCGACCTGTGGTCGATGCCGCTCTCCGACGAGGAGCGCTCGCTGCTGTGGCGGGACGCTCGGGCGGAGCGCTGGGAGGGTGCCTCACGGGTGCGCGAGCGGCTGCGCGCGTTCAGCGCCGACAGCATCCGATCAGTGGGCTTCGCCCACGTGCCGAACCTGATCGACCCCGCGGCGGACGATGCCGACATCGTCTCGGCGCTCTCCTTCGTGCTGCGGGACTTCGGCGAGATCATCCCGCAGAACGCCGAGGGCGACCTGTTCCGGGTGCTTCGGGACCAGGACGGCGACGGGAACACCGAACTCGGGTTCCACTGCGACACCTGCGACCTCCTGGTGCTGCTGTGCCTCCAGCCCGCGGTCCGGGGCGGTGGGTACACCAAGCTCGCCAGTGCCCGTCATGTGCGGAGCATCATCGGCGGTGAGCGCCCGGACGTGCTCGCCACGCTGGAGGAGGACTGGACCTTCGACCGCACCGGCCGGGCGGGACAGCAGGTGATCGTCTCCCCCATCCTGTTCACCCAGGAGGACGGGACCGTGGGCTGCTACTACCAGACCCGCACGGTGCGCACTTCCCCGGAGCGGGGCGGCCCGCCCCTGACCGACCGCCAGTGGGAGGCCCTGGACGTCCTCGACGAGGTCCTCTACCGGCCGGAGATCGCCTTCCAGCTCCTGCTCGACGCCGGTGACCTGCTGGTCATCCGCAACTCGCGGGTCCTGCACGGACGGTCACCCTACGTGGACGTGCCCGGTCCGGGCAGCCGCCGCGTACTGCGGGCCTGGATGAGCGCGGGTGCCCGATGAGCGAAGGTGCCACCCCGGAACGCGGGGTAGCGGTGGTCACCGGCGGCGGCAGCGGGCTGGGACGCGCCGCGGCGCTCGCCCTGCTCTCGGAGGGGTGGTCCGTGGCGATCGCCGGCCGACGCAAGGAGGCGCTGGAGGAGACGGTCTCCCTGGCCGGCGGGGACGCGCACCGGATGCTGACCGTCCCGACCGACATCGGACGTCCCGAGGAGGTGGCGGCGCTGTTCACCGCTGCGCGGGAGCGGTTCGGCCGGGTGGACCTGCTGTTCAACAACGCCGGGGCGGTCGTGCCCAGGGTGCCGGTGCAGGACGTCCGGTTCGAGGACTGGAACCGGATCATGGACACCACCGTGACCGGCACGTTCCTGTGCGCCCAGGAGGCGTTCCGCGTGATGCGGGATCAGTCGCCCCGGGGCGGGCGCATCATCAACAACGGGGCGCCCTCCGCGCACGCGCCCCGGCCGAACGCCGTCGCCTACACCACGGCCAAGCACGCGGTCCTCGGCCTGACCAAGGCGCTGTCGCTGGACGGGCGCGAGCACGACATCGCCTGCGGACAGATCGACGTGGGCAACGTGGAACCCTCCGACGGGCGCCCCCAACCCCCGGCCAGGCAGGCCGACGGAGGGACGGCCGTGGAACAGACCCTCCCCCTGGACCGCTTCGTCGAGGCCCTGCTCCTCATGGCGTCGATGCCGCCGGGGGCCAACGTGCAGTACCTGACGGTGCTGCCCACGTCGATGCCCTTCGTCGGGCGGGGGTGAGCGGGTGTTCGTCAGCGCGCGCGACTTCGCGGAGTACCGGTCCATGTTCGGGCTCTCCGACCACGACCTGTCGTTGAGGATCCTGGACTGCCCCGGCGGCGCCGCGAGCTTCACGGCCGAGGCCCGCGCCCGGGGCTCCGACGTCACGGCGGTGGATCCCGAGTACGGCGAGAACCGGGGGAAGCTGGCCGAGCTGGCCCTGCTGGAGAACGAGCACAAGCACGCCGATCTGGTCGAACACCAGTCGGACTTCGTGTGGACGTGGTTCGAGGGTCCGGAGCAGTACACGCGGCTGCGTTCGGAGTCGGCGCGCAGGTTCGGCGCGGACGTGACCGCGCACCCGGAGCGCTACGTGGAGGGTTCCCTGCCGCACCTGCCCTTCCCCGACCACTCCTTCGACCTGGTGCTCAGCTCCCACCTGCTGTTCTCGTACGGCAGGCAGCTGGACGAGGAGTTCCACAGGGAGGCGCTGTTGGAGCTGGTGCGGCTGTCCCGCTGGCAGGTGCGGCTGTACCCGCTGTTCCGGCACTCGGACTTCACGCGCTATCCGGCGCTGGACCGGATGCGGGAGTTCCTGGCCGACTGCGGAGTGTCCTCGCGGGTGGAGCGGGTGGAGTACGCCTTCGATCCGGGAGAAGAGGAGATGCTGGTCCTGGAGTGCTCCGAACGCGGTGACCTACCGCGGAGCGAGGGCATCCGCGCCCACTTCGATCCGGTCCGCTGGCGGCACCTGAACACCTGAACACCTGATCCCGGGTCCGGGGGCAGCCCTGGTCGGGTGCCCCCGGGGCGGTTCACGCCGGAATCGGGGAACCCGACTCTCAGGGCTTGCGGGCCACTCCGCCGTACTGGTCCAAACCGCGACGGGCGCTGAGCTCACCCTCCAGTGGACGCCACCGGGGGCAGGGCACCACGCCCGGCTCGAGCAGCTCCAGGCCCTCGAAGCGAGCGGCGACCGCCTCCGGGCTGCGCAGGCGGTAGGGGTCGTCGCCGTGCTTGTTGCCCTCCTCGATGGCCTCGTTGTAGGCCTCGTTGGTGTTGGTGCCGTCGTAGCTGGCCAGGTAGCTGCCGGAGGGCAGCGCGTCCAGGAGCTTCCCCACGATCGGCTGGAGCTCCTCGTCCGGGACGTGGCCCAGCACTCCCATCAGCATGAGGGCGATGGGCTGGTCGAAGTCCAGGGTCTTCGCTGCCCGTTCCAGGATCGCCTCGGGGTCACGCAGGTCGGCGTCGATGTAGTCGGTGACGCCCTCGGGGGTTCCCACGAGCAGGGCGCGCGCGTGCGTGAGCACGAGGGGGTCGTTGTCCACGTAGACCACCCGGCTTTCGGGAGCGATCCCCTGGGCCACCTCGTGGGTGTTGTTCGCGGTGGGCATCCCGGTGCCGATGTCGAGGAACTGGCGGATCCCCGCCTCCTCCGTCAGGTGGGTCACCACGCGGTTCAGGAACTCCCGGCTGGTGCGGGCCAGGTCCACGATCTCCGGGAAGGACTCGGCCACCTGGTCGCCCGCGACGCGGTCGATCGGGTAGTGGTCCTTGCCGCCCATCCAGTAGTTCCAGATCCGGGCCGAGTGCGTCCGGGTGGTGTCGATGGGGGAGGGCCGGTCGAAACCGTCGGCGGTGGACTGGGAGGAACCGTCGGACATAGGAGCATCTACCTCTACACACAGGGGGCCGCGCCACGCGGCCGGGCGGTCTCCGACCGTCTCGGGACGGCGATCCCTCCCAGCCAGAAGCCGTTCGCCCCAACCATAGGGGAAACCGCCCCGATCGGACGGATGCGAGGTATGCGCGCTCTCCGGCCCCGCACACCCAGGGGACGACGTTCCTGACCCACTCCGAACGGGAGGGGCGCCTGATCCTCCGGTTCGCCACAGGTGGGACGTTCACTCGGGACCACCACGTGGTCGAGGCGTGGAAGGCCCTCCAGGGGGCGGTCACGGTGTGACCGGAGGGCCGCGCGGGGTCAGGCCGACCGGTCGCGGAGTTCGCGCTTGAGGATCTTGCCCGAGGCGTTGCGGGGCAGCTCGCTGACCACCCGCACCGTCTTGGGCACCTTGAACGGCGCCAGTTGGTGGCGCACGTGCGCCACCAACTGCTCCGGAAGCGTCTCGGTGTCGGCGTCCGCCGCGGGCACCACGTACGCCGTCACCGCCTCGATCCACTTCTCGTCAGCGGTTCCGACCACAGCGGCCTCTCCCACCCCGGGGTGGGAGAACAGCACGTCCTCGATCTCCCGGGAGGCCACCAGCACCCCACCGGTGTTGATGACGTCCTTGATCCGGTCGACCACCTCGATGTAGCCCTCGGCGTCGGCGCGCACCAGGTCACCGGAGTGGAACCAACCGTCCCGGAAGGCCTCCTTGGTGTCCTCCGGCTTGTCCCAGTAGCCCAGGCACAGCTGCGGTGACCGGTAGACCACCTCGCCGAGCTCGCCCGGCGCGACCTCCTCCCCGTTCTCGTCCACCACACGCAGCTCCACGAAGAGGGCCGAACGCCCCGCGGAGGCGGGCCTGGCCTCGTGCTCCTCGGGGCGCAGCACGGTGGCCAGAGGGCCGATCTCGCTCTGGCCGAAGCAGTTGTAGAAGCCCAGGTCGGGCAGGGCCGCGCGGAGTCGGTCCAGGACCGGTCCGGGCATGATCGAGGCACCGTAGTAGGCCTTGCGCAGGCTGGACAGGTCCCGGTCGTCGAACGAGGGGTGGTTGGCCATCGCCACCCACAGGGTGGGGGCGGCGAAGAAGGCGCCGTGCCCGTCGGCCTCGATCCGGTTCAGCAGGTCCGTGGGGTCGGGAGTCTCCACCAGGGTGTTGCGGGCACCCACCGCCAGCCACGGAAGGAGGAAGACGTGCAGCTGAGCCGAGTGGTACAGGGGCATCGCGTGCAACGGGTTGTCCCCGGCGTCCAGGTCCAGCCCCACCAGGCACGAGAGGTACTCGTGAACGAGCGCCCGGTGGGTCATCATGGCGCCCTTGGGTCTGGAGGTGGTACCGGAGGTGTACAGGAGCTGGACCAGGTCGGTGTCGGCCACCTCCGCGTCCAGATCGGGAACCGGCCCCCGCGTGGCCTCCTCCAGCAGCGAGCCGGGGGCGTCGCGCAGTTCCAGCACCTGCTCGACGCCGGTCTCGGTGCGCAGGTCGTCCACGGCCGAGCGCAATGCCGGGTCGACCAGGGCCACGGTGCTGCCGGACTGCTCCAGCAGGTAGGCGAGCTCCGTGCCCCTGAGGGCGAAGTTGATGGGCACGTGCACCAGCCCGGCCCGCGCGCAGGCGAGGAAACCGATCAGGTAGGCGTCGGAGTTCCTGCCATAGGCCGCGACGCGGTCACCCTTGGCCGCGCCCGTCGCCAGCAGCCGCGCGGCCGCCCGGGTGACCGCGTCGTCGAGTCCGGAGTAGGTCCACTCCCGGTCGGCGAAGACCAGCGCGGTGTTCGCGGGGGTCCTGGCCGCGCTCCGCCGGAGGATGTCGTCCACACGGCTGGAGGTCGTCAAAGCGGTCATGGCACCTGTGCTCTCGTCGGTCGGTGAGGCCCCGGGGCCTCCGGTACGCCCCATCCTGGAGGGTGGCGGGGGCAGGGGCAACCGTCCCGGGAGTTCTCGGGGACGGGCCCTGGCCGCCGACGCCGGCGCCCTCCAGTTCGACGTGTACGCGCGGCCTCGGACATGATGGGGCACGGACCGCTGTTCGGAACCGCACCGGGCCCATTCCGCACTTTCCCCGATATAACCGCGTCCCACGCCGAAGAGCACCTCCGACAGGAGTGAAAGGGTCCTCGGGACGGCCGACCCGGACCGAGAACCAAGGCTTGAAGACAGAGAGCACTTCACTCCGGTACGAACAGAAACGTACTTTAAGGAAGTGGGCTCGAATCCTCATGTCCCGGGGAAATGCAGAAGACGCAAAGCTCCTCGGTCGGACCACACGTGCAATAAAAGGGAAGCCTCGGCACTGGCTCACAGGGCCGCCTTGACGCGCAACCATTCTTGACTCGGAGATCCGACACGACTGAGGCACCGACAGGAGTCGAGTCCGTAGGCAGGCCCGTGGAGATCTTCGTCGTTCTGCGCGGTCACATCCGTACGGCGGGCGCAGCGAACAAGCCCTGACACAGAGAATCCGCGGCAGAAGAGTCTACTACCGCGAGCCTGCCGCGCCAAGGTCCCTGATGCCGTCCCACGCGAACTCCGCGGATCAATCCCTGCCGAGGCCAGGAGTTTCAACAGGCCGATCCCTCCACCTCGACCAGGGGTTTCCAAGGAATTGCGCGAAGCGGCACGCGGGTACCGACCTCGCGTGGTCCGAATTGCGACCAGCGAATCCCGCCCCTGTCGAGTATCCTCGGTCGAAGCCGATCCAGGAGATCTCTCCCAGATGAAACTCCGTCCCATGTCCACCCAGGTCGACGTGTCCGGATCGACCATTCTCCGCGACCGCCCCCTGGACGACATTCTCGATTCCTGCCGGGACGACTCGGACGAGTCCGGCAACCTCATCGTCCACGGCCCCTCCGGGAGCGGCAAGACCACCCTGCTCACTCAGTCCAACGAGATCATGCGGCTGATCACCCCCACCGCGTTCGTCAACTGCAACGAATACCGACCGGAGACCGTGCCGGACCTCTTCCGCGATATTCGGGACCAGTTGAGCGCCAGGACACCGGGACTGCCGCGCTGCCACTTCCCGAGGCTGGACCTGGTGCTCACCGCCTTGCTCGACGGCCTCACCCCCGTCAGCGACTACACCAGATTCTGGCCGGATCTGGTCAGACACTGGAGACGGCAGGCACGTTCCGACCGCGGAGCCCGACGCGGGCGTCGTGACAATGCCGCCACGTCCGTCACCGTCGTGGTGGAGGTGAATCTGCTCTTCCTCAAGTTCCAGCTCGGCGCCGCACGTCCGATCAGCCACGCCCTCGCGCTGCCGCGCAGGAAGATCGGCGCCGCCGTGGAGCAGTGGTTCAAGACCCGGGCCTGGGGCTCGCTCATCAACCCCTATCCGGAACAGGCCGGAACCGAGAAGGCTGAGCGGGACCGCGAGACCGAGTGGATGATCCAGACCAGTCACAACGAGTGGCTCGTCCACGCCTTCCTCGCCGATCTGCGCGATCAGGCCGAAGCCGCCGGCCAGTACCGGCGCGTGGTCTTCCTGGACGACGTCGACGCGTTGAAGCAGCCGGCCAGCAGGGGCGGCGGGCTGCTCGCACTGTTCCGGTCCGCGCAGTCCTCGCCCGCCCACCAGGGGGCCGGCCGGATACCACTGCTGCTGGTGAGCAGCACTCCCGAGAGGCCTCTCCTGAGCAGGGTGAAGGCGGTCCCGGCCCCGGACTTCAGTCCCTCCGAGGCACGCGAACTGGCGGACCGCACACCGCACCGCATCGACGACTACTTCCCCGGACTCATCTTCGGACTCACCGGGGGATACGTGGCCGCCACCAGCTATCTGCTCCAGGATCCGGCGATCGACGGACTGCGCGCCTACAACGGACTCCAGCACCTGCTCCGCCAGAAGCGCGGCGGCGCTGAGGACGCCCCGACACTGCAGGAGCACCTGGGCGACTCCATCATCAAGGCCCTGCTGAAACACTCCGAGCTCGACCTCAAGAGCCGGACGCTCGAAGCGCTGACGATCTGCTCGCTCGCCAAGGACCTCCAGGACGTCGATCACCTCATCCGGACCTACGACCTCGGCGAGGACCTCACCGGACTCGACGACCGCCACTGGCTGGCATGGAACGAGAACTCGGGAGCGGCACGCTCGGCCCGCGCGCTGATGATGCGGTTGCTGCTTCGTCGCTGGCAGAAGGAACCGACATGGGTGCGCTGCGACCGCGACGAGGCCTTCCGCCGGCTCGCGACGCGGTCCGACAAAGGGGCGAGCGGCCACACCCCGAACTGGTACTACTACACGCTCGGGTCCGGCGACCTCATGGCGGTGTGCCGGGAGCTCGACGCGCTGCTCGACCTGCCCGGCCGTGAATCCGAGGTGCTCGACCTCATCCGACACACCACGTCGGTACCGCAGCCGCCGATCGACGACCCCGGCGCGGACGGCTTCACTCCGTTGCAGCGCTACGGGTTCCTCGTACAGAACCGGGGTCCTCGTCGGTCGGACGGAGCCCCGCTGGACCACCGGTTGTCGAGGATCCTGCGCATCGTCGCCGGCAAATGGGTCATCGAGGACCCCTTCGAGAGCATGTACACCAGGGACGTGCACCTGCGCGTGAGGACCGCGTTCCACGAGCTGGGAGCCGTCTGCGAGGACTCCCACCCGTTCCAGTCCGAGGCCGAATTCCACGAGAGCATCTCGCTGGAACGCCCGGTGAACCCACTCGACTCCGATATCGACTTCTGAGAACGAGGACGCATGGAACAGGGCCGATCCTCCATCGGGGACCTCGAGTTCCCGCTCACCCGATCCGAACTCGTGCGCAGGATCGGTTCACCGCTCCAACGGCGGCGGTTCAGGCGAACCCGGGCGACAGCGGTCCTCTCGACGGTGGTGGCGCTCGTCGCCACCATGGTCGGGGGCGTGTTCGGCTGGCCGTACCTGGTCTGCGGGACGGGCCTCCAGCAGATCGAAGGCGAATGCGTCGGCGTCAACGACGGCTCCTCTTCCTTCGAAGCGGATCTCGACTGGCTCACCAGCCGGATCCACAGCATGAACACCGAGGTCGAGGAGCTCGCCGCCTCCCGGGACGACGTCGAGGCCTTCCGCATCGTGATGATGACGTCGTTCTCACTCGACGGGAGCGCGGACCTGAGCGAGGAGCAGATCGTCCGCGCCGTCGAGGGGACCTATGTCGCGCTCATGCGACAGAACGGATTCGCGGAGACCGGTTCCGGAGTTGAGGTGGTCGCCGAGGGGAGCCGGATCTTCCAGCTCTACTTGGCCAACGAGGGGAGTGTGCAGCAAGGCACCGATGCGGTCATCGACGCCCTCGAATCGATGGTCCACGACGACATTCCCCTGTCCGTGGTCATCGGGCAGTCTTCGACCACCACCAAGACCGAGGAAGTCGCCCGGGAACTGTCCGAGCTCAGGATTCCCATGGTCGCCGGCTCCTCGACCTCCACCACGATCAACAGTGTGCACTCGCCCGGACTCATCCGAGCGGCCCCCAACAACGAGGACTTCGCGGCGGCTCTGCGCGACCACCTGGACCGTGAGGCCGAGTCGGACCAGGAACCGGCCAGGGGGCTGCTGCTCGTCGACGAGAACGAGGCCGACACCTTCTCACTGGATCTGGCTGATCAGTTCCGCCGGTATCTCGACCCCTATCTCGTCCAGAACTCGCTGACGTTCCAGGGCAGCGCCGGCTCGGCGAACACGACTGTCTACTTCGATCACATAGCCAACGAGATCTGCGCGAACCCGGGGACCAACGCGGTGTTCTTCGCCGGACGGTTCTCCGACCTGGAGACCTTCCTGCGATCCTTGGAACTGCGCGGTTGCAGGGCCGAATCCGACGTCCCGATCACGGTGTACTCCATGGAACTCGGACTGCTTCCGGACATGATCAGGTCCTACTCCGGCACGGAGTGCGCGCCCGCCGACGACGACTCGGCCGGGGAGCACTACCGCCTCGTCCAGGCGAGCGCCTTCGATCCCTCCTGGCTGGAAGAGGGCGCTTGGAGCCCGGAGGGGTTCGACGACTACCGGGCGGCCGTCACCACGACGGTGAGGGCCGAGACGGAGAGCACCTCCGTTCCGGAGGACTTCTACAGCGGCTACAGCCTGGTCTACTACGACGCGGCCACGATCGCGGCCCGCGCGACGCTGCTGGGCTTCGAGGCGAGTGACGAGAGCACCCTGACCGCGAGCGTCCGGAACCACCTGTTCCGGGTCACCCGCGAGCCGACTGGCAGCGGACATGTGGACTATCTGGAGGAGTTGGAGGGCCGCGGGGCGGGCCGGCACATTCCGATCCTCAGTTCCGACTGCTCAGTGGACGCCGATCCGTTCCGGACGCCTGACGTCCCCTACGACGAGCTGTACCCGGACCTGGCGAACTGAGCGGCCCCACCCCCTGCGTCCCTCGACGCCGGTTCCGGATTCCCGAACCCGCACGCACCGTCAAAGCGACGCCGTCCATCGAGATCACGCCCGACACGGGTTCCTTCACTCGGTTGGATACACCCATAACTGTCTCGACCGGAATGACCCGGCCCCGCATCTCTGTTGCGTCAGTGACGTCAGGTGAGGAACCCGGACAGGGAAAGAGAACACCTTGGCCGCATCGGGCCTTCACCGCTCAACATTCCGCAAATCACATCCCATTTTGCGACAATTGCGGATAAACATTGACACACACCAGCATTGTCGAATTCGATGGTGGCTAGTCTCCGACAGAGAAACCAGGGGCGGGTGTGACCGCCGTTCGTCCGGGTCGGGGACCCAGCGGGAGACACACGCCCGACCGCTGGGGAGGTTCCCCGCGTTCCTTCGACATCATGAACGACGTCGGCCATCACGGACGGGTGTCGACACGGCCCCCAGATCGGACGACCGAAGGAGGAACGACATGAACCTGACCCTGAACAACGGTGTGGAGATGCCCGCGTTGGGCTTCGGCGTCTTCCAGACCCCGCCCGAGGTCACCGCCGCGTCCGTCGCCGAGGCCCTCAGCGTCGGCTACCGGCTCATCGACACCGCCGCCGCGTACTTCAACGAGCGCGAGGTCGGCGAGGGCATCCGCCGTTCGGGCCTGGACCGGTCCGAGGTGTTCATCGAGACGAAGGTCTGGATCAGCGACTACGGATACGACCGGACCCTGCACGCCTTCGACAAGAGCGCGGGCAAGCTCGGCGTCGAGCAGATCGACCTCCTGCTGCTCCACCAGCCCGTCCCCACGGGGTTCGACGACACCGTCGAGGCCTACAGGGCGCTGGAGACCCTGCTGGACGACGGGCGCGTCCGGGCGATCGGCGTCAGCAACTTCATGCCCGGGGTCCTGGCCGACCTGCTCGAACGGACCGACGTCGTACCCGCGGTGAACCAGATCGAGGTCCACCCCTACTTCGTGCAGTCCGACGCCCAGGCGGCGGACACGGAGCAGGCAATCCTGACCCAGGCCTGGTCACCGATGGGGGGCATCACCAGTTACCGGGGCCACGGCGAGCGGTCCACCTTCGACGACCCGGTGATCCGGGAGATCGCGGCGGCCCACGGCAGGACGCCCGCCCAGGTCATGCTCCGCTGGCACCTGCAGGAGGGCCGGTCCGCGATCCCGAAGTCGGTCAGGAGCGAGAGGATCGCCGCGAACTTCGACGTCTTCGACTTCGAACTCACGACGGACCAGCTCACCACGATCGACGCGCTCGACACGGGGGTCCGGGGAGGTCCCGACCCCGTGTCGGTCACCCCCGAGGCCTTCGGGCGTGACATCCCCGAAGCCTGAGCTCGGGGCGGCCCGCCCGGCTCACACGGTCGTGCGGAAGGGGCCGCGCTCGTCGTGGACGGTCCACAACCGGTCCGCGAGGGCCTCGGGAGCGTAGCGGGGGTCACCCCCTCCGATCGCTCCGGGGATGATGAGCTGCCCGACGTGGATGTTCACCGGTGCGAGGGCCTCGTGGAGCATGTGTCCGTAGGCGGACTCCCCGGCGAACGCCGTCGACGTTCCGGCGACGTTCCCGTTGGGCGTCGCGGCGCTGGAGCCGTTGACCAGCAGGATCGTCCCGTGGCCGAGCTCACCCATCCCGGGCAGCACCTGACCGACGGCGGTGGCCGGGCCGAGGACGGAGAACTCCACCGCCGCGGCCAGGTCCTCGGGGGTCGTCTCCAGCACCGGGCGGAGGAACTCGCGGCTGGGGACCGGGCTGTACTGGAGCACCTCGATCGTCCCCAGTTCCCCGGCGGCCGACTCCAGCGCACGGGTCAGGGAGGGCCGGTCGCGTACGTCGGCCCCGTAGCCGCGCGCCTCGATCCCCTCCGCGGCGAGGTCACGGGCGAGCTGGTCGAGTCTGTCCTCGTTGCGGGAGACCAGTGCGACGGAGAACCCCTCCCGGCCGAACCTTCGAGCGGCGGCGGCGCCGAGGCCGGGGCCCGCGCCGATGATCGCGATCGTCGTCATGAGGTTTCCTTCTTCGCTCGGCTGGTGGCGGAGGCCAGAGCCTCCGTGTACTGGTGATCGGTGACCGGCTCCAGCCAGGTGGTGCCGTCGCCGTGGCCGTCCCCGACCACCAGGGCCAGGTGTGACATGAACGCCTCGTCGGTGGCGCCGTGCCAGTGCTCCTCTCCGGGCGGGCACCGGACGGTCTCGCCCGGGGAGGCGCGCACGACGGCGCCGTCGCGGGTGCCCACCATCGCGACACCGTCCGTGACGTGCAGGACCTGGCCCAGGGTGTGGGAGTGCCAATTCGTTCGTGCACCGGGGGTGAAGCGCACCAGCGCGGCGGCCAGGCGGGCCGGTTCGGCGGGGGCCTCGATCATGTTCAGGTAGACGTCGCCGGTGAAGCGTTCGGACGGTCCCCTGAGGGTCGCGGTGCCGGTGACGTGTTCCAAGGCGGTCCTCCCGTGGTGCGGTCTCGTGGTGGTCGGTTCCCATGGTCGTGCCCGCGTCCACCGTTGCCCCGTCGCGGAACGGCGGGGCGGCCGCCTCTTGACCGCGGTTTTGCCCCGGAGCTCGGAGCCGCCCTACGGGTGCGACTCGTCGACGGCCCGCTCGGCCTGGAACTCGCTGGCTCCCCAGGAGGCGAGCAGGCTCATCCGTTCGGCCGAGGCCGACCCGGGCTCCGCGGTGTAGACGGTGAGGGTCAGACCAGGCTCGGCGGCCAGCTCCATCCCCTCGAAGGCCAGGGTCATCTCACCCACGACGGGGTGGTCGAAGGTCTTGAACCCGGTGCCGTGGTGACGGACGTCGTGCGCGCCCCAGAGGTGGCGGAACTCGTCGCTACGGGTGCAGAGCTCACCGATCAGGTCGTGCAGCTCCTTGTTGTGCGGGTCCCGTCCCGCTTCGGTGCGCAGGATCGCGACGGTCACCTCGGCGAACATGTCCCAGTCGGGGAAGAAGGTCCGGGCGCGCTCGTCCAGGAAGGTGAACCGGGCGACGTTGGGCGGCTGGCCCGGCATCGCGTGGACGTCCCTGTAGAACGCCCGCGCCAGCGTGTTGACCGCCAGCAGGTCCATGCGTCCGTTTCGGACGAAGGCGGGCCCGGCGGTGATCGCGTCGAGCGTCCACTGGAGGCTGGTGTGCGGGGACCAGCTCTTCGCGCTCCGTCGTTTGGGCGGCCGCGCCACCGGGCTCGCCGCGTGCGCGAGGTCGAACAGGTGCGCCCTCTCGGCGTCGTCCAGGCGCAGTGCCTTGACGAGGCTGTTGAGCACCTCCGGGGAGGCACCGCTGATCGCTCCGCGCTCCAGCCGGGTGTAGTACTCCACGCTCACACCGGCCAGGGTCGCGACCTCGCTGCGGCGCAGACCCTTCACGCGACGCTTCGCGCCGGCCGGCAGCCCGACGTCCCCGGGGCTGATCCGGGCGCGCCGCGAGATGAGGAATTCACGCACTTCCGCTCGGTTGTCCATACCAGCCACCGTAGGCCAGGGATCTGGGGTGAGGGAGACCCTCTCAGTACCCCCACCAGCCAGGATTCCCCCATCGCCGGGAAGGGCGGCGGAGTGTGTGCTCCTGCCGCATCACGGGCTGCGTGAGCCGGTTCAGACAGTCCCCGAACCCCCCGGCGGCGCGTGGGGAGCTCCGGGCCGAGGTCACCACCGGCAGGTCGCAGGGACGACTCACACAGTGGCCCCGGCGCACCAGCTCCGCGACCAGGGCCTGGTCCTCCGAGAGGCGCAGGGCCTCGAAGCCGCCACAGGCAAGATAGGCGGAGGCCCGCACCCCGAGGTTGGCCCCATGGACGTGGAGGTGCTCGTCGCCCCGGACGACCGGATAGGTGCGCGCGAAGTGCTCGGCCAGCTCGGCGGGTCGCCCGGACCAGTCAGTGACCTCGACGGTGCCCGCCACGGCGTCGGCGGTCCGAGCCAGGGCCAGCTGCGCGGCTATCCAGTGCTCCGGGACCACGCTGTCGGCGTCGGTGAAGGACAGCCACAGGTCCTTCTCGGACCGGTGGTGCGCGAGTTCGAGCGCCAGCTCCACGCCGGTACGCCGTACCGCTCCGACGTTGCGGTACGCGACCTCCACGACGTGGGCTCCCTCCGCCCGGGCCAGCGTGGCTGTCGCGTCGGTGCAGTCATCGGCGACCACCACCACGCGGCGGTGCCACGGGGGCACCCCACAGTGGCGCAGGGAGGCCCGAACCGACCGCAGGCAGGCCACGATGGTCTCCGACTCGTCATGCGCGGGAATCACCACGGCGACGGCCTCCATCAGGCCAGCCCCTCACGTTGCGCGACGGAGAGCGGCCCGCGGGTGTCGGAGCGCTCGTACACCGCGAGCGTGAAGTCCCGTTCCACGTGCAGCACCGTCCGGCCCAGTCCCGGTACAGCGTCGAGTGCCCGGTGCACGTCGTCACCGGACCGGACGTGATCGTCGACCGGGTGTCGCCAGTGCACGGCGATGACCGTGCCGTCCCCGGCCAGTGACCGGGCGGTCCGGGCGAACACGGTCGCGAGGTCGGTGTCGTCGAAGTAGTAGAGGAGTTCGGAGAGCACCACGAGGTCGAAGTCTCCCTCCGGCCACTCCTCGGGGACAGCGGCGTGGACGACCTCCACGTGGTCGGCGCCGGTCAGGTCCCGTCTGGCCCGGGAGGCCGCCTCCGGCACGACCTCCCATGCCAGGACCTCGTCGCAGCGCTCCGCGAGCGCCTTCGTGAGCACCCCGATCGCGCACCCTGGCTCGAAGGCCCGCGCGTACCTCTCGCGGGGCAGCGAGGCGATGGTGAGCGCGCGTTTGCGGGCCTCGTACCATCGGCTCCGGAATCCCCACGGGTCCGCGGCCCCCGCGTACATGGAGTCGAAGTAGTGCCGTCCGACGCTCACCGGAACACCACCTCCCGGTCGCGTCGGAAGTGCGCGAGCATTCCCTCGTCGAGCACCGGCCGGTCCCGCGCCGACGAACCGGTCGGCTCGGTCTGGGTGGTGAAGGCGCCCAGCGCGCGATCCTTGCGCCGCCGCGTGGCCGCGGGCAGGTCGATCCCCCGCGCCCGCTCCCAGGGCACCGACTCGTCCGCGGGACGGGCCCAGTGCCACATCCACACCGGGTAGCTGACCAGCGTCGGCCCCGGGCCCCGGACGGTTCTCGACGGCTGGACCCCGCCGTGGACGGCGTCGCGGGTCGCGAGGCCGGTGGCGCGGTGGTCCGGGTGCAGATCGCCCGCCCAGGACGTGACGCAGAGCTGGGCGCCCGCGCACAGGTCCGTGAGGTGTGCGGTGAGGAGGGAACGGTGTCGCGTCACCTCACCGTCCGGGAGCCCCAGCCGCACGACACGGACGTCCCCGGCTCCCAGCATGGACAGCGCCCGCGCCCTCTCCTCGGCACGCGCCGCGACCAGGCCCTCCGGGGCGAGGGCGCAGCCCTCGGGATGGGATCCCTCTCCGTCGGTGACCGCCACGACGGTGATCCGTGTGCCGAGCGCCGCCAACAGCGCCAGTCCCCCGCCGAATCCCAGCGTCTCGTCGTCGGGGTGGGGCGCGACCACGACCGCGTCCGCGATTCCCGTCAGAGCGAACGCGGGCAGCCGCCGCAGGAGGCCCCACTCCCGCCAGAACCGTTCCGGGGTCCCCTCAGCGTCTATCGGGTGGACGCCGGGGCGGGTGTCAGAACTCATGGGGTAGGTCCTCCTTCGTCGCGGTGAGCCCGCCCAGCTCGGCCAGGTCGCGGTCGGCGTGGTGCTGCCGCACGTACACGGCGAGGTCGGCGGCGGCGCGCGCGTACTCCGGGTCAGCCGCGAGCGGCCCCGCGCCCAACGCCTCGCCGGTCCGTCTCAGGACGTCGCCGCAGACCCCGGCCACGACGGCTCGGGCGCGGGCAGTGCGGGGTGCGGCCCGTCCCAGGGTGTCCTCGGGGTCGGCGTCGATCTCGTCGGCCGCCCGTCCCAGGACCGCCGCGGCCGCGTGGAGGTCGCGGTCCACGCTCCCCCACGCGGTCCGTAGGTGGACGTCCGCCGTCTCTCGGGCGGCTCTGGCGGCCAGGGGAGCACTCACCGCCACCGCGCCGCCCAGCCAGCAGGCGGCCACCCCGGCGCCCCCGTGGTGGAAGCCCGGTCGTCGGACGTAGGCGCCCGGACTCCCGACCGCCTCGGCGGGAACGTCGTCGAACCCGAACGTCAGGGTGTCGCTGGCCGCCATCCCCGCGCTGGCCCACGTCCCCTCCACCGTCCCCGCCCCCGCCGTGGCGACAGCGAAGAGGCGGCGTTCGCCCTCGTCGACCTCGGCGCTCACCAGGGCGTGCGTGCACGTGCGCGCACCGGAGCAGAAGGGTTTCAGTCCGCTCAACCGCCAGACCCCGTCGATGGCCCGGGCCGTCACGTTGGGCCCGGGAGGGTGGGCCGCCCACACCCCCCACAGTTGTCCGTGCCGGGGCGGCGCGGCGCCGAGTTCGGCGAGGATCGCCATGGCGTCCACGTGTCCCTCCGCGAGCCTGGCCAGGGACAGGTCCTCACGCGCCAGGTCCCGGAGCGCCCGCCAGCGGCGCCGGGTGTCCCCGCCGCCCGGCAGGGGCAGGTCGAGGTCTCCGGAGCGCACGGCCCGGGCGAACGACGCCGCGACCCGTCGCCGGTGCTGCTCCGGAACATCCTCGTCGCGTGTCCGCTCCCGGCCGTTCACCGGTGCGGGCGGAGTCGATCGGCTCATACGCCCTCCCTGGCCGCTCGTCGGGCCCGCACCCCCTGACAGCGGAGTGCGGACCTTCGTGCTCTCCACTGGCGAGTGACCCGGCGCCGGTCCCGCCAAACACGCGCGGAGGCGATCTTTACCCGGCACGGCCGGCTCTGCCGCTTCGGTCGTGGGCACGGGCGGACGCGTTCGAGCCGCTCACAAGATTCGAGCCGCTCACAAGAGAGGATCCGTCGCCACACACGGCGGACGGGGTAACGCGCGGAGGTCCTCCTGGCGGGCTCCACGCGGGTCCTCGCCAGCGCACGGTCCCGCCCGGCCCACACCCGGGTCCGGGGAACCCATCCGGCGTGAACGGCTCCGGAGGTGAAAGGTCCCGCCCCTGGCACGTTGGAGTGCTTCACCGCCGCGACGCGGGCGGTCTGGCCGCCCAACAGGTCCACAACAACGCGTCAAGTCCTGACATGTGAGGTTCCCCCAAGTCTCCATCCAGGGCACGCTGGCCGTGACGTACCGCGCGCCGACCAGGTCGGCCGGGCACCGCAGGCGATCCCGCCAGGAAGCACCAGGACGCCGCGCCTTGGCCGCACCGCCCACACGTGACTGGTTGTGAGGTTCACATGCGTCCGAACACGACGAGGTTCGCGCCAGTGCCGTCCGACGGCTCCGGAACCGTGGAGGAACCGCCCGAGGACGCCTCTGCCGAGGCGATCCTCCTGGAGCTGCGGTCTCTGGAAGAGGGCAGCGCCGCCGCCGTCCGGCTCAAGGAACGCATCGTGGCCCACTACCGACCACTCCTGAACCGGATCGCCCGACGCTACGGCGGTCGGGGCGAGGACATCGAGGACCTGAGGCAGACGGCCCACCTGGGACTGGTCAAGGCCATCCAGGGCTTCGACCCCGGCCGGGGCAAGCCCTTCGTCTCCTACCTGCTGCCCACGGTCACCGGGGAGATCAAGCGTCACTTCCGCGACCACACGTGGTCGGTGCACACACCCCGCGCGCCCCAGGCGCGCCGCCCGTTCCTGCTCCAGGCCAGGCAGGACCTAGAGCAACGCCTGTGCCGCCAACCGTCGAACGAGGAGATCGCCCGGGAGATGGGAGTGACGGTCGCCGACGTCGAGGAGACACTGCTGGTCTCGGAGGCCTACAACACGTTCTCGCTCAGCGCTCCGGATCCGCGCGGTGAGGAGTCGTCCAACGCCATGGAGCGGTACCTGGGGGTCCGCGACCCGGGTCTGGACCTGGTCGTCGATCGGCAGGCGGCCCGCTCCGTCCTGACCCGGCTGACGCCCAGGGAGCGGCTCATCCTGCGGCGGCGCTACTTCGACGGCTGGCAACAGGCGCGCATCGCGGGCGAGGTGGGCTGCTCCCAGATGCACGTGTCCCGGCTCCTGTCCGGGGCCCTGGAATGGATGCGCGCGGAACTGTCCGAGGGGGACGCCCCTCGGAAGGGGAGCCCCCCTTTCTGACAGCCAGCCCTGTGCCCCGGCTCCCCCGCCGTCCTCGGACTGCTCCGGTCCGCGCCCGATGCCGCTCAGGATCGGGAGAACGTGCGGGTGTTCGCCGAAGCAGGAGGCGGCGCGAACACGCGCCTCCATTCAGGAAACAACTGTTACCCTTAATCCATGCGTGGTCCCCGCCTGCCTCCCCTGTGGCTCCTCCCCCTGGTACTGGCCGCGTTCGCGGTCCAGACGGACGACTTCGTGATCATCGGCGTACTCCCGGCGATCGCCTCCGCGTTTACCGTCTCGGAGACCGCCGCCGGACAGCTCGTCACCGTCTACTCCCTCGTCTACGCGCTCACCGCTCCCCTGTGGGCGGTCCTGTTCGCCCGGGTCCCCCGACGGCGGGCGCTCCTCGGGGCGTTGGCCGTCTTCGCGGCGGCCAACGTCGCCGTGCCACTGGTGAACGGCTACCCGGCGCTGATGGCCCTGCGTGTGATCGCGGCACTCGCGGCCGCGGTGGTCCTGCCCACCTCCCTGGCCCTGGCTGG
The DNA here is from genome assembly GCF_000341265.1 of Nocardiopsis prasina DSM 43845. Lineage (GTDB taxonomy): Bacteria > Actinomycetota > Actinomycetes > Streptosporangiales > Streptosporangiaceae > Nocardiopsis > Nocardiopsis prasina. Next base: position 7,976 of record NZ_ANAE01000212.1, on the reverse strand, counting down.
CACCCTCGCCCCACCGGAGCGCAGGGGCCGCCACCTGGCCGCCGTCATGACCGGTCTGACCGGCGCGGTACTGCTCGGCGTCCCCCTCGGGACGTGGATCGGAGCCCTGTGGGGTTGGGAGGCCACCTTCGTGTCCTGCGGGTTCCTGGGCCTGGCCGCGCTGGCCCTGGCCTCCCGCACCCTGCCCTCGGTGGTCGTCGAGGAGGATGACCGGACGCTGACCGACCTGGTGCGCCCCCTCGTCGACCGGACCGTGGCGGTCGTCCTCGCCGTCACCGTCCTGACCGTGGCCGGGAACCTCGCCTTCCAGACCTACGTCGCGGTGGTGCTGTCCGGGCTCTCCGGCGTCACCCCCGTGGTGCTCGGCGTACTACTGGTGTGCTCCGGGGTCGGCGGGCTGCTGGGGGCGCAGGCCTCCGGATACCTGGTGGACCGGATCGGGGCCCCGCGCACCCTGCGGTGCTCCGTGGTGCTCTTCGCTCTCACCATGTCCGCGCTCGCCCTCCTGTGGCTGGCCCGCCCGGCTCCGCTGTGGGCGGTGACGCCCCTGCTCGTGGCCTGGTCCGCCGCGGCCTGGGCCGTGCCGCCGGGCCTCCAGACGCTCATGCTCGACCGTGCGGGCACGCACGCGGCCTCGCAGGCGATGGCCGTGCACAGCGGGTCGGTCTATGTAGGAGCCGCCCTGGGCGGCGTCCTCGGCGGTGCGGCGGTCGCCGCGAGCCCCGGCCTGGTCCCGGTGGTGGCGGCGACGGCCGCGGGGGTGGGACTGCTGCTCAGCTCCGCGTTCACCCGCACCCCGGACCGCGTTGTCCACAGGCGCTAGGGGCACCCCTTGCGGGGTTGCGTCCCATCGTCATACGTTTTGCCTGATCCATCGGGCTGGGCTGAACCAGGAGAGACATGAAGATCCTTGTCGTGGGTGCGGGAGCTGTCGGCGGCTACTTCGGCGGGCGGCTCGTCCAGGCCGGTCGCGACGTCGACTTCCTGGTCCGCCCCGCCCGCGCCGCGCTCCTGAGGGAGCACGGACTGAACATCCGCTCCGTGGACGGCCGCACCGAGAACATCCCCGTCCGTCCGGTGACCAGGGACGAGCTCACCGACGACTACGACCTCGTCCTGCTCTCGGTGAAGTCCTACGGGCTCGAGGGCGCCGTCGAGGACCTCGCGCCGGCGGTGGGCCCCCGGACGGTGGTGGTCCCCTTCCTCAACGGCATGCGTCACCTGGACGTCCTGGTCGAGCGGTTCGGCCCTGACCGGGTGTACGGCGGGGTGTGCATGGTGATGACCCGCCTGGACGAGGACGGCGGCATCGTGGAGGTGGGGAAGCTGGGCGAACTCGTCTACGGCCCGCTCTCCGACTCCCCCGTGGTGGACCTGGACCGGGTCCACACGGCCCTGGAAGAGGCCGGGTACACCGCGCGACCCACCAAGGACATCCGCCAGGAGATGTGGGACAAGTGGGTCTTCCTGGGCAGCCTGGGCGCCGTCACCTGCCTCATGCGGGCCCCCATCGGCAGGGTCAACCGCGCCCCGGGCGGTTCCGAGTTCAGCGCGGGGATGTTCGCGGAGGCCATCACCGTGGCGACCGCCGCGGGCTACCCGCCCAGCGACCGGATCAGGGGGTTCGCCGACAAGGTCATCTCCGACACCGAACGCGACACCTCCACGTCCATGTACTGGGACCTGACCCACGACAACCCGGTGGAGGGCGACCACATCGTCGGTGACCTGGTCGCCAGAGGCCGCGAACTCGGAGTGCCCACCCCGCTGTTCTCCCTGGCCCACACGCACCTGAGCGTCTACTCGGCCGGGCGGGGTTGACGGGACGGCCGCCGGGGGGGCGTCTCCGGCGGCCGATCCCGGTCAGCCCTTCAGCGCGCCCGCCATGAGGCCGCGCATGAAGTACCGCCCCAGCACCAGGTAGATGAGGAGCGTCGGCAGTGAGGCGAGCACCGCCGCCGCCATCTGCTGGTTGTAGGGCACCACCATGGACCCGGCCACGTTGTTCAGCTGCACCGTCACCGGCCAGCTGTTGGGCCCGGTCAGGAACACCGCGAAGAGGAAGTCGTTCCACGCGGAGGTGAACTGCCAGATCAGTGTGACCGCGAACGCCGGTGCCGACACCGGCAGCACCACGTGGGCGTACGTGCGCAGCAGACCCGCGCCGTCCACCCGTGCCGCCTCGATGAGGGACCCCGGGATGCTCGCGTAGTAGTTGCGGAAGATGAGCGTGCAGATCGGGATGCCGTACACCGTGTGCGCCAGGATGAGCGGGAACAGCCCGCCCATGAGCCCGGCGCTCACCAGCATCTGCTGGAGGGGGATCATCACCGCCTGGTAGGGGATGAACATCCCGAACAGGAACAGCGTGAACACCGTGTCGGCGCCGGGGAAGCGCCAGCGCGCCAGCACGTAGCCGTTCATCGAGCCGAGCACGGCCGAGATGACCGCGCTCGGCACCGCCATCAGCACGCTGTTCCACAGCCCCGGGGCAAGCGACGACCAGGCGGTCGACCACCCCTCCAGACTCCAGTTGCGCGGCAGCAGCCAGGCCTGGGCGGCGGTGGCCTCGTCGAAGGGTTTGAACCCGGTCACCGCCAGCACGTACATCGGCAGCAGGAACAGGGCCGCCAGCACGAACAGGACGGTGAACTTGACCGCCTGCCCGCGCCGCGTGGTCCCGGACGCGCCGCCGCCGGGGGCGACCACCCGTTCGGGTGCGCTCTGGGTCATCGGCCCTCGCTCCGTTCCTTGCGCACGGTCCACACCAGGTAGGGGATGACGAACACCGCCACCGCGAACAGCAGGTAGGACGCGATCGTGGCTCCCTTGGCCGGGTCGCGGACCTCGAAGACCATCGCCCACATGTACACAGCGGGGACGTCGGCGACGATCTGTTGGCCCGCCACCGCGATGATCAGGTCGAACACCTTCAACGACATGTGTCCCAGGATGATGACGGCGCTGAGGACGACCGGGCGCAGCTGCGGCATGACCACCCGCCAGTACACGCCCCACTCCGAGCACCCGTCCACGCGGGCCGCCTCGCGCAGCTCCTCGGGCACCCCGCGGAACCCGGCCAGGAACAGCGCCATCACGTACCCCGCCAGTTGCCAGACGGCGGGCAGCGCCATCGCCGCCATGCCGAAGTCGGGCGCGGTCCACCAGTCGTTGACGAGGAAGTCCAGGTTGAGGTGGACGAACAGGGCGTTGAGTCCGGTGGCGCGCTCGGCGGGCGCCGGGTTCATCAGCCACCGCCACACGACTCCGGTGGCGATGAAGGAGACGGCCATCGGGGCGAGGAAGAGGGTGCGGAACACCGCCTCGCCTCGGATGCCCTTGTCCAGCAGCAGGCCCAGGAGCCAGCCCAGGAACAGCGCGCCGCCGACGAACACCACGGTGAACACGACCGCGTTGCTCACGGCGGCGGGCCAGCGGGCCTCCTGCCACAGCTGCACGAAGTTGGTCAGCCCCACAAAGGAGCCGTCCTGGATCGGGGCGTGCTTGTCGCTCAGGGCCAGGTGGGTGTTCCAGCCGATCATGCCGTAGACGAACACGCCGATGAGCAGGATCGACGGGGAGACCATCAGCAGGCCCGGGAACCACGTGCGGGCCCTGGTCAGTGCCCGTCGGAAGCGTGTCGGGTGCGCGCGGGGTCCCGTCACGGGACGTTTCGGGTGGCCGGGGCCGCCGTTCGCGGCGGCCCCGGGTTCTGTGGACGCGCTCATTCGGACTGGGCGGCCTCGTGCAGGGCCGCGTTGAGTGCTTCCAGGTCCCCGCTCTGGAGGTAGAGGCCCACGGCGGTGTCGATGTCGTTCTTCCACCGGTTTCCCACGGTGACCCCGTGCCAGAACGATCCCGCCAGCTGCGGTCCGGCCTGCCACTCGGCGAGCGCGGACTCCAGGTAGGGACTGTCCGCGTAGTTGGCCGGGTCGGCGTCGGAGCGGGCCGGGATGGAGCCCTTGAGGGGGTTGAACAGGTCCTGGCCCTCCTGGCTGGCGACGAGTTCGAGCCAGGAGTAGGCGTTCTCCTCGTTGGGGGCGCCCGCCGGAAGGGTGAAGCTGTCCGACAGCCACATGTACGTGCCGTCCGTTCCGGGTGAGGGAGCCCAGTCGTAGTCCTCCCCGGGGAGCGCTCCCAGTTCGTCGAAGTACCCGGCCGCCCAGTCACCCATCACGTTGAAGGCGGCCTCGCCCTCGGACACCCGGCGCGACGCCTCCTGCCAGTCCTCGGCTGCGGACTCCTCCTGCGTGTGGGACATGATGATCTCGAAGGTCTCCAGCGCCTCGGCCACCTCCGGGGTGTCCCAGTCGGCGCCCGGCTCCCACAGGGCGTTGTAGGCGTCGGTGCCGAGTGAGCCCAGCAGCACCGACTCCAGCAGGTGGTCGACGGTCCACTGGGCGCCCACCGCCATGGGGATCGCGTCGGTCTCGGCGTCCACGGCCTCCAACGCGTCGACCAGCTCGTCCAGGGTCTCCGGTGGCCCGTCCACCCCCGCTTCCTCCAACAGCGAGGGGTTGAACCACATCACGTTGGAGCGGTGGATGTTCACCGGGACCGAGTAGACGCTGTCCTCGTAGGAGATCTGCTCGACCAGCTGGTCGGGGTAGGCCTCGCGCAGTCCCTGTTCGTCGAAGAAGTCGTCCAGCGGGGCCAGGTAGCCGGCCTCGATGTAGTCCTGGAGGGAGGCCCCCGCGTGCCCCTGGAAGGAGTCCGGCGGGTCCTGGCTCTGGAGCCGTCCCTCCAGCACGGCCTGGGCGTTGGTGCCCGATCCCCCGGCTACGGCGGCGTTGACGAACTCGATCCCCTCGTTCTGCTCCTCGAAGCGTTCGATGAGCGCGTTCAGGCCGGCCTCCTCACCGCCGCCGGTCCACCAGGAGAAGACCTCGACCTGGTCTCCGGCCCCGCCTCCGCCGCCGCATGCCGTGGCCAGGAGTGTGAGACCGAGCCCTGAGGCCGCGATCGACCACCGCCGTGAACGCATACGCATCCCTCTCCGGGCGGCCGCCCCCGTCCACGGTGACGCACCGCCCCACGTGTCACAAGTCACCGAAAATCCGATTTCGCCATCCTTCGCAACCCCGGCGAGCTAGGTCAAGGGCGGGGCGGATCACGAATCGGAGACGCACCCGCGGTGACGGGACACGCCGAAGCGACACCGCGCGCGGGATTCGTCGCGGCCCTCACGTGACCTGTGGTGTTCCACCCGCCCGGCCCCGAAGCCGCCGGGCGTCCCGCACGGCACGCCACAGCGGTTGGCACAATCACGGCATGTCAGTCCTCGACCGAGCCGCCCTGCGACGCCTGGCGCTCCTCCCCTCGGCCTGTCTCCTCCTGTCCTCCTGCGCGCCCGACGGCGGCGCGGTGGGCGCCGTGGCCACCGGTCACTTCTCCGCGCGCCACCAGTTCCCGGTGGTCCTGGTGTCCTGGTGCGGGGAGAGCCCGCCCGCGCGGATCGAACTCGCCTCGGAGGACCATGGGTGGCGGCTGAACGCCACCCGTGAGTTCGAGGGCGACCGCCTGGAGGTGGACCTGGGAGCCCCCGGTGAGGACTGGACCATCACCGACCTGGCCGGGGACCCGGCCTACCGGGTGGTGCCCGACTCCCCGGAGACCGAGTACACCCTGGGGGTGACCTCCGCCGCCGCGCTGGAGGAGGACGCCGAGCACGACATCGCCACACTGGGCTTCGACACCGAACTCCTGGCCGCCGACGACGGCGTGTACCTGGGCACGCACACCAGCGGCGAGGGGGCGCTCGTGGGCACCGACGAGTTCCCGCCCGAGTGCTGAGTCAGTGCGCGGCGGGAAGGTGGCGTCGCCAGGACAGGGCGACGGCCAGGGCGCACAGCAGCGCGAGTCCCGTTCCGACCGCGAACATGGCCGGGTAGTCGAACCGTCCGGTCAGCGCCGCCAGGGCGGCGGGGACGAAGAACCCCAGGTAGGCCAGCGAGTAGTAGACGGCGGTCAGCCCGGCCAGACGGTCGGGTCCCGCGATGCGCTGGACCTCCTGGAGGCCGGACACCAACAGCAGACCGTAGGCGGCGCCCAGCACCGCCGCCGCCACCAATGCGGCCGGGATCGTGAGGGCGGCCGAGGCCCACACCGCCAAGGCCATGCCGACGGCGGCGGTTCCCAGGGCGACGAGGACGGCGCGTGAGGAGTGCGGGCTGTCCACGCGTTTGGCCACCTGCTGGCTGAGGACCCCGCTGGCCAGCGCCACCATGCACAGCAGCCCGGAGAAGCCGACCTCGTAGCCGGGCACCCGGTGGGCGAGCAGGTTGGGCAGGATCGCGTAGGCGGTGGCGGACGTTCCGAAGACCCACGGCGCCATGGGCACGACCACCAGCAGGAACCGGCGGTGCAGCGCTGCCGGGACCCGCAGGTCGTCCAGGAGCCCGCCGGGCACCGTCCCCCGCCCGTGGGTCTCCGGAACCCGCAGCAGGGCCACTGCGAGCAGCACGGTGATCACGATGTTGACCGCGTAGGGCAGGACGGCGGACATCGGCGCGAACTGGGCGATGGCGGCCGCGACGACCGCGCCGAGCAGGAATCCGAGGGTGAGCGCGAGCGAGGCGCGCACCGCCCCGGACCCGGCCGTGGCGCCGGTGTCGTGGGGCGGCTGGGACAGCTCCTTCACCCAGCTGGTGCCCACCGCCATGACCAGGCCGAGTGCCAGCCCGGAGAACACGCGCCCGGCGAACAGCAGGGCGACCGAGTCCGGCCCCAGAGCCAGCAGCCCGCTGCCGATCACGCACAGGACCGGCGCCGGGAAAAGCAGGGGGCGGCGTCCGTGGCGGTCGGAGAGCGGCCCGCCCACAAGGAGGGCGGGCACGATCCCCAGGACGTAGGCGCCGAGCAGGACGTTGACGACCTGCACGCTCAGACCGCTCTCCAGGCGGTACATGACCAGGAGCGGGGTGAACTCGTTGCCGCCCCACGCGACTGCGAAGAGGGTGCCGCAGACGGCGAGCCAACCCGGCAGGGCTCGGCGCCGCCCGGCTCCGGTCCGTGCGTGCGGGCTTGGTCTGTGGGCCTCGATCGTGGCCATGGCTGCTGCTGCTTCCTCGGGGTTCGGGTTCAGGGAACGGGGGTCGGGGGCGGGACGGGTGTCACACGGTGGAGCCGTGGATGTCGCTCAGGTGCTCGGCGGTGGCCCGGGCGTAGCCCTCGGCGTCGCCCTCCTCGATGAGCCGGGCCAGCCCGGCGTGCTGTGCGAGGACGCGTTCGGCGCGGGTGGTGTCGTCGCTGATCGACTGCGTGGTCATGCGCCGGTGGCGGTCCTGGAGGAGCTGGTGGAAGCCCTGGAGGATCGAGTTGCCGCCCGCGGCCACCACCTCACGGTGGAACTCGACGTCGGCCCGGGTGAAGGCGGCGAGGTCGTCCTGCTCCCAGGCGTGCCGCTGCTCCTCGGTCACCTCGCGCAGGCGCCGGACCAGCCGCTCGGAGCCGCCCGCCGAGGCGCACACGGTGCGGACCGCCGCGGACTCGATGATCTGGCGCGCCTGGAGGACCTCGCGGAACTCGTGCGGCGGGACCGGGCGCACCATGGCCCCCCGTTTGGGGTACAGCCGCATCCATCCCTCGGCCTGGAGCTGGAGGAAGGCCTCTCGCACGGGGGTGCGGCTCATGCCCAGTTCGGCGGCGACGCGGCCCTCGCTGAGCATGCTGCCGTCCTCGAACTCCCCGTCGAGGATGCGGTTCCGCAGGACGGCGTAGGCCCGTCCGGCCGCCGATTCCGGCTCCGTGGCCGCTCCCACCACCGGTTCTCCTCCGCCGACACCGCTCGCGCTCACTGGACCTCCAGGGGGTTGGATACAACATAGATACTAGTTGTGTACCAGCCTCCCCTGCGCCGGTGTTCCCTGTTCGAAGCATCACAGGAGGGCGCTTCCCACCGACGCCTCGTCGCCCCGAGAGCGGAGTCACGCACCACCGACACAAAGGAAAGGAGAGGGCGTCCGCCCGAGCGAACG
>NZ_ANAE01000211.1 GCF_000341265.1 Nocardiopsis prasina DSM 43845 | reverse complement strand
CGCGTAGCGCCCGCCGTCGGCGACGAGCTGGTCGTGGGTGCCCTCCTCCACGATCCGGCCCTGGTCCATGACGACGACGCGGTCGGCGGTCTGCGCCTGGGTGAGGCGGTGCGCGACCACCAGGGTGGTCCGGCCCTTGGTGGCGGCGACCGCCGCGTTCTCCAGACGGCGCGCGCCCGAGCTCCCCGCCTCGGCGGTGGCCTCGTCGAGCACCGCCAGGTCCGGGTCGGCGAGGACGAGGCGCGCGAGGGCCAGGTGCTGGGCCTGCTCGGCGGTGAGCGCGTGCCCGCCCTCACCGACCACCGTCTCCAGCCCCTCGGGCAGGGCGCGCACCCATTCCAGGGCGCCGACGGCCTCCAGGGCGCTCTCCACCTCGGCGGGGGCGGCCTCGGCGCGCGCCAGGCGCAGGTCGTCCAGGAGGGTCCCGGCGAACACGTGGGTCTCCTGGCTCACCAGGAAGACGTGCTCGCGCACGCGTGCCTCCCCGAGTTCGTCCAGGGGGACGCCGCCGAGGAACACCGTCCCGGAGGTGGGCGCGCGCAGGCCGCTGACCACGGCGGCCAGAGTCGTCTTGCCCGCCCCGCTGGCACCGACGAGCGCGACCCTCTCGCCCGGGGCGACCCCGAGGGTCACCCCGTCCAGCGCCTTGGGCGCTCCCGGCGCGTAGGCGTGGCTGACCGCGTCCACGCGCAGGGAGGTACCGGCCGGGCCCTCCTCGGGGCGCGGGTCCTCTGCCACGGGCAGATCGATGACCCCGGCCAGCCGGGCCAGGCTCGCCCCGGCCTGCTGGACGTCGTTGAAGTTCATCACCAGGAACCCGATCGGGCCGAAGAGCCGGTGGAAGAACAGGGCGGCGGCGGTGACCATGCCGACGGTGGCGAGGTCGCCGCGCACCAGGAAGAAGCCGACGACCAGGACGGCGCCCAACCCGACGAACTCCGAGCCGTTCATACGCGCACCGAGCCGCGTGAAGAGGTAGAACACGTCGATGGTGAGCCGCATCGCGGTGCGGGAGCGGTCCGCGATGACCTGTTCGTGCTCCTCCTCCAGGCGGTAGGCGCGCACGGTGCCCCGGCCGCGAAGGGCGCCCATGAGCGCGTGCGAGCGCTCCCCCATGGCGATCCGTTCGCGCGCGTAGTAGGGGCCCGACCTCGGCATGTACCAGCGCACCGCCCAGACGTAGAAGGGCAGGGCGGCCAGCCCGGCCAGGCCCAGGCGCCAGTCCAGCGCGGCCATTCCGGCGGTGGTGAGCACGACCATGGCCAGGGCGGTGACGACCTCGGGACCGTTGCGCGCGATGGCGTTGGTGACCACGGCGACGTCGTCGCCGACCCGGGAGAGCAGGTCGCCGATCCGGACCTTCTCCAGCCGGGCGGCGGGCATGTGCAGGACCCGCTCCATCACGCGTTCGCGCAGCCGGGCCAGGACGGTCTCGCCGACCCGGCTGACCTGCCAGGCCCCGAGCCCGACCAGGACGCCTCCGACCAGGGCGGCCCCGGCGATGAGCGCGGCCGACCGCAGGATCACCTCCAGGCCCTCTCCCGCGGAGATGTCGTCGACCATCGAGCCGAGCACCCAGGGGGCGACCAGCCCGGCGGCGCTGCCTCCGAGGACGGTGAGCAGGGCCAGGGCGGTGGCCCAGGGAATGGACCTGAGCCCGTCGCCGAGGACGGCCCAGGTGCGCCGGGCGTCGGCGGTGGGCAGGAGTTCGGGCCCGGCCGCCGCGGGGGCCTCGGGTTCGGTCTCCGGGGGTTCGGGCCTGGTGACGGGTTGCGTGCTCATCGCAGGATCGCCTCGCGGTAGTGGGGGTCGTCCTCGGCCAGTCGTGCGTGGGTGCCCTCGGCGTGCACCCGGCCCTCCCGCAGCACCACCACCCGGTCGGCGCGGGCCAGCAGCGCGGGGCTGCTGGCGATGACCAGGGTGGCGCCGCCGGGTGAGCGCCGGGCGCGCAGGTCGACGGTGCCCTGGGCGATGGCGGCCTCCGTGACCGCGTCGACCGCGGTGGTGGGGTCGTGCAGGACCAGCACGGGCGGGTCCGCGAAGAGGGCGCGGGCCAGGGCGACGCGC
>NZ_ANAE01000210.1 GCF_000341265.1 Nocardiopsis prasina DSM 43845 | reverse complement strand
GGGCGCCCCCCGCCAGTGCGGTGAGCAGGGTGTCGTCCCCGGTGACGGGTGCGGCGGGGGTGGCGCGGTCGTCGCGGGAGGCGCGGCTGACGGCGAGGTTGGAGCGGAGCGTGCCCTCGAACAGGACGCTGCCGTGCTCCTCCACCAGGACGGTGCGGCGCAGCGAGGTGAGGTCGAGTTCGTTGACCGGTTCGCCTCCCACGAGGGTGGTGCCCCCGGCTCCGGCGGCACGGCCGGTCAGGAGGTCGACCAGATCCTCGGCGTCGCGCGGGTCGGTGGCGAGCACCGCGACGAGCTCTCCCTGGGCCACGGTCAGGTCCACGCCGTCGAGGTTGCGGTGGGTGACGCCGCGCAGTTCCACGGCGGGCGGGACCTCGGGGAGCGTGTCCGGGAGGAGCCGGTCACCGGGGGCGACGGCGTCGGGGGCGTTGAGCAGGCGCACGAGGCGCTGGGCGGAGGCGCGGGCGACCGCGAACATCTGGCCGACCATGCCCAGCGCCCGGACGGGTTCGGCGAGGAACTGCGCGAGACCGACCACGATGACGAGTTCGCCGATGGTCAGGTGCCCTTGGAGCGCCATCCATCCTGCGACTCCGGCGACGCAGGCCAGGAAGACCGCGCCGGCGGCGGTGACCAGGCCCTTGTAGAGGCCGTTGGTGGCGGCGGCGCCCACCGACGCGGTCAGGGCGACGTCGCTGGCCCGCCGGTAGCGCAGGGAGGCGTTGTGGCGAGCGCCGATACCCATGAGGACCCGCAGGCCGCCGACGAGGTCGGTGGCCATGGCGGTGGCGCGGGCGGCGGTGGCCTGTTTGGCCTCGGTGCGGCGGGTGATGCGGGCGGCGGGCAGACGCAGGAGCAGGAGCATCAGCGGGACGCCGAGCAGGACGCCGAGGCCGAGGGGCAGGTTGATGGTGAGCAGGACGACGGTGGTGACGACGATCGCGGTGACCTGGGCGATCCCCACGGCCCAGGCGCGCACGAACGTGGAGGCCTGTTCGGCGTCGGAGGTGGCCACGGCCAGGACCTCCCCGGAGCGCAGGCCGCTGCGTTCACCACGGGGGTGGAGGACGCGGCGGGCGGACTCCAGGCGCAGCAGGTGGGCCTCGCGTTCGACGGCGTTGAGGGTGAAGCGGGCGCCGGAGCGGTAGGCGAGGGCCAGGCAGGTGAAGAGGAGTGCCAGTCCGCCCACGCACCAGAGCAGGGCGGTGGTGTCACCGGTGGAGACGGCGAGGTCGATGGTGACGCCGATCGCCACCGGGACCAGGGCCTCACACACCTGGTGGAGGGAGAGCAGGAGGACGCCGAGGGTCACCCGGCCCCGGTGGCGGCGCAGGGTGCGCGCGCGCAGGGCCTTCGCGGTGGTGGGGACCGGTTCGGCGGCGACCGGGGTGGCGTTGGCGGTGGCCGCGGTCACGGGGAGACTCCGTTCGGGCTGGAGGACGTGGCGGCGAGTGGCCCCTGGGCCGTCAGGGGCGTCTCGGCCGGGGCCTGTTTTCTGGATGCTTCCGCCGGTGGTGGCGGAGCCGCCACCGGTGCGAGCGGCCATCCTCCCCGCTGCGCTGCTACGCGAGATCCGCAGCGTGGCACAGCGGGGCCCGGCACTCTCTCGCTGGCCGTGGAGCGACGGCCAGCCCGGGCTGGCTGTCCGAGCTTCGTTTCGGTGAAAGCGAGAGCACCTGGTGGTCGCGAGCGCGGAATGATCCGAAGAACAGGGCCCAGCACAGCGTAGCCATCGGTGACACGACCTCCGACCAGGATGACCCCTTTGTCGCAGATACGGGCATTGCCGACCGCCCATGATATTGGTTAGCCTAACCTCACCAACCGCCGCCACTCCTCCGCGAAGGGTCACCCGCTTGCGTATCCAACCCCCGCGTCACCGCCAGATGATCCGTGCCCGGGTCGCGCGCGCCGAGCGGACCACCGACCACTTCATCACCGTGACCGTCAGCGGCCCGGAGCTGGCCGGGTTCGAGTTCCTCGGCCGCGACCAGTGCGTGCGGGTCTTCCTCCGCCGACCCGGCCAGGAGCGATTGGTCCTGCCGGACGCCGACGACGACGGCTGGTACCCGCAGTACCGCGACATGGGCGACGACACCCGCCCCTACGTCCGCAACTACACCATCCGCCGGTTCGACCCCGAGGCACTGGAACTCGATATCGAGTTCGTGGCGCACGGCGACGGCGGCCCCGCCTCGACCTGGGCGATCTCTGCCAGCGAGGGCGACGAGGTGGGCCTGTTCCCCGAGGGCATCTACTACCTGCCCCCGGCCGAGGCCGACTGGCACCTGCTCGTCGGCGACGAGAGCGCCGTGCCCGCCCTGCTGTCCATCGTCGAGCAGGCCCCGCGCGACCTGCGAGCCAAGGTCTACCTGGAGGTCCCCTCCCCGCAGGACGTGCGACAGCTGGACGTGCCGCCGGGGGTGGAGGTGCACTGGCTGCCGCGCGAGGACGCCCACGCCACTCCGGGGCGCCTGGCCCTGGAGACGGTGAGCGCGGCGGACCTGCCCGAGGGCCGCCCCTACTGCTGGGTGGCCGGGGAGAACGCCCTGCCCACCGGCCTGCGCCGCGCCCTGGTACGCGACCGCGCCGTGTCCAAGGACGACATCACCTTCGTGGGCTACTGGCGCGCGGGCGTCGCCGGGGTCGACTGAGCGCTCCCGTTCCGGGGCCGCCGAGAGTGGCCCCGACCGGGTGTTTCACGCCACCCCTCCCCCACTGGTCACACCATCCCCAAGCCACGCTAATCTGGACCATCCCAGCTTAGGCAAGGCTAAGCTCATCTTCGCCAGCGAGGTCCCATGAACCCCGGTCCGTCCACCCGCTTCGGCCTGGTCGCCGCCGGTGCCCTGTCCACGGTCCTGCTCGCCGCGTGCGGTGGCGGCGGCTCCGGCGCCTCCTCCGACTCCTCGGGAGAGACCGCCGAGGGCTACCCCGTCACCGTCGAGACCCTCTTCGGCGACGTGGAGATCGAGGACCGCCCCCAGAACGTGGCCGCGCTCGGCTGGTCCGACGCCGAGACCGCCCTCGCCCTCGGCGTACAGCCGGTGGGCGTGGCCGACTGGCAGGACTACGGCGGCGCCGGCGTGGGCCCCTGGGCGGCCGACCTGTTCGATTCCGAGCCCACGCAACTGGGCACCATGGAGCCCAACATCGAGGCGATCGCCTCCCTGGATCCCGACGTCATCCTGGACACGCGCTCCGACACCTCCCAGGACCGCCACGACCTCCTCTCCCCGGTCGCGCCCGTCGTGGGCCCGCCGCCGGGGGTCGAGGTCACCTACGGCACCACCTGGCAGCAGCAGACCCGCCAGGTCGCCCAGGTCCTGGGGGAGGAGGAGCGCGGCGAGGAACTGGTCACCGAGTTGGAGGGCCGCTTCGAGGAGCTGCGCGGCGACAACCCCGAGTTCGCCGACCTCACCATCGCCGTGGGCGCCTACTTCGACGGCCAGTACGGGGCCTACGTGCCCGGTGACACTCGGGTGGACGTCCTCACCGAGCTGGGCTTCGAGTACAAGCCGGAGCTGGTCGAGATGGCCGACGGCGCCTTCTACACGGACCTGAGCGCCGAGCTCGTGGAGGAGCTGGACGCCGACCTCACGATCGTCTTCCCGATCGGTGACGCCGAGACCACCGCGTTCCTGAAGGAGGACCCGGTCCTCCAGGGCATCGGCTCCGCCGAGGCCGGACGCCTGATCGTCCTGGACGATCCGGAGCTGGCCAACGCCTTCTCCAGCGGCTCCACCCTGGGCATCAACCACGCGCTGGACGAGATCGTACCGATCATCCAGGACACCCTGGAGGACTAGGGGCCACCGCCGCCATGACGGTCCATGGTGTGCGTATCCCGACTGGGGCGCCTTCGCCCTGATGAAGCGCTGATCGTCTGATCCGCCCGAGGACGGCGGCACGTCGTCCGTCCCACGAGGGGCCGGGGTTCACCCCCGGCCCCTCGTGTCGTTTCCGGGCACTACCGGTACCCGAGTGCCATCCCAAGCGCCTAAGCCAGACTCATGTTTGCCTAAAACCCTTAGGCAACCATAGGATCACTTTCGGAAACGAGGAGGATCCCCATGGCAAGGGCAGGACTGACACCGCAACGCCTCACACGCGAGGGCGCCGAACTGGCCGACGAGGTCGGCTTCGACCAGGTGACCGTCTCGGCCCTGGCCCGGCGCTTCGACGTCAGGGTCGCGAGCCTGTACTCGCACGTGCGCAACTCCCAGGACCTCAGGACGCGGATCGCCCTGCTCGCACTGGAGGAGCTGGCCGACCGGGCCGCCGACGCCCTGGCGGGCCGGTCCGGGAAGGACGCACTGGTCGCCCTCGCCAACGTGTACCGCGACTACGCCCACGACCACCCCGGCCGCTACTGCGCCGCCCAGTTCCGACTCGATCCGGAGACAGCGGCGGCCAGCGCCGGAGTCCGGCACGCACGGATGACACGGGCGCTCCTGCGCGGCTACGACCTCAACGAACCGGACCAGACCCACGCCGTCCGCCTTCTGGGCAGTGTCTTCCACGGCTACGTCTCCATGGAGATGGGCGGCAGCTTCAGCCACAGCGCCCCCGACACCCAGGAGACGTGGTCACGGACGCTGGACGCCCTCGACCACCTGCTGCGGACCTGGCCCGCCCCGAACGACACAACCCACGGATGACACCATGCGCACCGGACACCACTGGACCACCACACCTCTGAGCACGGAGTTCCTGCTCGGCGCAGCCGAATGGGAGCACACGGAGCGCGGCCTGCTCCCGCACCGGTTGCCCGCGCGGGCCCGCGCCCAGAACACCGACCCGCTGCTGGCGCTGGCCGAGTCCCAGCCCTCGGGTGTGCGGCTGCTCCTGCGCACCCGGGCGACCGCGATCGAACTCGACGCCCTGCCCACCAAGCGGGTCTACGCGGGTCTGCCCGCGCGCCCGGACGGGGTGTACGACCTGCTCGTGGACGGCCGGCTCACCGCCCGGACCACCGTGTCCGGCGGCGACACCCTGACCTTCGACATGGCCACCGGCGCCGTGGACCACCGGCCCGGGCCCGTGGGCACCGCCCGTTTCACCGACCTGCCCGACCGTGTCAAGGACGTGGAGATCTGGCTGCCGCACGACGAGTCCACGCGCCTCGTCGCCCTGCGCACGGACGCTCCCGTCGAGCCCGTACCGGACCGGGGCCGCCGGGTGTGGCTGCACCACGGCAGCTCCATCAGCCACGGTTCCGACGCGACGAGTCCGACCTCGATCTGGCCCGCCGTGGCGGCCGCGAGCGAACCCGTGGACCTGGTCAACCTGGGGCTGAGCGGCAGCGCCGTGCTCGACCCGTTCACCGCCCGCGCGATGCGGGACACCCCGGCCGACCTGATCAGCGTGAAGATCGGCATCAACCTGGCCAACGGGGACCTCATGCGGATGCGTGCCCTGGGTCCTGCGGTGCACGGTTTCCTGGACACCGTCCGCGAGGGACATCCCGACACACCACTGCTGGTCGTCTCCCCGATCCTGTGCCCCATCCAGGAGGACACCCCGGGCCCCGCCGCCTTCGACACCGAGGCACTGCGGGCCGGTCGGAAGCTGTTCCGGGCCACCGGCGACCCCAAGGAAGGCGCCTCGGGGAAACTCACACTCTCTTCGATCCGGGAGGAGCTGTCCCGGATCGTGCGCGAGCGTTCGGCCGAGGACCCGCACCTGTCCTACCTTGACGGGCGCGACCTCTACGGCGAGGCGGACCACGCGGAGCTGCCACTGCCCGACCGCCTCCACCCGGACACCGCCGCGCACCACCGCATCGGCACCCGGTTCGCGGAGCTCGCCTTCGGCACCGGCGGCCCCTTCGCCCCGGCCACCGGCGCCGCCTGACGACGGGGGCGGACACGGCGGACCGGGACGGACCGGAGCGGGCCCGGCGAGCTATGCTCGCTGGGCCCGGCGGATGTGGGGCGGGCAGGAGATCCGCCCCGTCCGTGTCCGACGACCGAGCCCGCGCGTCCCGGGTGGCGCGGCCGAAGACCCACAGGAGTCCTCCCGTGACCTCACTCCCCGACCTCGACACGATCGTCTTCGACGTCCTCGGAACCATGGTCGACGAGCCCGACGGGATCAGGCGCGGCATCCGCACGGCACTGCCGAACACCGACGGCGAGGAGATGGAGCGGCTCCTCAAGGTGTGGTCCGAGCACGTCGAGGGGCGCCAGCGCGAGATCGTCGCGGGTGGTGTCCCCTACGTCAACGGCGCCGGGCTCGACCTGGAGGCGGCCGCGCACGTGGCGGCCGCGGCGGGCATCGACGACGATGAGGCGGTCCTCGATCTGGCGAACGCCGCGCTGCGCCCGGACCCGTGGCCCGACTCCGTGCGGGCGCTGGAGCGGATCGCCTCGCGCTACTCGGTGGTCGGCCTGTCCAACGCCAGCGGTGCCGCACTCACCCGCATCAGCGCGCACGCCGGGCTGCGCTGGCACCGGGCGCTCACCGCCGAGGACGCTCGCTCCTACAAGCCCCACCCGGACGTCTACCGGCTGGCGGTGGCGAACGCGGGGTGTGCTCCGGAGCGCCTGCTGATGGTCGCCGCCCACGCGTGGGACCTGCGCGGCGCGCGTGAGCTCGGCCTGCGGACCGCCTACGTCGAACGCCCGGGCGGGGACCCGCCCGTCGAGACCGACTCCTTCGACCTGACCGCGAGGAGCCTGGACGAGCTGGCGATCCAGCTCAACGCCGTCTGACCCTTCCACCGGGGCCGATCCGCCCGTCGGTGGTCCCGTGCCCACGAGTTCGAAAGAACCCGTGGGCACGGACCACTGGCGGGCCTTTCGTGTGTCCGGTCGGCTCCCCTTCTCCGAAAGTGGACGCGAGTGCCCAAGTCTGCGCTTAGAATGAAAACCGTTTTCATATCCACTCGTTCTGCGCCCTCACAGGAAGGGAGATCGGATGCGGCACGCCCCCGCTCCCCCCGCTCCCCTCACCGCCCCCGTCGACCCCGGTCCCGAACCCGCCCCCCGGGTCCGCTGGCTGGCCACACCGGCGGGCACCACGACCGCCGCCCTGGTCCTCACCCTCGCACTGGTCGTCTCCGCCGTCCTGGCGATCGGCCTCGGCTCGGCGGTCATCCCCCCGCAGGAGACCGTCCGCTACCTCTGGGCCGCTCTGAGCGGCGGCACCATCCAGGCCGACGAGCTCACGCGCTACCAGGTCATCTGGCAGATCCGCACCCCCCGGGTCCTGCTCGCCGCCATCGTGGGCGCCGGGCTCGGCGCGGTCGGCGTGGCCGTCCAGGCGATGGTGCGCAACCCCCTCGCCGACCCCTACATCCTCGGGGTCTCCTCCGGGGCCTCCGTGGGCGCGGTCCTGGTCGGAGTCCTGGGCGTCTCCGCCCTGGGTGTGCACGCGGTCTCGGCCGGGGCCTTCGCCGGGGCCCTCGCGGCGACCCTGCTCGTCTACGCCGTCTCCTACTCGCGCATGGGCGTCACCCCGCTGCGTCTGGTCCTGACAGGAGTGGCGCTGTCCTTCGGCTTCCAGGCCGTCATGAGCGTGATCGTCTACCTCGCCCCCAGCAACGAGGCCACCAGCACCGTCCTGTACTGGACCATGGGCAGCTTCGGCGCTGCCACCTGGGGCTCGCTGCCCGTGGTCGCGGCCGCCGTGGTGCTGGGCGTGCTCCTGCTGCGCTCCCGGGCCCGCTCCCTGGACGTGACGGCGCTGGGCGACGAGACCGCCGCCAGCCTCGGGGTGGACGCGGACCGTCTGCGCCGGTGGTTGTTCGTCCTGACCGCCGTCATGACCGGCGCGATGGTGGCGGTGAGCGGCGCGATCGGGTTCGTCGGCCTGGTGGTGCCGCACATCGTGCGCATCCTCGTGGGCGCCGACCACCGCAGGGTGCTCACTGTGGCGCCCTTGGCGGGCGCGGTGCTCATGGTCTGGGTGGACCTGGTCTCCCGGGTGGTGGTGGCCCCACGTGAGCTCCCCCTCGGCGTGATCACGGCGCTGGTCGGCGTGCCGGTGTTCATCGCGCTGATGCGCCGTCGCGGCTACCTGTTCGGAGGACGATGATGGACCTGCGCATCGACGATCTTTCCGTGGACCTGGGCGGAGCCCGGATCGTCCGGCGGCTCACCCTGGACGTCCCCGACGGGCAGGTGGTCGGGCTCGTCGGGCCCAACGGCTCCGGAAAGTCCACGGCCCTGCGCTGCGTGTACCGGGCCCTGGGCCCCAGCGCGGGGCGCGTCCTGCTCGACGGCGAGGACCTGACCTCGATGAGCCCGCGTTCGAGCGCCCAGCGCGTCGCGGCCCTCACGCAGGAGAACGGGAGCGACCTCGACTTCACGGTCGAGGAGCTGGTCGCGCTGGGGCGCACACCCCACCTGCGCGGGAACCAGCCGCTGAGCGACAGGGAGCGCGCTCTGTGCCGGAGTTCGATGGAGCTGCTGGACGTGGCGCACCTGGCCGGGCGCGGCGTGCTCGAACTCTCCGGCGGTGAGCGCCAGCGGGTCCTCGTGGCCCGCGCCCTGGTGCAGGAGCCGCGCGTGCTGGTGCTGGACGAGCCCACCAACCACCTGGACGTGCGCCACCAGCTGGACCTGCTCTCGCTGTTGCGCGACGTGGGCGTGACGGTGCTGGTGGTCCTGCACGACCTCAACCTGGCCGCCTCGGCCTGCGACGTGGTCGGTGTGCTCTCCGAGGGCGCGCTGGTGGACGCGGGCACGCCCGAGAAGGTGCTCACCCCCGCCCTGCTCCGGGAGGTCTTCGGCGTGGAGGCCACCGTGGTCCCCCACCCCCTCACCGGCGGCCCGCAGCTGCTGTACCGGCTCCCACCCTCAAGGAAGGACTCCCGATGAACCCCCGAATCCCGCTCCGTCCGCTCGCCCTGGTCCCCCTCGTGACCGTCTCGGTCCTGCTCGCCGGTTGCGGCGCCCAGGTCGAGGGCGTCTCCGAGGCCGGCGCCGGACCGGTCACCGTCCAGCGCTGCGGTGAGGAGGTGGAGTACACCACGCCGCAGCGGGTGGTCGCCTACGAGGGCGGCAGCGCGGACAAGCTGTTCGCGCTCGGGCTGGTCGACCACGTGCACGGCTACGTGATGCCCCCGGCCAACCCGCCGGTCGAGGAGTCGCCGTGGGCCGAGGACTACGCGGCGGTCGAGTTCCTCAGCGACGACCTGCTCAACCGGGAGCTGGTGGTGGACGCGGAGGCGGACCTGGTGGTCGCGGGCTGGAACTCGGGCTTCAGCGACCAGCGGGGCATCACCCCGGAGATCCTCGACGGCATCGGCGTCCAGAGCTTCATGCACGCCGAGTCCTGCTTCAACTACCCGGGGCACCCCGAGCGGGTGACGCCGTTCGAGGGGCTGTACACGGACCTGGAGCGCATGGGGCGGATCTTCGGCGTGGAGGAGCGCGCCACCGAGCTGGTCGAGGGCTACCGGGAACGGGTCGCGGCGGTGGAGGAGCAGGTGCCCGAGGGTGACCCGGCCAAGGTCTTCCTCTACGACTCGGGCACCGACCAGCCCTTCACCGCGGGCAACCAGGTCCCGCCGCACGACATCATCGAGCACGCCGGGGGCGCCAACATCTTCGGTGACCTGGAGCAGCGCTGGACCCAGGTGGGCTGGGAGTCGGTGGTGGAGGAGGAGCCGGAGGTGATCATCATCCTGGACTACGGCGACCAGCCCGCCCAGGAGAAGATCGACTTCCTCACCTCCTCCCCCGCCATGGCCGGGGTCCCGGCCGTGACCGAGGAGAACTTCTTCGTGCTGGACTATAACGAGGGCATCTCGGGGCCGAGGAACATCGACGGCCTGGAGAAGTTCGCGGAGTACCTGCGCGAACTGGACTGAGGACCCGACGGGGCCGCCCGGAGGAGTCCGGAGCGGCCCCCTCAGTCAGGTTCCGGAGGAGGAGACGGCGGGGTTACGCGGCGCTCCGAGGTCAGAGGCTTGCGGTGCTCTCGTCGCGGAACCTCCGCCCCAGCTCGAGGAGACGGATGAGGTGGCTGGCGAACCGCACGGTGTTGAACGCCTCCGCCATGTCCTCGCTGAGGGTGATCTCAACGTTCGCCAGACGATCGGGGCTCAAGCGGACCCGCATTCCCAGTTCCTCGTCGTCGATCACCAGGAATTCGGGGGTCTCCCGGTCGAAGTCCTGAACCGGCAGGCCAGCGGCACGCAACAGGTCCCGGATGGTGGCGCAGTAGCGCGCGAACTGCTCCGAGGACAGGACCTGAGGGTCCTCGTTGTCGACGGAGGTGTCGATCTTGTCCCACTCCTGGGCAACAATGGGGGTGGGGATGTGGACGTCGTTCATCGGCGTTCCCTCCTCGAAGGCCGCCCGAGGTGGGGCGAAGAGGCTGCAATCTCAGTACCCCACCCCGGGCGGCTGTCTCTTTTGAACGGCCCAGTCGGTAGCTCTCTGCGATCTACCCTGGACATGTTGTCAACAGTGACACGGCTCACGTAAGCTACGCAAGAAGTTGAGGCATATATGCGCGAACTTTTGTGAGGAACCCGTGGCAGCGAAGAGACAGGTCACCCTCCGAGCCCAATGGATCGGTAAGACCTTCAAGGAGCTGCGTCAGCGCAACGGCATGACCATGCAGGAGGTCGCCGAGTACCTGGGACGCGATCAATCGTCGCTGAGCAGGTTCGAGGCAGGCATACATCCACCGCGCAAGGACGATGTGGTCGCGCTCATGGACCTGTTTGGAGTGGATGAGGAATCCCAGCGCCAGGCCACCCTCCACATGGTGGGTGAGGTCTCCAAGACAGGCTGGTGGGAGAAGCATGCCAAGGATATCGGCGGCGGCTGGTTCGTCGACCTCCTCTGGCTTGAGGAGCGTGCCGAACACATGCAATTGTTCGGCGTCGCCGCGGTGCCTGGGCTACTTCAGACATCTGGCTATGCGGAAGCGTTGATCAAGGCGGATGATCCCAAGGCTGCGAAGCAGCAGGTGAAGCGCTGGGTGGATCTCCGAATTCAGCGTCAGCAAGTGCTCGATCGTGAGAGCCTGACGATTTCCGTTGTCATTGACGAGGCCGTGTTGAGACGTCCAGTCGGTGGACCCCAGGCCATGGTGAGCCAGGTGGCCCACCTCGCCAACCAAGCCCAGCGGGACAACATCGACATCAGAGTCCTGCCTTTCGCTGCTGGAGCGCACTGTGGTGGCGCGGGGTCCTTCAGGGTCATTCGTATGGCTGAACCATTTCCCACGGTTGCTCACATCGAGACCCCTGCCGGTGTTCTCTTCGCTGAATCAGAAGGCGCTGAGGAACTGGTTGACCGATACGATCGCCTGCACCAGGGGAGTCTTGACGCGGAAGCATCAATGGACTTCCTACACATGCTGGAACGGGAGTTGCGATGAATCGGGACACGTCGACCGTTATTAGTTGGCGCACAAGCAGCTACAGCTCTGACACTGGTGGGCAGTGCGTCGAGGTGGGCTGGCACATCAGCAGCCACAGCCCCAACGGAGACCGCAGCTGCGTCGAAGCGGGTCCCTTCCTGGACGAACCCCAACGGTTCGCGGTACGCGACTCCACCCAGCGCGACCTGGGTTACCTCTCCTTCCCCTCCCCCGAGTGGTCCGCGCTGCTGCGCGTCTCCTCATCCTGAGCCCTGTTCCGGGCTCTGACCACGGTCAGAGTCTTCCCCCACGTCAGCCCGGGAGCTGCTCCGCGCTCCTCGTCCCCACATGCCGAACACGCGCGATCCCGTTCCCGGGAGAGCCATACATCCCTCCCGGGAACGGCAGATGAGGGGTATGGCGGTCACACGTCCGGCTGGGAGAACCAGGACAGCACCGACCTCTTGTACCCCTCCGGCATCGGCAGACGGGGTACCTCGTCTTCGGTGAACAGCCCGGCTTCCTTGTGCTCGCTGGAGACCACGACCGGGGCGTCCGAGTCCACATGACAGCCGTAGGTGACGATGAAGACGTGCTTGTCGACCTGGGTGATGTGGTAAATCCACGAATCGAGGATCTGGGCCACCGTGACCGGCCAGCCCGTCTCCTCCTCGATCTCCCGCGCCAGGCACTCCTCCGGGGTCTCCCCCAGTTCGATCTTTCCGCCGGGGAGCTCCCACTCGTCACGCTCGTTGCGCAACAGGAGTACCCGCCCGTCACGGATGACGACGCCTTTGACTGAGACGGGGAACGTGCGCGGTGCGTAGGGGGCGTCGGACACGGGAGGGCTCGCTTTCGACATACGGGCTCGATGGTGGTGAAGCTGGCAGGCCTCAGAGATTGCCACGGGCCGCATCGCCTGGCACACATGAAGCCGGGCGGGGCGTGCATGACGACACCTCTCCTGCCGATCAGAATGAGATGACCCCCGCTCGGGCTGAGCCGGACACCCGGGGGAAACACTCGGACCCCTGAACGAAACCGGATGTCCGAGATCTCGGACGCTTTCTCCTCTCAAGCCCGGGTGTCCCGCGTCACTTTCTGCTTCGATTCCGGGAATACTCCCATTTCAGAGGCAGGAGGAGCCCCCCGTGAGCGACAACGCGACCGCTTCGAAGGCGGCCGGGACGTGGCGCCTGGTCGTCTACAGCGGTATCGGCATCTTCATGTTCTTCGTCCCGGTGACCTTCGAGGGCCGGAACGCCATCCCGCTGGACCATCTGGTGACCCTCCTCCAGACCGCGCTCGGGCCCGCGCTGCCCTACGTGATCTGGCTGCTCATCGCGGCTGGGACGGTGGTCCCCTTCATCACCGGAACGTGGCGGCACAGCAGGGTGAAGCTGGTGTTCGCCCTGCTGAACATCGTGGGCCTGGCCGTGGCGTCCATGGTGATCCTGGACGTCGGCCCGGACTGGTTCATGGGCGAGGATCTCGCGCCCTTCCTGTTCAACGCCGTGGCCGTCAACGTCGGACTCCTGGTCCCGGTCGGCGCGATCTTCCTGGCGATGCTGGTGGGGTACGGGCTGATGGAGTTCGTCGGGGTCCTGCTGCAACGCGTGATGCGACCCGTGTGGCGCACTCCCGGGCGCTCGGCCGTGGACGCCGCCGCCTCGTTCGTGGGCAGCTACTCGCTGGGGCTGCTCATCACGGACCGCGTCTACCAGTCCGGGCGCTACACGGGCCGGGAGGCGGCGATCATCGCGATCGGGTTCTCCACGGTCTCGGTCACGTTCATGGTGGTCATCGCCAACACCCTGGACCTGATGGGGATCTGGCTGACCTACTTCTTCCTGACGTTCTTCGTCACCTACGCGGTCACCGCGATCCTCGTGCGCGTCCCCCCGCTGAGCCGTATCCCGGACGACCACTTCCCGGGGGCGACGCCGCAGCCGGAGGAGGAGGTCACCGGGAACCGCCTCGGCCACGCCTGGAAGGAGGCCCGAGGGGCCCTGCTCGCGGCGCCGTCGCTGCCGCGCAACGTGTGGGTGAACTTCGCCGACGGGGTCCGGATGAGCATGTCCATCCTTCCGTCGATCATGTCCGTGGGCACCATCGGCCTGGTGGTGGCGCACTCCACCCCGGTCTTCGACCTGCTGGCCTACGTGTTCGTCCCGTTCACGTGGCTGGTGGGGCTCTCCGACCCCATGCTGGCCGCCAAGGCGCTCTCGGTGGGGATCGCCGAGGTGTTCCTGCCCGCGACCGTGGCCGCCGGGTCCGAAGACCTCGTGCTCCGCCTGGTGGTCGGTGTCGTGTCGGTGTCCTCGATCGTCTTCTTCTCCGCTCTGGTCCCCTGCGTCCTGGCCACGCGCATCCCGCTGACGGTGGGGCAGCTCGTGGTGATCTGGTTCCAGCGGGTCATCCTCAGCGTGCTCATCGCCGGTCCCCTGGCCTACCTGCTGGTCGGTCTCTGACCGCAGGAGAGCGGGTTCCCTGACCGCGAGGGGGCGGTGGCTCTGGCGAAAGTCACGGGAACCGTTGAGGCGCGGTCGGCCCGCACCGGTCGGAACGGTTCCGCACGTGGTTCCTCCCCGGCGGGAATTCGTTCCAGCGGTACGCCCAGGGCCCGCAGGAAGCGGCCAAGCACGTCCGGTCGCCACCTGTGGGCCCTGGATCGCGACCGCGCGGATGGACACACGAAGGCCCCGTCAGGACGTGGTTCCTGAACCGACGAGTGTGGTCGCGGGGAGTGGGTCGAGCAGTCAGCCGACGACACAACCGGTCGTCGGGAGTAGGGCGTTTTACCGCCAACGGTCGTTGCCACCACCAGTGTTCGCGCTTTGGCCACCGACCATTTCCCACATCGTGATGACTTCTTGCAACCAGGGAAGATGTGACTGGTCGTCGACCATACAACAGGACCGCCCCGCGGGGAAGTGGTTGACAGCGCCTCGATCGTACAGTTAATCTTCCCCAGAAAGCATTGGGAGCGCTCCCAAGTTCCCATTCGATTCTCACGTGAATTGTTTACCCCGCCGCAACACCCCCTCGGATATCAACTGATAAATTCACACTCCGCATCCTTTCCCTTCACCCCCCAGGCCGCAGCATCCACCCCCGCAGGCACGCCGCCACGCCTCTGATCTGAATTTATACAGCCGACGGTGACAGAGTCACGAGGTGCGCTATCGGCACAGGCAGAGGCCTCGGCGACCCATGCGCGAACACCCCTACGGTCTCACCTTCGAAGCAAATCCCCCATTACCCACAAGGTGAGCCAACCACTCTTGCACCTACCGCTCGCCAATCGAGGCAGACGTGGTGTCTTTTCCGGACAACCCAAGCCTTTTTGAAACGGGTCATCACATGTCACGCAACATTCTCGTAACCGGTGCCAGTGGAATGTTGGGCAGTCGGGTGATGCGGGCGCTCCGCACAGGAGTTCCGAAAGATACGCAGTTCCCGGAAACTGTGAACACTGTCACGGGTTGGTCGTACCGCAACGACGCCCCAGGGCTGCACAGAGTCGACGCGACGTCCCCGGAACAGGTCAACCGTTACTTCGCCGACCACACCCCACAGGTGTGTGTGCACTGTGTCGCCGCCCCCGATGTCCAGGTGTGCGAGCGCGCCCCGCACACGGCCCACCTGCTGAACGCCAAGAGCACCGAGAACGTCGCACTGGCATGCGAACGGTACGGCGCCAAGCTCGTCCACATCTCCACGGAGTACGTCTTCGACGGATCGGCCAGCGACGGGTACCGCGAGGACGACACCCCCGCTCCGCTCCAGACCTACGGCGAGACAAAACTCCTCGGAGAGCACCGCGCCGCCCTTGCTCCCGGTGCGCTCACGGTCCGCCTGCCCGTGCTGTACGGCGATCCGGTCCCACACCGCGCCCCCACCTGGCTCGAAGCCATGCTGGAGGCGTTGGGCCAGGGCCACTCCGTCGACCTCGACGACCACTACGGGCGCCAACCCACCTGGAGCCACGACGTGGCCGCGATCCTGGCGCGCGCCATCGCTGACGACCTCACGGGAGTCCTGCACGTGGCCGCGCAGGAGGGCGCCACCAAATACGAGTGGGGGCGGATCGTCGCCGAGGCCGCCGGACTGTCCCCGGACCTGCTTCGCCCCACCCAGCCTGCCCCCGGCGGGGTCCTCCGGCCCGAACGTCCCTGGCTGCGCACCGAACGACTGGAATCCCTCGGCCTGCTACCGCCCCCCGGGATCCGCCGACGAGCCGTCGACTACCTGCGCTCGACGGGGTCCCGACTGCGGTCTTCCCACTGAGGGCGCAGGCGTCCCGGTCGTCCGGCGGAACCACTCGCAGAAGGAGATCTCTCGTGGAAGCCATCGTGTGCAGCACCACGTGCCGACGACACTCCAAGGCGCCCGTCGGGGTGGTCGACCGCGTCCGCGGCGCTGTCCTGAACGGCACTCTCAGCCGTGTCAGCGTCCTGGCCTCGGAGGCCGCCGCAACAGACAACGAAGCGCCGACCCGGTGGTCCGGTGTCGTGGAATGGACGGTCCCGGCACTCGAACGGCAGCGCGACTGGCTGCTCACGGCCATCCTGCGCCGCGGAGCCGGAAGCATACTCGTGCTCGACTGCGCCTGCGACATCCGGCGCGGTACCGTCGAAGGGTTCGCCGAGCTGGCCGACACGACAGCACTGGTGACCGGGCGCCCCGACGCCCTCGGCCGCCCAGCCGCCGCCACGGCCGCGACCCGTCGCGAAGGTCGGCACCTGCGACTGGAGAGCTTGTTCCGGTCGGATAGGCAGTGGCCCACAGAAGACACCCGAAGACCCATGGACTACCTCGGCGCCCTGTTGGTCGGCGGTGCGGCGGACCGCGTACTCCTCGCCGACATACTCGAAGCCCGTTCCGACCACCACCGCGATGCCGCCTCCCTTTCTCCCTGGCACGACGCACTCGACTCCCTGGCCCGACGTACCCGAGTCCTGTGCGCGGAGGTGGCCCGCGACGTCCACGGGGATGAGGCGGTGATCGGGGAGCGGCTGGCCGGGGGTTCCCACGCCCGCACCTACCTCCGTCTGCCCAACGACCACGGCAACAGAACGGTCCGCAAAGAGGCCACCGGCGTCGGCCTCGGCAAACTCAACGACGAGATCGAGTGGCTGCGCGGCCTGGAACCCGACGCCGGACGGCACTTCGCCGACGTCGTCGCGCACCGGGTCGAGCCCGGCCGCGCCTCCATGGACCTGAGGTTCCACCGCCTACCCACCCTGCGAGGGCTCATCCTCAGCGAGGAGATCGACGCCGATGAGGCGGCCCTGTGGACGCGCCGAGTCCTCGCCTCCCTCCGCCGCGACGTCTACCCCGGCGGTTCCAGGCCGACCCCCACCGACTACGTGCGCCGCACCCACCTGGACCGCGTCGAGACCAGACTGGCCGAGACCGCCGCCGCGCTGCCGGACCGGCGCACGCTGTGGAACTCGGACACCCTCCTGATCAACGGTGTCCGCCTGCGCAACCCGGGTGCCCTCGTCACCGAGCTCGCCCGCGACGGGCAGGCGCTGGGCATGCTCACCCCGAACCGGCTGGTTCGTACGCACGGCGACCCGCACTTTGACAACGTCCTCATCGACCGACCGGGCCACCGGTTCGTGCTCATCGATCCCAGGGGCAACGCGGGCTACGATCCGGCCTATGACCTGGGAAAGGTCTGGCACTCCGTCAACTCCCTGTACGACCTGATCCACGGGGGCCACGTGGAGGCCTCGGCAGGCAGGGACGGCATCGACTACGCGTTCACCTCCCCCCGTCTCGTGGCGTTCTACCACCGGGTCCGCGACCGCGTTCACGCATGGCTCACCGCGACCGGCTGGCACCAGGACGACCCGCACTGGATGCTGAAGGTCCGCCTGGCCGAGGCCGCCCACATGTGCAGTGTGATGCCCTTCCACATCGCCCACGACCAGCGCGAGTCCGTCGCGCTCGCTTGCTACGCGCGCGGGGTGGAGCTGTTCAACGCGCTCCACCGTGACCTGGTCGCCGCCCGCCCCCGACCCATCCGGGCCAGGATCCGGGCCGAGCCCCGGCGAGCGGCACTCGTGGACCGCACCTCCGGCTGACCCACCGCCCAAGGCAACAGACCCGACAGAGAGGAACCCGCAAGATGCAGGTCATTCGCAGATCCGAACTGGATCCGGACCGACGCCCCGATGGTCGGACCGTGCTGCCCCTGCTCGACCTTCCCCTTGGTCCGTCAGTGGACCGCGCGGCGATCCTCCACGTTGTGCACCCCGCCGACTTCACCGAACGCAGGCACTACCACCGGCACCTCCACGAGGTGTTCTACTTCCTGGACAGCGCCGACTACTGGGTCAACGGCGCTGTGGTCCGGTTGGCCCCCGGCGACGTACTCGTCCTGGAGCCGAACGATGTTCACGGCGCGTTGCCGGTTCCCCACCCGGTCCGGATCATCGTCCACCACCTGCCCAAGGTCCCCGGTGACAAGGTGGAGGTGGAGGTGGACGAGGGCGCCATCGCCCCCGAAGCTCCCGAAGGGACGGTGCGCCGGTGACCGTCGAAGGGTGCATGTTCGACTTCTCCGGCACACTCATGCGGATCGAGCCCGTCACCGACTGGTTGCGCGCGGTCCTGACCGAGGTCGGAATCGCTGCCACCGACACGGAGATCGAGGAGTACGCAGCCCGGCTGGATCGTTGCGGGGCGCAGCCCGGGGGTTCCGACCCAACGGCTCTACCGTCCCGCCTGAACCGCTTGTGGGACGAACGCGACCTGTCCGCGACAGCTCACCGCGCCACGTACACCGCTCTGGCCCGTGAAGCGAACCTTCCGTGGGGCCAGGCCGTGTACGACGCCCTGTACACCCGCCACATGACACCGGACGCCTGGCGCCCCTACCCGGACACCTCCGAGGTCCTGGACGAACTACGTGGACGCGGCATCCCGGTGGCGGTGGTCAGCAACATCGGCTGGGACCTGCGCCCGGTGCTGAAGGCCCACGGCATCGCGGAGCCGGTTCAGGAGTTCGTCCTCAGCTACGAGCACGGCCTGCGCAAGCCTGACCCTGAGCTGTTTCGTATCGCCTGCGATGCCCTGGAGCTCGCACCCGAGGTGGTGCTGATGGTCGGCGACGACCGCCACGCCGACACCGGCGCGCTGGCCCTCGGCTGCCCCGTCCACCTGGTCGACCACCTCCCCGTGCATGCCCGTCCGGCCAGTCTGCGCCCGGTCCTCGACCTCGTCCGCCAGGGCGACGCCGACCATCAGCACCGTCGTCCCCGTTCCGGTCCGGGGGAAGCCGGAGCGGGCCCCGACAGGTAGTGCTCACCGCTGCGAGCGGCTCCCTCCCGCGGTCGACGACCCCGTGACGAGGTGTTCCCGGTGTGGGACGAACCCCGGGAATGACGGAGCACGGAAGGCAGTGGCCCCTCCTCTGCTGTGAGCGCGGCCCCTGCCTTCCGCAGCCCCGAGCTCAGTCGTCCCGGTGGACGGCCTGATCCGGTGCGGGCTGACGCCCCCAGTCCATCCGGCACCAGGGCGGCGACAGCTCCTTGAGGTCACCGATCTCCCGGGGGGAGAGGTCGGCGACGTCGGCGGCCTCCTCGTGACGGGCGAAGACGGTGTCCACGTACCGGTGCCCGGTGTCGGGGGCCACGAACACCACCCGCCGGTCCGGGGCTGCCGCCGCCTCCCAGCGCGCCACCAGGTAGGCCGCGCCCGTGGAGAGCCCGGCGAAGACCGCGTGGCGGCGCAGGAGGTCCGTGCTCCCGGCCAGGGCGGCGTCGAAGCCGGTCCAGTGCACCGTGTCGTAGAGGGTGTGGTCGACGTTGCCGAACGGGATCGAACTGCCGATCCCCGCGATGATGATCTGCGGGTCGGTGACGTGGTCACTGCCGAAGGTGACGCTGCCGAACGGCTGCACCCCCACGAGCGGGGTGTCGGGGGCGCCCTCCCGCAGGTAGCGGGCGAGCGCCCCGGTGGAGGCCCCGGATCCGACCCCGCCCACCAGGGTGAGCGGGCCGTCTCCGGCCTCCTTGCGGATCTGGTCGGCCACCGCGCGGTAGCCGAGGCCGTGGACGACGTCGTGGTACTGGCGCATCCAGTGGTAGTCGGGGTTCTCGCGGAGCACCTGTCTGACCCGTCGGACCCGGCGGTCCTGGTCCAGCCGGAGGTCGTCCGAGGGCGGCATCTGCTCCAGGGTGGCACCCAGGACCGCGAGCTGGAGACGCAGGGGGCGGTCGACGGTGGTGGAACCGATGATGTGGCAGTGCAGGCCGAACCGGTGCGCGGCCAGGGCCAGTCCGTAGGCGTAGATGCCGCTGGAGCTGTCCATCAGGGTGTCACCGGGCCGGACCACCCCGGTGTCCAGCAGGTGGCGCACGGCCGCGAGCGCGGAGGCCACCTTCATGGACTCGAAGCGCAGGCACAGCAGGCCCCCGCCGAGGTCGATCAGGTCGGGTCTGGCGATGGCTTCGGAAACGTGGTCGTCCAAGGTGGCTCCGAGGTGATCGAGGGTGGAGGGGCCGGTGGGGAGGGGGTCGGGGTCGAGGTGACCCCGGTGAGGACCGGCCGCGCGGAGGGGTCCGCCACGGCGGGCAGGGCGCCGGACCTCGTGGCCGTGGAGAACACGCGGTGAGGAGTGAGCCCAGCGGCCTGGAGACGGTCGATGGCCGCCTCGAGGCGTTCCACGAGACCGGGAGCGGCCGCGTCGAAGAGCACACCGGCCACGTTGCCGCTGTGCGCCACCTGGATGCCCGCCGCCCCGCACTCGCGGGCGACCTCCCGCAGCGTGCCCAGCTCGTCCTTGGGCAGCACACGCTGGTTGAGGATGGCGCTCTCGGTGCTGACGTGCCCGACCCCGGCCACGTCTGCCTCGGTGATCGCGGTACGCAGCGCGGCACGCAACCTCTCGTAGACGGCGATGTCCCCCCGTCGTGCGTTCCCCGCCAGGGAGAGGGTGTCGACCGGTTGGCCGCTTCCGGTCAGGCAGCCCACGACCGCCATCTCCGGCAGCGCGGGGCCCAGCTCCTCCAGGACCCGGCCCTCACGCTGGGCGAACAGCAGGGGGCGGTCGCCGAACATGACCGGGTCGCTGGCGCCCTCCGCCGCGACCGCCACCCCGGCCACGGACTCCGGCGTCAACTCCACGCCGAGCCCCGCCGCGACCGCGCGCACCGCCGCCGTCACGTCACTGGTGGACGACCCCATGCCGAGGCCCGGCCGGGCCCCGCCCCGGACACTGAGGAAGCCGCCCGCCCGCGGGGTCCCGGCCACACGCGCGCACTCCTGCACGGCGAGCTCGGCGGCGCGGGCCGCCTTGGCCCGGTCGGGCGGGTCGACGACGACGTGGCGGGGCGCACTCGCGGAGAACGGGGTGAACACCGCCCGGGTGCGGGGCTCGGCCATCGGCAGGGTGACCAGGCCACGGGTGGGACGTCCCCGCTCGTCCAGGAACACGCCCTGGAGGATCTCGCCGTGGTGGCAGGTCGCCTGTCCAGTTCCTACGGTCACTCTCGGGTTCCTTCTCGGTAGCGGTAGAGGTGGGTCGGTTCGGCGCTGAACTGTGAGAACGGGAAGGGTTCGGCGGAGACCGCGGTGACGCCGGAGCCGAGGAAGGCCCGTGCGACCGCGCTCCCGCTCTGGGCGTACAGGACCAGCGGCAGGTCCCGTTCGCGGCAGCGCTCCAGGATGCGGTCGAAGGTGCCGTTGCCCAGAGTCATGCCGGTGGCCACGACCGCGTCGGCCTCGGCCAGGACCTCCTCCATGTCCGGGTTGACGGGGTCGCCCCACTGGGTGCGGCGCAGGTTGAGGTCGCAGGGCAGGCACAGGCCGCCCCGCTCCCGGATGGCGGCCACGAGGGGGTTGACCACGCCGATCAGGGCGATCCGCCTCCCGTCGGGTTCGGGGAGGAGTCCGGCGATGGCGCGGTCGCGGGCGACGGCGCGCTCCTCGGGGGTGCCGTACGGGAGGGTGACCCGTTCGGCACGGGGGTCCTCGGAGTGGGGTCGGGCATGGCCCAGGTAGGCGTCCAGAGCGGCCAGCCGTACCGGGGCCGGGGCTCTCAGGAGGTCGGCCAGGGGTCTGCCGGACAGGTCAGCGCAGATCTCGGGGTCCAGCTGGCCCGGTTCGAAGGAGCACGCGCCGAAGGCCCGTCCGATTCGCACCAGGACGTACTGGTTGAGGTAGGTGACGTCGCCTCCGGCCAGGCGGGTTCCGTGGTGGACCCAGAACACGCTGGTGGCGACGGGGAGGTCGGGGGTGTCGAGCACCGACTGCTGGAGGGCCCGGAGGTCGAGGGTGCGCTGGGGGTGGCTCACTTGGCGTTCTCCCGGGTGAGGCGGAACAGGTAGGTCAGAACTCCGTCGTTCCAGTCGTGCAGGTGGTGGACGTGTGCGGTGAACCCGCTGTCGACGGCGTGCTCGATGATCCCGCGCAGGTCGGCGGTGTTGGAGGCGACGAAGTAGACCTGGCCGCCGGGGGCCAGGAGGTCGCGTTCGGCGAGCTGGGTGAAGAAGGCGTCGGTGACGGGGCGCCCGGCGCAGACGTTGCGGACGACGTCGGGATCGTCGCTGACGGGCTGGCTGACCGCTGGCGGGTTGAAGGTGACGACGTCCAACCGGGGTTCGGGCGGGAACTCGGCGAACAGGTCGGAGACCAGCGGGACGAACTCGGTCCCTTGGCGGGACTCCCCCGCGCCGACGACGCGCCGGTAGTTGTGCTCGGTGGCCCGCACACTGGCCGGGTGGACGTCCGCGGCCAGGATCCGGGCGGCGCCGCGCAGTCCGGCCAC
Source organism: Nocardiopsis prasina DSM 43845 (assembly GCF_000341265.1). Taxonomy (GTDB): domain Bacteria; phylum Actinomycetota; class Actinomycetes; order Streptosporangiales; family Streptosporangiaceae; genus Nocardiopsis; species Nocardiopsis prasina. The sequence continues at coordinate 75,961 of NZ_ANAE01000210.1, read as the reverse complement.
GGCGGCCTCCACGCCGAGCCCGGCGCCCATGGCGGCGTAGACGCGTCCGCGCACGTCGATGTCGTCGTCGAGGATGCGCTGGTGGATCATGCGGCTGGTCGCGCCGGGGAGGAACACCTCGGGTGGGACGTCGAACTCCCACCCGTTCCAGGTGTAGGAGCGGAGGGTGTGCAGGTCGACCTTGGGCCGGTTGAGGCCGATGATCTGCTCGGGCGGCAGTGGCGGGGGCAGCTGGGCGATCTGATGGGGGTCCACGCGGGGCCTTTCGGGGCTGTCTGCGGGCAGGGGGCACCGGTCGGTACGTCCTGGGGGGTACCGGTTCCGACGACCATAGCGAAAACGATAATCGTTGTCACCAGAAGCTCTTCACTCCACGGGGTCGCTGCCCCGTTACCGCGAGCGCCAATCCCCACAGAAGCGGACATCCGCCGCGCCGCAGGCAAACCACCCCGGCACACCACTCCAGTTTCACGAAGAGCGACGCAACTGATAATCGTTTTCAATAGAGTGAGACCCTACCCACCCCGAACCGAGATGAGTACTCCTCGTGTCCACGACGCCGAACACGACCCGCCCACAGGAGCGCCGCGGCGCACCGCTGCTCCGGCCGACCTTCGTCCGCCTGTGGTGCGCGACCACCGCGTCCGGCCTGGCCACCTGGGCCATGCCGTTCATCCTGGGCCTGGCGGTCCTGCACGGTTCGCTCAGCGCGGTGGGCCTCGGACTGGTCCTGGCCGCCCGCACCGCCGGCTTCCTGGTCGCGGTCCCCCTGGGCGGCCTGTTCGCCGACCGCCACTCACGCCGGGCGGTGGTCCTCTGGTCCGGGCTCGCCGCAGCCCTCGCCAGCCCCGTCCTCGCGGCGGGGCTGGGCGGTTCGATCGCGCTCATGACCGTGGCCGCCGCGGTCGTGGGCGTCGGCCAGGGGGCCTGCCGACCCGCCTTCCAGGCCCTGACCGCCGAGGTGGTGCCGGTGGAGGACCGCCAGCAGGCCAACGCGGCCCTGACCTTCTCCGTCCGCGGGGTCACCTTCCTGGCCCCCGGGCTGACCGCCCTGCTGGCCACGGTCACCAGCCCCCAGGTGCTGCTGCTGGTCACGGCCGCTCTGTGGCTGGCCGCCGCGCTGCTGCCCCGTGGCGGCGACACCGCGCCCGTCGAGCGCCCCGCGCGGGCGCCCTTCCACGTGGAGTTCATCGAGGGGCTCACCGAGGCGCGCCGCCACAGCTGGTTCCTCGCCGGTCTGGGCGCGCTGACGGTGGTCATCGCCCTGGGCTACTCGGCGACCAACGTCCTGCTCCCCCTGGCCAGCCGTGACCACTACGGAACCGAGGCCGTCCTGGCCGGGGCGCTGACGGCCTACACGGCCGGGGCGCTGATCGGAGCGCTGCTGGTGGCCCGCTGGAAGCCGCGCGCGCAGGGCTGGTGGGCCCTGTTCGGCCTCGGCCTATACGCCCTCGCCCCGCTGAGCCTGGTGTTCCCCGTCGGCGGGCTCTGGGTGTTCGCCGCCTACGCCGTGGTGGGCCTGGGTGTGGAGCTGTTCAACGTCCCGTGGTTCACCGCCGCCCAGCGCGAGGTCGCCCCGGACAAACTGGCCCGGGTGTCGTCACTGGACTTCCTGTTCGCCTACGGTCTGGCCCCGGTCGGCCTGGCCCTGATCGCCCCCGCCGCCCAGGCCTTCGGGGCGCAGAACGTGCTGCTCGCCTGCGCCGCCCTGTGTGTCCTGGCCCCGGCGCTGGCCGCCCTGGCCCCGGGCGCCCGCGACTTCCGCACACCCCGCGACTGAGCCGGGCCCGGCCCGGCGCAGCGGTTCCACCCGGGCCTCGGGCGCGTGCCCCAGGAGCGCGCGGGGGCCGCGCTCACCGGGCCGGGCACGGGCCGGTGTCAGCACCGGACCGACCGCGACCCCTGGCGTGCGCCCCTCGACCCGTGGCACCCTCCGTGTGACCGGGGGCCGCCCCCCGGCCACACGGCTCAGACGGTGGGGTCGAGTCGCGCCGCCTCGTCGGAGGCGCTCTGGGGGATCACGATCTCCAGGCTGACGCCGACCTCCTGTATGGCGCGCGCGGACGACTCGGCCAGGCGGTCGTCGGTGATCACCATGGAGAAGCTCTCCAACGCGGCGACCTTGAAGGTTCCGAACGCGCCGTACTTGTCGGCCCCGGCGACCAGCACCGACGAGGACGCGGCCGCCATGGCCGCGCGCTTGACGGCCACCTTGGACCGTGAGGGCGTGGTCGAACCGCGTCCGATGTCCCACGAGCTGGTCGACATGAAGGCCACGTCGATGTTGAACTCCGCGACCGTCTCGGCGGCCATGTCGCCCACCGCGGAGCGGTTCTCACGGTCGATCTGCCCGCCGACGAAGTACAGGGACAGGTCGGGGTGGTCGGACAGGGAGGCCGCCGTGGTGAGGTCGTTCGTGATGACGGTGAGGCCGGTCACTCCCCACAGGGACGGCACGAGGTGTCCCAGGGTCGTTCCGGCGTCCAGGTAGATTGTGTGGCCGTCCTCGACCAGGGCGGCGGCGGCCTGGGCCATCGCGCGCTTCTCGTCCAGGTCCACACGGGACTTGTCCAGGTAGGAGGGCTCGGAGCGGACCTGTGAGGCGAGTTCCACGCCGCCGGGGACCGACCGGACCCGCCCCTCTTCCTCCAGGGTCATGATGTCGCGGCGGACCGTCATGTGCGAGACACCGAGGATGTCGCAGAGCTCCTTCACGCTCAGCACACCCGTACCGCGCAGTTCTCTCAGGAGCAGTTCGCGCCGTTGCGCCGGGATCATCGTCCTCCTTCGAGTGCGTTCACAGATACATGCTAGCGAGTGTTACCAGATGATACGAGGCGTGATAATTGTTGACGCGCATGTTCCTCTCCTGTTAAACAGGGCGTGTTGCCGTTACGGGTGAGGACAACGTGTCCACCGTGACGTGAGAGAAGGAGAACCATGCAAGCCACCAGCACCACGGGCACGCCCCCGCCGACCGTGCGCTACGCGATCACCGGGGCACGGGGCGGGTTCGCCCGCACACTGCTCGCCCAGACGCCGCGCATGGACCGGCTGCGCCCCTCGGTCCTGTGCGACCTGGACACCGAGGGAACCGTCGCCCTGTGCGCCGAGCTCGGTTACCCGGTCGACGCGCTGAGGGCGTGTTCGACCCCGGGCGAGCTGGCCGCGCTCACCGGTGACGAGATCGCCGTGATCGACGACGCCGCCCTGCTCGAACACGCCGCCTACGACGTCCTCGTCGAGGCCACCGGCAGCCCTGCGGCGGGCACCGACGCCGCACGACTGGCCATCGGGACCGGACGCCACGTGGTGATGGTCTCCAAGGAGGTCGACTCCGTCTCCGGCGTCGCCCTGGCCGAACTGGCCGAGGAGCACGGCGTCGTCTACACGCCCGGCATCGGCGACCAGCCCGCCAACCTCATCGAGTGGTACGAGCGCACCCGACTGCTCGGGCTCGACGTCGTCGCCATCGGCAAGTCCGGCGAGTACGACCTCGTCTTCGACCCCGCCACCGGGCGCGTACGCCAGCTCGACCAGGAGATCGACGCACCCGAGCTGGCCTCCCTGCTCACCCTCGGCGAGGACGTGCCCGCCACCCTCGCCGCCCGCGCCCGGGCCGTGTCCGACATCAAGCGATCGGCCGCCGCCGACTACTGCGAGATGGGCGTGGTCGCCAACTTCACGGGCCTGGTGCCCGACGTGGAGACCCTGCACTACCCCGTCGCCCGCACGGCCGAGCTCGCCGACGTCTACTCGCTCGCCGAGGACGGCGGAGTCCTCACCCGCTCCGGCGTCGTGGACGTCTTCAGCGTCCTGCGCCTGCCGGAGGAGGCCTCCTTCGCGGGCGGCGTCTTCGCCGTGGTGCGTACCGGGGACGACGTCTCCTGGTCACTCTTGGCACAGAAGGGCCACGTCGTCTCGCGTTCGGGACGCTACGCCTGCCTCTACCTGCCCTACCACCTCATGGGCGTCGAGACCCCGCTGAGCATCCTGGCCGCCGCCGACCAGCACCGGGCCGCGGGCACCCGTCCCCCGGCCCCGCACGCGGTGCTGGCCGGACGGGCCCGCACCGCGCTCGCCGCCGGAACACGGCTCGACATGGGCGGACACCACCACGACGTGACCGGTGTGGCTCCCGTCCTGCTGGACTCCGCCGACGCCCCCGCCGACGTCGCTCCGCTCTACCTTGCGGCGCACACCACCCTGAAGCGCGACGTGGCGGCCGGAGAGCTGCTGCGCCTCGGCGACCTCGCCGACCCCGAGGACACCCTCCGCGACACCTGGAACCTGGCGCGCTCGCGCTCGCCTCTGAACACCGGAGAGCAGTGACATGTCGGACGTCCTCACACTGCTGGCGTTCCTGGGCGCCATCGCCGTGCTCGTGCTGTTCATCGCACGCTTCAAGGTCCACCCCGTGGCCACGCTTTTCATCGTCGTCGTGGCGCTGGGACTCGTCCTGGGTATGGGCGGCACCGGAACCATCGAACTGGTCAAGGACGGCTTCGGGAGCACGCTGGCCAACGTCGGCCTCCTGATCATCTTCGGCTGCGTCCTGGGCAAGATGCTCGAACTGAGCGGCGCGGCCATGAAGATCACCGAGACGGCGCTGCGCCTGTTCTCGGAGAACAAGGTCCCCTGGGCGATCGCCCTGGCCTCCACCGTCCTCGGCATCCCGCTCATCGCGGACACCGCCGTGGTCATGCTCATCCCCATCGTGTCCGCCCTGGCCTACCGCACGGGCATCTCGATGATGAAGCTCGGCCCGATCCTCTACATCGGCGCCTACGTCATGACCTCGGTCATCCCGCCCGGTCCCGGCCCGCTCGCGTCCGCCTCGCTCCTGGACGTCAGCATGGGCGAGGCCATCATCTACGGTCTGGCCGTGGGCGTCCCCGGCATCCTGGCCGCCACGATCTACCTGTCGCGGACCAAGACACACGTGCCGCCCAAGCCCGAGTTCGTCGAGCACCTGGCCAACGCTGGCAGCGGTTCCTCGGGGGCCGCCGGGTCGACCGGGTCCGCCGACGCCTCCTCCGACTCCGTCACCGGCGGCGACGAAGCACCCCGTGTCGGTCTCTTCGGCTCCCTGCTGCCGATCCTGGCGCCCATCGTCTTCATCGTGTTCGCCTCCCTGACCGCCCCGGTCCTGCCGGAGGGTTCGTGGTTCACCGCGACCGTGCTGTTCGTCGGTGAGCCGACGATGGCGCTGTTCCTCGCGTGCCTGCTCGCCCTGCCCCTCTTCCGGGGGCGCTGGCGGGACAAGGCCACCCTCAACGACCTGTTCGAGTCCGGTCTGCGCATCGCGGCCATGCCCCTCGCGCTGACCGGTGTCGGCGGCGCGCTGGCCACCATCATCCGGGAGACCGGGGTGGCCGAGAACGTCGCGGGAACGATCGAGAGCACCGGGTTGTCCCCGGTCATCATCCCGTTCCTCATCGCCGCCGCAGTGTGCACCATCACCGGCTCCAACATCCTGGGCGTCATGACCTCGGCCGCGATCATGCAGCCGCTCCTGCCCGCCCTCGACCTCTCACCGCTGGTGGTGTACCTGGCCTGCGCGACCGGCGCGCAGATCATGAAGCACGCGAACTCCTCCGGTTTCTGGGTCACGACGACACTGTCGAACATGACCGTGGGGCAGGGCATCCGCTCCATCGGGGTGGCCTCGATCATCTCCGGTGTCACCGGGTTCGCCGTCCTGAACGTCATGATCGCGACCGGTCTCGTCTAGCCGAAGGCGTTCCGTGGGGGCCTCCTCCACGGAACGCCTCACCCGTTCCGTCCACCACCACCGATCCACAGGAGAACCCATGGCGACTCTCGGCGCGATCGCCGACGATCTCACCGGAGCCACAGACCTCGCCATCACACTCACGTCCGCGGGCTTTCGCACCACTGTCGTCCTGGGAGCGGACGCGGACGGCGAGCGGCGCACGCTCGACGCCGTCACCGACGGGGCCGACGCCGTGGTCGTGGCCCTGAAGTCGCGCACGATGCCCGTCGACGAGGCCGTCAAGGTGTCGTTGGACGCGCTGGCCTGGCTGCGCGGCGCCGGGTGTGAACGGTTCTACGTCAAGTACTGCTCCACCTTCGACTCCACCTCGGATGGCAACATCGGTCCCGTATCCGAGGCGGTCCTGGAGGCCCTGGGCGAGGAGGTCACGGTCATCGCCCCGGCCTTCCCCGCGAACCGGCGCACCGTCTACCGGGGCCACCTGTTCGTCGGCGACCAGCCGCTGGACGAGTCACCGATGCGGCACCACCCGCTGACGCCCATGACCGACTCGAACCTGCTCCGCCTCCTCGAACCCCAGGTCAGCCGCGGCGCGGACGACGTGGCCCTGGTGCCGTGGCCGGTGGTGGCCGAGGGCGCCGACGCGGTGCGCGCCGCCATCGGCGCGGCCCGTGAGTCCGGCGCCCGGTTCGTGGTCGTCGACGCCCTGCGCGACGCCGACCTCAGGACGCTCGCCGCCGCGACGGACGACCTGCGTCTGCTCACCGGTGGCAGCGCCCTCGCCCAGGGCCTCACCGGCCCCCGGAGCGACGACCTCGCGGAGTTCGCGCTGCCGGGAGGTCCGCGCGTGGTGCTGTCCGGCAGCGCCTCCCGGGCCACCCAGGGGCAGGTGCGGCACGCCCTCTCCCTGGGCGCCGGACGCCGGATCCGCGCCGCGGAGCTGCGGTCGGACTTCGACTCCGTGGTGTCCGCCGCCGTCACCGCCGCGCTGGACAGCGAGGACGTCCCGTTCGTCGTGTACGCGACCGCCTCGCCGGAGGACGTTGTCGACACTGCGGACGCGCCGGTCATCGAGCAGGCTCTGGCCGAGATCGCGGAACGCCTCGTGGCCGCCGGAACCCGTGCGCTCCTGGTGGCGGGTGGTGAGACCAGCGGAGCGGTGGTGCGTCGGCTCGGTGTCGGCTCCCTCGCCCTGGGACCCGAGGTGGACCCGGGGGTGGCGTGGATGCGCGGTCTCCGCGACGGCGAGGACATCCACCTCATGCTGAAGTCCGGGAACTTCGGCGCCGAGGACCTGTTCGTGCGGGCGTGGGAGGAGGGCGCGTGAACGAGCAGACGCTCCGCGCCGCGGAGGAGTTGTGCGCGGCGGGACGGCGCGCCGTGGACCTGGGGTTGAGCCCGGGGTCCTCGGGCAACGTCTCGGTGCGCGTCGGCGGCACCGTCCTGATGAGCCCCACCGGGGTCTCCCTGGGGGATCTGGATCCCGAGGGGCTCGCGGTACTGGACGACGAGGGGACGCACCTCTCCGGTCCCGCCCCGTCGAAGGAGTTCCCGCTCCACCTGGAGATGTACCGCAGGTCCGGTGGGGCGCGCGCCGTCGTGCACCTGCACTCGCCGCACTCCACGGCGGCGTCCTGCCTGCCCGCGTGGTCGACCACGTCGGCGCTGCCGCCCGTCACGCCGTACCTGGTCATGCGTGTGGGCCAGGCTCCCCTGGTTCCCTACGCGGCGCCCGGGAGCCATCAGCTGGCCGAGAACCTCGCGAAGCTTCCGGGGCGCTTCGACGCGGCGCTGCTCGCCAACCACGGCTCCCTGGTCGCGGCCTCGTCCCCGGGGGCGGCCCTGGAGGGGGCGGTCGAGCTTGAGGAGGCCTCGCGCGTCGTCGTCGCCCTCAGGGGAAGCACGTTCTCGGTGCTCTCCCCCGAGGAGGTACGTGAGCTGACCGACCGCTACGGGACCACCTGGGACGTGTGAACCTCCGCTCCCCGTCGGCGTCCCTCGGGATGAGGGGCGGACAGCCGTCGGCGGGGAGCGGGGCAGTCCCGGCCCCGCCGACGGTGCGGGCCGTGCGGCTCAGCTCAGCGCGCCGACATGGCGCCGACCGATCCTCAGGAGTTCGAGGTAGCCCTCAACCTCCCAGGCCGAGCGGCCGACGAAGAGGCCGCCCACACCGGGGACGCTCAGCAGGTCGGCCGCGTTGTCGGTGGTGACCGATCCGCCGTACAGGAAGGCCCCGACGCGGTCGCCCCACTCCGCGGAGAGGGCCCCGTGCACGACGGCGACCTCCTCCGGACGCGGTGCCCGGCCGTGCTCCCCGATGGCCCAGATGGGCTCGTAGGCGACCAGGACGCGTCCGAGGCCGNGGGCCGGGGGGGGAGGCCGCCGAGAGCGGCCTCCACCTGCCCGAGCACGTGGTCGACGGAGCCTCCCCGGGCGAGGACCTCCGCGCTCTCGCCACAGCACACCAGCGGGGTCAGCCCGTGGCGTAGGGCGGCGCGGACCTTGAGGCGCACGGTCTCGTCGGTCTCGCCGAAGTGCGCTCGGCGCTCGGAGTGGCCGATCTCGACGATCCGGGCCCCCGCGTCGGCCGCCTGCGGTACCGACAGCTCTCCGGTCCAGGCGCCCGCGTCCTCCCAGTGGGCGTTCTGCACGCCGGTCAGGACGGGCCCGCCCCCGAGGACGTCCGACACCTCCGCCAGGGCGGTCGCCGGGGGGATGACGAAGGCGGTGACCCCCGGCACGCCCGCGCCGACCTCCGCGAGCAGGCGTCGCGCGTAGGCGACGGCCAGGGCCCGGGTCTTCGTCATCTTGAAACTGGTGCCGATCCAGAGCTGCGGCCGCCTCACCGGCCCGGTGTCCCGGTCCCTGGGGAGCCGGTGCCCGGTTCGTAGGCACACAGAGCCGCCACCTTCTCGGCGGAGGGCGAGGAGGTGTCGAAGCTGTAGGTCAGCCACTCGCGGACGAGCCTGCGGCCCAGTTCGATCCCGACGACCCGCTGGCCGAGGCAGAGCACCTGGGCGTCGTTGGACAGGACCGACCGTTCGACCGAGAACGAGTCGTGGGCGGTGACGGCGCGCACGCCCGGCACCTTGTTGGCGGCGATCGCCACGCCGAGGCCGGTACCGCACACGAGCACAGCCCGGTCGACCCGGCCCTCGGCGACCAGGCGTGCCGCCTCGACCGCCACGTGCGGGTAGTCGGTGTCCTGGTCGGAGGCGACCCCGACGTCGATCACCTCCGCCACGCCGGTGTGGGCGGCGAGGTCCTCCTTGAAGACCTCCTTGTAGTCGAAGCCCGCGATGTCGGAGCCGACTGCGACGCGCATCTGCATCAGTGGTTCTCCTCTTGGAGGTCGGGTGCGTGTCGGGAGTGTGTTTCCTGCTGGAAGCGGGGGGTCAGCGCGGTGACGATCAGGGAGAAGGAGACCGCTCCCGCGTCGGGGGTGCCGAGGCTGTTGTCGCCGTGTGCCCGGGCCCGTCCCCGTCGGGCCGGGATCGAGGCGGTGGCGTCGGCCGCGCGGCGCGCGGCCGCGGCGCCCTCCGCCCAGGCCGCGTGCGGGCCCAGGTCACCGAGGGCCGACGCCAGCCGGTCCACGAAGGGCACGGCCGCGTCGACGAGTGTCTTGTCGCCGGGGCTGGCCCCGCCGAGGCGCACCACGGCGTCGACCGCGGCTCGGGCACCCGTCACGGCGCGTTCGGGTCCCACCCTCCCGCTGTCTCCGAGCACGGAGCCCAACGCGGTCAGCGCCGCTCCCCAGAGAGCGCCGGACGTGCCGCCCGCGCTCTCCGACCATGCGGCCCCGGCGCGCGTCAGGACGGCGCGTGCTCCGGCACCGAGCACGACGGCCCGATCCGCCGCCTCGGCCGCGGCCTCGGCCCCGCGCCGCATGCCGATGCCGTGGTCGCCGTCTCCCGCGACGGCGTCGATCTCGCCGAGTCTGCGCTCGTGGGTCGCGACGGTGTCGCGCACGGTTCCCAGCGCCTCGGCGATCAGTGCGCCAAGAGCCCTTGAGGGTTCGTCTCCGGGGGTCACCGGCGGCGTCCGCCTGGCCGCCGCGAGGTCGTCGGTGCGTGGGGGGCGGGGCGTGAGGTGTCCGCGCCGGAAGGCGGGTGTCACGGCGGGGGCCGCCCAGAGCCGCTCCAGTTCGGAGTCGAGGAAGGTGAGGGTCAGGGAGAGCCCCGCCATGCCCAGACTGGTGATCTGTTCGTCCACGACCGGCGCCACGACGGTGAGGCCCTCGGCGGCGAGCCGCTCACTCACCCGGCGGTGGACGACGTACAGCTCCTCGTACTTGGTGGCGCCGAGGCCGTTGAGGACCAGCGCCACGCGCTCGGAACCACCGACGGCCCCGGCGGCCGCGCCGCGTTCGGCGAGCACACCGTCCACCAGCAGGTCGGCGACCTCGTCCGCGGTCGGCAGGGGGCGCTGCTCGATACCGGGCTCACCGTGGATGCCCAGCCCCACGCCCATCCGGCCGGCGCCGACCGTGAACAGGGGCCGGTCCGCGCCCGGGAGGGTGCAGCCGTCGAAGGCCAGCCCCAGGGACCGGGTGGCGGCGTTGGCCCTGGTCCCGGCACGGTGGACCGCCGCGATACCGAGCCCCGCCTCCGCTGCCGCGCCCAGGATCTTCAGGACCGTCAGGTCACCAGCGATCCCCCTGCGCAGGGCGGTCTCGTCCGCGGGCCCGGAGGCGACGTCGTCGGTGACCGCGAGGACGCGCACGTCCAGCCCCTCGGCCCTGAGCTGTTCGGCCGCCTGCCCGAAGTGGAGCACGTCACCCGCGTAGTTCCCGAAACCGAGGACGACACCGCCGCCGTTCTCGGCCGCGCGCGCCACGGAACAGATCTGGGAGGCGGAGGGTGAGGAGAAGATGTTGCCGCAGGCGGCCCCGTGCGCGAACCCGGGGCCGACCCAGCCCGCGAACGCCGGATAGTGGCCGGTGCCTCCCCCGAGGACCGTGGCGACCTGCCCGTGCGGGGTGGCGGAGGCCCGCACCACTCCCCCGTGCACGACACGGATCGCGTCCGGGTGCGCGGCGCCGAATCCGGCGAGCGCCTCGGCGGCGAAGTCGGCTGGGTCGTTGACCAGGAGTGTCATGCCTGCTTCTCCCCTCTGGCCCGGGCCGCCACGGGGAGTTTGACGGCGAGGACGCGACGCACGTAGTCGCGGTTGCGCGCCGACACCCCCAGCCCGTCGCCCCCGTAGTGCTCGGTGCAGACCGGGCCGTCGAACCCGGCGCCCAACGCGAGCTCGAACGCCCTCCGGTAGTCGATGACGCCGCCCTCCAGAGGGGCGGGCACGGTGAAGTAGGCGCCGGTCGCGGGGTCGAAGTCGCGGTGGTAGTTCTTCACGTGCCAGTAGTTGACGTAGGGCAGGACCGGGACCAGCAGTTCCTCCCAGTGCGGTACCGGGCGGTGCAGACGGACCAGGTTGCCGATGTCGGGGTTGATCCCCACGTTGGGGAGCCCGATGTCGCGGACCATCCGGACCGCGCTCTCCGGGATGCCGAGGTAGGTGTCCTCGTACATCTCCAAGGACAGGCGCAGCCCGTGCCGCGCCGCGCGTTCACCCGCGGCGCGCAGGCGTTCCACCGCCAGCGACCAGGAGCGCTCGTCGTCCACCGGATCCGAGCCGCCGGGTTCGTGCCAGAACCAGAGGGCCCGCCGCTGTGCCTCGGTCAGGGGCCGGTGCAGTCCGGCGCACACGACGGTGGTGCCCAGCTCGGCGGCGGCGTCGACGGTGCGCAGCAGGTAGTCGAAGTTGTCCTCGGCAACGGCCGGTTCGGGGTCGATCACGCTGCGGCGGGTCACGGAGATCGCGGAGACGCCGAGCTCGTGGGTCCCGAGGACTCGGGCCAGTTCCCGCAGGCGCTGACGGGAGAGGTCCCCCGGCCGCAGCCAGGAGTCGGTGAGGTCCACGTGGGCGAACCCCTCGGCGGCCACCTCGTTCAGTACCGCGGACCACGCCGCGGCCGGTGCGTCCTGAACCGGTGTGCCGTCGGGTGCGGTGTCGGGGAACTGGAGGAGCGCGGCACCGATCGGCCAGTCCTGCGCGGTATGGGGCATCAGTCGTCTCCGGGGGTCGGTCCTGAGGGGGCTGCGCGAGCCGGCGTGGGACACCGGTCCGGGCACGGACGGAGCCCCAGCGGGCTTGGAATCATAGACCCTATAGGATCTTTCCGATGCCGAACAGAGTTGACCGACGAGTCACACCACCGTCGGGCTAGGATCGGGTGGAGATGAACAAAAGAGAGACCACCTCCACCGGGGGTTCAACCACGAAGGGCACCGTGGTCGCCCGCCGGGCCCTTCGGGACGGCGTGTACGACGCGATCCTGGAGAAGCTGCTCGACGGCTCCGCACCCCCGGGGAGCTCCCTGGGCATCGACTCGCTCGCCCGCGAACTGGCCGTGTCCCCCACGCCGGTACGCGAGGCCCTGGTCCAGCTGGAACACACCGGCCTGGTGTCGCGTGTGGCGCTCAAGGGGTACCGGGTCGCTCCGCCCATGACGCCCGAACAGCTGGAGGAGCTCTTCGACATGCGCACGATCCTCGAGGTCGCCGCGGTCGAGCGCGCGGCGGGGCGCTCCGACGACCTGCTGCCGGAGCTGCGCGTGGCCCACGCCCAGCACGTCCTCGCCGCTCACAAGGTGCGGGAGGTTCGCGGAGCCGGCGAGACACCTCCCGACTTCGCCGACCTGCGCGAGTACTTCGCCGCCGACTGGGAGTTCCACCTGACGATCATCAGGGCGGCGGGAAACCGTTTCCTGACGCAGTCGGCCGAGTCCTTGAGCGCGCACGTCCACCGGCTCCGACAGACCGTCCAGCACGGGACGATGGACATGGACCAGGCGATCGCGGAGCACACCGCGATCCTCGCCGCCTTCGAGTCCGGCGATCCCGAGGCTCTCCGCGCCACCATGCGCTCCCATCTGGAGGCGGTGGCCCGCCGGGCCTCGGCGGAGGGCTGACCCCTCACAGGTCAGCGCGGCGGTGGGCCCTCTCCGGCACGGGAGAGGGCCCACCGCCGTCTCTTGTTCGTTCGATTTTGTTTCGCCCTCTTGTCAATCCTGTGTCAGACACCTAGCTTGGTCCGATATCCAATAGGATCTTTGATGTCGCTCAGGTTGCGCGTCAGAGAACTCCTCCACCCCCTGGACGCAAGAGGGCCTGACATGAAGCCATCACCGCGCATGGCACTGGCAGCGCCAAGCGCCTGCATCCTGCTCGCGGGATGCACGGTGTTGAACGCGAGCCCCGCTCCCCCCGACGACTGGACCCCCCGCGGTTCGGTCTCCGCACTCGTCGCCTTCGCCCCCGGCGGCGGCAGTGACCGCTCCGCCCGCGTCGTGGCCGAAGCGCTCAACGACCTCGACGCCGGGTTCAACGTCAACGTGGAGAACAGGGAGGGGGGCTCCGGCGCGGTCGGCTGGGCCACCTTCATGTCCGAGCAGGGTAACGGCAACGCCCTGCTCGTGGCCGAGAGCGCCCTCAACACCCTGCCCCTCGTCTACGACGTGCCCTTCACCTACCGCGACTTCACCCCCCTGGTCATGTTCGCCCAGGACTCGCGGATGGTCGTCGCCTCCCACGACGCCCCCTACGAGACCTGCACCGAACTGATCGAGGCCAGCCAGGACCAGAGAGTCAAGACCGGATCGAGCGGCCGGACCGGCGCCGACTCCCTGGTCACGGCGGAGTTCGAGAGGAACGGCGGGCAGTTCTCCGTCGTGCCCTACGGCTCCACCGGCGAAGTCCTCACCGGACTGCTCGGCGGCCAGATCGAGGTGGCCCCGGCCAGCGCCGCCTCCGCCAAGCCCTACGTGGAGAGCGGCGACTTCAAGGCCCTGTGCACGCTCAGCGAGGAGCGGTACGACGACCCCGTGCTGGGCGACGTGCCCACCGCCGTCGAACAGGGTCTGGACGCCGAGGTCACCATCTGGCGCGGTGTCCTGGCCCCCGACGGGATCGCCCCGGTACAGCGGGACTACTGGATCGACTCGATCCTGGAAGCCATGGACTCCGACACCTACCACGACTACATCAAGGACGACCTCCTCATCCCGGCGGTCCTCTCGGGCGAGGAGTTCGAGGAGTACCTGGCGGAACACGACGAGGAGATGGCGGAGGCGTTCCGGTGACCGGTGACTCCACTCCCCACCCCACCGGCGCGGACACCGGCGGCGCGCCCCGGGCCCGGCCCTCGGTCCTCGCCGCGCACGCCGCGCTTTCGGTCCTCGGCGCGCTCTTCTTCCTGGGCTCGTTCGCCTACCCCTGGACCACGGCCGAGGACGGGACCGTCGGACCCGGGGCACTGCCCCGCGTGGCCGGACTGGCCCTGGCCGTCATCGGCGTCGTGCTCCTGTACCGGGAGACGCGCACCGGGACGGTCCTCCAGGGCGACGGCCACGTGGAGGACGACTCCGAGCGCTCCGCCGAGGAGCACCGGGCGATCCGCCGCAAGCTGGTCGTCGTCTCGGCGGCCCTGGTCTGCACCGGCGCGCTCATTCCCTTCCTGGGCATGCTGCCCGCGCTGGCCGTCCTGACCCTGTTCCTGACCATCGGCGTCGAACGCCTGCGCTGGCCTGTCGCGCTCACCGCCTCCGTGGGCGTCCTGGTCGTGTGCTACCTGCTCTTCGTCGTGCTCCTGAGGGTTCCGCTTCCCCTCGGCGTGTTCGATCCGACCCTGTGGAGCGCCCCGTGATCGACAACCTCGTCGTGGGTTTCAGCGCCGCGCTCACTCCCGAGAACCTGTTCTGGTGCTTCGTGGGCGTCCTGCTCGGCACCGTCATCGGCATCCTGCCCGGACTCGGGTCAGCCACGGGCGTGGCCATCCTGATCCCGGTCACCCTCACCTTCGACCCGCTCACCGCGCTCATCATGCTCGCGGGCATCTACCACGGCTCACAGTTCGGAGCCACGACCACCGCCATCCTGGTGGCCACACCCGGTGAGGCCTCCTCCGTGGTCTCGACCTTCGACGGCTACCGCATGGCGCGCGCCGGACGGGCGGGACCCGCCCTGGCCATCTCCGCGATCGGTTCGTTCACGGCGGCCTTCGTCGCGCTGATCGCCCTGACCACGCTGGCACCGATCTTCGCCAACATCGCCCTCGGCTTCGGCCCGCCCGAGATCCTCGCCGTCATGGCCCTCGGCCTCTGCACGATCGTGGTGTTCTCCGGAGGCAACCTGCTGATGGGCGCCGCCCTCGGCCTGGTCGGCGTCCTGATCTCCAGCGTGGGGGTGGACGTCGGATCGGGGACGCCCCGCTACACCTTCGACCAGGTGGGCCTGTTCGGCGGCCTGCCCTACGTCGAGGTGATGATCGGGCTCTTCGCCATCGGGGAGCTCCTCAACCAGCTCCACCGCGGGATGGCCACCCCCATCCGCGCGCGTTTCCGCGACCTCCTCCTCACGCGCGAGGACCTTCGCCGCTCGGCCCCGGCCACCGCGCGCGGCACTCTGGTCGGCTTCGTCCTCGGCTGTCTGCCCGGGGCGGGGACCACGCTCGCCTCCTTCATGGCCTACGGGGTCGAGAAGCGGTTCTCCCGGAACCGCGCCCAGCTCGGCACGGGCGCGATCGAGGGCGTCGTCGCACCCGACGCCGCCACCAGCTCGGGGTCCAACGCCAACTTCATCCCGACGCTGGTCCTGGGGGTCCCCGGCGGCGCCACCACCGCCGTCCTCCTTGGTGCCTTCCTGGTGTACGGCATCCAGCCGGGGCCGCTGCTCTTCGAGAACCAGCCCACCCTGGTCTGGGGCCTCCTGGCCTCGTTCTTCGTCGGCAACGCCATCCTGCTCCTGCTGAACCTGCCGCTGGCGCCGGTCTTCGCCCAGCTCCTGCGGATCAGGTACTCGATCCTCTACCCGTTGATCATCGTCACGAGCCTGGTCGGCGCCTACTCGATCAAGAACAGCATGCTGAGCGTGTGGATCGTCATCGTGTTCGGTTTCGTGGGCTACGCCATGAAGCGACTCAACCTGCCCGTGGCACCGCTCGTGCTCGGCCTGGTCATCGGCCCGCTCTTCGAGACCGCCCTGGTGCAGACCTCGGCACTGGGCGAGGGTTCGGTCCTGCCGCTGCTCGCCTCCAGCGGCACCGCGCTCGCCATCCTCGGGGTGGCCCTGCTGCTGATCGTCGGCCCCGCCGCCGTGAAGGCGCTCCGGTCCAAGCTCCGGGGGAACGGCGACGCCGACGGCCACGAGGACACCACCCACGCCACGACCACCGACCCCACCGGGACCACCGAGCCGAAGGCCGCCAGCTCCGCCGAGGGCCACACCGCGAACGACGGCACCGACACCGGTCACAAGCCCCAACCGCCAGAAAGGCAGTCATGACCACCTCTTCCCAGCCCCGCCCCCGCGTCGCGATCACCCTGGGAGACCCGGCAGGGGTCGGACCCGAACTGATCGCGAAACTGCTGTCCCGCCCCGAGAACACCGAGGCCGCCGACATCGTTCTCATCTCCGACCCGGACGAGCTGCGGTCCGCGGGCGAGGACGCGGGGGTCCCCATCGAGTACGGCGACGCCGGAAGCGGGCTCCCGGTCCTCCACGACAACAGCGCGGCCCGCCCCGTCGGAAGCGAGGCCGGCTTCGAGCGCCGCAAGGCGACCGAGGCGGGTGGCAGATGGGCGCTGGCCAACCTCGCTGTCGCCCTCGACATGGTCAAGGACGGGCGGGTGGACGCCATCCTGTTCGCTCCGCTCAACAAGTCGTCCCTGCACCTGGCCGGGATGGCGGAGAACGACGAGCTGCGCTGGTTCGAGGAGGTGCTGGGGGTCGACTCCTTCACCTCCGAGCTGAACGTGCTCCCGGGCCTGTGGACCGCGCGCGTGACCTCGCACGTGTCCATCGCGGACGTGCACTCGGGCATCACACGCGACAACGTGGTGGAGGCCGGTCTCCTCCTCGACCAGGTACTGCGCGGCTCCGGGCTGGCCTCCCCCAGGATCGGCGTGTGCGCGCTCAACCCGCACGCCGGGGAGAGCGGCAGGTTCGGCCGCCACGAGATCGACGTCATCAGTCCGGCCGTCGGCGATCTCGCGGACCAGGGTCTGGACGTCAAGGGCCCGTTCCCCTCGGACACCATCTTCCTGCGCGCCAGGAGCGGCGAGTTCGACGGCATCCTGACCATGTACCACGACCAGGGGCAGATCGCCATGAAGCTGATGGGGTTCGACGGAGGCGTCACCATCGCGGGCGGGCTCCCGGTCCCGATCTGCACGCCCGCCCACGGCACCGCCTTCGACGTGGTCGGGCAGGGCGTGGCCAACACCGGGTCCATGCAGAACGCGTTCGACCTGGCGGTGCGGATCGGCGGTCGGCGTTCCGTCGACGCCTGACCCCGGATTCCGCTGTCCGCCCCGGAGGCACACCACCGGGGCGGACACCCGTCGGCGGCCCGCGGGGACTCGACACGCTCCCCGGGGCCGGGGCGCCGTCAGGGCTGGACCAGCACCTTGAGGACCTCCCGCTGGTCCATCAGCCGGTAGCCCTCGGGGACGCCGTCGAGATCGGTGGGGTGGTCGAAGACCAGGCCCGGGTGGACGTTGCCCTCCAGGATGTCGGGGAGCAGTTCCTCGATGTAGGAGCGCACGGGGGCGGGTCCTCCGGTGAGGGTGACGTTGGCGGCGAACATCGCCGACATCCCGATCGGCCCCTGCTCGTACTGGGGCAGGCCCACACGGCTGACGGTTCCTCCGGGGCGGGCCACGCCCAGCGCCGTCTCGTAGGCGTCCAGGTGGCCGACGGCCTCGATCACCACGTGGGTGCCCTGGCCCCGGGTCAGGTCCCGGACCAGTTCCACCCCCTCGGCGCCGCGCTCGGCGACCACCTCGACGGCGCCGAACTCGCGGCCGAGGTCGGTGCGGTCCTTGTGCCGGCCCATGAGGATGATCTTCTCGGCTCCCCTTCCCCGCGCGGCCAGCACGGACATCAGGCCCACCGCGCCGTCGCCGACGACGGTGACCGAGGTGCCGGGACCGACCCCGGCGGTCAGGGCGGCGTGGTGTCCGGTGGGGTAGACGTCGGCCAGGGTCAGCAGCGAGGGCAGCAGGGCGGACTCCTCGCGTACCGGCAGCCGGACGAGCGTGCCCTGTGCCTGGGGCACGCGGACCACCTCCGCCTGCGCCCCGCTGATCAGCCCCCCGTTCACGCACGAGGTGTGCAGGCCCTCCCGGCACAGCCCGCACGTGTGGTCGGCGTAGGAGAACGGCGACACCACGAGGTCGCCGGGACTGACCCAGGTCACCTCTGATCCGGTCTCCTCCACCACCCCGACGAACTCGTGCCCGGCCCGGACACCCTCATGGGAGGCGGGCATACCCCGGTAGGCGTGCAGGTCGCTGCCGCACACGCACGTGCGCACCACGCGCACGAGGGCGTCGGTGGGATCGACGAGCTCCGGGTCGGGAACGTCCTCCACCCGTACGTCACCGGCGCCGTACATCAGGGCCGCTCGCATCGGTTGCCTCCTTCGGGGTCGGACCCGCCCGACCACTGTGACTTTGAGTGATGTTTTGATTACGACTCGCAAGATAGCGTGTTCGGCCGCCTCCCGGGGCGGGTTCGGCGGCTCCGAACGCCGTCGCCGTCGGGTCGCTGGAGTCCGTCGGTCCGTCGTGGCACGATGAGTCGGGTGACCAGTAGATCCACCTCCGAGCAGCACCTGAGTGATCTCGCCCGCCTGCGCCGCGTCCGGGACCGGATCGACCGGGAGTACGCGCGCCCGCTGAACGTCGAGCAGCTGGCCAGGGACGCGCACATGTCCGCGGGACACCTCAGCCGCGAGTTCAGGCGCGCCTACGGCGACTCGCCGTACTCGTACCTCATGACCCGGCGCATCGAGCGCGCCATGGCTCTGCTGAGGCGCGGCGACCTCAGCGTCACCGACGTGTGCTTCGAGGTCGGTTGTTCGTCCCTGGGCACCTTCAGCACCCGCTTCACCGAACTGGTCGGTATGCCGCCCAGCGCCTACCGAAAGCAGGCCGTGGGCGAGGCGGAGGGCATGCCCTCGTGCGTGGTCCGGCAGGTCACCAGACCGATCAGGAATCAAGAAGCGCGGCGCCCCGGCCAGACGTAGTCTGACCAGCATGGACATCAAGATCAACGCCAGTTTCCTGCCGCACACCGACCCGGAGGCCTCCCTGGCCTTCTACCGGGACGTCCTCGGCTTCGAGGTCCGCCTCGACGTCGGGTACGAGGGGATGCGCTGGATCACCGTGGGACCGGCGGGGCAACCCGACACCTCGGTGGTCCTGGAGCCGCCGGTGTCCGATCCCGGCGTCACCGACGAGGAGCGCCGGGTCATCACCGAGATGATGGCCAAGGGGACCTACGCCTTCCTGAACCTGGCCACCCCGGACCTGGACTCCGCCTTCGAACAGATGGTGGCCCGGGGCGCCGAAGTCGTCCAGGAGCCCACCGACCAGCCGTACGGCGTCCGCGACTGCGCCTTCCGCGACCCGGCCGGAAACCTGGTGCGGATCAAGGAGGACCGTTGACCGGGCAGCGCCCGGACGCCCCGCACCCGGCCGACGGACACGAACTGATCCGGGTGCACGGCGCCCGGGAGAACAACCTCCGGGACGTCAGCGTCGAGATCCCCAAACGCCGCCTGACGGTGTTCACCGGGGTCTCCGGTTCGGGCAAGACCTCTCTGGTCTTCAGCACGATCGCCGCCGAGTCACAGCGGATGATCAACGAGACCTACAGCAGCTTCGCGCAGGGCTTCATGCCGTCGATGCCCCGGCCCGACGTGGACGTCCTCGACGGGTTGACCACCGCCATCATCGTGGACCAGGAGCGCCTGGGCGCCGACCCCCGCTCCACGGTGGGCACGGCCACCGACGCCAACGCGATGCTGCGCATCCTGTTCAGCCGCCTGGGGCAGCCGCACATCGGCTCCCCGCACGCGTTCTCCTTCAACGTCGCCTCGGTCAGGGCCAGCGGCGCCATCACGGTGGAGCGCGGCGATCGCAAGACGGTGAAGCAGACCTTCACCCGCACCGGCGGTATGTGCGTCAACTGCGAGGGCCGGGGCAAGGTCACCGACTTCGACCTGCGCGAGCTCTACGACGACTCCAAGTCGCTGTCGGAGGGGGCGTTCACCATCCCCGGCTGGAAGTCGGACGACTGGTGGACGGTACGGACCTACAAGGCGTCGGGGTTCTTCGACCCGGACAAGCCGATCCGCGACTACACCGAGCAGGAGAAGCGGGACTTCCTGTACCACGAGCCGGTCAAGGTGAAGGTCGAGAAGTCGAACCTGACCTTAGAGGGTCTGATCCCCAAGCTCCGCAAGTCGTTCCTGTCCAAGGACAAGGAGGCGATGCAGCCGCACATCCGGGAGTTCGTGGAGCGCGCGGTGACCTTCACCGACTGCCCCGTGTGCGGCGGGACCCGACTCAGTGAGGCGGCCCGGTCGTCGAGGATCGGGGGCGTGAACATCGCCGAGGTCTGCGCGATGCAGATCAGCGACCTCGCGGAGTGGGTGCGTGACCTGGACGAGCCGTCCGCCGCTCCCCTGCTGTCGGCCCTGCGACGGACGCTGGACTCGTTCGTGGAGATCGGGCTGGGCTACCTGTCCCTGGACCGCGCGGCCGGAACGCTGTCGGGCGGCGAGGCCCAGCGCACCAAGATGATCCGTCACCTGGGGTCCTCTCTGACCGACACCACGTACGTCTTCGACGAACCCACGGCCGGTCTGCACCCGCACGACGTCGAGCGGATGAACCGGCTGCTGCTCCGGCTGCGCGACAAGGGCAACACGGTGCTGGTCGTGGAGCACGAGCCGGACACCATCGCGATCGCCGACCACGTCGTGGACCTCGGGCCCGGCGCCGGCTCGGCGGGCGGCACCGTGTGCTTCGAGGGGACCGTGGGAGGACTGCGCACCAGCGACACCACCACCGGCCGCCACCTCGACGACCGGGCCGCCCTCAAGGAGAGGGTGCGCGTCCCCACCGGCCGCTTCGAGATCAGGGGCGCCGCCACGCACAACCTGCGCGACGTGGACGTGGACGTCCCCTTGGGGGTGCTCACCGTCGTCACCGGGGTGGCCGGTTCGGGCAAGAGCTCACTCGTCCAGGGGTCGCTGGTCGAGGGGGCCTCCGCCGTGGAGGCGGGCGTGGTGGCCGTCGACCAGAGCCCCATCCGTGGTTCGCGGCGCAGCAACCCGGCGACCTACACCGGGCTGCTCGAACCGGTGCGCAAGGCGTTCGCCAAGGCCAACGGGGTCAAGCCCGCGCTGTTCAGCGCCAACTCCGAGGGCGCCTGCCCGGTCTGCAAGGGGATCGGGGTGGTCTACACCGATCTCGGGTTCATGGCCAGCATCGCCTCCACCTGCGAGGAGTGCGACGGCAGACGGTTCGACACCTCCGTGCTGGAGTACCGCCTGGGCGGGCTCGACATCAGCGAGGTGCTCTCGATGTCGGTGTCGGAGGCGACGGCGTTCTTCGCCGAGGGCGAGGCGCGGACCCCCGCGGCGCACCGGATCCTGGAGCGGCTGACGGACGTGGGGCTGGGCTACCTGAGTCTGGGCCAGCCGCTCACCACGCTGTCCGGCGGCGAGCGCCAGCGGCTCAAGCTCGCCGTCCACATGGCGGACCGGGGCGGAGTGTACGTCCTGGACGAGCCGACCACCGGCCTGCACCTGGCCGATGTCGGGCACCTACTGGCCCTGCTGGACCGGCTGGTGGAGTCCGGGAAGTCGGTGGTCGTGATCGAGCACCACCAGTCGGTGATGGCGCACGCCGACTGGATCATCGACCTCGGCCCGGGTGCGGGCCAGGACGGTGGGCGGGTGGTCTTCGAGGGCACCCCGGCGGAGATCGTCGCCGACCGCTCCACGCTCACCGGCCAGCACCTTGCGGAATTCGTCGGGGGCTGAGGACGACGGCCCCGGGGCCGTCCCGGCACCGTTATCGGGACGGCCTCACTCGGTGCCGTGTGAGCACTCACTCACAAGCTCGGATCGCAAGAGTGCCCGCTCCCACAGCGGACACGAGCGAGGAGGGGACGGTTCAGGAGGGCGCCGGGGGACGGGCCGTTCTGGCCCACGTCACCCCGCGGGGCGGGGGGGATGGGTCATGCCGTTGGCCAGGGTGCGCGCCCACGGGGCGTCCACCGCGTCCAGGTCGAGGGCGGTGATCAGGTGGCACATCAGGCCCATGGCGAAGAAGTGCTGGACCTGGTCCCGGGTCCCCCCGGAAAGCGAGTGCGCGAGGGTCACCGCCGAGGCGTACCCCTTCCTGACGGCCTCGCGGATCTCGGGGACGTCGGTGGCGCTCTGGGCGTGCACCTGGAGCATGATCAGGTCGCGGTCGGCGATCAGCGCGGCATACGCGTCGCCCATCCCCTCCAGGACCTGGGCGGCCGAACCCCCGAGGGAACCCTCCGCCCCTTCGCGCAGGGCCTGCTCGATGCGCTCGAAGCACAGCTCCAGCGTCGCCGTGAACAGCCCCAGTTTGCTGCCGAACAGGCGGAAGACGTAGGCCTGGGAGATCCCGGCGGCGTCGGCGATGTCGGTCACCGGCGTCGCGCGGTAGCCGCCCTTGGCGAAGGCGGTCACCGCGTGCCCCAGGATCAGGGACCGGCGCGCCTCCGCCGTGGAACGGCCGCCGCCATCTTTCGGACTCATGGGTGTGAGTACACACTCACATCGCGGTTCTGTCAACCCGTGCAGCACCCGTCACTCCCCCGGCCGCCCGGTGGTGCCTGCCGATGGGGAGCATCAGCGGCTTCCCCGAGGTGGGGTCGGTGATGATCTGGCTCTCCATCCCGAACACCGCCCGCACCGTCTCCGGGGTGAGCACTCGCTCCGGCTGGCCCGCCGCGTGGAGCCCGCCCTCGGCGAGCGCGATGAGGTGGTCGGCGTAGCGAGCCGCCAGGTTGAGGTCGTGCAGGACCAGCACGATGGTGGTTCCGCGCGAGGCGTTGAGGTCGGTGAGCAGGTCCAGGACCTCCACCTGGTGGCTGACGTCCAGGAACGTGGTCGGCTCGTCCAACAGGAGCAGGTCCGTGCGCTGGGCCAGCGCCATGGCGATCCACACCCGCTGGCGCTGCCCGCCGGAGAGCTCGTCCACGGGCCGGTCGGCGAGTTCCACGGTCCCCGTGGCCTCCAGCGCCTCGGCCACCGCCTCGTCGTCCTTCCCGCTCCAGCGCGTGAACATGCGCTGGTGGGGGTGGCGGCCCCGGCCCACCAGGTCGCTCACGGTGATGCCCTCCGGGGCGACCGGCGACTGCGGGAGCAGACCCAGCGTCCGCGCGACCTCCTTGGGCGGCGTGCGGTGGACCTCCCGGCCGTCGAGCAGGACACGGCCCGAACGTGGAGCCAGCAACCGCGACATGGAACGCAGCAGGGTGGACTTGCCGCACGCGTTGGCGCCGACGATGGCGGTGATCCGGCCGGGCGGCACGGCCAGGTCCAGGGAGTCGATGACGTCGCGGTCCTTGTACCCGAGCGTCAGTTCCTCGACGAGGAGCGAGTGGTCCGTGGTCACAGGGAGCCTCCCACGCGGTTGCTGCGAATGATGAGGTAGACGAGGTAGGGGGCGCCGAGCACGCCGGTGACGACCCCGACCGGGAACCGGGTCCCGAAGGCGAACTGGCCGCAGAAGTCGGCGACCAGGACCAGGAGTGCGCCGACCAGGGCGGAGGGCACGAGCAGAGAGCCGTCCGAGCCCACCAGCCGGGCGGCGATCGGCCCGGACAGGAAGGCCACGAAGGCGATCGGTCCGGCCGCGGCGGTGGCGAAGGCGATGAGCCCGACCGCTCCGACCACCGCCAGGAGGCGGGTCCGGTCCACCCGGACACCCAGGGCCGAGGCGGTGTCGTCGCCCAACTGGAGCGCGGACAGGTTCCCGGCCTGTCCCAGGAGCACCGGGGCGATGAGCACCAGCGCGATGACGACCGGCACGGTCGCTCCCCATCCGGCGCCGTTGAGGCTGCCGGTGAGCCAGCGCATCGCCTCCTGGTGGTCCCAGGTGGCCGCGCGGTCCAGGATGTAGGAGGTGATGCTGTGGAGCATGGCCGCGACGCCGATGCCGATGAGGATGAGCCGGGTGCCCGAGACCCCGTCCTTGTACGACAGCAGGTAGATGACCATGGCCACGCCGAGTCCGGCGACGATCGCGAAGACGGACACCCCGGCCCCGTCCAGGGAGAGCACCACGATCGCGAAGGTCGCCGCCGCGCTCGCCCCGGCGCTGATACCGATGATGTCCGGGCTGGCCAGGGGGTTGCGCAGCATGGTCTGGAAGGTGACTCCGGCGAGCCCGAAGCACGCCCCGGCGGTGATCGCGAGCACGGCTCGTGGCAGGCGAAGCCGCCCGACCGTGAACGAGGCGCCGGGGACGTCCTGTCCGAGGACCACTCGGGCGACGTCGCCGGGCGGGTAGAAGGTCTGTCCCACCATCAGGGTGACGGCGAAGCCGACCACGAGCAGGGCGGCGAGGATGACGATCACGGTGTGCCGTCGGCGCGCCCGGCGCGCACGACCGCGCGTGACGGTCTCGACGGTGGAGGTGGTCACAGGGAACGAACCTTCTGACGTCGGACGATGTAGATGAAGAAGGGGGCACCGACCAGCGCGGTCACGATCCCCACATCGATCTGTCCCGGGCGGGCCACGACGCGCCCGACCACGTCGGCGGCGGTCAGCAGCGCGGCGCCGGTCAGGGCCGAGAACGGCAGCAGCCAGCGGTGGTCGACCCCCACGAGCAGGCGGCACACGTGGGGGATCACGAGGCCGACGAACCCGATCGGGCCGGTGACGGCGGTGCTGGCGCCGCACAGCACGACGGAGCCGACCGAAGCGGTGACCCGCGAGATCGCGACGCGTTCGCCCAGGCCCGCGGCGAGGTCGTCGCCCAGTGCCAGGAGGTTGAGGCCCCGAGCCGAGAGGAGGCAGACGACGAACCCGACCACCAGGAAGGGCAGCACGTGGGAGATGGCCGCGAACGTGCCGCCGCCCACGCCGCCGATCTGCCAGGAGCGGACCCCGTCGGCGATGTCGTTGCGGGGCAGCACGACGGCGCTGATGAACGAGGACAGCGCGGCGGAGGTGGCCGCACCGGCCAGCGCCAGCTTCAGCGGGCTCGCGCCTCCCCGACCCAAGGAGCCGATGACGTGCACGAACAGGGCCGTGACGGCGGCGCCGACGATTCCGGCCCAGATGAAACCGGTGGCCGTGGCCAGGCCGAAGTAGGCCATGCCGATGACGACGGCCAGCGAGGCGCCCATGTTCACGCCGAGGATGCCGGGGTCGGCCAGCGGGTTGCGGGTCACGCCCTGCATGACCGCGCCGGAGACCCCGAGCGCCGCGCCGACGAGCACGGCGAGCAGGGTTCGCGGGATGCGCTTGGCCACGGCGGCCTCGTTGAAGCCCTCGGCCGATCCGCCGAAGGCCGCCACGATGTCGGCCCACTGGACGTCGCGGGAGCCGACCGAGACCGAGAGGAACATCAGGCCCAGCAGGACGGCGAGGACCACGAGGAGCCAGAGGGGCCGGCCCCGGCGCGGGGACCGCGCGACCGCGGTCCCCACGTCGGTGGGTGACTGTTGGGTGATCACTGCGCCCCGTCAGCGGCCTCGGCCAGGAGCGACAGGTAGTCGTCGAGGATCCACGAGATCGACAGCGGGGTCGGGTTCGCGGCGGTGCCGAGCGGGCTGTCGCCGGGCAGGTTCACCACGGCGGAGTTCTCGACGGCGGGCATCTGGGACAGCAGCGGGTCGCCCTCCAGGGCCTCCACCAGCTCCTCGCCGCCGTAGGTGACGATGACCTCGACGTCGTCGAAGGCGTCGGCCTGCTCGGCGCTGTGCGTGAGGGAGAACTGGTCGGTCTCGGCGGAGGCGGTGGCGACGCTCTCGGGGGTGACCATCCCGATGTCCTCGAAGAACAGCGCGCGGGTGTCGTGGGTGGTGTAGAAGCTGACCTCGCTGAGGTCGGTGGTGTCGACGTGCGTCATGAACATCGCCGCCGCGCCCTCGATCTGCGGGTACTCCGCGACCGCGGCGTCGATCTCGGCCTCCAGGTCAGCGATGAGCTCGGTGCCCTCGTCGGCCCTGCCGATGGCGGCGCTGTTGAGCTCGATGGTGTCGCGCCAGGAGGTGCCCCAGGCGGTCTCCGGGTAGGCGACGACGGGGGCGATCTCGCTGAGGGTGTCGTAGTCCTCCTGGGTCAGCCCGGAGTACGCGGCGAGGATGACGTCGGGCTGGGTGTCGGCGACGGCCTCGAAGTCGATGCCGTCGGTCTCGTCGAAGAGGACGGGGGTCTCGGCGTCCAGTTCCTCGAGCTTCTCCTCGACCCACGGGAGCACGCCGTTGTCGTCGTCGTCACCGAAGGTGGCAGCGGCCATGCCGACCGGGACGACGCCCAGGGCGAGCGGGACCTCGTGGTTGGCCCAGTTGACCGTGGCGACCCGTTCCGGCTCGGAGTCGATGGTGGTCGTTCCGAGGGCGTGCTCGACGGTGACGGGGGTCCAGTCGCCGGAGGCGGCGTCGCTCTCCCCGGAGGGCGAGGAGGAGCACGCGGCGAGGGTGAGGGGGATGAGTGCGGCGGTGGCGATCGCGGCCAGCCGTGGGGCGCGGGTCATGGTGTCCTTCCGGTGGTGACCAACCCCGGAAACCGGGAGTTAGGTTTGCCTAACCGAATTTAGGGTGCACTCAGTTGGTTCGCAATCGCTCGAAAGGGACAAGGAACCTCGCGAAACGGACATGGGGTCACTGTCACTGGACGCGGAACCGCCCGGGACTCATGCCCGTCACCCTCCGAAAAACCGTGCCGAACGCGCTCGCCGAGTGGTAGCCGACCCTCTCCGCCACCTCCTCGATCTCCTCCCCCAGGGAGAGCAGGGTGATCGCGTGCTGCACGCGCGCGGCTGCCGACCACTGGCTGAACCCGAGCCCGGTCTGGGCTCGGAACGCCCGCGTGATGGTTCGGGTGCTCACGCCGAGCCGCGCGGCCCACGAGGCCAGGGTCGTGTCGTCGGCGGGGTCGTCGCGCACGGCCGCGACGATGGGCTCCAGCAGCGGGGACTCGGGGATCTTCAGCAGCAGCTCGACCGGGGCCGGGGCCAGCAGGTCGAGCACCACGGCCTCGGTCCTGGCACGTGACCCAGGGCCCAGCCCGTCGGTGTTGAGCCGTTCGAGCAGGAGCCGCAGGAGCGGGGTGACCTCCACCGCGACGGTGGTGTCCGCGATGGCCGGGACCGCGTGCACGCTGAACTGGGCCGCGTGGTGCCAGGTCCCCGCCGGGGTCCACCCGGAGTGGGGGGTTCCGGCCGGGATCCACAGGCCGACCGACGGTGTGATGGTCCACACACGCGTCCCGGTGGTGGCGGTCGAGGCGCCGCGCAGGTTCCAGAGCAGCTCGTGCGTGGGGTGCGAGTGCTCCTCCCAGTAGGTGTCGCGCGCGATCACCTCGTCGGTGCCGTGAACCACGTAGGGGACGTCGATCTCCCCCGCACCGTAGGAGGGAAGGCTGCGGTTCTCCACCGCGTCCGCACGCTCGCGCACCGCCCCACGGTGCGACGCCCTGTCTTGTCTGACCACGTCACACAGGTTATGCGGGGCCACCCCGCGAGGACCAAACCAGGGGCTGCCCGGCCTCAGCCCCCTGTCGGACGCGTCACACCGCGGTTCCGGTCGGGGCCACGCGGCCCGCCTCCAGGGTGAGGACGTGGTCGGCGTCCCGCGCCTCCTCGGCGAAGTGGGTGGCGTGCACCACGGTGACCCCCTCGGACGCGACCTCGGAGACCAGTTCCCGGACCCGGCCCATGGATCGGTGGTCCAGCCCGGCCGAGGGTTCGTCCAGCAGCAACAGGCCCGCCTCCTGCGCCAGCCCCTGGGCGATCAGGGCGCGTTGGCGCTGCCCTCCGGAGAGCTCCCCCAGTCTCCGGTGGGCCAGGTCCGCGACCCCGGTGCGCTCCAGGCAGCGGTCGACCACCGCCCGGTCGTGGCGGGTGAGCGGACGCCACCAGCCCCGGTGCGCCCAGCGCCCCATGGCCACCGTGGCGCGCACGGTGAGCGGCAGGGCGTCCGGTACCGCGCTGCGCTGGACGACGAAGGCGGGGCGGCGGGTGTCCGCCGGGACCACCGTTCCGCTCCGGGGCGGGACCGTGCCCGCCAGCACCCCGAGCAGGGTGGACTTGCCCGCGCCGTTGGCCCCCACCAGGGCGGTGACCGCCCCTTCGGGGATCTCGGCGGTGACCCCCCGGAGGACGTCCGTCCCCCCGTAGCCCGCGTACAGGTTGTCGATCCTCATCGCTGGTGACCCCCGCTTCTCGTGTGTCCGGGTTCGCCCGACCCGACCCGATGTGAAAACGATAATGGTTATCGCTGTAGAGTGTCCCATCATGGAAGCACTGATCGAACCCTTCGGGGTCACCTTCGTCCAGCGTGCGCTCTGGGCGGGCCTCCTGGTCTCGGCCGTCTGCGCGATCGCCGGCACCTGGGTGGTCCTGCGGGGCATGGCCTTCCTCGGGGACGCGATGTCGCACGGCATGCTGCCCGGGGTCGCCCTGGCCGCCCTGTTCGGGCAGAGCCTGTTCGTGGGCGCAGCGCTGGCGGCGGGGGCCATGGCCGCCGGGGTCACCGCGCTGAGCCGCTCCCCCCGGTTGTCCCAGGACACGAGCATCGGCCTGTTGTTCGTGGGGATGCTCTCGGTGGGCGTGATCCTGGTCTCGCACTCGGCGTCGTTCGCGGTCGACCTCACCGCGTTCCTCTTCGGCGACGTCCTGGGCGTGCGGGAACGGGACCTGCTCCACCTGGGTCTCTCCCTCGCCGCAGCACTGGTGGTCGCGGTCGTCGGCCACCGGGCGTTCGTCGCGCTGGCCTTCGACCACCGCAAGGCGCACACCCTGGGTCTGGCGCCGCGCTTCGCGCACGCCGCCCTGTTGGGCCTGGTCACCCTCGCCGTGGTCGCCTCGTTCCACGTGGTCGGCACGCTGCTGGTGTTCGGGCTGCTCATCGCCCCGCCCGCCACCGCGCTGCTCTGGGCCAGGAGCATCCCGGGGATCATGCTCACCGCCGCACTGTTGGGCGGCGTCGCCACCTACGTCGGACTGCTCGTCTCCTGGCACTGGGAGACGGCGGCCGGGGCGAGCATCGCGGCCACGGCGGTGGCCTTCTTCTTCGTCTCGGCCCTGGCCTCCGCCCTGCGATCACGCGGCTTCGCCAGGCGACACCCCCCGACCGAGGAGCGCTCCGCCGACCCCGCGCCTCTGCCCACCACCCTGGAAGGAACGGTGACACCGTGAACCGTCGACACCGCACCGCCGCCCTGGGAGCGGCGGCCCTGGTCACCCTGCTCGCAGGTGGCTGCTCCGGCGGCGCCGCCGAACCCGAGCCCTCCGATGAGGAGACACCCCACGGGTACGTCGAGGGGGCCGAGGAGACCGCCGAGCCACAGCTCCGGCTGGTCCTCGCCGACACCGACACCGGCCAGGTGCGGCTCCTGGACCTGCTCACCGAAGAGGTCACGGAGCTGGGCGAGGTCCCCGAGGTGGACGGCGTCGTGGGCGACGGCCGCTTCGCCTACCTGAGTTCGTCCGATGACGGGACCACCGAGGTCTTCGACAGCGGTGTGTGGACCGTGGACCACGGCGACCACAACCACTACTACCGGACCGGCTCCGGACACGTCGGTTCCCTGAACCTCCCCGGCCCCGCTCAGGTCGTCACCGACACCGCGCTGACGTCGGTCACTGCTGGCCCGGGGGCGTCGCTGCTGCTGGACAGGGCGGAACTGGAGGACGGGACGGTCGCCACCGCCGACATCGCGCTCGACGAGGGGGCCATCGTCCTCCCCTACCAGGGGGCTCTGGTCACCGTGGACGACGACGGGACGGTCCGCGTGCTCGACCGCGACGGAGCCCCGCAGGCGACCCCGGACGCGACCTGCACCGAACCGGACGGCGCGGCCGTCACCCGCCGAGGTCTGGTGATCGACTGTGCCGAGGGCACGCTCCACGTCACCGAGGAGGACGGCGAACTGACCGCCTCGACCCTCTCCCACCCGGGTGAGGAACGCGGCGGCCCCTTCCTCCACCGTTCCGGCTCCGCCGTCCTGGCCGCGCTTCCCGCCGACGACACCGTGTGGGTCCTGGATCTGGCCGAGGGCGAGTGGCGTTCCC
This sequence comes from Nocardiopsis prasina DSM 43845, assembly GCF_000341265.1. Lineage (GTDB taxonomy): Bacteria > Actinomycetota > Actinomycetes > Streptosporangiales > Streptosporangiaceae > Nocardiopsis > Nocardiopsis prasina. Next base: position 46,085 of record NZ_ANAE01000210.1, on the reverse strand, counting down.
ACGACCGGCCCGGAGCCGTGGCGGCGACGGCGGTCGGCGAGGAGGGGCCGCTCCTGGTCCTGACCGATGACGGGACCCTGCACTCCCTCGACCCGGAGACCGGGGAGGAGGAGGCGTCCACCGCCCTGCTGGACACCGTGGATCCCGAGCTGCCGCCAGCCCTCCTGGCGGACACCTCCCGCGCCTACGTCAGCGACCCCGCAGCCGGGGTCGTGCACGAGATCGACTACGCCGACGACCTGCGTGTGGCCCGCACCCTCGAACCGGGGATCGCGCCGCACCTGATGATCCAGACCGGACGGTGAACGCCATGCTCCCCCGACGTCCCCTCGCCGCCCTCGCGGCCGCCACGCTCACCCTGACCCTGGCCTCCTGTTCCTCGGAGGAGGAGGGCACGGGGATCGTGGTGACCACCAACATCCTCGGCGACGTCACGGCACGGATCGTCGGCGACGAGGCACCGGTCACCGTGCTGATGCCGCCCGACACCGACCCGCACTCCTTCGCGATCTCCGCACGCGAGGCCGCGACCCTGGAGAACGCCGACCTCGTCGTGCACAACGGCCTCGGCCTGGAGGAGGGGGTCGCCCGCAACGTGGCCGCCGCCGAGGAGGCCGGGGTACCCGCCCTGGAGGTCGGCGCGGAAGTCGATCCGCTGCCGTACACGTCTGACGAGAGCGAGGGCGAGCCCGACCCGCACTTCTGGACCGACCCGGCTCGGGTCGGCCTGGCCGTGGACCTCATCGCCGAGCGAGTGATCGAGGAGGTCGACGGGGTCGACGCCGACACCGTGCGCGCCAACGCCGAGGCCTACGCGGCCGAGGTGGACGAGCTCGACGCGTGGATGGGCGAGGAGTTCGCCGCCCTGCCCGCCGAGAGCCGCAGGCTCGTGACCAACCACCACGTCTTCGGCTACCTCGCCGACCGCTACGGCTTCGAGGTCATCGGAGCCGTGATCCCCAGTGGGACCACCCTGGCCTCGCCCAGCACCTCCGACCTCAAGGACCTCTCCGACGCCGTGGCCGAGGCCGGTGTCTCCGCCGTCTTCGCCGATTCCTCCCAGCCCGACCGGCTGGCCACCGTCATGGCCGAGGAGGCCGGGGTGGAGATCGAGGTGATCCCGCTCCACTCCGAGTCCCTGAGCCGCGAGGGCGGGGGCGCCGAGACCTACCTGGAGATGATGCGCGCCAACACCGAGGCCATCACCGCCGGGCTCCGCGACGACTGAGCCCGCCTTCCGACCACCCCCCAGTCACCCCCCGCACCAACACCCATCCCTGAGAGAGAAGAAGCATGCGCCCCAACCGAACCACCCGAGCGGCGGCCCTGCCCGCTCTGCTGTCCGCCGGTCTCCTCCTGACCGCCTGCGGAACCGGCTCCGACGACGGCGCCGCGAGCGCCGACGAGGAGGCGGCCCCGGCCGAGGCCGTGGCGACGGAGCCCCTCGTCACCACCTACGACGGCGGCCTGTACGTCCTGGACGGCGAGTCCCTCGAAGTGGTCGCCGACATCGAGATGGAGGGCTTCAACCGCGTCAACCCCGCGGGGGACGACCGCCACGTGTTCGTCTCCACCTCCGAGGGCTTCCAGGTCCTCGACGCGGCCGGCGCGGAGCTCACCGACACCCTCTTCCCGGCCGACACCCCCGGTCACGTGGTGCGCCACGGCGGCCGGACCGTCCTGTTCGCCGACGGCACCGGCGAGGTCACGGCCTTCGACACCGACGCGCTGGGCTCGGGCCTGCCCGAGGAGACCGACGTCCACACCGCCGAAGAGGCCCACCACGGCGTGGCGGTCGAGCTGGACGAGGGTGAACTCCTGCTCACCCTCGGCAACGAGGAGGAGCGCGTGGGCGCCCTGGTCCTGGACGCCGACGGGGAGGAGATCGCCCGCAGCGAGGAGTGCCCGGGCGTGCACGGGGAGAGCGCGGCCCAGGGCGGGGCCGTGGCCATCGGGTGCCAGGACGGCGTGCTGATCTACCAGGACGGCGCGTTCACCAAGGTCGAGAGCCCCGACGACTACGGGCGGATCGGCAACCAGGCCGGTTCCGAGGAGTCGCCCGTCATCCTGGGCGACTACAAGACCGACCCGGACGCCGAACTGGAGCGCCCCGAGTCGATCGCCCTGGTCGACACCGCCGAGGGCGACCTGGAGCTGGTCGACCTGCCCTCCAGCTACACCTTCCGGTCCCTGGGCCGGGGCCCGGCCGGTGAGGCCCTGGTGCTGGGAACCGACGGCTCCCTGCACGAGATCGACCCCGACTCGGGCGAGCTCACCCGGAGCATCGAGCTGATGGACTCCTGGGAGGAGCCGCTGGAGTGGCAGGACCCCCGGCCCGCGCTGTTCGTGCGCGGTGGCACCGCCTACGTGAGCGACCCGTCCACCAACCAGGTGCACGCGGTGGACCTGGCCTCCGGTGAGGTCACCGGCTCGGTGACCCTGGACGAGGCCCCCAACGAACTGAGCGGCATCGCCCACTAGGGGCGTTGTTCGGTGGATGCTGCCGTGGCGAGCGGTGCATCCGGTGCTGCTGGCACAGGCCCGAAGCGGGAGCGCCCTCCTGTGCGCCGCTCCACGAGCTCCGCGGTGTCGCACAGCGGGGGTCGGCCCGGGTGTGGCTGTCGGCTGACCAGAACGCCGTGCCGGTGCCGCTGGGGCGACGCCCGGCGGGGCGTGTGTCCGCCGAACACGCTCTGGGTCGTTGCTCCACCCCGTCGCACGGCGGGGCAGCCCCCCGAGGCCCGGGGGCCCGCGCGTGACGGCGCGGGCCCCCGGGCCGACCCGTCTCCCGGCTCCACGTTCGGATCGGGGTCCGTTGGTGGTGGCGGCTTCCCGCCAGGGGCCTCAGCGGGCGGCGGGGCCCGTGGAGTCGCGGATCACGAGATGGGTGGGCAGGACCACCCGCTGCGGGGCGGGGTGCGCGGTGGAGAGCGACCCCTTCCTCAGCAGGAGCTCCACCGCCACCCGGCCCGCCTCGTCCTCGGGACCGGCGAGGGTGGTCAGGGCGGGAACACACAGGTCGGCGCCGAAGATGTCGTCGTAGCCGACCACGCTGGCCTCTCCGGGAACCGCGACCCCGCGTTCGGAGAGGCGACGCAGGACACCGATGGCGAGCAGGTCGTTGTGGGCCACCAGAGCGGTCGCCCCGGACACCAGGGCGGCGTCGGCGGCGGCTCCGCCGCCGCTGACCCTGGGTGGGAACGGGCCCAGGCGGGCGACGGCGAGCCCGCGCCGCTCCGCTGCCGCCCTCAGCGCCTTCCACCGTTCGTTGGCGAGCCAGGACTGGTGCGGGCCGGAGAGGTAGACGATCGACCGGTGCCCCAACGAGGCCAGGTGCTCGACGATCTGCCAGCTCCCCGGTCCGCTGTCGACCACCACGCCGGGAAGGCCGTCGACCTCGCGGTTGACCAGTGCCAGGTTGTGGCTCTGCGAGATCCCCACGGTCGTCTCGTCGCTCATACGGCTGGCCGCCAGCACGAAGCCGTCCACCGAGTGGTCCAGCCGTTCGATCTGGTTGCGTTCGTTGGCCGCCGACTCCTCGGTGTTGCCGAGGATGAAGGTGACGCCCGCCTCGCTGGCACGCCGTTCCGCGCCCCGGATCGTGCCGAAGAAGTGTGGATTGGTGATGTCGGGGACCAGCATCGCGATGGTCGCCTTGTGCCCGGACTGCAGGGCCGTGGCCAGGGGGTTGGGCCGGTACCCGAGCCGTTCGGCGACCCGCAGCACGTGGTCGCGCGTGGTCGCGTTCACCCGGCGGGGGTTGCCGAAGGTCCGGGAGACCGTGGAGGCGGCCACACCGGCCTCGGCCGCGACGTCGTAGATGGTCGTGCGCCTGGGAGTCTTCATCTCGCCCCCTTCCTACCGGGTTGTGACAACTTTTGGCAATCGCTTGCCACTGATGTGAACGGAAACCTAGAGTTCACAAAAGTGTGACACCCACCACGTCCACGGCCGCTGATCAGCGCAAAAGCCGTGTACTCCCGACTGGAGCCGACTGGGATGACCCAACCCCCCGAACCGAACGACACCGGGCCCCCGAGTCCCGCGCGGACGGTGGTCCGCTGCCTGGAGAGGGCCGAACTCGTCGTCGGCGCCCTCCTGCTCACCCTGATCTTCACGCTGATGCTCGTCCAGGCGACCCAGCGCCACCTGCCGGTCTCCGGCTGGGTCTGGACCGGCGAACTGGCCCGGTTCGGTCTCGTGTGGCTGACCTTCTCCCTGGTCGGATACCTGGTGGGCCGGGACGAGCACATCACCCTGAAGCTCGTCGACCACGTGGCCCGCGGCCGGGTCCTGCGCGGAGTGTGGGTCCTGGCCAACCTCGTCGTCGCGGCGGTCGCCGTCGGGTTCGTGTTCGAGGCCGCCGAACTCGTCTTCGGCGGTTCCCCGCAGACCACACCCGCCCTCAACGTCCCCCTGTCCTGGACCTACGTCATCCCCATGGTCGGGCTGTCCCTGGCCGCGCTGCGCGCCCTGGCCAACACCCTGCTTCCCGCGCCCCCGGCCCTGGAGACCGCCCCCGAGGAGCGTGCCGAATGAGCGCCGCGCTGGTCGTCACCGGCATTCTCGTACTCCTGTTGCTGCGGGTCCCCGTGGCCTTCGCGATCCTCGGCCCGACCCTGCTCTACATGGTCGTCACGGACCAGTCGACGGGTCTGAGCCTGCGCACCGCCGCCCAGGAGGTCAACAGCTTCCCCCTGCTCGCGGTCCCGTTGTTCATCCTGCTGGGAGTGGTCGCCAACCACACGGGGATCGCGGACCGCATCTTCGCCTTCGCCCAGGTGCTGTTCGGCCGAGTGCGCGCCAGTCTGGGCTACGTGAACATCGGCGTCAGCGTCGGTTTCTCGTGGATCAGCGGCACCGCCCTGGCCGATGTCGCGGGCATGGGCAAGATGCTCGTCCCGGCCATGACCAGCCGGGGGTACCCCCGGCGTTTCGCCCTGGGACTGACCGCCTCCTCCAGCCTGATCAGCCCGGTGATGCCGCCGAGCATCCCCGCGATCGTCTACGCCTCGGTGGCGGCGGTCTCCACGGCCGCGCTGTTCGCCGCCGCCGTGGTCCCGGCCCTGCTGATCGCGGGCGGCCTCGCGCTGTACGTCTTCGTGTGGAGCCGCAAGCAGCCCCAACTCGCCGGACGGCGCTCGGCACCCGGCGAGTTCCGGTCCGCCGCCCTGCGCGTCGTCGGCCCCCTGGGAGCACCGGTGCTGCTGCTCGGGGGCATCCTCAGCGGCCTGTTCACACCGACCGAGGCGGCCGCCGTCGGCGTCGCCTACGTCCTCGTGCTCGGGTTCTGCTACCGGCGCCTGACCCTGCGTTCCCTGTGGAGTATCGCCGTCGAGACCGCCACCACGGCGGCGTCGATCACCCTGATCCTCGCCGCGTCGGGGCTCCTGGGCTGGGTACTGGCCCGCGAGCGGGTGCCGCAGGACATCGCCTCGTTCCTGCTCGGCTTCACGGACAGCCCCGTCGTGTTCCTCCTGCTGGTGAACGTGGCGCTCATCCTGATCGGCACCATCCTGGAACCCATCGCGGCTCTGGTCATCACGGTGCCGGTCCTCCTGCCGATCGCCGTGCAGTTCGGCGTCGACCCGGTCCACTTCGGTGTGATCGCCATAGTGAACCTGATGATCGGCCTGCTCACGCCACCCATCGGCGGCGTCCTCTTCGTCCTGGGGTCGGCCACACGCACCCCCATGCACGAGGTGTTCCGGGGTACGGCGCCGTTCCTGATCCCCCTCCTGGCGGTGCTGGGACTGCTCACCGTGGCCCCCGAACTCGTCCTCTTCCTCCCCGGCCAGCTCGGCCTGTAGCGACCGTCCACCGGACCTCGCCGCCCACGACTCCCCGACCCCACCCGCTCCCCGCGCTCCACCGAAAGGTCCCACCATGAACACCGGTCTCCGCGTCGCCGCGCTCCTGCCAGCGGCCGCCCTCGTCCTCACCGCCTGCGGTGCGGGCGACGACACCGACGGCCCCGTCCTGACCTTCTCCAACAGCTACACCGAGGACCACCCGCACACCAGCTGCGGCATCGACCTGGTGGCCGAGCACGTGGCCGACGCCGACGCGGGCTTCCGCGTGGACACCTTCCCGGGGAGCCAGCTCGGCGACAACACCGAGACCTTCGCGTCGGTGATGTCCGGCGACATCGACATGGACGTCCAGGGCTCGGCGGCGCTGGGTTCCGCCCACCAGCCGATCGGGGTCTTCGACGCGGCGTACGCCTTCGACGACGCCGACCACATGTTCTCCTTCTTCGACTCGGAGGCCGCCGAGGCCACGAAGCAGGGGTTCGAGGAGGCCACCGGGGCGAAGATCCTCGACGTCTGGTACTTCGGGGACCGGCACTTCACCGCCAACCAGCCGATCCGCACCCCCGCCGACCTCTCCGGGCTGCGTATGCGGTTCCCCGACTCCCCCATCTACCTCGCCAACGCCGAGGCGATGGGCGCCAGTCCCACGACGGTCGCCTTCGAGGAGGTCTACATGGCCCTCCAGCAGGGAACCGTGGACGGCCAGGAGAACCCGATCGCGACCGTCGCCGCCGACAACTACTCCGAGGTGCAGTCCCATGTCAGCCTCACCGGGCACCAGATCGGCTCCCAGATGATCGTGGTCTCCGGTCAGACCTGGGACCGGCTCTCCGAGGGGCAGCAGGAGGTGCTCCAGGAGGCGGTCAGCGAGGTCCGGGAGAAGAACCGCGCCTGCATCGAGGAGGCGGAGGCCGAGGTCCTCGCCGAGTGGGAGGCCAGCGGCGCGATGGAGGTCGTCGACGACGTGGACGTGGAGGCCTTCCGCACCCAGGTCCACGAGCACTTCCTGTCCACGCTCGAGGGCGAGGCACTGGAGCTCTACGAGGCCTTCCGGGAGTCCGCCTGACCGCACGGGCCGGTGGGCGCGCGACGCCGCCGGCCCGTTCCACTCCACCTCCGCACCGGCCCGACACCGGTGCGGCGTGAGCACACCCCGCCCCGCGAACGGAAACGGAGTCTGAAGGACATGCGGCGATCCATCGCCACGGTCTCCCTCAGCGGAACCCTGGAAGAGAAACTGAGCGCGGCCGCCAAGGTCGGCTTCGACGGCGTGGAGATCTTCGAGAACGACCTCCTCGCCTCCCCCCTGGCCCCCCGTGAGATCCGCGCCCTGGCCGGGGAACTCGGCCTGACCATCGACCTCTACCAGCCCTTCCGCGACTTCGAGGGCGTGGACGACACCCGGCTGGCGGCCAACCTGAGGCGCGCGGAGGCCAAGTTCGCGCTCATGGTCGAACTCGGGGTGGACACCCTGCTGGTCTGCTCCAACGCGACCGCCTCGGCGATCGACGACGACGCTCTGGCCGCCGCCCAGCTGCGTGCCCTCGCCGAGACCGCCGAGCCCTACGGGGTGCGCGTCGCCTACGAGGCGCTCGCCTGGGGGCGGCGCGTCTCGACCTACGAGCACTCGTGGCGGATCGTCGAGGCGGCCGACCACCCCTCACTCGGCCTGTGCCTGGACAGCTTCCACATCCTCTCCAGGGGTGACGACCCCTCGGGCATCCGGGACATCCCCTCGGAGAAGATCCTCTTCCTCCAGCTGGCCGACGCTCCGCCCATGGACATGGACGTGCTCCAGTGGAGCCGCCACCACCGCTGTTTCCCCGGGCAGGGCGGCTTCGACCTGGCGGCGTTCACCGGCCACGTGATCGCCGCGGGCTACCGGGGACCGCTGTCCCTGGAGGTGTTCAACGACGTCTTCCGCGCCTCCGACCCGGACCGGACGGCAGCGGACGCCCTGCGTTCGCTGTCCGCCCTCGAGGACACGGTGGCCCGGACACGGGAGCCCGTCGACCCCGGGCAGCTCACGGACCGGCACCGCGACGGCGCCGTTCACCTGACCCGGCTCCCGGACCTCGTGCCACCCGAGGACCTTGCGTTCGTCGAGATCGCGGCAGCTGATCCGGCCGCAGGGCGTACCCGCTCCGTGCTGTCGGCGCTGGGGTTCGCGCACACCCGCGACCACCGGTCCAAACCCGTCGAGCTGTGGGAGCACGGCCACACGCGGATCCTGCTCAACTCCGCCGACCCCCGGCTCGGACACACCTGGACCGGCGACGCCGCCGTGACGGCGCTCGGCGTCGAGGTCCCCGATCCGGCCCGGGCGGCGGCCAGGGCCGAGGCCCTCTCGGCTCCCGCCCTGTCCCGCCGCCGTGACCCCTCGGAGGCGCGGATACGTGCCGTCGCCGCGCCCGACGGGACCGCCGTCTTCCTGTGCCCGCCCGAGGCGTCCGGCGGGGCGGACTGGACGGAGGACTTCTCCGCGCCCGCGGTCGGCGACCGAAACGAGGGTGCGCCGACCCCGCTCACCGGCATCGACCACATCGGCCTGTACCAGCCGTTCGACCACTTCGACGAGGCCTCGCTGTTCTACCGGACCCTGTTCGGGCTCTCCCCGTCGGAGAACACCGACCTGTCCTCTCCCGACGGGCTGGTCCGGAGCCGCGTCCTGACCAGGCCGGACCCGGGGTCGGGACCGCGCATCGCGCTGAACGTGTCCGTGCTGGGACGCGGACCGCAGGCCGACGCCACCGGCGGATCGCAGCACATCGCCCTGGCCTGTGACGACATCGTCGCGGTCGCCCGTACGATGGTGGCCGCCGGGGAGCCTCCGATCCGGGTCCCCGACAACCACTACGACGACCTCGCGGCCAGGTCGGACCTGTCACCGGCCCGGCTCGCGCTCATGCGCGGCCTGGGCATCCTCCACGACACCGACGGCGCGGGCGAGTTCTGGCACCTCTACACACCCCTGCTGGGCGGCCGGTTGTTCTTCGAGGTCGTACAGCGAGTGAACGGGTACGAGGGGTACGGGGCGGCGAACACAGCGGTGCGGATGGCCGCGCACCGGGCCGCGCAGCGTTCGGAGCAGTGGACGTGACGGGCCGGACGAGCGACGGCGGGAGCGTTCGAGCGCTCTCCCCCACCCAGGACGTCCCCTCCTTCCTGGTCGGGCTGATCGGTTCGGGGATCGGCCCCTCCCTGACCCCGGCCATGCACGAGACGGAGGCCGCCGAACTCGGGCGCCGCCTGGTCTACCGCAGGATCGACCTCGACGCCTGGGACCTGCCGGCGTCGTCGGTCGGCGAACTCGTGCGCTCGGCCCCGCGTTACGGGTTCGACGGGCTGAACATCACCCACCCCTGCAAGCAGCTGGTCCTGCCCCACCTGGACGAACTCACCCCCGACGCCGCCGCGCTGGGAGCGGTGAACACCGTGGTGTTCGACGGTGAACGCGCGGTCGGGCACAACACGGACTGGTCGGCCTTCGCCCGCTCCCTGGAACTCGGGCTGCCCACCGTGCCGAGGGAGAGGGTGGTCCTCCTGGGCGCGGGCGGGGCCGGTGCGGCGGTGGCCCACGCCCTGATGACCGCCGGTGTTCGGGACCTGTCGGTGGTGGACACCGACCAGGACCGGGCCAGCGGACTCGTCCGGGACCTGGCGGAACGCTTTCCGGGGCATCGTTGCGAGGCGGCCCCTCCCTCTGAGGTCGGCGGCCTGCTCACCCGGGCGGACGGGCTGGTGAACGCCACCCCGGCCGGGATGGCCCAGCACCCGGCTCCTCCCGTGTCCCCGGAGCTCCTGCGCCCGCACCTGTGGGTGGCCGACGTGGTCTACCGGCCGTTGCGCACCGCGCTGCTCGCCGAGGCCGAGGGGATCGGGTGCGCCACTCTGGACGGCGGCGGCATGGCGGTGTTCCAGGCCGCCCAGGCGTTGGAGCTGATCACGGGCATGGTGCCCGACCACGACCGGATGATGGCGCACTTCGCCGCCGTCGCGCGGGGCTGACACGGGTGCGGTGACCGGTCGGTCCCGGGCGGGCACCGGTCCCCGGGCCGGGCCCGCCGTCACTCCTCGATCGGGATCCCGAACGGCCCCGCGTCGAACGTGAGCTCGGTGGTCTCCACCGGGGGCGCGGTCAGGTGGAGGTAGCCGTACTGGGTGGGACCCGGGGGAGGTGGCGGCGGGCCACAGGGGCGATCCCACTCGCTCGATGAAGGCCGGGTCCTCGCCGTCGAAGGCCTGTGTGTGGACGGTCCCGGTGGCGGGGTCGAAGGCGCTGAACTCGAAGTACGACCCGATACCGAAGGGGTTGGTCGTGGAGGGGACGGTGACTCCCTCGTGGGTGGCCTCGAACCGGGCGACGATGAACGCGCCGTCCCGGTAGAAGGGGTGGACGTCCAGTTCCCAGGAGTGCTGGAGATCGCCGTTCCTGCTCCTCTTCCTCTGGGAAAACCGAATCCTCGTTGGCAGTTCACCACAGCGTGTTGGCTCTTGCGGCAGGCTTCAGTTCCGGAAAGGAGTGGGCCCTGCGAGAGGGAGCGTACGCTCGTGCTGACTACCTCCCGCCCCCCGGCCAGCCCCTTCTCACGGAAAGGCGCCCCCGTGCTCCCCTACGTCTCCGAGCCAGACGGCCGCCCCGCCCTGACCTTCGGCGAACGCGCGCTCTCCTACGAGGAGCTCTCCGGAGCGGCGTCACGGCTCGCCGCCCGACTCCCCCGGGACGGCCGGGTGGCGGTGTGGGCGACCCCCACCCTCGAGACCTGCGTCGCGGTGACCGCCGCGCTCCTGGCCGGGGTACCGGTGGTCCCGCTGAACCCGCGCTCCGGCGACCAGGAGCTGCGGCACGTGATCGACGACAGCGCCCCCGAACTCCTGCTCCACGCGCCCGGCGAGCGGACCCCGGAGGCCCTGGGAGCGCTGCCCCGACTGGAGGTGGACGCCGCCCCCGGCCCCGGCACGCCTCCGTTCACCCGCGAGGTGGACGACGAGGCCACCGCCCTGGTCGTCTACACGTCCGGGACCACCGGGCCGCCCAAGGGGGTGCTCCTCTCCCGGCGCGCGGTGGCCGCGACCCTGGACTCCCTCGCCCGGACCTGGGCCTGGACCGGCGAGGACGTCTTGGTGCACGCCCTGCCCCTGTTCCACGTGCACGGCCTGGTCCTGGGCGTGCTCGGGCCGCTGCGCCTGGGCGCCGACCTGATCCACCTGGGCCGGTTCGACACCAAGGAGCTCACCCGGGCCCTCACGGCGCGGGCGACCATGGTGTTCGGTGTCCCGACCATGTACCACCGGCTCGCGCTGGCCGTGGAGGACGACCCCGCCCTGGCCGAGGGGCTGTCCCGGGCGCGGCTGCTCGTCTCCGGCTCGGCCGCGCTGCCGCTGCCCGATCACGAGAGGCTGACCTCCGCCACCGGACAGAGGGTGGTGGAGCGGTACGGGATGACCGAGACCCTCATGAACACCAGCGTGCGTCCGGGGGACCCGTCCGGGCACGGCACCGTGGGCGTCGCGCTGGACGGGGTGGAGCTGCGCCTGGTCGACGACGACGGCGCGGAACTGGGGCTCGGCACCGAGGAGATCGGTGAGGTCCAGGTGCGCGGCCCGAACCTGTTCAGCGGCTACCTCAACCGGCCCGAGGCCACCGCCGAGGCGATGGACGGCACCTGGTTCCGGACCGGCGACATGGCCGTGCGCGACGCCGAGGGGCGGGTGCGGCTGGTGGGCCGCCGGAGCACCGACCTCGTCAAGAGCGGCGGGTACAAGATCGGCGCCGGGGAGATCGAGAACACGCTGCTGGACCACCCGGGGGTGGCGGAGGCGGCCGTCACCGGGGAGCCCGATCCGGACCTGGGCGAACGCGTGGTCGCCTGGATCGTCGCGACCGGCCCGGTACCGCCGACTCTGGAGGAGCTGGCGGAACTCGTGGCCTCGCGGCTGGCCCCGCACAAGCGCCCCCGCCGCCTGCACGTGGTGGACGCACTGCCCCGCAACGACATGGGCAAGATCCTCAAACGGAAGCTGGGGGTGTGACCACGGGGTCCGGGTGCGGCGCGCCCGGACCCCGTCACCCGGTCAGAGCCGGACGTCCTCTCCGAACCAGGGCTCGACGATGCGGTCGTAGGTGCCGTCGTTCAGGGCCATGTTCAGCCACTGGTCCACGTAGTGCTTGAACACCTCGTCGCCCCGGGGCAGCATGAACGCCTTCTCGAAGAAATCGAAGGGCTCCTCGGGGTTGACGGCGCACAGCTCCTCGTACTCGTTGGCCACCCACAGCACCTCGGAGGCGTCGGTGGTCATCACATCGGCCCTGCCCGCGACGATCTCGTCGAAGATCGTGTTGTTGTCGTGCGTGACGAGCTCGCCGTCCGGGTAGTGCTCCTCGGCGAACACCTGGTTGGTGCCGCCGCTGGGCATGATCGAACGCACCCCGGGCTGGTTGATCTGCTCGATGGTGCGGTAGTCGTCGACGTTCTCGCACAGGGCGATGGGGGTCTTGCCGTCCTCCATGAGCGGCGCGGAGAAGTACACCCGCTGTGCGCGCTCGGTGCTGACCGAGATGCCGCCGACCGCGATGTCGCAACCGGCGAGGAAGTCGTCCATCAGGTCGTCCCAGGTGGTCCGGGTCCACTCGATCTCCACGCCGAGCTCGTCGGCGAGGTCGCGCGCCATGTCGACGTCGATGCCGGTGAACTCGTCCGGGTCGGCGTCGAGGAAGGTGAAGGGCCGGTAGTCGCCGGTCGTGCAGACATTGAGCGAGCCGCGTTCCAGGACCTCGTCCAGCCTGCTCCCCTCCAGAGTGGTGGTCTCGGGGTGGGCCGAGCCGTCGGAGTCCGCCCCCGAGCAACCGGCGGCGAGGAGGACGGCCAGCGAGGCGGCGGAGGCGGCGAGGACGGTGCGCGGTCGGGCTGGCGCTACTGGCACGTGCGGACTCCCGGCGTCTGGTGGGTGATCCGGGTCATATTAGCCACGGCCCGCAGCGCGCACCGCGGCCGGGCCCCGGGAACGGGAACGGCCCCGCCGAGCCTGGCGGGGCCGTTCTCCGGGGTTCCGTCGCGACCGGTTCGGCTCTCCCTACCGGGAGGTTCCGGCGGCGGCGTCGGCCTCCCGGGGGTCGCCGTCGTCCGCGTCGTTCGCCGAGCTCTCACCCTCACGCGTGCCCTCCGCGGTGACGGGCGCGACCGGGGCGAGCCGGTCGCCCTCGATGTCCACGTTGGGGAGCAGGCGGTCCAACCACGTGGGCAGCCACCAGGTGGCCCGGCCGAACAGCGCCATGACCGCCGGGCCGAGCGTCATCCGGACCAGGAAGGCGTCGATGAGGATGCCCACGGCCAGGACGAACGCGATCGGCTTCAGCATCTCCACGTGGCCGAAGACGAACGAGGCGAAGACGCTGATCATGATCGCCGCGGCCGCCGTGACCACGCGCGCCCCCTGGGTGAAGCCGGTGGAGATCGCGGCCATCGGCTCGGCGCCGTGGACGTGGTCCTCCCGCATACGGGAGACCAGGAAGACCTCGTAGTCCATGGCCAGACCGAAGAGGATGCCGATCATGAGGGTCGGCATGAACGCCAGGAGCGGACCGGGTTCCACTCCGAACAGCCCGGCGCCGTAGCCCCACTGGAAGACCACCACGGTCAGTCCCAGGGAGGCGCCCGCGCTGAGCACGAACCCCAGCGCGGCCTTCACCGGCACCAGGATCGAGCGGAACACGACGGTCATCAGCACCAGAGCGAGGCCGATGACCACAGCGGCGAACACCGGCAGCGCGTCGGCGAGGCGTTCGGAGACGTCGATCGCCATGGCGGCGGCACCGGCCACCACGATCTTCGCGCCGATCTCGTCCTCGATCTCGCCCTGGAGTCCGCGCACGTCGTGCAGCAGGTCCTCAGTGGCGGTGTCCGAGGGGCCGGTCTCCGGGATGACCACGATGATCGCCGTGTCCCGCACGTCGCTGAGCTGGGGCGGGAACACCTCCGCGACCCCGTCGACCCCCTCCATGCGCTCGGCGACCTCGTCCGCGGCCGCGGGCATGTCCGGCAGGCCGGTCAGGTCGGCCACCACGGCGAGCTGCGCGGTGTGTCCGGGCCCGAACTCGTCGCTGATGATCTCGAAGGCCTGGCGCTGGGTGGTGTCCGTCGAGCTGGTCTCGTCGCTGGGCAGGCCCAGGTGCATGCTGCCGAGGGGAAGCAGGAGCGTCCCCAGGACGGCGGTCACGCCGACGATCGCGATGACCGGACGCTTGATGACCATGCCGATCCACCGTGCGCTCATGGTGCGCTCGGAGACCATCGCCCTCTCGGCGCGGCGGCCCAGCACCGGCAGGCGCCCTGCCGTGACACGGTGGCCCACGAACCCGAGGAGGGCGGGGAGCAGCGTGATCGCCACGAGCACCGCCACGGCCACCGTGACCATGGCGGCCACGCCCATGAGGGTCAGGAACGGGATCTGGACCACCGACAGACCGAGCAGGGCGATGATGACCGTGATCCCGGCGAAGACCACGGCGCTGCCAGCGGTGCCGATGGCGCGGGCGGCCGACTCCGCGGGGTCCCAGCCCTGCGCCACCTGCTTGCGGTGGCGGGAGAGCACGAACAGCGAGTAGTCGATGCCCACGGCGATCCCGAGCATGAGCGCCAGGATCGGGGCCGTGCTGGTGAGCTCGATCAGGCTGGACGAGGCGTAGAGCAGGAGCATGCCCACGCCCACGCCGATCAGCGCGAGCAGGATCGGCAGACCGGCGGTGACCAGGGCGCCGAAGTTGATGATGAGCACCACGAGGGCGGCGACCAGGCCGACGACCTCGCTCGGGCCCATGATGGCGGGCACCTGCTGGGTGATGGAGGGGCCGCTGAACTCCACGTCCATGCCGGCCGCGCGGGCCTCGTCACCGGTGTCGAGAATGGCCTCGACGGTCTCGGACGGGACCTCGCCGTTGCGGAACTCCAGCTGTACCTGGATCATCACGCTGTCGCGGTCGTCCGAGAGCTGCGGAACCTGCTCGAGGACCTCCTCCTCGTCGAAGTCCGGGGCCTGCTCGGCGACGGCGGCGAGCGCCTGTTCCTCGGCCTCGACCATCAGTTCCTCGACGGCCTGGTCGCGGCCGGGTGTCTCCGGCGGCACCAGTCCCTCGACCTGCTCGCGGGCGGCCTCCAGGGCCTGTTCCTCACCCTCGGCGATCCCGTCGTCGTACTGCTGACGGGCGTCCTCGAGGATGCCGTGCGGGCTGAAGACCTCGTCGACACCGTCGATCTCCGCCAGTTCGTCGGCGGTGGCGCGCACGGCGTCGGCGTACTGTTCGTCCTCGATGACGTCGGAGCCGTCGGGGGCGCGCAGCACGGCGGTGACGGACTCACCGGTGGTGGAGAACCGCGCCTCCATGAGGTCGGTGGCCTGTTCCGACTCGGTGCCGGGGATACTGAGGGCGTCGTTGAGCGGGGCGCGGAACATCAGCGCCGCACCGCCCGCGAGCACCAGGACCAACAGCCACGAGAACACGACCAGCCATCGTCGTCGGTAGGCGAACCCACCCAGACGATAGAGCAGCCCAGCCATACTCATTCCTCTCAACCCCGACTTACGCTTGCCTTCCAGCTCATACGACGCCGATGAGGTGAAATGCCGAGGATCATGAGAGTTCGATGAGAACGCCGCACCACCGGTGAGATCGTCGTCACGTTGACCAGCTCGGGAGCCCGTGTCCGGGTCGGGCGGGGACGGGAAGCGGAGGGTGACCGTGGTGCCCTCGGCGGCGGTGGAGACGAACTCCGCCTCTCCCCCGTGGGCCCGCATGACAGCGCGGACGATGGGCAGCCCGAGCCCGCTGCCGGGGCGGCCCGTCGCGGCGGAGGCCCGGTAGAAGCGCTCGAACACGAAGGCCGCGTTCTCCTCGGCCACGCCGGGGCCCTCGTCGGCCACCTCCAGGACCACGCGTCCGTCACGGCGGTGCAGCCGGACGGTCGCCGGGCTGGTGGCCGGGGTGTGCACGCGCACGTTGGCCAGCAGGTTGGAGACGGCCTGGCGCAACTCCTGTTCGTCCCCGACCACCAGACCGTCGGCGGAGACCTCGGTCCGCCAGTCCCGCTCGGGCTGGGCGGCGCGGGCATCGGAGACGCTGTCGGACACGATCGGGCCGAGGGCGACGACCTCGTGCCGGGGCGCGGGCCCCTCGTCGAGCCGGGCGAGGTAGAGGAGGTTGTCCACGATGGCGGCCATGCGCTCGGACTCCTGCTGGGAGCGGGTGATGACGTCCGGTCTCCGGGCGACGTCGACCACCCCCTGGGCCACGAGTTGCAGGTAGCCCCGGATCGAGGTGAGCGGGGTGCGCAGTTCGTGGGAGGCGTCCGAGACGAACCGGCGCAGCCGCTCCTCGGAGTGTTCGTGCGCGTACAGGGCTCCGCGCAGGCGGGCGAGCATGCGGTTGATGGACAGGGTGAGGCGGCTGACCTCGTCGGCCGCGCCCGGAGCGGGTTCGGGGACACGGCGTTCCAGGTCGCCCAGGGCGATGGCCTCCGCCGTCTCCACGACGTCGTCCAGGGGACGCAGACCCCGGCGGATGACCGCGGTTCCGGCGATCAGCGCGATCCCGAGCATGCCCAGGCCGACCGACACCTGGATGGCCACCAGCCGGTGGACGGTGGCGGTGACCGGACGCAGGGGTTCGCCCATGAGGACGACGGTGTCCTGTTCCGGCAGGTGGAGCACCTTGACCCGGTACTCCGCACCGTCGTGTTCGACCGTGAACACGCCCTCGGGCGCGCTGTCGGTGTCGATGTCACGGACCAGGGTGGGGCCCGATCCCTGGAGCCGGTGCACCTTGGGGTGACTGTCGCCCGGGACCCGGGTGACGAACTCGGCGACGAACTCGCTGGGGGCGCGGATCTGCTCCACGAGCTGGTCGGGGCTCTTGGCGAAGATCTCGTCCTGGTTGGCGCGCACGAACGACGCGCTGGTCTCGATACGCTCGTCCAGCCGGTCGACCAGGTAGGACGCGAGGAACATGGAGCTGGCCACGGCGACGACGCTCAGGGCCAGGAACATCAGGACGGCGTTGACCACCACCATGCGGCCGCGCAGGGTGCGCCACGGTGCCCTCATCCGGGGTCACCCTCACGGAGCGCGTAGCCGAACCCCCGCTGGGTCCGGATGAGGTTGGGGCCGTGCGCGCCGAGTTTGCGGCGCAGGTAGCCGACGTAGGTGTCGACGATGTTGGAGCCGCCCGAGTATCCGTCGCTCCACACCTCGTCGATGATCTGCGGGCGTGAGAGCACGCGCCCGCTGTTGAGCATCAGGTAGCGGAGCAGGTCGAACTCGGTGCGCGACAACGGCACCGGGTTCCCTGCCCGACGCACCACGCAGGCGCGCTCGTCGAGTTCGACGTCGGCGAAGCGCAGGACGCCCTCGCCCGGTTCGGGGCCGTTTCCGGGTCGTGTCCTGCGCAGGACCGCCCGTACCCGGGCCACGAGTTCGTCGGTGTTGAACGGCTTGGTGACGTAGTCGTCCCCACCGTAGGTGAGCCCCGCGATCCGCTCGCTGTGGGCGTCCTTGGCGGTGAGGAAGACGATGCCCAGGTCGGGCCGCGAACGCCGCAGTGCCCGGCACACGTCGAACCCGTCCCCGTCCGGGAGCATGACGTCCAGCACGACCAGGTCGGGTCCGAACACGTGTGCGGCGGTGTGGGCCTCGGCGGCGGTGGCGGCGGTCCGCACCTCGAATCCGTGGAACTCCAGCACGGTCGCGACCATGTCGAGGATGTTGGGTTCGTCGTCGACGACGAGGATCTTGGCTTGCATGGTCCGTCCATCACAGCCGAAAGGGATGAGAGAGCGATGAGAGCCCAGGTCACAGGGTTGCGGTGGCGTCGGACCCCGGCCCGATGGTAACCCCGCCGCTGGACCCGCACGGCCGCCCGGCCTTGTCCCGGCTCCCTGGCCGCGGTGGTCGTCCCCGGCGTTCCGGGCCCGCTCCCGGAGCCCCACCGAGTGTGTGGCGCGCCCCCCGTACCGGCGCGGACACCGTCGCCGGGGGGCGCGCTCCAGGACCGCGCCCGCGAGGACTCAGACGAGTGCGGCCAGGAGGGGGATCTGCTCGGGATCGGTCAGCGCGGAGCCGACCGCCACCATCCGCGCCCCCGCGTCGAGGTACTGACGGGCGTTGCGGGCGTCCATGCCGCCGGTCGCCACGATCCGCACGTCGGGGAAGGGTCCGGCCATGGCCCGGAACCAGTCGGTGCCGAGCGACGTGGCGGGGAAGGCCTTCACCCAGTGACCGCCCGCCCTGAGCACCTTCTGGATGTCGGTGGGCGTGGCCACACCGGGCAGGTGGGGCATACCCGCGGCCTCCGAGAGGCCCATGACTTCGGCGTCGAACCCCGGCGCGACGGTGAACGCGGCGCCCGCCTCGGACACGGCACGGACCTGGTCGGGGGTGATCACCGTGCCCGCGCCGACCGGGTGTCCGCGCTCCGCGCCCGCTCTGACCGTGGCGTGCAGCGCCTCCAGCCCCCGGGCGTCGCGGGCGGGCACCTCGATGGCGGTCACACCCAGGTCCCAGGCGCGCTCGGCCAGTTCGACCGTGGTGCGCACCGGCATGCCCCTCAGGATCGCCAGCACGCTGTGATCGGCGAACAGACCGTCCAGACCCTTGTCACTCACTGTTGTCTCCTCTCACCGCGGCCACGGCCGCGGAGGCTTGTACGGGCCAGTGTTCGTCGGCCACCGCCACCAGCGCGTCCACCTCGTGCGGCGGAGGCGGGTCGGCCAGGTCCCCCGTCACCCGAAGGACGCGTCCAGCGCACAGGTGCCCCAGGCGCAGACGTCCCCGGCCGTCCAGGCCGCGCAGGTCCCCCGCCAGGTATCCCGCGGCGAAGGCGTCCCCCGCCCCGACCGGCTCGACGACCTCGACGGTGGGCGCGGGCACGTACACCCGCGTGTCGCCGTGGAACTCGCTGGCGCCGTGCTCGGCGTCCTTGACCACGAGGCGTTCGACGTCGGGCAGGAGCGCTCGCACGTCGTGGTCGGTGGAGGTCCCCCACAGCTCCTCGGCCTCGTCCCTGCCGACGAAGACGGTGTCGGCGAGCCGGGCCAGCGCGAGCAGACGCGGGGCCGCCTCGTTCGGCCCCCACAGTCGGGGCCGGTGGTTCACGTCGAAGCTCACCGTCAGGCCCGGGGCCTCCAGCAGCCCCTGGGCCAGGGCGTCGCACGCCGGTGACAGCGCGGGGGTGACCCCGGACAGGTGGACCCTGCCAGCGGCCCGCACCCTCGGGTCCCCGACCAGTTCGGGGCCGAGCGCGGAGGCCGCGGACCCGGTCCGGTAGTAGTGCACGGTGCTCCCCGCGGGCGAGGGGTCCTTGGCGAACACGCCCGTGGGACGGTCCTGGTCGACCCGGACCCCCGTCACGTCCACGCCGCCCTCACGGAGGGTGCGCGTGATCAGGCGGCCGAAGGGGTCGTCCCCCACGGCGCTGATCCAGGCGGCCCGGTGCCCGAGGGCGGCGAGGCCGGAGGCGACGTTGGACTCGGCACCCGCGACCCCCATCGTCAGGAGCGGAGCCCGGTCCAGCGGGGTCGGGTCGGCGGCGGTGAGGAGCAGCATGGTCTCGCCGACACAGGCGATCTGAGCGCTCACGCCGCACCCCCGAACTGCTGGACCCGGGGTCCGCCGACCCCCACGGGGACCGAGAACACGGCGCCGTCGCCGGGGCCGGGACGGTCGAGGCCGACCGTCGCGGTGGTGACGAACAGCCGCGGCCGCGGACCTTGGGTGACGCACACGCTCGTGGGCTGGGCGGCGGGGACCGCGACCACGCTCTCCAGGGTTCCGTCGGGGTCGTAGCGGTGCACCTCACCGGCACCCCAGACCGCGACCCACAGGTGCCCTTCGTCGTCGACCTGCATGCCGTCGGGACTGCCCCGCGTGACACGGGCGAAGACCGCCCGAGCCCCGGGTTCTCCTCCAGGGGACACGTCGTGGACGTCGATACGCCCGTCTGCGCTGTCCGCCAGGTACATGCGGGAACCGTCGGCGCTGAAGGCCGGGCCGTTGGGAACGGTGTAGCCCTCCAGGACGCGGGTGAATCCGCCCTCGGGGTCGGCGCGGTAGACGGAACCGGCGCCCCGGGTGCCGTCGTAGGCCATCGACCCGGCCCAGAACCTGCCCGACGGATCGCAGGAACCGTCGTTCATCCGCATCGGCGCGGCCGCGCCGTCCTCCGGCCTGGCCAGCCACTCCACACCGCCGTTCGCGGAGACCACGGCGACCCCGGTTCCGACGGCCGCGACGTAGGAGTCCGGACGGTCCAGTACGGGGGCGACCGCCCCCAGCGGCGCGTCCAGGGAGAGTACGACCTCGGCCGGACCGGGCGAGCCCGGGTCCAGGCGCAGGAGCCTCCCGGTGAGGATGTCCACCATGAGCAGGTGCCGACCGTGCCGGCGCAGCCCCTCTCCCAGTTCGAAGCGGTCCGCGCTCCACGGTTCTCTCGACACGCGTGTCATCTCCTCCCTCATCACCACTCCGCGAACGATCCGTCCTCGTGGCTCCACACGGGCGACCGCCAGCGGTGGCCCGTGCGGTCCGCGCGGCGCACGGCGGCCTCGTCCACCTCCACTCCCAGGCCAGGGGCGTCGCTCCGGTGGATGTGCCCGTCGGGGAAGGCGAAGACCCCGGCGTCCAGGACGTAGTCGAGCAGTTCGGCGTCCTGGTTGTAGTGGATGCCGATGCTCTGTTCCTGGATGAGGAAGTTGGGGGTGGCGAAGGCGACCTGGAGGCTGGCCGCCAGGGCCAGCGGACCGAGCGGGCAGTGCGGGGCGAGCAGGACGTCGTAGGTCTCGGCCAGGGAGGCGATCCTGCGGACCTCCGAGATCCCGCCCGCGTGCGAGAGGTCGGGCTGGGCCACCGAGATGCCGGCCTGGAGGGCGGGCAGGAAGTCGGTCCGGCTGAACAGGCGCTCACCGGTGGCGATGGGCACGGGGCTGCTCCGCACGACGTCGCCGAGCAGGTGACCGTACTCGGGTAGCACGGGCTCCTCCACGAACATGGGACGCAGCGGCTCCAGCAGGGGCAGGACGCGACGGGCCGTGGCCGCGTTGAAGCGGCCGTGGAAGTCCACCGCCACGTCACGGTCCGGGCCGAGCACCTCGCGCACGCTCGCCAGCCGGTCCACGATCCCGTCGATCTCGCGCACGGTCGCCGAGCGCCCCATCACCCCGGATCCGTTCATCTTCACCGCGGTCAGGCCGGTCTCCACCCGCGCGCTGACCCTGTCCACCAGTTCGGCCGGGTCGTCGCCGCCGACCCAACCGTAGACCCTGACCTTGTCGCGGACGGGACCGCCGAGGAGGCGGTGCACGGGCACGCCCAGGCTCTTGCCCGCGATGTCCCACAGGGCCTGGTCGAGCCCGGCGACCGCGCTGGACAGCACGGGGCCGCCCCGGTAGAAACCGCCCTTGGTCAGACGCTGCCAATGGTGCTCGATGGGGGCGGGGTCCTGGCCCAGGAGGAGTTCGGACAGCTCCTCCACCGCCGCCCGCACGGTCTCCGCCCGCCCCTCGACCACAGGCTCGCCCCAGCCGACGATCCCCTCGTCGGTCTCCACCCGGCACATCAGCCACCGGGGCGGGACCAGGAAGGTCTCAATACGGGTGATTCTCACTCGGGTCTCTCCAAACTGTCTTCGGGCACGTCGTGTTCGGTGACGCGGAGCAGGTCCTGCCTGGCCTGTGTCAGCAGGGAGCGCATGGCGGCCTCGGCGGCGAGGGGGTCTCCGGCCGCGATGGCCTCGGTGACCGCCTCGTGGCTGGGCACCGGGTCGTCGTGGTCGCCTTCGTGGACCAGGCGGTCGCGTTCGGAGAGCCCCGCGGAGAAGAAGACGTCGGTGCGGGTGAACAGCTCGTTGTGAGTGGCCGCCAACAACGCGCGGTGCCAGCGCAGGTCGGCCCGGACGGCGTCCTCGGCCTGGCCGTCCACGGTGTCGGCGATCTCGCCGAGCGCGGCCCTCAGCTCGGCGACGTCGCCGTCCTCGCGCCGCCGTGCCGCGAGCAGGGCGGCGGCGGGTTCGAGGGCGTCGCGCAGCTCGGCCAGATCCCGGAAGAAGACGTCACCGGCGCCCGCCGCCACCTGCCAACGGACCACGTCCGGGTCGAGCAGGTTCCAGTCACCGCGAGGGCGCACGAAGGTGCCCTTCTTCTGGCGTGAGCCCACCAGCCCCTTGGCCGCGAGCACCTTGATCGCCTCGCGCAGGGCCGTCAGGCTCAGGTCGAGTTCCTCGCTGAGCTCGACCAGGTCGATGGTCTGCCCCTCCGCGAACTCCCCGGCGAGGACCCGTTCACCGAGCAATCGCACCGTCTGGCCGTGCACACCGCGCCCCGAATAGGCCGCCATCATGTCCTCCGTTCCAGGCGCCCGGTCACGACGACGCCTTGTAGATACTCCACCCTCCGTCGACCGGAAGGCTCGCCCCCGTGACGTAGGAGGCCTCGGAGGATGCGAGGAAGGAGATGACGGACGCGACCTCGTCGGGATCGCCGAAACGCCCGGCTGCGGTCTGGGCGACACTGGCGCGGCGGTCCTCCTCGCTCACGCCCTCCCAGGCAGCGGTGAGGACCGGGCCGGGAAGTACGCAGTTGACCCGCACGCGCGGACCGTACTCGACGGCGAGCTGGCGGGTCAGGGCGGTCAGTCCGCCCTTGCTGGTGGCGTAGGCCGGTCGGCCGGGCAGCCCGAACCAGGCGTGGACCGAGGACGCGATGACGACGCTGCCGCCGCAGGCGGTCAGGTCGTCCAGGCAGGCGCGCACGCCCAGGAACGCGCCGGTGAGGTTGACGCCGATCTGGCGCTCCCAGGAGGCGAGCGCGGTCTCGTGGGCGGGCGCCTGTTCGAAGGTGTAGGCGTTGGAGACGAGGATCCCCACGGGACCGAAGGTGGCGCGGGTCCGCTCCACCACACGCTCCCACGAGCCCTCGTCGCTCACGTCCGCCAGGATCGCCAGGGCCCGTCCGCCCTCGGAGCGGATGCGTTCGGCGGCCTCCTCCACACGGGGTGACAGGTCGGTGAGCACCACCGAGGCGCCCTGCGCCGCCAGGCGTCGGGCGGTGGCCTCACCGATTCCCTGGGCCGCTCCGGTGACCACGGCCGTGGTTCCCTCGTGCCTGGTGTTCGTCATGTCTCTTCCATCAGTTGGTGGGTGCGTCACGGAGGCGCCGGTCCGCGGTTCGGTCACGGCCGCGCCGCCGTGAACACGACGTCGGGGTCGGTACGCGGGTCGGCCTCCGGAACCGGAACGGCGAACCCGGCCGGTTCACCCGGTGCGACCCGTGCGACGGTGCGCCCGGACCGGCGGTGGACCAGGGCGCCGTGCCGTGTGGAGGTGAACGAGCCGACCAGCCGCGCTCCCTCGGGCCCGCGACCGTCCCAGTGGGGTCGCTCGCTCCAGAAGCCGTCGGCAGTGACCTCGGAGACGGGCTCCCGGCCCGTACCGAAGCCGAAGTCGATCCCCAGGCCCACCCGTTCCCCGGGAGCCAGTTCGGTGAGGGGTCCCAGTGCCTCGACCTCGATCACGCGGTCCACCGGGCACAGGCCGCCCAGGTGCTCCAGTGGTCGGCTCACCGGGGCCTCGAGCCAGACCTCGGCAGGGGACCCCGCGTCCGGGTAGTCGGCCCCCTCGGTCACGTCGAAGCGCTGGGTGAGGGTGCCCGCGGCCCCCACGTTGGCCAACCAGCCGGAGGCGGTGGGGAAGCCGACCTTGCCGACCACGTCCTGTGGCGGCACCCGCAGAGCGGCGCGCGTGTGCTCCACGACCCGCGGGTAGCCGTTGCCCGAGACGATCGGCACCGTGTGCGGGCCCTCGCCCCTGACTCCCACGAAGACACCGTCGGTGGCCTCGCCCGCGGGTCCGGACCCGTCGATCTGGGTCACGTTCCACAGCGCCCACCGGCGGTCCGTCGTGGAGGCGTTGAACGCCTCCAGGTCCAACCGGTACCCGGCGACCCCGGGTTCCATGGTGAGCCGACGGGACAGCCGCAGACCGGACCTCGGATCGTCCCCGCTGGTGAGGGTGAGCACGCCGGAGCCTCCCGGGCCGTCCTGGAGCCGGACTCCGTAGGCGCCCGAGTCCAGGACGGGGTCGGGCGGGCCGGCCCACTGTCCGGGCCCGTCCCACCCCTGCGGCGCGGGCCAGGTCTTGTCTCCGCCGACGTTGTTCCAGGCGCTCATCGGTCCGTCGACCGGTCCGAGCGACACCCCCTCCACCGGACGCAGGTCCTCACCCAGCAGACTGCCGTTGCGGTACAGGTGCTCCCGGTCACGGTGGCGCACGGACAGCACCCGGCCGCCCAGACCGGGCGCCGCGACGACCCGCACCACTCCGTTGTCGAGGACGATCCGCTCGTGTGCCTCCGAGCCCTCGCGCCGGACGCGGACGCGGGCGTTCACCCCTCCTCCCGGTTCACCAGGCACACCTTGCCCCGGCTCTCCCCCGCGGCCAGCCGGTACGCGGTGTCGGCGTCGGCGAGGTCGAAGCGGTCGGAGACCACGCGCTCGGGCGAGACGCCCCACCGGACCAGGTTCACCGACAGTTCGGCCATGGCGGGCAGCGACGTGACCCAGGAGGCGTACAGCGTGAGCTGCTTGTGCAGGAGGGTGTCGGACACCTCGGTCTCCAGGGTGCCTCCCTCGCCGACCAGCGAGACCCTCCCCCACTCCGCCGCGTGTTCCAGCGCCAGCGAGCGGCCCGCGCGCGATCCCGAGCAGTCGATGACCGTCGCCGCGCCCCGGCCGGAGGTGGCCCGGCCGATCTCCTCGGCCGCGTCCTCCGGGGAGGCCAGGGCGTCGAACACGTCCAGAGTGGCGGCCCAGTCCCGGCGCCTGCCGTTGGGTTCGACCCCGATGACACGGGACGCGCCCATGCCGCGGCCGATCATGCCCGCCGCGAGCCCGACCGGGCCCAGACCCACGACCAGCAGGTCGCCGTCACCGTTGACTCCGATGCGCCGCAGCCCCTCGTACGCCGTGCCGAACCCACAGGCGATGAGCGCGCCGTCCACGAAGGAGAGCTCGTCCGGCAGGGGGACACAGGTGGACTCCTCAGCCAGCAGGTACTCGGCGTGGCCTCCGTCGCGCTGCCAGCCGTAGGAGGCCCGGCCGGGGTCCGTGCAGCTGATCATGTAGCCGCGGCGGCAGTTGTCACACAGCCCGCATCCCGCGATGTGGTAGACGATGACCCGGTCGCCGGGACCGAACCTGCGGCACCCGGGGCCCGCCTGCACGACCGTGCCAGAAGGCTCGTGTCCGGCGACGACCCCGCGGTAGGCGGGGCCGTCGATCCCCCGGTGCGTCCTGTGCTCGTGGTAGATGAACCCGATGTCGCTGCCGCAGATCCCGGAGGCGCCCACTCTCAGGAGAACCTGGCCCGGCCCCGGTTCCGGCACGGGGAGACTGTCGACGACCGCGGTGGAGTCGCCGGGAAGCCTCACCCCGCGCATGGTGGCGGGCGGCGGAGCGCCGAAGGCGGTTGCGTTCATGGTGGTGTCCCCCCTGTTCGGTCTAGGCGAGCCGGTTGGCCGCACTGCGCCTGCTGATGATGACGTTGATGAGGACGGCCCCCACGATGATGAGGCCGCGGACCACGTCCTGGAAGAAGGAGTTGACGCCGAGCAGCACGAGCCCGTTGGCGATGACGGTGATGAAGACGACTCCGAGGAGGGTGCCGACCAGCGATCCGCGCCCACCCGCGAGCGCCGTCCCTCCGATCACCACGGCGGCGATGACGTCGAACTCCAGCCCCGAGGCGGCGCCGCCGTTCCCCGAGCCGAGACGGGCCGCGAGCAGCACACCGGTGATGGCGGACAGCAGGCCGGTGGTGGCGAACAGCAGGACGCGCACCCGAGCCACGTTGATGCCCGCGAGCTGCGCGGCGGCGGCGTTGCCACCGGTGGCGTAGACGGAGCGCCCGTAGGCGGTGTACTTGGCGACGTAGGCGAAGACCGCGAAGAGGACGAGCATGACGATCGCGGCTGTGGGCACGCCCATGACGGAGCCGCCGAGCACGTCGAGCAGCGCGCTCTCGGGGAGGGGCACGGGCAGCGCGTCGGTCATGTAGAGCGCCAAACCGCCGAGCACGCTCCACAGGCCCAGCGTGGTGATGAAGGAGGGCACGTTGAACCGGGCTCTGAGCCACCCGGCGAGGCCACCCCAGAGCACACCCATGGCCAGGGTGAGCAGGATGGCGCCGATCACTCCGAGGTTCCACTCGGTGGCACCCGTGGCGACGATGACCGAGGCGAAGGCCACCGCCGGGCCGATGCTGATGTCGATCTCCCCGGCGATGATCACCAGGGTGACACCCCACGCGGCGATGCCGATCGTGGCCGCGTTGCGCAGGAGGCCGAGCTGGTTGTCCAGGCTCAGGAAGCCGGAGGCCGACAGGCCGAGACCGACGTAGAGGATGAGGATGGCGGCCAGGAGGCCGATCTCGTTGAGACGGTGGCCGTAGCGGCCGATGAGGTCGCCGCGGGCGGAGACCGCCTCGCCGGTGACCTTGGTGGTGGTGGTCATTCCTACCTCGCCGTTCACGCCGCCATCGCGGCGGCCATGATGTTGTCCAGGGTGATGTCGTCGCCGGAGAACTCGCCCTCGAGGCGTCCTCCGCGCAGGGCCAGAACGCGGTCGCACACGAGCGGCAGTTCCTCCAGCTCACTGGAGACGAACAGGACCGCCGCGCCCTGTTGGGCGAGTTCGCGCACGATGCCGTAGATCTGGGCCTTGGCCTCCACGTCCACACCGCGGGTGGGCTCGTCGAGGAGCAGGATGCGGCTCCCCGCGTGCAGCCAGCGGCCGATGACGGCCTTCTGCTGGTTGCCGCCGCTCAGGTTGACGATCGGGGTGTCGGGCGCGGCCGCCTTGATGGACAACCGCTCGATGAGCGCGCGCCCGAGGGAGGACACACGTGAGGGCAGTACCGTTCCCGCCCTGGACGCCCCTCCGAACCAGCTCATGACCATGTTCTCCGAGACACCCAGAAGAGGAACCACGCCCTCTCCCTTGCGGTCCTCGGGTGTGATGCCCACACCGAGGCGACGCATCTCGTGCGGGGTCGGGCGGGTCACCGTGGTGCCGTCGACCTCGACGACGCCCTGGGCCGGGGTGAAACCGGCCAGCGCCCGAAGGAGTTCGGTGCGGCCCGACCCCATCAGCCCGCCGAGCCCGAGGACCTCCCCTTGGTGGAGGTCGAAGGAGACCTTCTCGATCTTGGGTGGGACCGACAGGTCGCGGACCGACAACAGCGGGGGTCCCTTGGCCGCGGTGGTCCGCACCGCCGGGGACTGTGCCCGCTCGCCCCCGTCGCCGAGCATGAGGGAGACGATGCGGGCGGTGGTGGCGCCGCGGACGGGCACCGTCTCCACGACCGCGCCGTCCCGCATGACGGTGACGGAGTCGGCGACGCGGCGGATCTCCTCCAACCGGTGGCTGACGTAGATGACGCCGACCCCGTGTGAGGCCACGCGTGTGACGGCGTCCAGGACGGCCTCGGCCTCGGCCGCCGCCAGTGCGCTGGTCGGTTCGTCCAGGATCAGCAGGCGGGGCCGCGCCAGGAAGGCGCGCGCGATCTCGACGAGCTGCTGCTGGGCCAGGGGCAGTTCCCCGACCCGGGTGTCGGAGGCGATGTCGACGCCGAGTTCGCCGAAGATCTCCTTCGCGCCGGCGCGCATCGCGGCGTAGTCGACGCGTCCGCCGCCCGTCGGCCAGGAACCGAGGTAGAGGTTCTCGGCGGCCGAGAGTTCCGGCACCAGGCTGAGTTCCTGGTAGACGGTTCCGACTCCGAGTTCGGTGGCACGCCGGACGCCCCCGCCGTCGAACGGGACTCCGCCGAGTTCGATCCGGCCCTCGTCGGGCGTCTCGACTCCGGCCAGCAGGCGGATCAGGGTGGACTTGCCAGCGCCGTTGCGCCCGAGGAGCGCCCGGACCTCTCCGGCGCGGATCTCGAAGTCGGCGTGGTCGAGCGCGGTGACTCCGGGGTAGCTCTTGGTGGCGCCGCGGACGCGGGCCACGACTTCGGTGTCGGGAGCCGCGGTGTCGGCGGAGATGTCACTCATGGGTGCTCCACAGGTCGGACGGGGGGCGTTCGCGGGATTCGGAGGCCGGTCACGGGATACCGTCCGGGTGTTCCTCCAGCCATTCCTCGCCGTGCTCGGGAGTGGTGTAGAGGTCGATGGGGGCCGGGGTGACGAACTCCTCGGGTTCCTCCCCCGCGATGATGCGCTCGACGGTCTCTCCCGCGAGGAGTCCGACGGCGGTGCCGGAGATGTCGACGTTGGCCTTGAGGACGCGGTGGTCGGCCAGGGCCCGGGCCGCGTCCGTGGACATGTCGCTGCCGAAGACCACGACGTCCCCGACGCGGCCCCGGTTGCCGACGGCTCGGACCGCGCCCATCGTGGCGCCGCCCGCCTCGCCGTAGAAGGCGTCCAGGTCGGGGTGGGCGGTCAGGAGCCGTTCGCCCACGTCGACGGCGTCGTCGATGGTGGCGCCCTCCTGGTTGGCCACGATCCGGGCGTCGGGCAGGCGGGCGAAGAGGGCTTCCTCGAACCCCTCGCGGCGCTGGACGCAGACCTCGACGAACTCGCAGTTCAGGACGGCGATCTGCGGGTCGTGCACGCCCTCGCCCTCGAAGTGCTCCGCCGCGGCGTCGCCGAGCTGACGGCCGAACTCGTGGGGGTCCCCCAGGATGTAGGAGGTCACGTACTCCCGGGCGGCCTCGTCCTCGATGCAGGTGTTGTAGCAGACGACGGGTATGCCGCTCTCGTGTGCCAGGCGCAGGGCCGGGATGGAGGCGGTGGCCGAGACCGGGGACAGGACCAGGACGTCGACGTCGGCGGAGGAGGCCACGTCGACGAAGGTGCTCTCCTCGGAGGCGTCTCCGCGGGCGTTGAGCTCCAGTAGCTGGAGTTCGCGTCCGGAGTTCTCGGCGTGGTTCTGCATGCCCTGCCGGACTCCCGCGTAGAAGCCCTGGGCGTCCATGTAGACGACGCCGATACGGCCGTCCTCTCCCAGTCGCGCGCCGCATCCGGCGAGAACCAGCACACACAGGGCGGCGGCGAGGGACACGAGCGCTCGGCTCGTCGGGGGTGGTGGTCGCCTGACCATGGCCTACTCCTTGGCGTTGGGCACACGCTTTTGACCTGCGTGAACAGCCACTTCGACTGGAGTCGAGAATGTCAGAGTGATCCAGGTAACGTCAACAATAAATACTAATTAATTATTTTTGGGGAGTCACGGGAGCCACGGGGCCCGACTACGGACGTGAACGGGCCCGCCGACCGGGCGGTGCGCGAGGCGGCAGGCGGCAGGCAGCAGGCGAACCCACGCCCTCGGTCGCCCCGCCGGACACCCGAGAGGCGACCCTTTGCGGTCGACACCCGCCCCTTGGGGTGGGAGCGTTCCCAGAATCTTCCCGACACCCCCTTGAAACAACACGGAGCGCGACCGTACAGTCGCTTAACACTCATTCAGCAGAGTGCGCCGAGCCCCTCGGATCCGCGCGAGACCCGCTAGCCCGCGCGTGCCCCGGGTCCGGCCCCGCCCCCTGACCCCCTGGAGAACCACCATGGGCCACCGATCGACCGCGAAACCCCGCAGCGGCGGCACCGCCCGCCGCACCGTCACCACCACGGTGGGGCTGGGAGCCGCCTTCGCTCTCACCGTCACCGCCCTGACCTGGACCGGAAGCGACGTGACCGACAACAGCGAACTGACCTCCACCGACGCCTCACAGGCCGCGCTGGTGTGGTCCGACGAGTTCGACGGCGCGGCGGGCGACGCCCCCGACCCCGCGAACTGGAACCACGAGACCGGCGACCACGGTTGGGGTAACCAGGAGCTCCAGAACTACACCACCAGCCGGGACAACTCCGCCCTGGACGGTGAGGGCAACCTCGTCATCACCGCGCGCCAGGAAGCCGACGGCGGCTACACCTCCGCGCGGTTGACCACCCAGAACAACGTCGAGCACGCCTACGGCCGCATCGAGGCCAGGATCAAGGTGCCGACCAGCCAGGGCGTCTGGCCCGCCTTCTGGATGCTCGGCTCGGACTTCCCGGACACCCCGTGGCCGGACTCGGGCGAGATCGACATCATGGAGCACATCGGCAGCGAGCCCGGCACCGTTCACGGCACCGTTCACGGTCCCGGCTACTCCGGCGGCGGGGGCGTGGGCGCCTCCTACGACCACCCGGACGGCGGGGCGTTCCCGGACGACTTCCACGTGTACGCGGTGGACTGGACCCCCGAGTCCATCACCTGGTCGGTCGACGACGTTCCCTTCAACACCGTCACCCCCGCCGACGTGAGCGGCGACTGGGTGTTCGACCAGGAGTTCTTCATGATCCTCAACGTCGCCGTGGGCGGCGAGTGGCCCGGCTACCCGGACGAGTCCACCCAGCTCCCGCAGGAGATGGTCGTGGACTACGTCCGCGTCTACGACACGGAGTAGATCCCGCAGAGTGAAGGGACGGGGCCCGTCGACCACGGGCCCCGTCCCTTGGTGTCCGGACACCCCGATACCAGCGGGTATCCGGTACCGACGGGCATGCTAGGTTCGCCCCATGGACGGCCCACCGGAACCCATCCCCCGTGTGCCCCGCGCGCAGGTGCGCCGCCGCCTGCTCGCCGCCGCCGCGCGCGTGTTCGCCGAGCACGGGTACGCCGAGAGCCGCCTGGACGACGTGGCGCGCGCCGCCGGGTTCACCAAGGGGGCCGTCTACTCCAACTTCGGCGGCAAGCAGGACCTCTTCGCCGCCGTGCTCGGCGACCGCTCCGACCACGGGTTCGCCTCGGCCGCCGCCGACCTGGAACGGTCCGAGGCGCCCGAGGACGCGGTGGCCGGGATCGCCCGGACGATCGCCCGGCGCCTCACCGAGGACACCCAGCGCGGCCGCCTCGGGCTGGAGTTCGCCGCGCACGCCACCCGGCACGGCCCGACCGCGGGCGCCGTGACCCGGATGCGCCGCATCCAGCGCGAGACGGTGACCGCGCTGGTCACCGAACTCACCGAGCGGCACGGCGTCCGACTCACCGCCTCTCCCGAGACCGTCGCCCTGGCCCTGCACTGCCTCACCAACGGCCTGTCCATGGAACATCTGGCCGACCCCGAGGCCGTGGACGCGCTGGCCATCGAGGACACCCTGATCGCCACCCTGGCCGGGTTCACGGCCCGCCCCGAACACGAGGAGACCCCATGAACCCGCCCATCACCCGCGCCGCGCTCGCCACAGGCGGGACCCTCCTCGCCCTGGGGCTGCTCACGGCGTGCGGTCAGCCCGCCGAGCTGGGCGACGCTGAGGAGAAGACCTACGACGACGTTCCCGAACTCCTCATCGTCGAGGTCGACAACGCCTCCCTGGAGGTCGTCCCCCACGACACCGACCAGGTCAGGGTGGTCCGTCAGGACACCGGCGACGCCGGCGGGGACTGGGAGCTGACCGGGGACACCCTCTCCCTGGAGATGACGTGCGGCGCCGTCTCCAACTGCCGGGTCAGATACCAGGTGTTCGTCCCGGCCGACACCGCGCTGGCCGTGGACACCGACAACGGCACCGTGTCCGTGTCCGGCTTCACCGCACCCCTGGAGGTCACCTCGGCCAACGGGACGGTCGACGTCGCGAACGTCACGGGGCCACTCACCCTGACCTCCGACAACGGCGACATGAACCTCAGCGAGATCGGCTCGGACTCCGTCAGCGCCGCCACCGACAACGGCAGCATCGACGCCGTCTTCAGCGAGGCGCCCACGGAGGTGGAGGTGAGCACCAACAACGGGACCGCGACGGTCGCGATGCCCGGCGGGCCCTACGCGGTGTTCGAGACCTCCGACAACGGCGAGGTCGTCAACGACCTGCCCACCGACGACTCCAGCACGAGCACGGTCACCGCGCGGACCGACAACGGCACGATCACCCTGGACCCGATCGGCTGAGGAGCGGGGGCCGCGTCGCACCGACCCCGCCCTGACCGCCCCTGACCCCGGCGGCGGTCTCCCCTCCCCCACCCAGGCCGACGTCCGCCCCGTTCCACGTGCGAGGCCCCACCGCCCCCACCGCCCCGGTCCCGGTGGTCGTGGTTCCCGCCGTCCACCCCGGACGGGACACCGGTCCGCGTAGCGCTCCCCCTCCGTACCCCGCGGGGGCGCCGGAGCGGCCGGGACCGGAGCCCAAGGACGGGATGTCGCCGGGGTCCGGGCTCCGTCGCACCCGGGCCCACCCCGGCCAGGACCCCGCCACCGGGGCCGGTCCGGGACATGCCCTAGAATCTCCCCCATGTCCGGCCCCACCCGTTTCCTGCGCATGGCTCTGATCTCCATGTCGCTCACGAGCACCGATGACGGCCTCTGTCGCCGCCGGTGCCGTCTCCGCGTGCGCTGACCCGACCCGTCTCCCGCGCTCCGACGCGGCACCGGTGTGCCCCTGGCGTTCCCGCGACCCCGAGTCGCCCCACCCCGTCACGTTTGGACACATCCCTGTGACCGCAACACCCACCAAACCGACCGGGAACTCCGGTTCGGACGTCTCTCCCGCCCTGGCCCTGAAGTGGAACCCCGCTCTCTCGGTGCCGCCACCGCAGGCCCCCTCCGCCGAACCGGTCCGCTGGTGGCCGCTGGGGATCGCCCTGCTCGGCGCCCTCGGCCTGGCCGCCTTCGTCTGGTCGGAGCACGGCGCCCTGCCCGCCGTCCTCCTGCTCCTGGGCACCGGCCTCGGCTTCACGCTGTTCCACTCACGATTCGGCTTCACCTCCGCCTGGCGCCAGTTCCTCGCGGTCGGCAACGGCACCGGCCTGCGCGCCCACGCGGTCCTGCTCGGAACCACCGCCACCCTCTTCGCGCTGGTCATCGGCACCGGCACCGGCCTGTTCGGCAACGAGCCCTCGCCCTCGGCCGGACCGATCGGCATCGCCCTGTTCGCGGGGGCGTTCCTGTTCGGAATCGGCATGCAGCTCGGCGGCGCCTGCGCCTCGGGCACGCTCTTCGCCGTCGGCTCCGGCCAGTCCGCGATCCTCATCACGCTCTTCGGCTTCATCGTCGGATCGCAGATCTACAGCGTCGCCTGGCCACTGGTGTCCGACCTGCCCGCGATCCCGCCGGTGCTGCTCTCCGACCACGTCGGCTGGGGCGGCTCCTGGCTCATCACCATCGCCGCCCTGGTCGCCATGGTGGTCCTCACGCGCTTCGTGCAGAACCGGCGCGTCCCGCCGCCCGTGGGCGCCCCGCCCTCCGCTGAGGGAGTGGCGCGGATCGTACGCGGCAGCTGGCCGCTGGTCGCCGGAGCCCTGGTGCTGGCCGCCCTGGGCGCCGCCGTGCTGGTCGTCTCCGGCGGAGCGTGGGGAATCACCTCGGCCTTCAACCTGTGGGGGGCCAAGGCCCTCCAGCTGGTCGGGCTCCAGCCCGAGACCTGGGCGTTCTGGTCACAGCCCGGCCAGGCCGAGCAGCTGGCGGGACCGATCCTCCAGGACAAGAACAGCCTGACCAACATCGGCATCATCCTGGGCGCGGCCGTGGCCGCCGGAGCGGCGGGCACCTGGAAGTGGCACACCGGTCTGAGCTGGAACCTCGTGGCCGCGGGCCTGGTCGGCGGCATCCTGATGGGCATCGGCGCGCGGCTCGCTGGCGGGTGCAACATCGGCGCCTACCTGGCCGGGATCGGTTCGGGCAGCCTGCACGGCTGGCTGTGGGCGGCCTTCGCCCTGGCCGGGACCTGGGCCGGTCTGCGCGCCCGCACGCTCTTCGGCCTGGGTGTGCCCAAGCCCGGCGACAGCGTCTGCTGACCACCCCCGCCGCCGTTCTAGGGTGCGAGGGACACAGAACGGCGGCGGAGGGATCGGTGTGGAAGCGAACGCCCGAGTGGAACTGACCGGGGAGGTCCGCCAGCGGGCCCGGATTGTCTGGGACTACCTGCGCATGGACCAGGAGCCGCGCGGGTGCGACGTGGCGGTGGTCCTGGGCAGCCACGACCTCGGGGTGGCCACGTGCGCCGCCGACCTGTACCGGCAGGGGTTCTTCCCCCGCATGGTGATCACCGGCGCCAACAGCCCCTCCACCCTCGCACGGTTCCCCAGGGGTGAGGCGGTGCACTACCGCGAGCACGTCCTGGAGCTGGGCGTTCCGGACTCGGCCGTCCTGCTGGAGGACGGGGCCACCAACACCGGGGAGAACCTCCGGTACTCACGGGCGCTCCTGGCGGAGGCGGGGATCAGCGTCGGCTCGGTCATGCTCGTGTGCAAGCCCTACATGGAGCGGCGCGCGCACGCCACCGCGCGCGTGCTCTGGCCCGAGGCGGACACGGTGTGCGCCTCGGCCCGGACCGGGTTCGACGGCTACCTGGAGACGGTGGGGGACGACCGGCTCGTGATGGACACGATGGTGGGCGACCTGCAACGGGTGATGGAGTACCCGGCCCGGGGCTTCTCCATCCCGCAGGAGGTCCCCGACCGCGTGCGTGAGGCCTACACCTTCCTGGTCGCGGCCGGGTTCGACGGCCACCTGATCACGCCCTGAACGGGGCGCGGTACTCGGGCTCAGGGGAGGGGTGGGAGGAACCTCTCTCCGTTCTCCACGTACACCGCGCCCGGGGTCCCGCCACAGGACCCGGGTGAGGGCGCAGCATCAGTCCTGGTCACTGCGGGTCCCGAGTGAGGCCGGGGTCGGGCACGGGGAGCCCCTGTCCGACGGCCCGGTCAGGCGCGCGGCGGTGGACCGGTGGCGGGGCGACGCGGTGTTCCCAGAGGAGTCCGGGCGAGCAGCGTCCGGAAGGCCGGGGCGTCCCTGGGCGAAGGCGGGCACGGTCCCGACGAGGTCGGCCGGGCGTCAGGGGGTCGGCCGGGTTCGGCGGGTTCGGAGGCGGCGGTACGCGAGCGCGGTCCGTCCCCTCTCCGATAACCTGCGGCGGGAATCGACGAAGGGATCGAAATGGACCAGGTCCAGGACCTACCCGAACGCAGTCGCGAGGTGACGCGGGCGCTCGACTCGCTGGGAGCAAGCGGCCGGGTGCGCGCGCTGCCCGCCTCCACCCGGACCGCCGCCGAGGCGGCCGAGGCCCTGGGGTGCGAGGTCGGTGCGATCGCCAACAGCCTGGTGTTCATGGCCGACGGCGCGCCCCTGCTGGTGATGACCAGCGGCCGGCACAAGGTGGACGTCGCCCTCCTGGCCGAACGCCTGGGCCGGACGAAGATCAAACGCGCCACCCCGGAGCAGGTCCGGGAGGCCACCGGCCAGGCCATCGGTGGGGTGGCGCCGATCGGCCACCCCTCCCCCGTGGAGACCGTGGTGGACCCCGCCCTGGCGGACTACCCCCAGCTGTGGGCGGCGGGTGGCACCCCCAACACCATCTTCCCCACCGACCACGCCGAACTGCTCCGCATCACCGGCGGCACCTCCGTCGAGGTCAACTGACACACCGCGACGTGAGCCGGGCCGCGGGGCCGGTCCGGCCGCGCGTCAGGCGGAGGGCGCGCGTCGCCGCCGATGGATCACCCTGCTGGCGCCCCAGGCCAGGAGACCGCACACCGCACCCACCAGGGTCCCCGTGACGACGCTGCTCAGCGCCGCGAAACCGCGTGTGACCATCGCGTGGGCAACGGGCGGGAGCTCGCTGAGGTTGCCGCCGAGGGTCGGCGGATCGCCGTCCCAGGCCGTGGTCCACAGGATCTGGTGGCCGACCATCAGGAACAACCCGTACACGACCCCCACCACCAGGAGCGTCAGGAACGGGTTCGGGACCCGGCGCCACAGCACCACGGCGATCCACACGAGCGGCGGGACGAACACGAACACCGCGTTGACGAGGGTGCCCTCCTGGATGATCCCGAGGTCGTGCAGCACCACCCGGGGCGCGGCGAGCAGGGCCAGGAGGACGACGGCGAGGAACGGGAGCCCCGGACGCTTTCGGCGGGGCGGGGTGGGGTTGTCTGCTGGGTTCATGCCCCCATGCTGGGTAACCGGGACTCCGCGCGCGTCCGCCCCAGGTATCGACCACCTACGCCAGGGAGCGTCACCTCTCCCCCGCCCTGCCTCGCGCACCCTCACCACAGGACCTCCCCCGCGCGTCCGTGTACGGTACGGTCGCCCTGAGCCCCGGGCCCTCGGGCCCGCCCTGGGAAGGACACCCCCGCATGACCAGAACCGGCTGGATCGTGACCGCGATCAGTACCGTGGTCGCCCTGATCGTCGGGTTCGGCGCCGGATGGTGGGTCCAGGGGTCGTCGTCGGCGGAACCGGACCCGACCCCGCCCTCCGCCCGGAGCACCCACCCCGACGACGTGGAGGAGCGGCCCGAGGACGGGTTCGAGGCGGTCGTCGTCGACCTGGACCAGACCCACGACTTCGGTGACGGGTTCTCCATCGGGCTGAGCGGGTTCGAGCGCCGTGTCGAGGAGGGCGGGGTCGACCCGGCCACCGGCGAGGAGGGCGACCTGCCCTACCTGTCGTGGACGGTGGAGGTCGTCAACGAGGGGTCCGAGACCGTACTGTCCGGTCTGGTGACCAGGTCGTGCTCGGTGGGCGACCCGCTCCGCGAGTCAGGTTCCCCGGTGCTGGGCGACAGCGTGAACCCGCCGGAGAGTCTGGCCCCGGGCCAGTCCGGCGCCTGGGACGAGGACTGCTGGGCCGACGAGGACGACCACCAGGTCCAGTACACGGTCGAGTTCCACGACCAGGACTTCGTCCCCCTGTACCCGCCGGTCACCTTCGNAGGCCTTCGCCCCCCTGTCCCCGCCGGTCACCTTCGCGGGATCCGTCGACTGAGACCGGCGGGTCGTGTCCTACCCGGTGAACAGGGCCGCCGCCTGGATCGCGGTCCGCACCACCCCGTAACCCAGCGCGATGATGACGACCGCCCACAGGAAGAGTGCGGCGGCCTTCGACGCCCGGTCACGTGTGCTCTGTTCCATCGGATCCTCCTTCACCGACCCCGACGGGGCCCCTCGGTCTGCACTGTGGTCCACGGCCCCGCGGCCGTCGGCGCTCACACGCGCGCCTGGGACGGGTCGGCGTCCTGCGGCGTCGCCTCGGGGGCGGCCTTGGGCAGGGGGCGCACCAGCGCGTTGGCCACGAAACCGACCACCATCACGCCCACCATCAGGTAGAGCGAGAAGGTGTAGAGGTCGGCACCGGAGCGGCCCGCCGCCAGCTGCTGGTCGGCGATCACGTTGACGATCAGCGGCCCGGCGATTCCGGCGCACGACCAGGCCGTGAGCAGGCGGCCGTGGATGGCACCGACGTTGAAGGAGCCGAACAGGTCCTTGAGGTAGGCGGGGATGGTCGCGAAACCGCCGCCGTAGAAGGACAGGATGATTCCGGTGACCGCCACGAAGAGCACCACCGAGCTGGTCCCCGCCACGGCGATCAGCACGTAGAGCAGGCTGCCGAGTCCGAGATACCCGATGTAGGTGCGCTTGCGGCCGAGCAGGTCCGACGTGGACGACCACACGAAGCGCCCGAGCATGTTGCACAGGGACAGGAAACCGACGTAGCCCGCGGCCTCGGCGGGTCCGACCCCGGTGAAGAAGTCCTGGACCATCGGCGCGGCCTGTTCGAGGATGCCGATCCCCGCGGTGACGTTGCAGAACAGCACGATCCACAGCAGCCAGAACTGGCGGGTGCGGAAGGCCCGTTCGACGCTGACGCCCTCGGTGGCGGGGTCCACGGCGGGTGTGCCAGGGGACTCCGTCGGCGGCTGCCATCCGTCCGGGCGCCACCCGGGCGCCGGGACCTTGACCGTCATCGCGCCGAGCATCATGGCGACGAAGTAGACGGCGCCGAGGATGAGGAACGCGGGGACGATGGCGTCGGCGGGGGTGTCGCCGAAGCGGTCCAGGAGCGCGGCGGACAGCGGCGAGGCGATCAGCGCGCCGCCGCCGAAGCCCATGATGGCCAGACCGGTGGCCATGCCGGGCCGGTCCGGGAACCACTTGATCAGGGTGGACACCGGGGAGATGTACCCGATACCGAGGCCGATCCCGCCCACCACGCCGTAGCCGAGGTAGAGCAGCCACAGCTGGCCGGTGGCCACTCCGAGGGCGCCGATCAGGAAGCCGGTGCCCCAGCACAGTCCGGAGACGAACATCGCCTTGCGTGGACCGTTGCGCTCCACCCACTTGCCGCCGAAGGCCGCCGAGAGGCCCAGCATCACGATGGAGATGCTGAAGACCACGCCGATCGCTGTCAGCGTGGTGTCGAAGCGTTCGACCAACGGGGTCTTGAACACGCTGAAGGCGTACACCTGGCCGATGGACAGGTGTACGGCGAGCGCGGCGGGTGGGATGAACCAGCGGCTGTATCCGGGCGGCGCGACACTCTTGTCACGATCGAGAAACGACAGCACTACTCATCCTCATGATTGATTTCCGACCGGAATGCGCTTCCGCTTTCCCTGGTATTCCGGGGAAGCGGCACAAGCATGCGCCATCGTCACACCTTGTGTGACGAGAATCAAATACACGTTCATTGTCGAACGATAGGTTCTGGTTATCGAGGGCCCGGAAGCGGGCCCTGGCGGGGCTCAGAGTGTGACTCCTGGAGCAAGCCCGGCCGGGTGGTGGTGGTCCAGCCGTGCCTGGAGGTCGGCGACGGCCACGGTGTCCAGGAGGGCGCGGGCCAGCACGGGTTCGGGGTCCCGGTCGGCGACGACCAGGCCGATCTGCTTGCTGACCTCGGGTTCCACGAGGGGGATGGCGCGCATGCCGTCCGGAACCGCGTGGAGGGACAGCCAGGCGTGCGGCATGACCGCTGACCAGCGGGTCTCGTTGACGTACGAACACAGCGCGCTCACCGAGTTGGTCTCGACCCTGGGCACCGCCTCGACGCCCGCCCGACGGAACGCCTGGTCGACGATGCGACGGTTCTGCATGTCCGGGGACAACAGGCACAGCGGTACCTCGGCGGCCTCGGCCCAGGTGATGGTCTCACGGCCGTTGAGCAGGCCCTGCTCGTCGGTGAGCAGGGCGTAACGCTCCCGGTAGACGGGCTGCTGGCGCACGTTCTCCAGGGGCTCGTTGTCGATGTAGGTCAGCCCGACGTCGATCTGGTAGTCGGCCAGGCCCCGCTCGATCTCCTTGGAGGTCATGGAGACCACCGACAGCGTCACCAGCGGGTGGAGCTCACAGAAGGCGCTGGTGATGAGGGAGATGGAGCTCAGGGTGGTGGGTATGGCGCCGATCCGCAGACGACCGCTCAGTCCCTCCCGCAGGCTCCGGACGTTCTCCACCAGGATGTCGTGTTCGGCCAGGACACGCTGGGCCCAGGCGACGATCCGCTCCCCCTCGTGGGTGAACCCGATGAACCGGTTGCTCCGTCTGACGATGGGGACGCGGAACTCGGCCTCGAGCTTGCGGATGGCTGCGGACAGCGCGGGCTGGGACACGTGGCACGCCTGGGCCGCACGGGCGAAATGCCGTTCCTTGGCCAGCGCTGTCAGGTACTTCAGCTGGCTCAGCAACATCGCGTAAGAATACATGCGCCAGCCCCCCGGGAACAACAACACCCAAGTTCTTGATATCGTTCGGCCCATTCAGGGCCATAACTATTCGGGACCTCTGGACAGAGGGCGACTCGGTGAGAGAATTCGAACTGTGACACACCACGACTCGGACATGCCCGACCCCGCCCAGGACGCGCCGGAGGTCGGGCCTCCCAAGGAGAGCGCGGCGGGCATCCCCGCGGTGCTCAACAGCGTGCGCCATGTGAACGACCAGGCGGGCGTGCTGCGCGGGCTGCCCGCGATGCTCGCCGTCAACCAGAAGAAGGGCTTCGACTGCCCCGGCTGTGCCTGGCCGGAGCCGGGCAAGCGCCACCGCGCGGAGTTCTGCGAGAACGGCGCGAAGGCGGTCGCCGAGGAGGCCACCCGCCGCACCGTGGGCCCGGACTTCTTCGCGCGGCACCCCGTCACGGACCTGTTCGAGCGCTCCGGGTACTGGTTGGGGCAGCAGGGCAGGCTGACCGAGCCGATGTACCTCGCGGAGGGCGCCACCCACTACGAACCCGTCTCCTGGGACCGCGCGCTGGACATGATCGCCGATGAGCTGCGCGGGCTGGACACGCCCGACGGCGCGGTGTTCTACACCTCGGGCCGCACCAGCAACGAGGCGGCCTTCGCGTACCAGCTGTTCGCGCGCCAGCTCGGCACCAACAACATGCCCGACTGCTCGAACATGTGCCACGAGTCGTCCGGCTCCGCGCTCACCGAGACGCTGGGAGTGGGCAAGGGCAGCGTGTCCCTGGAGGACATGTACGAGGCCGACCTCATCATCGTGGCCGGTCAGAACCCGGGCACCAACCACCCCCGGATGCTGTCCGCGCTGGAGAAGGCCAAGCGGCGCGGTACGCGGATCGTCACGGTGAACCCGCTGCCCGAGGCGGGCATGAAGGCGTTCCGCAACCCGCAGTACGCCCGGGGCCTGGTGGGGCGCGGGACCGAACTGACCGACCTGTTCGCACAGATCAGGGTGGGCGGAGACCTCGCGCTGTTCTCGGCGGTCAACCGGCTCCTGCTGGAGGCCGACCAGCGTGGGGAGAAGGTCCTGGACCACGGGTTCGTGAACTCGTTCACGCACGGGTTCGAGGAGTTCGCCGAGGCGCTGCTGGCCGAGCCTGAGGACGAGTTCTGGGCCCGGACCGAACGCGACACCGGGCTGTCCCGCTCGCTGATCGAGGAGCTCACCGCGATGGTGGTCGCCTCGGAGCGGATCGTGGTGTGCTGGGCGATGGGGCTGACCCAGCACAAGCACTCGGTGCCGACCATCCGCGAGGTGGTCAACTTCCTGCTGCTGCGCGGCAACGTGGGGCGTCCGGGCGCGGGTGTGTGCCCGGTGCGCGGCCACTCCAACGTGCAGGGCGACCGCACGATGGGCATCTTCGAGCGGCCCGCGGACTCCTTCCTGGACGCGCTGGGCGCGGAGTTCGGGATCGAACCGCCGCGCGAGCACGGGCACGACACGGTGAACGCGATCCGGGCGATGGCGCGCGGTGAGGTGGGCGTGTTCTTCGCCATGGGCGGCAACTTCGTGGCAGCCTCCCCGGACACCGAGGTGACCGAGGAAGCGATGCGTCAGGTGGGGCTGACGGTCCACGTCTCCACCAAGTTGAACCGTTCGCACGTGGTGACCGGCACCCGTGCCCTCATCCTGCCCGCTCTGGCCCGCAGCGACCGCGACCAGCGCGACGGGGATCAGCGGTGGGTGACGGTGGAGGACTCGATGGGCCTGGTGCACGCCTCCCACGGGGTGCTCGCGCCGCTGTCGGAGGGGATGCGCTCGGAGGTGGACATCGTCCTCGAACTGGGCCGGAGGATGTTCGGGAACGCCCCGGTGGACTGGGAGGCCATGGCCGACTACGACCGCGTGCGCGACCACGTGGCCCGGGTCGTGCCGGGGTTCGAGGACTTCAACGCCAAGGCGCGACGGCGCGGAGGGTTCGCCCTGCCGCACGCTCCCCGCGACGACCGGAAGTTCCCGACCGCCACGGGCCTGGCCAACTTCACGGCCAACGGCACGTACGCGCCCGAGGTCCCCGAGGGGCGGCTGCTGTTGCAGACGCTGCGCTCGCACGACCAGTACAACACCACGATCTACGGGCTGGACGACCGCTACCGCGGCATCAAGGACGGCCGAAGGGTCGTGTTGGTCAACGCTGAGGACGCCGCCGAGCTGGGGCTGGCGGACGGGGCGTACACGGACCTGGTGGGTGAGTGGTCGGACGGCCGTGAGCGCCGGGCACCGCACTTCCGGGTGGTGCACTACCCCACCGCCCGTGGCAGCGCGGCCGCGTACTACCCGGAAACCAACGTGCTGGTGCCGCTGGACTCCACCGCGGACGTGAGCAACACGCCCACGTCGAAGTCGGTGGTGGTGCGCTTCGAGCCGTCCTCCCAGGCCAGCTGAGCCGGGCGACCGTCCCGCCCCGGTTGTCGGAGGGTCCCCGGGTATCCGTACCGGGGGCCCTCCGCGCCGGTTCCGCACCCCTGTTGCGCCCCGGCACAGGGGAGCTCCGTGCACCGCCTCCTCGTCTTCGGGGCGTCCGGTCACTGACCCCCGTAACGGCGCCACGGGAGGCGGGCCCGGACCCGCCAGCGGGGGCGCCAGCTTAGCCACGGAAGCCACGGTTCACCCGGGGGGTGCGGGACGGTGGGGTCCTCCAGTTCTCCAAGGA
This sequence comes from Nocardiopsis prasina DSM 43845, assembly GCF_000341265.1. GTDB lineage: Bacteria > Actinomycetota > Actinomycetes > Streptosporangiales > Streptosporangiaceae > Nocardiopsis > Nocardiopsis prasina. The sequence continues at coordinate 4,097 of NZ_ANAE01000210.1, read as the reverse complement.
GGACGTCCTCGACCTCCTCGAACCTGATCCCGGCGAACACCATGATGTCGGTGGCGACCATCTCCACGGCGAGGTGGGTGGCGTGGGTGACCGGGTCATCCTCGGGCAGACCGGCTCCGTAGGCGCGCGCGGCCGTCAGCGCCTGTTCCACCGCCTGTTCCCGGGCCTCGCGACTGCTGAGGTCGTCGGCCAGGATGGTGAGCACCTCGGCCATGTCGGTCACGATCGGCGCCAGCTCCCGCTGTTCCTCCACCCCCATGGCCGTGGTGGTCCGGGACAGGAACAGGCAGCTCTCGCCGAGCAGGATCAGCCGCTCGATGACCTCGTCCTCCTCCAGCACGGGCTTCGGATCGCCCCAGCGGATGGTGGAGAGCCGGATCGTGGACCTGCTGCTCTCGCGGGCGCGGCTGAGTTCGGCCATGGGTCGGCTCAGGTCCCCGAGCCGGTTGACCACCTGCTCGCTGGAGGTCTCACCGTGCTCGAGGGAGCGGCCGACCAGGGCGAGCATGCTGGCCATCTCGTTGAGCGCGTCCTCCTCGATCCGCCGGAGCATGGCCACGAGCCGGGCCGGGAAGAACAGCTGGCTGAAGGCGAGCGCCACACCCGCACCGATCAGCGCGTCCACCAGGCGGTCGATGCCGGGGCTGGCGCCGCCGACGAAGATCGTGGTGAGGATGGCGCTGGCGGCGGCCTGGCCGATGATGATCCGTTCGGCGTTGATCGCGGCCGCGACCGTCATGGCGCACGCGGTGGCCAGCACCATGGCCACCTCGTTGAGGTCGGTGATCAGCAGGCTGAGCTCGCCCGCGAGGATGCCGATGAACACGCCCATGAGCAGGCGCAGGGCCTGGGCGCCGCGTTCTCCCCCGGCCGCGTTCAGCGCGATCACCGCGGCGATGGGCGCGAAGAAGGGTCGGTGGTCCTGGACGAGGCCACCCGCGATGGTCCAGGCCAGGGTGGCGGCGATGACCGCCAGCACGATCAGGGCGGAGTTGGCGGACAGGCGTGCGCGGACCTCCGCCGTCACGGCCCGGATCCGGCTCCGCGGGGTGTGGCCCTCAGGGGGCTGCTCTCCCATGTTCTCCTCACCGACGAAGGGACACACCTTCGGGGGTGGGGGGCCGCCGGTTCCATTGATACCGGCAGGAAGGGGAGAAGTGTGGGTACCGTGCCCGGTGTTTCGCGCCGAGGTGGGCCCGGCCCGCCCAGCCGAGCGGGGGCGCCCGTACTGTGACGCCATGCCGACGATCTACCTGATCCGCCACGGTAAGGCCTCCCCTGAGGCGGCGGACTACGACGAACTGAGCCCCATCGGACACGAACAGGCCCGCCTGGTGGGGGCCGAGTTGGCCCGGCGCGACCTGGACCTCGGCCCCGTGGTGAGCGGGACCCTGCGCCGCCAGCGCGGGACCGCCGTCACCGCCCTCGACGTCGAGCCCGTGACGGACCCGCGGTGGAACGAGTACGACCACCTGCGGCTGCTGGCCCTCCACCCGACCGGAGCGGGCACGCTCCAGGAGCGGCTGGACGCCTCCCTGCACGCGTGGACGTCGTCGGGTGCGACGGGAGAGGGTTCGTGGAACGCGTTCCGGGACGGTGTGCGATCGGCACTGGACGAGCTCGCGGCCTCCCTGGAGAGAGGACGGACAGCGCTGGTGTTCACCTCGGCGGGGGTGGTCGCGGCGGCCTGTGCGTCCCTGTTGAACGCCCCCGATCCGGTGTTCGTGGCGATGAACCGGGTGGTGGTCAACGGATCGGTGACCAAGCTGGTGCACGGGCGCGGCGGGACCCGGCTGCTCTCCTTCAACGACCACGCCCACCTGGAGCGCGGCGACCCGGAACTGATGACCTTCCGCTGAGCGGCGCCTACTCGGACCCGCCTCATACCGACCGGTCGGTTCTGTGTTCCGCGCAGGGGGGCCGGAACCGGCCGCCCCCAGCGCCGCTGGCTCGCGGGCCCCGGTGAAGCCGGGGCGCCCCGCCACGAGTGCGCGATGCGGTAGGAGCGAACTCGGCCAAGCCCCCGCGTGGGCAGCCCGAAGCAGACCGCGCGCCCGTGTGCGAGGCCGGGTCGAGCAGGGCATTCTGGAGGGCATGACCGAACACCCCGCCTCCGACTCCGTCCCCATTCCGGGCTCCGTCCCCCTCCCCGGTTTCGGCCCCGTACCACGGGTCCAGCCCGCGCCGGAGACCGAGCCCGTCCCGGGTTCCGTCCCGCTTCCGGGGTTCGGCCCCGCGCCCGAGGTCCGCTTCTCCGAGGCCACCGGACCCACTCAGGAGGCCGGTCCGGGGCCGGAGACCGGCCCCTCCCCCGAGGTCGAGCACCTGGCCGCCACCCTGCGTCGGCGCCGGTCCGAACTGGCCGACGCCAAGGCGGCCCGGATCGGCGACGGCAGCATCGTCCACGAACTGACCACCCGGGTCTGGGTGGGAGTGGAGATCCCGGCGGTGGTGTGCGCGGCCGCCGACGACCCCATGCGGCTGCGCCCGTCCACCCACCCGGTGAACTGTCTGCGGTGCAGGTCGAGGCGGTCCGGCTCCGGCGGTGAACAGGTCCCCGGCCAGGAACTGCTGTGGGGCTGAACCGGTCGGGGGCTCAGGCCCCCGGCTGGGCCGCCCGTTCCGCCGCGCGGGACAGGACCGCGCGCAGGCCGAGTTCGTAGCCGAGGACCCCGCAGCCCGCCACGTATCCGGCGGCGACCGGCGCGGTGACGGAGGTGTGGCGGAACTCCTCACGGGCGTAGATGTTGGAGATGTGCACCTCGACCACGGGCGCCTCGATCGCGTCCACGGCGTCGCGCAGGGCGATGCTGTAGTGGGCGTAGGCGCCGGGGTTCATCACCACGCCGGCGTAGTGCCGCGCCGCGTGCACGTGGTCGACCATGCCGCCCTCACTGTTGGTCTGGGCGCAGACGACCTCCACACCCAGTTCCTTCCCGAGGGCGGTCACCCGCCCTTCGATCTCGGCGAGGGTGACGGTTCCGTACTGCTCGGGGTCACGGGTGCCCAGCAGGTTGAGGTTGGGGCCGTTCAGCAACAGCACGGTGGGCGTGTTCTCGGACATGCTCGGATCCCTGGCTTCGTCTCTGGATGGTGGGACCAGCGTAGACCCGCGGTGGTCCCGGCCACCAAGGGCCGATACCATACCGACCAGTCGGTCAATCACTCTGGGAGGCAACCCGTGGCGTCCACCCTGCTGTCCAGGCGCGACCTACACTTCCTGCTCTACGAATGGCTCGACACCGAGGCGCTCACCCGGCGCCCCCGCTATGCCGACCACTCGAGGCAGACCCTCGACGGCGCCCTCGACCTGGCCGAACGCGTGGCCACCGACCACTTCGCTCCGCACAACAAGACCAACGACGCCCACGAACCCAGCTTCGACGGCGAACGCGTGCACGTCATCCCCGAGGTCGGCCGGGCCCTGAGCGTCCACGCCGAGACCGGCCTGTCCTCCCTCGCGATGGACGCCTCCGTGGGCGGCGGCCAGATTCCCCGGGTGGTCTCCAGCGCCTGCGACGCCTACTTCCAGGCCGCCAACCCCGGCACAGCCGCCTACTCCTTCCTCACCTCGGGCAACGCCTCCCTCCTGATGGCGCACGGCTCCCCCGAACAGATCGACACGTTCGTGCGGCCCATGGTCGAGGGCCGCTTCACAGGCACGATGTGCCTCTCCGAACCGCACGCGGGCAGCTCCCTGGCCGACATCACCACCCGGGCGGAGCCCGCCGGGAACGGGACATACCGGCTCTTCGGCAACAAGATGTGGATCTCCGCGGGCGACCACGAGCTGACCGAGAACATCGTCCACCTGGTCCTGGCCAAGATCCCGGGCGGGCCGCCCGGCGTCAAGGGCATCTCGCTGTTCGTGGTGCCCAAGTACCTCGTCGACGGACAGGGCGAACGCAACGACGTCGTCACAGCGGGCCTCAACCACAAGATGGGTTACCGGGGCACCGTCAACGCGCTCCTCAACTTCGGCGAGGGCAGGCACACCCCGGGCGGCGCGCCCGGCGCGGTCGGCTACCTCGTCGGCGAGCCACACCAGGGTCTTCGGCAGATGTTCCACATGATGAACCACGCCCGGATCGGAGTGG
>NZ_ANAE01000209.1 GCF_000341265.1 Nocardiopsis prasina DSM 43845 | reverse complement strand
CTCCCTCGGCGGGGAGCCACACCAGGGTCTTCGGCAGATGTTCCACATGATGAACCACGCCCGGATCGGAGTGGGGGCCGGAGCCATGGCGGCCGGTTACACCGGCTACCTGAAGTCACTCGGCTACGCCCGCGAACGGCTCCAGGGCCGCCTCCTCGGCGCGAAGGACCCCGGACAACCCCAGGTGCCGATCATCGAGCACACCGACGTGCGCCGCATGCTCCTGGCGCAGAAGAGCTACGTGGAGGGGGCTCTGGCCCTGGTCCTGTACTGCGCCCGGCTCGTGGACGAGGAGGCCAGCGCAGAGCCGGAGTCGGCTGAACGGGCGCACCTGCTCCTGGACGTGCTGACCCCCATCGTGAAGAGCTGGCCCTCGCAGTGGTGCCTGGAGGCCAACAGCCTCGCCATCCAGGTGCACGGCGGGTACGGGTACACGCGCGAGTACGACGTGGAGCAGCATTACCGGGACAACCGGCTCAACGCCATCCACGAGGGCACGCACGGCGTCCAGGCGCTCGACCTGCTGGGCCGCAAGGCCGTCCTGGACGCCGGGTCCCGGTTGTCACTCCTGTTGGAGACCGCCCGTGCCACCGTGGATCGCGCCCGCACCCTGGGCGGCGCCCCGACCGAGTACGCGGAACTCCTGTCAGCGGCCCTGGACCGCACGGCCGAGGCCACCGCCGCCGCCTGGTCCGACGGGGATCCGGCAGCGGCCCTGGCCAACGCCACCCCCTACCTGGAAGCGGTCGGCCACGTGGTGGTGGCGTGGATGTGGCTGGAGCAGCTCATCGCGGCTCACGGCAAGGAGGGCACCTTCTACGAGGGCAAGCGGGCCGCCGCCGCGTACTTCTTCCGCCACGAACTACCCCGCACCGAGGCCTGGTTCTCCCTGGTCGCCTCCCGTGACCGCACCGTACTGGACACTTCCCCGGACGTTCTGTAGGCGTCCGGTATCCGGGACCTCCAGCACGAACACGTGGCCGATGTCGGCTTCCTCGTATCCGTAGTCGGCATTGGCCACCCGCATGCGTTCCGGAGTGACCTCCACGATCCGAACCGTCACCGGCTCCGCGCGCTCCGGCAGGGTCAGGAGCCAGGGCTCGGCCAGACAGGCCAACCCCAAGGCATCCAGGACAGCACGGGCCTCAGGATCCGGAACCGGGCCCCCGACAGGGTGGCCGAACGCATTCACCGGCACGAACCCCTCACCCTCCGGTCTCAGATACCCGAGTACCTCCCCGTCCTCCCTTCGATGAGCCGTCCAGTGCGCGGGGATCACGAGCTCTCCCCCAGACGGTGCTCGGCGAAGACCTCCATGGCCTCGCGCTGGTAGTCGGCCAGCCCTGGGGCGACGCGCTCGTACACCTCACGCCAAGGACCCTCCTCCGCGTAGACCCGCCCCAGGTGAGCGAAGGCCTCCGCGTCCGGGGTCCACATCAGGCAGATCTGCCGGTAGTGCCACTCGACCTCGGCCTGCACCGGCGCGGCCCCCACCGGGGTGCCCGCTCTGAGGAAAGCGGCCATCCGGCCCATGCCCTCGGCCGCCTCCGCGCGCATCCGCTCGGCCTCGGCGGGAGTCATGGCATCCCCCGCCTCCCGAGCCCGTTCCCACTGCTCCGGCCACTCCTCACGTGCCCGCTCGGAGTAGTGGGCAGTGTCGAAGCCCTCGAAGAGCTCCTCCGGTCTGCTGGTCACGTCGTTTCCCTCCAGGGTGTCGACCGTGCGGCGCACGGTGTCGACGAGGACACTGAGACGGTCCCGTTCGGCTTCGAGGTCATGCAGGTGCTGCCGCAGCGCCGCCGCCTCCTCCTGTTCGGAGTCCAGGACGCGGCGGATGTCCGCCAGCCCCAGCCCGAGCTCGCGCATGACCAGGATGCGTTGGAGCCTGCGTAGCTCACGTTCGCCGTACCTGCGCAACCCGCCCGCCCCGGTGCTCTCCGGAGGCAGCAGGCCCACGTGGTGGTAGTGACGCAGCGTCCGGGAGGTCACCCCGCTCATCCGGCAGACCTCACCCATCGACCACGACATCCCGTCTCCCCTCGTCAGACCGGACCTTCCGGCCCCAGAAACGACGCTAGGCGTTGACGCAACGTCAACCGCAACCGGCCACCATCCTCGTCACGATCGTCATTCTCAATCCGATTCATCGAACGCCCTCGCAGCCCGACTGCGCCCCCAACCCGACTGGCCCCGGCCTCCGCCCGACTCATCTCCGGCACACGAAGTCTGGGAGCAACCAGTGGAAATATGACATTCTGCAACGATTTCACTCTACTGCTACACAAAAATGGTCGTCGAATCGCCTATCCACCAGCAATCCAATGACCTCTTGTGGCCAATCCCAGCAGAGCTTCGTCGCCGGATGGTACCTAGGTACAGCCCTTCCTTCCCCCAGCATTCGGAGGTTTCCGTGGCCGCACGCAACTTCAAGGGCCAATACTCAGACTGGCCGTGGACCGCCGCCATCATCATCTGCCTGGTGATCCTGGCAGCCGCTCTCAACCGCTGACGAGGAGGCACGGATGACCACCCCCGGAGTGTGTCCGTACTGCGAGCGCCGGATAGGCGCGCGGGCCGACGGCCGCCGAAAGAAGCACTACATCAACGAGACGAGCGCCTGGGCGCTGCTCTCCTACGCACTGTTGGAATGCCGAGGATCCTCCGACCAAGGAGCCGTGCCGAACTACCGGACCATCAGCGAGTCCAAGAAACGGCGTGGAGGAAAAATGCGCTGCCTGGCCTGCGATAAGTGGGTTCCCCAGACCTCCACGTTTCGCCCGGCGAAGCATGCCCATGATGGCAGGCCGTGCAAGGGGTGGCGCGACAACCAACGCTGAAGTCGCGACCTTTGCGTCGTAGATTCGTTGCGTTGCAGAGGAATCTTCTCTCACCCCGTGCTGAGTTGGCACGGGGCGGTTTTCGTCGTCGGGCTCCGCGGGATTCGTTCCAGGCCGTCCCGCCGCCCTTCCTAGGACAGCGGTCCATCCCCGCGTGCGCGGGGCTCACACTTAACGACCTGCGGCAACGCGAGCCGTCATCTTCGCTTGATCATTGCACCGGCATCCTCTGGCACACATCCTGACAGACATCGACACGGCCGAACCAGCTCCCCGATCGCTGAGGGCTCAGATGGCCTCGCGGCGTTGCAGATAGCTGAAGGCAGCCCAGCCGGGCAGGACCGGGAACCAGAAGGTGAGCACCCTGAACAGCAGGACGGCGGGCAGGGCCACGTCGGCGGGCATCGCGGTGAGCGTGGTGAGCCCGCCGATCAGCGCGGCCTCGACCGCACCGAGGCCGCCCGGGGTGGGGGCGGCCGAACCGATGGCGTTTCCAGCGAGGAAGACCACGGCCACCGCGACCAGGCTCACCTCCACTCCGGGCCCGGCGAAGGCCAGGACCGAGAAGTGCAGGCACAGCACGAAGGCCACGGTCAGCAGCAGAGTTCCGCCCACGCCGAGGACGAGACTGGCCGGACGTTGGAACAGGTCCAGGAGTTGCGGCAGGGTCCCGGTGAGGTAGGGGCGCAGACGCGATCCGACAGCTCGGCGCAACCGGGGGTGCAGCAGCACGGTGCCCACGCTGACGGTCGCGATGATGGCGATGACGGTCACGGTAGGCGAGGGGCTGAAGCCCGTCCAGTACGAGGTCCCGGTCAGGTACGCGCACACCAGGAGCAGCGGCACGTGGACCAGGAAGCCCACGAGCTGAGTGAGGCCCACGGCGGACAGGGACAGTGAGGTGGGCACCCCGGACTTGATCACGTACCGGCTGTTGATCGCGATCGAGCCCAGTCCGGCCGGGGCGGCGATGCGCACGAAGGACGCCGCGTACTGCACCAGGACGGTGCGCCACCAGGGCAGGGGTGCCGGGACGAAGCCGATCAGCACCATGGCGGCGGCGACCATGCAGGTGGTGGCCATGGCCAGGGCCGCCAGGGTCCATCCCGGGTCCGCGTAGCGGATGGTTCCGAGTTCCACCCCGGAGAGCTGGTAGACCAGCACGAGCCCGACCAGGGTGACCACCACGAAGCTGACGATGGTGCGCGGGCGCATCCGCTCCAGGCGGGCGGGTTCGGTGGGTGCCTCGGGGGAGACCGCCGCGATGTGGCGCCGCAGGTCCCCCATGAGCGAGCGGTCGGCTCGGCGCAGTGCGGCCCGGAGCGCGTGGGGCAGACCCGCGGGTTGCAGCATCGGGAGAATGGCGGCCGTGGCGGACACGCCCAGGGCCCGCACGGCCGAGGACACCGCGCGGTCGGCGCCCACGTGCAGCGCCAACAGGGTGACCATCGCTGCGGTGTCCAGGGCCGTGCGGATCTGCGGCGCGGCAACCGCGCCACGGTCGACCCCGGTGAGCGCGGCGGTGACGGGGTGTCTGGCCTCCGCGTGCCGGTCGAGCACCCCGACGGTGGTGCCGTTCAGGTTTCCGTGAGCCACGCGGCGCCGGTGCAGCAGGCTGAGCTGGCGCCAGAGGTCGTCGAGCAGGGAGTCGCTGATCCGTCCCGGCTCCAGGGTGTCGAGGCCCCGGATCCGGGAGCGTTCTCGGGCCAGGAGGATCCTGCCGGGGGTGAGTTCGCCCAGGGCCAGGACGCGGGGGGCGTCCACCCCGGCCTCACGCGCTGCGGCGCTCATGAGCGCGGCGTGTTCGGCGCGTCTGCGCGCACCGTAGAGCATCCGGGGGGCGACGGGGCCGCGCAGAAGAAGAAGGTCGCGCAGGCGCAGCCAGAACCCGCTGGTGTTCTCGGAGTTGAGGACGGAGAGCTCGATCTGGCGCCCGTCGGCGAGGTCGGCGAAGTAGAGGGCGTCACCTCCGCGGTCGGTTCCGGCGGGAGTGATGCGGTCCGCGGTCAGGTCGAAGCGGTGGAGCTCGGCGTGGATGCGGCCGGTCGCGGGTGGCGGAACGCTGGTGCCGACGGCGTAGCGGCTCAGCGCGGCGCAGGTGAGGCCGACGAGGATGGTGAACAGGACCGCGAGGATGCTGGTGACCCCGGCCATAACTGAGGTGGCGGCGATCGCGGCGTTGGTGCCCCACAGCAGGGTGCGCACGCGAGGCTGCCCGGTGGGCATGGTGCGGGCGAACGCGATTCCCGCCGCGACGTAGCCGAGGGTGGCGGCGGTGAGGACGTCGTCGGGCAGGCCGGGCAGCGGGGCCGCACTGTAGGTGGCGTCCTCCAGGACGGAGTTCACGTAGGACGTCATCGCGTAGGCCGCCACCGCCGCGACGATCGCTCGTGTCAGCTCCCGCAGCTCGGCGACGAACAGCGAGCGCAGGACGACGTAGACGAACAGGACGATGAGCAGCAGGTTGGCGCCGAGCGCGACGGCGAACAGCAGCCACGACGGGATCACCGCGCGGAGCTGGCTGGCGTCGTCGGTGGGCGCGCCGTCGGCGATGGCGTCGCTCACCAGGAGTAGGACCACGAAGACCAGGAACAGCCCGGCGATCCCGATGAGGAGGTCGACGGGGCTGCGTGGTGCCCTCGCGGCGGCACGGCCGGGGGTGGGGGCCGGTGTGTCGGTTGGGGTTGTTGTCACGAAAACTAGCCTGCCCGACCCATGAGGATTCGGTCGTCAGGGCCGAGGGTGTTTCGTCCTGCCCGTTCCGCATCGCGGCGCCGCCGGGAGTCTCCCGGCGGCGCCGTGGGGGTGGGTCGTTCTAGTCCGGAAGGGGGACGAGCCCGCGCTGGTAGGCACGAACGAGGTTGCGGGGGACGCGGTACTCACGGCCGCTGATGTGGACGGTGACCAGGTCGGGGGTCCTGGCCTTCCACTGGGAGCGGCGCGTGCGGGTGTTGGACCGCGACATCCTGCGCTTGGGTACGGCCATGCGAGCGGTTCCTCTCTGTTCGGGAAGCCCTGGCGGGCAGTGGATCGGGGCGACGGGCCCGGTGCCGTCGCCCCGGTCGGGTCGCGGTTACTTGCGCTGGTAGCGGCGCTGGAAGCGCTCCACCCGGCCGGCGGTGTCCACCACGCGGGCGTTGCCGGTGTAGAAGGGGTGGCTGGCGCTGGAGATGTCGACGTCGATCACCGGGTAGGTGCGGCCGTCCTCCCACTCGACGGTCTTGTCGCTGCCGCGGGTGGACCGGGTGAGGAAGGCGTAGTCGGCCGCCTTGTCGCGGAAGACGACGTGCTGGTACGTGGGGTGGATGTTCTTCTGCATGTGGGTCTCCGTTGGGTGCGCGCCTGGGTCAGCGTTCCTCACGGAACTCGACGTGGCGGCGGAGCTTGGGGTCGTACTTCCTCAGGACCAGGCGGTCGGGGGTGTTGCGGCGGTTTTTCCGGGTCACGTAGGTGGTCCCGGTGCCCTCCGTCGACCGGAGTTTGATGACGGGCCGAACGTCGTTGCGTGCCATGGGCGCCTCCTCGGGTTGTCAGGCCTTTCAACCACACGATAACGGTTTTCATTCCCACTCGAACCACGCCCCCCAATGACGCCACCACGGAGCGCCACGCGCCCGAATGCGCAGGAAAAACTACTTATTGTGATTACCTCATGACAAAGCGTGTTCACGAGCATCCGGCCGGAGGAGAACCATGGCGTCACAACACGGACCCAACCGTCGTCAGGTCCTGCGTGGCGGAGCGGGGCTCGGGGTCCTGACCACGGCCGCCCTGTTCGGCGACGCCTTCCGCCCCGCCATGGCCGCCCCCGACACCGGATCGGCCCCCACCTTCACCGGGGTACCGGTCGCCCACACCGACGGTGTCTCCGTTCCTCCCGGGTACACCGCCCGCGTCCTGCTCCCCTGGGGCGCGCCACTGCACCGGGGCGTCCCGGCGTGGCGACCCGACGCCTCCGACACGGCGACGGAGGCCGCGCGCCAGGTGGGCACCGGCCACAGCGGACTGCGCTACGTCCCCCTGCATCCCGGCCACGACGGCGGGCGACGCGGACTGCTCGTGCTCAACCACTCCTGGCTGGACCCGGTGCTGCTGCACGCGGACGGAGGGCGCTCGGCCACAGCGGCCCGCACCGCCAAGGAGATGGCCTCCCTCGGGATGACCGTGGCGCGGGTCGAACTCACGGACGGCCGTTGGAGGGTGATCGACGACGAACTCAACAGGCGACTCACCGCCACCTCCCCCACCACCCTGTCCGGTCCCCTCGCCGGGCACCGGAGCCTGGAGACCGCCGCCGACCCGGTCGGAGTCGTCGGTGGCACCGCGCACGCCACCACCCCCTGGGGAACCTGCCTGACCGGGGAGGACGCCATCGCCGACCTCTTCGGCACCCGGACCCAGGGCTGGACCGCCACCGAGTCCCAGCGCCGGTACGGACTCGGCCCAGGTGAGGCCTCCCACGGCTGGCATGCCCACGAGGACCGGTTCGACCTGGCCCGTGAGCCCAACGAGGCGCACCGGTTCGGCTGGACCGTGGAGATCGACCCGCTGGACCCTTCCGCGCCCCCGGTCAAGCACACCGCCATGGGCCGACTCGCGCACGGGGGCGCCGCTGTCTGCGAGTCACGGGGCCGGGCGGTGGTCTACATGAGCGACCCGACCCACCTGTACAAGTTCGTGGCCGAACGTCCCTGGCGGGACGCACAGAACAGCCGGGGCCCGGGTCCTTTGGACGAGGGAGTCCTCCACGCCGCCCGCCTGGGCTCCGACGGGCTGGGCACCTGGCTCCCCCTCGTCCATGGTCGTACTGGACTGACCTCGGGTGACGGATTCGCCGACCAGGCGGACGTGCTGCTGAGGGCACGTGAGGCCGCCGACGCCGTGGGGGCGACCGAGCTGCGGGGACCGGGGACACCCGCGGTGCACCCCGAGACCGGGACGGTCTACTGCACCGAGGCCTCCGGGGACGACGGCGGTCGTGTGCTGTCGTGGACCGAGGGCGCCAGCGACCACGGCGCCACCCTGTTCTCCTGGCAGGAGTTCGCCCGGGCCGGGGGGCCGTCCGGACAGGGGCGGGAGGCGGCGGTCTTCGCCGCCCCGGGCGGGGTCCACTGCGGCGAGGACGGCCGGCTGTGGATCAGGACCGACGTGGTCCGGCTCGGCGACACCTCCGAGGGCACGCGCGAACAGGTGGGCAACAGCGCGCTGTTGTGCGCCGACCCCGAGAGCGGGGAGGTGCGCCGGTTCCTGACCGGCCCGCGTGGTTGCGGGATCGCGGGGACGGCGGCCACTCCCGACCAGCGGACCCTGTTCGTGACGGTGCAGGGGCCCGGTTCGGCGGTGGACCAGCTGGGCGCGCCCACGGTGGAGGATCCGCGCGCGGTGAGCAACTGGCCGGGGTTCGATCCGGTCGGCCGCCCCCGGTGCGGGGTCGTGGTGGTGCGCAAGGACGACGGCGGGATCATCGGGACCTGACCCGGCCGCCGGAGGGACCGTCGGCCAGGTCCGTCGGCCGCGAGGCGGGCCCCATCCACCAGGAGAAGGGGCGGCCGACGCGGACCAGGGAACAGACGGTCTCGGTGATCCGAGTCAGGCACGCACCAGCGCCTCCGGGGTGGGCGGTGCGACGAGCAGCTCCTCGGGGGCGGTCAGATACCAGGCCTCCAGGGTCAGTTCGCTGAGTTCCTCGAGGTCGACGCCGTCCAGGTGGACCACCACCCACCCGAACCCGCCCGCCGTGAACTGCTTCTCGAACACCTCGGGCCGTTCGGCGACCAACGCCGCCTGTTCGATCAGCGACTGCTTCAACCCCACCGTGGCGGTCCGCGGCCACAGGTAGCCGAAGGGCCGCCCTCGCACACGGAACGTCGTGTAGCGCTCCGAGTCCTGGCCATCACACTCGGGAAGCGCGCGCACCAACCGCAGGAACCGCTCGATCTCAACACCCATGAGACGAGACAACCACACGCCACCGACATCGGCACGGCCACCCGATTCGTCCGCGCCCGCCCCACCACCCCCGTGACAGAAGGCGCCCCGGCCCGTGGACTGGCACGGGCCGGGGCGCGACGTGTCTCAGCACACCCTCATCAGCGGATGTTGACGTCGACGCAGGCGTAGAAGGCGTTGCCCGTGTCAGCCACGTTCCAGCGGGCGAGGACGGTCTGGCGTCCGCTGTAGCCCGAGAGGTTGACGTTGTGGCTGAAGTTCGCCGGCGGCCGGGCGCCGTTGTCGTTGAAGCTGGCGATCCGGTTGCCGTTGATGAAGTACTCCCACGTGGAGGTGGAGTGCGCGGCGGTGATCGTCCAGCTGAAGGTGGCGTTGGTGCTGACGTCCGAGACGCGCCAGCCGTAGTTGTTGTTGTCCAGCTCGGAGAAGCGCGAGTTGCCACCAGAGCAGCTCATCAGGCCCTTCGGGCCCTCGACGCTCTGCGGCTCCCAGCGGATCTGACCACACTCGACCACACCGGCGGCGCACTGGGCCTGCCGGCTCTGGGGGTTGGAGATGTAGCCGTGGGCGCTCGCCGTCCCGGCGGGCATCAGGGTGAAGAGGAGGGCGGTGGCGGCGGCCACGGCGGCGGTGGAACGGAGCTTGGGGAACTTCATCAGGTCTCGCCCTTCTGGGGGTCACGAACACCCGGAGCACGCCGGGGTCGTCGCGGGGGACCCGGGCCGTTCTCGGGCCCAGGACGGCTCGGTTCGCGTCCATGGGGGTCGAACAATTCCCTGTGTTCGCGAGGATCGGCGCCTACAGGAATTCGGAATTCTCGGTCATTCCTCAACCTGTTGCCGAGCAGAGTAAGCAGCGCGTAATTCGCCCGTCAAGACCTCTCCCAGCCTTGGAACCGGGTACCAGAATCCGGTTTCTCCACTGGTACTGACAGGACCGCATCAGAACGAACCTCCAAACTGGAAAGACTCTTATCAGATCTGCGACTGGTCTACTGAAAACCCTGCGGTATTCTCTTCCGGGATCACCTTCGACAACAGTGAGAACTGTCCTCGAAGACAGATTCCCTTCCCTTCGCCGGAAGCGTCCCACCTCGACACCACCGGCACCGGGAGCCCCGGAGGACGACACGCCCCCGGCCTCCCCCTCGGCCGCACCCACCTCCCGTGCGAGGGCCGATCCACACGGCAGGTGACCGCTCCCCACGACGCTTCGACGAAGGAACACCTCATGCCCGACCCCACTGGCACGCGGAGGTCAACGCCCCCTCCGCACCGCTCCCTCCTCGTTCTCCTGGCGGCGATCTCGGTGCTCCCCGTGACGGTGCACCTTCCGGCCCTGCCGGAGATCGCCGCCACCTATGGGACCAGCTTCGCCCTGGTCAACCTCTCGATCGCCGGGTACGCGATCGCCACCGTGACGGCCGAAGCGGCCTCCGGAGCCCTGTCGGACCGGTACGGCCGCCGCCCGGTCGTGCTCGTCTCCGTCACGGTCTTCACGTTCGCCTCCCTCGGCTGCGCGATGGCGCCCACCATCGAGATCTTCCTCATCTGCCGAATGTCGCAGGCAGCGATCGCCGCGTGCTTTTCCGTGGCGATGGTCGCCATCAAGGAAACGTCGCGCGGTGACGACGCCGTTCGGAGAATCGGATTCGCCGGAATGGGTTGGGCACTCGCACCCATGCTCGGAACCATCCTCGGCGGAACTCTCGACGATCTCTTCGGGTGGCGCTCGATCTTCTTCGTGCTCGCGGTCATCGGAGGATTGGTTCTCCTGGTGTCAATGCGACACATGACGGAGACGTCCATCCGTTCGGACGCGCCCGGTCGTGATTTCCCGTCCGCGCTCCGGCGCATTCTGGCCTCACCGCGTTTTTGGACCTACTCCCTCTGTATGGCCTGCTCCATGGGCACCCTCTACGTCTTCCTGGGCGGCGCTCCACTAGTCATGGACCGGGACTTCGGTGGTTCGGGGGTCGCCCTCGGCCTGTACATGGCCATGATCCCCGGCGGTTTCGTCCTGGGCAGCTACCTCGCTGGGACCCTCGGCCCCCGTGTGTTCCGCGCCCGCCTGCTCGTTCTGGCGCGCTCCCTCACCTGCGCGGCCCTCCTCGCGGGCCTGGTGATCGCTGTGACCTGGGACCTCCACCCACTGGCCCTCTTCGCGTCCTGCGCGTTCGTCGGGGTGGGCAACGGGCTGACCACACCCGTCGTCAACACGGCGGTGATGTCCGAGCAGGAGGACCTGGCCGGCACGGCGCTGGGCGTGTCCGCCGCGGTCTCCATCGGCGGTGGTGCGTTGGTGTCCTCCCTGGCAGGCCCGGCCCTCAGCGACGTCGACTCCGCCAGCGGCCTGCTCCTGCTCCTGCTGGCACCCGCAGCACTCGCGCTGGTCGCCGCGATCCTCGCCGCAGTCGCCGACCGGACCACCACCGGCGAGTGACCCGGCTCCCACAGGTCGTGAGGAGAGTTCCAGCGGTTCGGCCGAGCCCCACGCAACCCTCCCTCCGTGTCGCCGCACCCTTCCCACTGGCGCGGGCCGCGTAACGGGCAGTTCGCCCCTTGGCCGAAAGTTGCCAACGTCTCCCCCGGCATTGCCTTCCGTGATCACTCGGGTGATTCTCGGAACAGCCGACCGGATCGGAGCTCAACGCGTGCCGGACGACGACCGACACACACGGGACCGAGTACGCACCCTGGACCCCCTCGACATCGCACTACGCGAGCGGGCGAGGAAGCGTCGCGAATCCGGAGCCTCTCCGGACCAGTTGACGATCCCCGAAGCCGAGGTCCGGCCCCCGTTGAGGAGGACCCTGGACACGGTCCTGGAGAAGCTCGGGAAACCCGACCTCGACCACGCCGCCCGGCGCACGCGGAAGCTGGCCAGGACCCTGAGGGACGACGGCCCGGAGAGCCTCGACCTGTGCGCCGGCCACCGCACGTCGGGCACGCAAGCCCTCGTCGACCAGGCGATCGGCACCGTGCTCGCCAGCTGCGCCCCGGAGGATCTCATCGAGGCCGACGAGGGACTGGCCCTGCGGATCGGCGAGGAGTTCGCCCGCGGAGCAATACGCCGCTACGCCCTGGACCGTGTCTCACCGTTCACAGGGGACTACGGCCCGGACGCGCAGGACGCACTGGACCTCCTCGAACTGGCCGACCTCACCCTCACTTCGACGATCCTGCGCGGACTGGTCAGTGACCTCATGCGCTGACCTCCCTTGGAGCCCCCGTGCCACGCGAAGCGACCACCAGGGTCACCTACTCTTCCGACCTCGAACCCGAACTGAGGGCGTTCGACCAGGACACCGACATCCTCAAGGTCATCCCCGAGTTGATCGTCGACTACCTGGACGACGACCACCTGGCAGCGGACCTGTGGACGATCGCCGCGACGGCCTTCGCCGTCGACCGCAACCTTCGACGCCCGGCGCTGAACTCGTGGCGCAAGGGCCAGGAGTGGCACCGAACCATCAGCACCACCTTCCCCGTACGGAACCCCGCGTGGTGGGCCCAACGCACGGCTGACGTGGAGGCTCCACTCAACTGGCTGACCGCCGACACCTGGCACATCGAGTTCACACAGGGCGGGCCGGTCCCGAACCAAGCGTCCCTGTTCAGCAACGCGGAGCTCCACCTCGAGGGCGCGACGGCGCTCTTCTCCGGCGGGCTCGATTCGGTGTGCGGCATCATCGCCGACCTCGAGGAAGAAGGCGATCCCCTCCACGCCATCTCCGTCAGCACCAACAACCGCATGGAGAACCAACAGAAGCGCGTCCACGACACCCTTCGGAACGCGGATTCGCGACTGCGTTCCTGGAGCCCCTTCAGGCTCCAGGTCCGACTGAGCAACCGAGAGAGCACCGCTCGTTCACGGGGATTCGTCTTCCTGACCGCGGGGGTGCTCTCCGCGATCGCGCGTGGCACGAACTCGCTCCGCCTCTATGAGAACGGCCCGGGGGCGCTCAACCTGGCGCTGTCTCGGGGCCAGGTCGGCGCCCAGGCAGCGAAGGCGGTCCACCCGAAGACCCTGCGGTACATGGAACATCTCGCCAGGGCGGTCACCGGGGACAGCGAGTTCCAGATCGAGAACCGGGCCTTCGAAAGGACCAAAGCCGAGATGGTCCGACGGGTTCCCGCACACTTCGACGGGGCCCTGGCCGCCTCGGTCTCCTGCGACACCGGCTTCTCCCACCACGAAGGCGGCGATGCCCCTGCTCACTGCGGCAGGTGCAGTTCCTGTGTCCTCCGTCGCCAGGCCCTGGCCGCGGCCGGGCGGAACATCCCCACACCGGTCAGGGGTGTTCCCCGACGCAAGGACGACCACCCGAGGCTCATGGCGTGGCAGGTCGCGCGGCTGCGCCATGTTCTCCGCGACGGATTCGACTGGGTGCGCATGGTTCGGGAGTTCCCCGACATCGTGTGTGACCCGCGCTCTTTCCTCCCCGAGCGCCGCGAGGTCCTGCTCCGGGTGTTCACCGAGTACGCCAGCGAGTGGGACCTCCCGGCGGTGATCAAGGAGTTCGCCGAGGAGTGACCGCCATGAGTGAACGCCGGACGAAAGACTGGCAGCCCTCGATCTCGGTTCTCCCTTCTTCGAGCGAGCACGCACACAAGGCCGATCCAACCATTCGTACCCGACGACTTCATTACCTCACGGTCCCAGACCTCCTCCCAGGAGAACTCCCCGCGCGGGCCGTCGAAGCGACCACTGACAAACAGAAGTCGAGCATGGGAACCCAGTTCCTCAAGTACATATGATGACCAGCGGAGATATCACCCCGCACCCGAATGGCACACGATCGACCTGCTGCGTGGCCGGGACTTCCGCGCAAGTGGGAACATCGAGCACACAGTTCTTCCTGGTGTTGGAAGCCCTGCGCAAAGGCCGCGTGTCGCAGGTACTTAAGGCTCTCGGTGAAATCGACTTACAGCGCGGTGATACCTTGGCGAATCGACACACTGGGTATCACCTGACACACCCCCAAGGAGCACGAGTGAACCCGCCTGGGCCGCGCGATCCCGCCAGCTATTCCGCTCAGGAACTGGCCGACCCCCGCATCGACTCGATGACCCTGAGGCAGATCGGCGCCGTGCGCCCGGATCTGTGGCGGCTGATCCACGACCACCCGAATTGCGACAGGGAACTCGCCGAATACATTCGGCGGAACACCCCTCCCGCAGCCCAGCCGCAGGGGCCTCAGCAGCCCACGGGCAGCCAGCAGCAGCCTCCGCACGGTTTCCAGCCACCTGGCGCGCACCCGCAGGACCCGCCGCCGCACGGAGGCCAGCCGGGCCAGGCCTCACAGGGTGCGCAGCAGATCGCCTCGGGTGCCAAGGAACTGGCCAAGGGCGCTAGGACCTACTTCACCACCACCGTCGCCCCCGCGGCCGTGGGCGCGGCTCAGACCGTCAGTCAGCGGTCCGGCCAGGCACCCGGGGCCGTGCACTGGTCCATCTGGTTCCGGTTCGCGATTCCCGCGCTCGCCCTCGTCGCCATCATCTCGCTGTTCCTGCCGCTCGCGTCGGTGTCCTACATGGGGTACTCCGAGAGCATCAACTACTTCTCCCCGGACGCCCCCGACGGCGAGGGGGCGATCATGCTCACCTTCTTCGTGGTGGTCATCGTCTTCGGCGTCGTGTCACTGGTGACGGGGAAGAAGTGGGCCCTCATCACCGCGGCGGTCATCGCCATCATCGCCGGGCTCTTCGGCACGATCAACGGCCTCGGCACCGCTTCCTCCGTCAACAACCAGGGCATCGGCTCCGTCGGCGCCGGGGCGATCTTCCTGGGGCTCTCAAGCCTGGCACTGGTCGCCTCCGCGATCGTCACGCTCCTGCCCCAGAAGCAGCAGCCCACTCCCCCACAGTTCTGAGAGGCACCAGAGCCCCTCGCCCCAGCACGGTTGAGGACGAGCGGACCAACGTGTCCTCCGGCGCCGCCGGGGGACACGTCGTCGTCCCGGTGGTTCAGCTGGCCGAGCGAAGGAACGGCGGACTGAGCAGGGTCGCCTCCCCCTTGCGGTAGAGGGCTGCCGGTCGGCCGGTGGCCTGGGGGCGCTGGTCACCGGTGGCTTCCAGGAACCCCTCGGCTCTGGTGGCTCTTCGCCGGAAGTTGCTGGGGTCCAGCGCACGACCCCACACGACCTCGTAGACGTTGCGCAGTTCGGGCAGGGTGAAGGGTTCGCGACAGAAGGTCGTGGCCACGGTGGTGTACTCCAGAGTCCGTCTCGTGCGCTCCAGCGCGTCCGCGACGATGCCTGCGTGGTCGAAGGCCAGCGCGTCGCCTTGGTCGAGGAGGTCGGGTACGGCCGCCCAGTAGGCGTGAGCGGCGTCCGTACCGCCCTCGGGGGTGGGCAGGTTCGGTCCAAGAGCGAGGTAGGCGACCGTGACGACCCTGCCCCGAGGGTCCCTGCCAGGGTCCCCGTAGGCACCGAGCTGTTCCAGGTGCAACAGGGCGCCGTCGATCGCGGTCTCCTCCAGGAGTTCCCGGTGGGCGCCCTCGTCCAGGGTCTCGTCCGCGCGCACCCGCCCTCCGGGCAGGGCCGCGCGCCCCTGGTAGGGCTCGGTCCCCCTTTCCACGAGAAGCACCATCAGCCTGCCCTCCCTGATGGTGAAGATGGTCAGATCCACGGTCACCAGCGACAACGCGACCCCCGTGGACCCCTTCAGCCGGTCATCCACCGCATTCTCCTTAAAGGTCATCTTGACTTCAACCCGCCTTCCTGATTAAGGTCACTGTGACCATTATCCCCCAGAGGCAGGGATCCGCATGACCGCCGTCCACACGGAACCCGACAGGGACGTCCCCACAGAGAAACCCACCGGAGCCACCCGTCATCTGTGCACCGGCGTCTACGTTGACGAGAAGTTCCGTGATCTTGTCATCAACGAGATCTGCACGACCCCCTACCGCCGTGTGGCCCCTTCCTACGGCTTCGACCACGTCCCCGTCATGCGCCACGCCTGGTGGGCCACCCACCTGCACGCGCTCCTCCGGCTCACCATGCTGGCAGCGGTCGTCGCCCCCTTCCTCCTGGGCCACACGGTGGCGGCTGTGCTGACGGCGAGCGGGCTCACGCTCCTGTTGCTCCTGCACCACGCGATCGCCCTGTCCACCGTGATCGCCCGCACCGAGGATCCGCTGGCCCCCCGGCGCAGGAACAGGAAGCGGAAACCCACTCTGAGGATCCCCACCGCGCGTGACCTGCGAATCATGGGCGAGGTCCGCACCCTCAAGAGGGTCGGGCTCGCGGGCCTGGCCGTCGGGGGCACCATGATCGTCCTGGTGTTCTCCTTTCACACGCAGGCCATGATCGCGGGGTACGCGGGAGCCGCCGTCCTGGGTGTCGCGGTGTTCGTGGGCGTCGTCAGTCAGCTACGCGTCAACCGCGTCCACAGGCCCGGAGTCGGACTACGACCGAGGCGTCTCACGAAGCGGGAGACGGTCGTCGCCGAGCAGCAGAAGCATCCCTGCGTCGTCTACCGCCGTCCGGCGCACCAGGGGAAGGAGGAGAAGGAGGACAGCCCCCTCTTCACGCTCTTCGGTGACGAGTCACCCTTCGTCGGCGCGGGCGAGCTCATACACCAGTGGAACCCACCGATGGGCATCCAGCTCCTGCGCCCGGGAGGGGACACCCAGCCCCTCCATGAGCGGGAACACCGCCACCCTCCCTTCCGGACCGACGAACTCATCGATCACCTGCGCGAGGCAGTCCTCCAGCTCCGCGACGACGAGGAGGACGTCCGACTCCCAGTGGACGTGCGGGACCGGGTCTTCGTCGCGTCCACGGACGTTTCCACCGACCGCTCCCTGATCGGCAGGGTCGACCCGCTGAAGATGCGACGCCTCATCAACGCGCAGAGCCCCACCCACCAACACTTCCTCGAAGTGAGCGTCCCGGACGCGGGTTCCGAGCTGGTGGCCACGGTCCTCCTGCATGCCACCCTGCGGGGGCGCACCCTCAACCTCTTCTTCGCCGCCTGCGCCCTGACCCGGACCCCGGACAGTTTCCGGAAGGCCGAGGAGTTCGGCCAGCACGGCAAGCGGGCCGTGGCATGGGCCGCGTTCAGGGCCCTGCGCGGGCTCCCGCGTGAGACCACCGACCTCTGGCGCGTGGTGCGCTACCCCGCCCTCCTGGCCAAGGCCCTCTTCATGTACCGGCGAGAGCTCACCCTCTCCCCCATCCGCAACGTCTGCATCGGCAGCCGTCTCAGCATCCGCCAGGAGCGCGCTCAGGAATGGAGCAAGGTCCAGCTGGACAAGACCCAGGTCCTCAGCCACATCAAGAACGTCGAGCTGCGACTGCTCAAGGCCACCAGCGACTTCCTCCACTCTCGGGGGGTCGACATCTCCGAGTTCGACGATCGCGCGATGCAGATCATCAACAGCGGCATCGTCAATCTCGGCGGCACCAACGACATCAGCAACAACAACCTCGGTGACGGAACCCAGGTCAACAACCACGGCCCCCAGCAGGGGCCGGGAACTTCGCAGAACGGAGACCAGACGTGAACAACCTCCCGAACAACAGCGGCATCGTCAATCTCGGCGGCACCAACGACATCAGCAACAACAACCTCGGTAGCGGAACACAGGTCAACAACCACGGGGTGTCGCCGTCTTCTCCCCTCTCTGCTGTGGACACCCGGCCCGTGGAGGAGAAACCACAGAGCTGGGACGTCGGGGTGGTCACCTTTCTGTCCAAGGAGATGCGGGCGGTCACCGAGCAGCTCGGACTGAGGAGCAGGGAGAAGATCGACGGGCTGTTCTTCTCCACGGGAAAGGTCACCACCGACGCCGGTACCGTCTCCGTGGTCGCGACGCAGACCCACAGCCCCGGTCAGCGATCCGTGATGTCCGCTCTGGACCACCTGCGACGCCACTTCTCCCCTCGCCTGTGGATCCTCGTCGGCATCGGGGGTGGGCTGCATCCCGAGTACGCGCGCATCGGCAACGTCATCGTCTCCACCCGGATCGTCTACTACGACTCACGCAAGATCAGGGGCGAAGGCGACGCCCAGAGGAGGGGCGAGGAACGGCAGGCCCCCGCCCGGATCGTGCACGCGGTGAACGTCTACTTCACCGACCGGGGCGAACCGGCGATGATCCGCGGTCAGGTGGACGGTCACCGCAAACGGACCTTCGAGGTACACCCGGGGCTCATCGGCTCAGGTGAGGCGGTCATCGCCGATGGTGACAGCGACGTCCACCGCTTCCTGGAGGGCTACAACGACAAGGTCCTGGCGGTGGACATGGAGTCCGGCGGGCTCAGCCAGTACTGGCAGGAGAACTCCGTGGGTGAGGAGCCCAACCCCGACTGGGTGGTGGTACGGGGCATCTCCGACAACGCCGACCAGGAGAAGAACGACGACGGCCATGACCTGGCCGCACACAACGCGGCCCACGTGGTGAAGGAACTCCTTCCCTACCTGTGCTGAACCGCGCGGCTCCGTCCCGCTGGTCCGCCCCGCGACGAAGGGATCCCCATGACCGCCTTCCTGCTCGGAGTGCTCAGTTCACTGCTGGCCACCGCACTCGTCCTCGTCGCGGGGTGGTTCCGCGTCGGCAGACCCCGCTGGTGGCTCGTGGGCCTGCTCTCCCGGCTCACGGGTACCGGCATCACACGGCTGTACGGGCGGCAGGGGTCCTCCGAGGCGGACCTGGCGCGGGATCTGGCCCGGGCCCGGTGGGTGAAGGTTCTGGTGGGGCGGGGCAACGTGTTCACCAGGGACACCTTCGCCCCGTTGTGGTCGGGCTCCCCCACTCCCGTCCAGGTACTGCTACCCGACCCGGACTCGGACTCGGCCTCGGGCTCCTGGCTGGCCAACCGGGGGACGGACCTGGGTCACACGGATCCTGGTTTCGGGCCGGAACTGTTACGGGCGCAGGTCAGAGTCAACATCGACTACCTGGACCGAGTCGGCCGCCGCAACCCCGCTCTGGATCTGCGCCTGTTCGACCTGCCCAACACCTTCCGGATCATCGCCACCGACACGGGCGCCTATCTCACCTTCTACAGCAGGTACGAACACGGCCGCCACTCCCCCTGCCTCCATCTGACCTCCTCGGGAACGCTGTACGACGCGGCCCTCGGACTGTTCGAGTTCGCATGGGCCAACAGCGCGGCCGCACGTGGTGGCGACGGGTGAGGAGGACCTGGGCGGAGAACCACCTTTCCACGGCCTGCGGAGCTTCTGGGCCGGGTCGTTTCCAGAGGGGTGAAACCCTGGAAACGACCCTTTTTTTAATGGATTGCGTCCGAGTTCGTTGTTCTGTGATCTTGGTTCCACAGGGTTCGGAAATGGTTCTGGAATTTTCCAGGATCGGGGTCCGAAACCCTTTGGGTACTCCAACCACGGGAGTCCTTGCGATTCTCGGGGAAGTCCCATCCTCCCAGGCGCTACTCGCGACGCGGAGGTTGGGACGTGCGGGGCGCCTGGTGGCTCGGGTGCCCTGTGGGGTCCCGATCCAGGCGGGGCCCATCCGGTCCTTGAGCCCCGAGTTTCTCCCGCAGATTCCCGAGTTGGCACCCCCGTCGCGCAGCGACGGGGGTCAGCGGTTTTCTGGGCCCCGCGGGGTCACCGGTATCCGCAGCACGGAGGCCTGCGGGGGCGCGGCACCCGGAGGCGGCCCGGACACTGGAGGGGCGCTGCGACACTCGGCGGGTTCGGGGGCGGCGAAGAGGCGACGAGGCGTTCGGTGAACTGGCCGGGGGTCGACAGGAGGGCGAGCACGAGCAGGCCGGAACAGGGGGCGAAGTGTCGCATGCGAACAGCTTCACAGTCGGGTCGTGCCCGCGTGACTACTTCGCGTGACGACTGGTGGCCGGTTCAGGTCAGGTACCGCAGGTGTGGAATCGGCTAATGAGTGGAACACACCAGTGCACTGACACGCCCCTTTGCGAATGATCCGGACGCTAACGGGACGATTCAGCGACTAAGTGAGAAGCTCCAGCAGCAGGACGACCAGTCCGATGCCCACCATCGCGATCAGGATGAAGACGCAGCCCACGTTCCCCGTGGGGCCGGGATCGCGCGTGGGTCCCCGGCGGATGTCGTTCCTCCCGCGTCCGGGCTTGCGCTTCTTCTTTCGGGCGGCCACGTGTTCCGTCCTCGGTCCGGGGGATGTCGAAGGCAGAGCCTGTCACGAGGGCCGGGCACGGAGCAAGCCTTCCCGGTCAGGCGGTTTCGCGCTCCTCGGCGTCACTGGGTGCCCGCCGGGCCCAGAAGGTGGCCACCGCCGCTCCGGACAGGTTGTGCCAGACCGAGAACAGCGCACCGGGCAGCGCGGCGATGGGCTCGAAGTGGGTGGTGGCCAGACTCGCGGCCAGACCCGAGTTCTGCATACCGACCTCCACGCTGACCGCGCGGCGGGCGGAGTCGGGCAGGCGCCCGAAGTACCCGACGAGGTAGCCGAGGAACAGGCCCAGGGTGTTGTGCAGGATGACGGCCAGTGCCAGGAGCAGCCCCGTGGTCAGCACGGCGTCGGAGTTGGCGCCGACCACGCCCGAGACCACCAGGACGATGCCGGTCACCGAGACCAGCGGCATCAGGGGCAGGATCGGGACCACGTAGCGGTCGGCGAACAGGCGCAGCAGCAGACCACCGACGACGGGGAGCAGCACGACCTGGAGGATGGACAGGAAGAGGTCACCGGCGGAGATCGGCAGGGTCGATCCGGCCAGCCCCAGGACGAGCAGGGGAGTGACGAAGGGCGCCAGCATGGTGGAGATGGACGTCATCGCCACGGAAAGCGCGACGTCTCCGCGAGCGAGGTAGACGATCACGTTCGACGCGGTGCCACCCGGGGAGGCGCCGACCAGGATCATGCCGACCACCAGCAGCGGTGGCAGCCCGAACGCGTGGGCGATGCCCCAGCCCAGCAGCGGCATGACCGTGTACTGGGCGGCCACGCCGAGGAGGACCGCCTTGGGGTGCTTGGCGACGACGGCGAAGTCCTGGGGCCTCATGGTGAGGCCCATGCAGAACATGATCACACCGAGCAGCAGGGACACGTGCGGGGTGATGAGGGTGGTCTGCTCCGGGACGAGCAACCCCACGACGGCCCCGGCGAGCACCAGGACCGCGAACCACCTGCCGACGAAATCGGCGACCTTCTTGACGACCGTCATCGTGTACTTCTCCCCCACGTTCGCCCACGTCGCGGGCGCGATGACGGAACACTACTCCCCCGGAGTGTCCGATTCGTCCACCGGGGTCACCGGGCCGTCAGGTCCTCCAGCAGGGCGGAGTCCACTGACTCCTCGAAGACCACCCGGCCGCGCTCCCGCATGGCCACGGCGAGGGCGGGGTCCCAGGGGGTGGCGCGTTCCCTCCCCCTGAGCTCGGGGGACTCGGTGCGTACGTGTCCGAGGTAGTCGACGGCGGACATGCGCCAGGGATCAGCGCCGTACCTCTCCATGACGCGTTCGGCGATGTGCATCCCGGCCCAGTCGAAGTCCCCGTGGTAGCGCAGGCGGGCCCCGGCGGTGACCGAGGCGGAGGCGATCCGGTGGAAGGCCGCGGAGGGCCAGCCCTCGGTGCAGATCAGCGGCGCCGATGCCGCACCCAGGTCCTCGGCCGCCTTCCGGAGTACCGCCGGGTTCTCGCACACGTGGATCACCCGCGCGGTGGGTACCGGTGGGAAGCGGACGAGCTGGTGCAGTGTGACCTGGAGCGGGACCCCGTGGTCGGCCGCCTCGGTCAGCCACGCGCCGAGCACGGCGCCCTCCGCCGGGAGGTTGAGCACCAGGACGCGGCTGGCGAGGTCGTCCTGGACGACGTCGTTCTCCTCCCACAGGGCGCGGTTCTCCTCCGCGTCCTTCTCGTCGGGGCGTGTGGTCCCGCGCCGCGCGGCCAGGGCGGGGAGCACGAGCCTGGAAAGCGCGGTCCTGTTGTTGAGCGCCTTGGTGTCCCCGGTGGCGTCCACCGCCAACTTCTGGAGCAGCAGCGGCGCGGTGCCCGAACCTGCGGGCAGAGCGCCGTGGGCCTCCACGGCCTCCAGGACCTGGACGACGTGCGCGAGGCTCTCGGTGTCCTTGGCGGTGACCCGCTGAGTGATCGCGGACCGGGTGTCCCGGTGCTCGAGCCAGGAACGGAACCACTGCTGGTCGTGGAGGGGACTGGCGAGCGCGGGGGCGAGGATCCGCTCACGCAGGTCCTCGGCTTCGCGCCGTGCCTGGCTCCGAAAGCGCACCGGCTCCCCAAGTGCGTCGAAGAGCTCCAGCAGATCGAGTCCGTAGCCGTCGCGGACGACGGTGTCGAAGTGCTCCAGGCGGACCTTCACCTGGTCGGGCCGATTTCCGGGTTCTGTGCCGAGGAAGCCACAGATGTTGCGGACGTCCTGTTCGTCCAGGTCCTTGAGCGTGAACATCCCAGAGAGCTCGCCGTCGCGCTTCGCCAGCACATCGCGGGTCCGGGCCAACAGGGACCGGAGCCGGGAGCTCCGGAAGACCTCCAGGTCGTCGTGCGCGCTCACGCTGATTCCTCCAGGAGCGTCCCCTCCGTGGGCTGGGGCACGTAGCGGGTGGGGGTGATGCCGAGGAGTTCCGCGGCGAGTTCCTCGTTTCCGGCGAATCCGGCGTCCGCGTCCAGGGTCTGCTCGCCGTCCCAGAGCATGAGCAGGGCCGAGACGGTGTGGCTGGCCTTGTCGTGGTGCATGTCGTAGTGCGCGGCCATGGGCACGGTGTCGTAATGCACCCACAGGTCGTGGCCGGTCATGAACATGTCCAGGTCGAAGGTCACGGTCAGGCCCATGAGTTCGGGCTTGTAGCGGTCGTCGATGCCCGCGAAGGCCTCGTCCAGGGCGACGACGCGGGGGCAGGTGGGCGCCGCCGAGGAGTACAGGGCGTTGGCCGCCGCGAACAGGGGCAGGTGGATGGCGGCGGACTTCTCGCCGCCGGACATCTGCTCGTGCTTGTTCTTGGTGAGCGTGACCTCGTCCTTGCCGGGCTCGGCTAGGCGCAGCTCGAACCGGTACCAGTCGCGGTAGTCCAGGACCGCCGCCAGGACCTGCTTGTGGCTGGCCCGGGGGTGGGTGGCGTGGTAGTCGCGGATCATGCGTCGAAGCACGCCCCGGAGCTCCCCCAACCCTCGGGGGCCGAGCCCGGCGCCGTCGCGCCGCACGAGTTCGGTGGCCAGGCGCTGCGGCTCGGAGAGACCGTCGGAGCGCGACCACCGGATGCCCACCCGGGTGCCGGAGGACATGGGCCGGGCGCGGGTGTCGCGGTCCATGGCGCGGACCAGCTGCTTGGCGGCGCGGACGCGGTCGTGGACCTGCTGGGCGATCCCGCCGAGGAGCTCGTCCTCCAGGACTCCTTGCTCCTCCTCGCGCAGGAGCGCGCCCTGTTCCTCGACCCGTTCGGCCACGGATCGGGCGAAGGAGGAGACGGGGTTGCGGCCGTTCTCGTCGTTGACGTGCACGGTGACCAGGCCGCTGGGGCCCACCTCGTGGTCCACCCGGTACCCCTCGGCGTCACCGCCGAGCGCCTCCTGGAAGGTACGCAGGGCCTGGGACATGCGGTTTCCGGCGTTCCTGAGTTCGGTGTCGCCGACCTCCTTGCCACCGACCGCCTCGGTGAAGGCGTCGAGCAGGGTGGCGGCAGCGCCGGGCAGGACCTCGCGGACGGTGGTGGCCTCGCCGGTGAGCAGGGTCCGTGCTGCTTCCTCGGGGTCGGGCCACTGGTCGGGCAGCGGCCAGGTGCCGGTGGCCTGGACACCGACGATCTCGCGCACGGTGGGCTGGGTGAGTCCGGAGAAGGCGGCGGCGTGCTCGAAGAGGGTGGTCAGCTCCCGGGCGAGGGACTGCCGACCGCTGTCGCGGAGGGTCTCGGAGCGCACGGCGAGGTCGTGTTCTCGGGCGGCCTCCTGCTCGGCCTTCGCCTTGCGCGCCTGGACGTCGCGGAGCTCCCCCTGGGCCCGCTCCAGCTGGTCGAGGAGTTCACGGGCCGGGGCGTCGACGGACGCCTCCAGGGTCGCCAGTTCCTCGGCCTCGCGCTGGTGGTCGCCGCGGCTCCGGTCGAGTTCGGCGCGGTCGCCCTCGAGCGCCTCGGTCAGCCGGGTGACGGTGTCCTGGCGCCCGGTGAGGTCGTTCTGGTACTCGGCGATGTCCGCACGGGTGGTGTGCAGCTTCCGGGCGGTGTCCTGGAAGGTCTGCGCCGCGACCGCGACGGCGTCGACGTCCTCCCGTCGCGTGGGCATGGCGCGCTCGGCGGCGGTGGCGCGGACCTGGCGGCGTTCGGCGTCGACCTGGGCGATGGCGGCGTCGAGGTCGCGTCGGGCCTCCGCCCGGGCGGAGCGGGCCGACGTCAGGAGGGTGGAGTGGCGTTCGAGGGCGCGCAGTGCCCTGGCCACGCCCGTGGCGTCGGGCAGGTCCGCTCGGGCGCGGTCGAAGTCCTTGAGGAGTTCGTGGGCGCGGGCGAGCCGTTCGCCCAGTTCGGTGTGCCGCGTGGAGAGGTCGGCGATGCGGGCGTCCTGGGCGGCCAGGCGTTCCCGGCGTCGCTGGGCGCGGTTGGTGGCGCCGATGAACTCGGCGGCGGATTTGGGGTGGGCGCCGGTGAGCGGGCCCAGCCGGAAACGGGCGCCCGTGTCCACCCCGAGGTCGGCGGGGGGTTCAGCCTCACCGAAGGGGATCGAGGCCAGGACGCTGGCGATGGTGTCCGTGGGGACATGGTCCTGGGTCTCGGGGACGAGGACGTCGGCGAGGGTCGTTGCGGTGGTCTCCCGAGTACCGGGCAGCAGGTAGGCGTCCGCTTCGCCGAGTTCCAGGGCCCGGCGGGTCTGCTCGGGCTCGGGGTGGATCCAGGCGGTGAGCAGCCCGGCGGCGTGCAGGGCTCCCTCGACGGCGGCGCCGTGGTCGTCGGAGAGGTGGTCGGCGAAGCGGACCAGCTGCCAGAGCGGCGCTCCGGGACGCTCGTCGCGCGGGGCGGGGCGCAGGGGGTCGGCCGGTGGCGCGTCGTCGCGTTCGGCGGCGATGTGGTCGCGTTCGCGGCGAGCGGAGGCCAGCTCCTCGCCCAGGCTGGTCTGTTCGGACTCCAGGGCGTTGGCCTTGGTGGCGGCCCGCACCTGCTGGTCGTGCAGGTGTTCGTTGAACACCTGCGCGAGGGTGGGGGTGCCCGCCTCCCCGTAGCGTTCCACGGTCTCCCGCAGGGCCGCGAGGGTCTCCGGCCCGGCGATCTCCCACCGCGCGGACCACACGTCCAGGGCCTCGGTGGTGGCGCGGCGGAGTCCGGCGAGCTCCTCCTCGGCTTCGGCGCACGCCTCCTCCTGCCCGGAGAGGGTGTCCTCGGCCCGGGCGGCGGTGGTCTCGGCGCGCGTCCGGCCGTCCTCGGCGCGGTCCTGGGCGGCGAGCTGTTCGCGAACGGCCCGGACGTCGTCGAGACGGGCGCTGGCCCTGGCCCTGGCGGTCTCGGGCAGGTCGTCGCCGGTGTCCGCATCCCCCTCGGCGTCGTGGACGATCCCGGACCCTTCGGCGGCGGCCGTGAGTTCGGTGCGCAGCCGCTCGGCCAGGGCCCGCTCGTGTCCGACCCGTTCGGCGACCCGGGCGGCCTCACCGCTCAGGCGGGAGATCTCCTCCTCCTGGGCCGCCACGCGTGCCTGGCCGGTGGCGATCTGACGGGCGAGCTTGTCGTTGCCCTCCCTCCTGACCTGGAGGGCCTGCTGGTCTCGCAGGGTCTCGTGCTGGCGCAGGACCGCGCACTGGGCATCCAGGCGCGCGGCGTCCTCGGCCAGTTCGGTGACGCTCTCGCGGGCCTGGTCCCGCGCGGCGGTGGCGCGGTCGAGCTCTTCGGCCGCCTCGGCGACGGTGCGCGCGTGGGTGTCGGCCTGCTCAGTGGCGCCCGCCACCCTGGACAGGCGGTGCCGGGCGTTAGCGGTCAGGTAGTCGGCGTAGACGCCGGTGAAGGTGCGGGCGGCCTCGTGGGCGGCGGTGGCGCTGGCGAAGCGGCGCTGCACGGCGGCGAGGTTGGCGAAGTCCCGGGCTGCCTGGTCGACGAGGGCGTCGTCCAGGGGGCTGAGCCCGCCGGTGAGGGTGTGCGAGACCTTCTCCGGGTCCAGGTCCTTGGCCAGGAGGGGGCGGCGCAGAGCCAGCAGGAGGTCCAGGAGCTGGACGTAGCGCTCCCCCAGCCCGAACAGGCGCGCGTCGACGGCCCGGCGGTAGTCGGCGGCGGTGGCGTGGTGCGCCGTCTCGCCGAGGGCGGCCTTGAGCTGGCGTTCGGTGAGCGGGCGCCCGTCCGTGGAGAGCAGCCCGAAGTCCACGCCCAGGCGCTGGTCGGTGACGAAGAAGGAGGGGTTGACGCCGTCGCGGTGGCGGTGCGCGCGCATGCCGATGACCAGGGTGACGGTCTCGGTCCCCTTGTCGTCGCCGTCGGCGGCGCGAGCGAACTCCATCCACACGTAGCCGTGGTTGGACTCGTCGCCCCGGTACAGCAGATTGGACTTCATGGTGCGGTTCTGGCCGCTGAAGGGGTCGAGCCTGCGGGCGTCGGTGTAGCCGTCCAGGACGAAGGGGAACAGCACCTCCAGCGCCTTGGTCTTGCCCGACCCGTTGTGGCCGCGCAGGACGAGGCGGCCGTCCGCGAAGGCGAACTCCTCGTCGACGTAGTCCCAGACGTTGACGACTCCGGCCCTGCTGGGCCGGAAGCGGTCGCTCCTGCGGGTCATGGCGCGGTTTCCTCGGTTCCTTCGGTCTCGGGCGGGGCGGGGGGCGTGTCGTCGGGGTCGGTCGGGGGTGGCTCGTCAGCCGGTTCGTCGGCCGGTTCGATCGGGCCGAACGGCAGCAGTCCGGTGTCGGGGCGTTCGGGCAGGGCGCCCCGGATGTTGCGGTAGCGCAGCGCGGCGGGGGTGACCAGGACCCCGCCCGGTAGCGGTCTGACCAGGTCCAGGTCGGTGAGCAGGGCCAGGGCGGCGTCGAGCAGGCCGTGCGGGTCCTGCTGCCAGGTCGCGGTGAAGGAGGCGGCGCCGAACTCCTCGAAGAGGTCGGCGACCATGTCCTCCAGGCGTTCGCGCTCCACCAGCGGCAGCGATGCGGGCTCGGCCACCGTCGTGGTCCGGTCCGTCTCGGCCCAGGCCAGCTCGGTGACGACGCCCTCCCGGGGAACCCCGGCGTCGATCCGGGCGACCAGCTCGGGGTGCTCGTGCAGGGGGCCGGGGGCGGTCAGGTGGCCCAGCGCCGCCCAGGACTCCTCGAAGTGGGTGGCGATCTGGGCCAGCAGCAGCCCGGCGGTGCGGGTGACGGCGCCGCCGCGGCCCGGGAAGGCGCGGTCGGTGAAGGTGCCGGAGGCGTCCGCCAACAGGACGCCCTCGGCGCGGCGTTCCAGCTTGGTTCCGGTGAGGCGGGCCACCTCCTCGGCGGGTCCCCTGCCGCGCAGGGCGGCGGCCACCTCGGGTTCGACGTCCGCGTAGTACACCACCGGGTACTCCAGCAGCAGGCGGCGGGCGCGCTGGGCGGCGCGTTCGCGCGGGGCGTCCGGTCCGAGCGGGTCGCTGAGCAGGCCGGAGGCGCTGTTCAGGTGCTGGATGGGGCGCGTGGGCCGGAAGAGGACCTCGCAGATCTCGTGGTCGATGTCGAAGAGCGCGTCCCCCTGGTCACCACCGCGGGCCCACGCCTCGACGGAGCCGTCCGACAGGTGGAGGGCGCCCCGGTCCAGCAGCCAGTGGGCGACGTCGACCAGCGCGGCCTTGTGGGTGGAGTCGGTGGGGTCGTAGCCCAGGCCCTCGATCTCGTTGGCCGAGGGGGTGAACCCCCGGACGAGGTCGCCGAGGCTGATCTCGACCTGTGAGCGCTGGAAGGCGGCCAGGAGCAGGCACAGGTAGGCCAGGCGGCGGCGGTCGAAGGGCCTGCCCTTGCGGGCGAACTCCTGGCGCTGGGTGGGGTCGAGCAGGTCGAGTTCGCGGACCAGGCGGACGTGGTCGGTGGTGGCCACGAGGGTGTACCCGAACAGGGCGCGCAGGTCCTCGGTCATCTCGTCGGCCCAGTACAGGACCTGGTCCAGCACGCCGGGGCGCGGCCGCGACGCGGTGATGACGTCACAGGTGAGGACCTTGCGGACGGCCTGCTGGTAGGAGCCGAGGTCGACGGTCTCGACACGGGGCCGGGTGTGCCGGGTCATCGGTTCCCCTTCCGGGTGCTCGTCCGGGCGGCGCGGGGGGCGAGTTCCACCCGGAAGCCGGGGAGGTGGATCCGGCCCTGCGAGGTGAGCACGCTACTGCCCCGTTCGTCGCGGATCAGCTTGATGAGGGTGCCCGCGTCGTCGGCGGTCGCGGACTTCAGCAGGCCGACGACCGCAGGTGACGTGTCCCGTTTCGCGTACGACACCGAGCGCGATTCCAGGGCCTTGGTGACCAGACGCAGCAGCACCTTGGTGTCGCTCTCGTCGAGGACGCGCTGGTGGGCGCCCTCACTGATCAGGCGCGCGGCGGAGGCGCGTTCGGCCTCGCGGTCCTCGGACTGGCGTCGGCGCAGTTCGGAGCGGGCTCCGGTGTCCCTGCGGACCGGTTTGGGGACCCCGTGGGTGGGCGAGCGGTCGCTGCGGAACAGGGTCACCGACACCTCGACTCCGGCGGCGTCGTGCCAGGAGTCGGTGGGCGCGAACTCGTCGCCGTCCTCGTGGGCCACACCGAGGTGGCGGGCGGAGCGGGTGTTGAACGCGGCGCCCATGAGGGCGTGGGCGGACCCGTCGTCGGGGGTGTCGAACACCCAGGCTGCGAGGTGGCGCAGCTGGGTGGAGCGGTTCACGCCGCCGCGCTGGGCCTCGGTGATCTGCCGCAGGAGGGCCACGACCCCGGAGACGGCGGAACGGGTGGCCTGCCCGAGTTCGGCGGCGCGGGTGGGCGCGCCGCTCTCGGAGGCGAACCAGGCGCGCACCGCCCACCAGCGGCGGGACCAGTCCTCCAGGCGTTCGGTCCGGTCCATGAAGAGGCGTTCGTCGGCCTCGGCGGCGCGGGAGAGCAGGGTGGTCAGGCCGGTGGCCTCGACCTCGTGGACGGCCCTGTCCAGGCGGGGCAGGTAGCGGTCCAGCTCCGCCATGAAGTCGGACATGTGGACGAGGAGGGCGTTCTTGTGGCGCAGGAACACCTCGGAGGACGCCTCGGTGGAACGCAGGATCTCCCCGAGGGTGACGTGGAACTGGGCGGAGCGCCGTCCCATGTCCTCCATCACCGTGTCCAGTCGGGACAGACGGCGGTAGACGTCCTCGACCCGTCCGGTGCGGTTGGCCTCTGCGAGCGCGCCGAGGTCCTCCAGGACGTCGGAGAAGACCAGGCGGGAGAGGTTGACGTCCTCCACTCGGGCGCCCAGGAGGTTCTCGACCGCGTGGTAGGCGCGGTATCCGAGTTCGCTGAACTGATACACGGACTGCCGGTTGCGGTAGCTGGCCAGGGTGCCCGCGCGGGAGGCGTCGTCGAAGCGGTGCAGCACCCCGTCCGAAGCGAGTTCGTCGAGCCGGTGGCGCAGCCCCTGGGCGGGGACCTCCGGCGCCTCGGTGTGGGCCGCGGCGAGTTCGCGCAGAGTGGCCTCGACCTCGTCCGCCCCGACTTGGACCTGGTGGACCTCGCGCAGGCGGTCCACCGAACGCAGGATCCACAGGTAGGTGACGTGGTCGTCGCGACGGGTGAAGTTGAACAGCCGGAAGCGGTCACTGACCGCGAGAGCGTCCAGATCCAGAGCCCTGCGCTCGGCCACCGCCGCACCCCCGTGTCCTCGTGGCCGGTCCCGCACCCCCGTGTGCGAAACCGCGACTGGGACATTGTCGCAGCGACCGGAGACGGTCCGGTCCGCGCTCGTCGGGCCGGGCTGGCCGGGTGGGGTCACCGTGTGGAGGAGGGCGATCACCCCGTGCAATGATGTGCCCCGGTATGTCCCCCACCCCCCAGGGAGAAGCGTGAGTGTGCGACAGCGTCGGCGCGGACGGCGGCGATGGGCGCGGAGGCTGCGGGGCTCGCTGCCGCTGGCGGCGATCGCCCTCCTCCTGGCGTTCGGGTGGGTGTTCGACAACGCCGACAGTCCGGGTCTGTGGCTGGTCGGCGGCCTGGTGGCCGTGGTCGCGGCGACCGGCCTGGGCTGGTGGGCGTGGTCCCGTGCCCGCCTGGCCAGGGAACGGTGGATCGTCGCGCGGACGGGGATCGCGGGGATCGACACCATGACCGGGACGGAGTTCGAACACCACGTGGCGCTGCTGCTGCGCACCAACGGATACACCCGGGTGGCGGTGGTCGGCGGCGCCTCGGACGGGGGCGTGGACCTGCGGGCGCAGACCCCCGACGGCAGGCCGCTGGCCGTGCAGTGCAAGCGCTGGCGCAAGCCCGTGCCGCCCAACGAGGTGCGGGCCTTCCTTGGGGCGCTGGCCGGGGGCCACCAGGGCTACCTCGGGATGTTCGTCGCCTCGAACGGGTACACCAGGGAGGCCGCGCGTGAGGCCGGGGCCGGGATGGTCCTGGTGGACCGGCACGCCCTGGGTCTGTGGATGGCCGGGGAGCGCGCCCCGGAGCTGCCGCCCCGCTGACACCTGCCCTGCGTTGGGATCGGCGGGAGACGGCCGCCCGTGGGGGCGAACGGCCCGCCACGGTGATGGACACCTGGTCGGGGTGACTGTCCCGCCCCCCGCCCCCCCCGGGAACGCGAGGGCCCCGCGGAGGCGTGGTCCGCGGGGCCCGGCGACGCTGAAGGCGCCATCGTGGGTGGATCGAGGGGTTGCTCGGGCTACTTCCCGGAGCCCGCGAACACCCCCTGGACGAAGTGGCGCTGGAAGGCGAAGAAGACCAGCAGCGGAACCAGCATGGACAGGAAGGCCCCCGAGGCCAGCACGTCGATGTTGGTGCCGAACTGGCGCAGCTGCGAACGCAGCGCCACGGTGAGCGGGGCGGAGTCCGGGTTGGTGAACACCAGCGCGACCAGCATGTCGTTCCACACCCACAGGAACTGGAAGACCGCGAGCGAGGCCAGCGCCGGGCGGGCCACCGGGAGCACGACCCGGCGGAAGATCCGCCACTCGCTGGCGCCGTCCATCCGCGCCGCCTCCAGCAGGTCGCGCGGGATGTTCACGAAGAAGTTGCGCAGCAGGAACACCGCGAACGGAAGCCCGAAGGCCACGTGGAACAGGATCGCGCCGAAGATGGAACCGAAGATCCCCAGGGCGCCGTACAGCTGCGAGATGGGGATGAGGGCCGCCTGGATGGGCAGCACCAGCAGGCCGACCACCGCCACCATGATCCAGTCGCGGCCGGGGAAGTCCATCCACACCAGCGCGTAGGCGGCCAGCGCCCCGATGCCCACGACCAGCAGGGTCGAC
The DNA here is from genome assembly GCF_000341265.1 of Nocardiopsis prasina DSM 43845. Taxonomy (GTDB): domain Bacteria; phylum Actinomycetota; class Actinomycetes; order Streptosporangiales; family Streptosporangiaceae; genus Nocardiopsis; species Nocardiopsis prasina. The sequence continues at coordinate 7,177 of NZ_ANAE01000209.1, read as the reverse complement.
GGGACCGAGATGTAGACGGTGTTGAGGAACGACTGCACGAGGACGTCGTTGTCGACCAACGACCGGTAGTTGTCCAGCGTGAGCTCGGTGGGTTTGAGCAGCGCCGTCCACCAGCCGCTGTTGGTGTTGTCGGCCTCCGAACGCAGCGACACCAGCAGCAGGCCGATGACCGGCACCATCCAGAACAGCGCGACCAGGGTCAGCGCCACCTGGAGGGTGCCCGAGCCCAGCTTGGAGACGAGCCGGGACGCCAGTCCCCGGCGCGGCGCGCCGGAGACCGACACCTCGACGACGGAGGGCGACTTCTGGGGCGTGGCGGTCACGAGCGCTCCCGTCGGAAACGGCGGATGTTGAAGTACATGATCGGCAGGACCAGGACCAGGAGGAGGACCACGAGGGCGCTGCCCAGTCCCTGGTTGCCGCCCGCGCCGAAGGACACCTGCCACATCTGGAGGGCGACCACGCTGGCGTCGGCCTGGACCGATCCCGGGGCGATCACGAACACGAGGTCGAAGATCTTCAGGACGTTGATCATCAGGGTCACGAACACCACGAGCAGCAGCGGTCCCAGGAGCGGGATGGTGATCTTGCGGAACACCTGCCACTCGGTGGCACCGTCCACCCGGGCGGCCTCCAGGGCGTCCCTGGGGATGGCGGCCAGGCCGGCGGCGATGAACGTGATGGCGAAACCGGTCATGATCCACACCCACGAGGAGATGATCACGGGGGTGATCAGCGTGGGGCCCAGCCAGGTCAGGCCGCGGAAGGACTCGGTGAAGTTGTCCGCCGCCAGGTGGATCTCGTACTCCCCCGGCTCCAGGCCCGTGAGGGTGAAGCGGCCGTCGTCGCCGGAGGTGGTGCTGGCCACCACCTGGCCGTCCCGGAGGGCGTCGACCATCATGCGGGGCAGCCCGTTCTCGCCGTCGTCGATGGTTCCGGCGTCGCCGCCGAGGGCCACGTCCAGCCACACCACGCCCTCGATGGTGTCCCCGGAGGACGCGGGATCGGTGGCCTGGGTCGCCTGCTCGGGCACCTCCCCGGGCCGGATGCCCACCAGCGGCAGGGCGACCGTGTCACCCGGCGCGTACGCCTGGGTGGAGGTGAACCCGCCCAGCGAGGGGTCGGTGTCGAGTTCCTCCCCGCGCGGCCGCGCCCCGGGGTACTCCGAGGGCGAGGCGAACGTGTCGTGCACGGTCACCACGGCGGCGTTGACGACGCCGCGGTCGGGGTTCTCGTCGTAGACCAGCCGGAAGATGATGCCGGAGGCGAAGAGGGAGATCGCCATGGGCATGAACAGCAGGATCCGGAAGGCCGTGGCCCAGCGCACGCGCTCGGTGAGCACCGCGAAGACCAGTCCCAGCCCGGTGACCAGGGCGGGGGCGACCAGGACCCAGATGCCGGTGTTGCGGATGGCGGTGAGCGTGCGGTCGTCGGTGAACATCCGGCCGTAGTTGTCGAGACCGACGAACTGCGAACCGGAGGCGTCGAAGAAGCTGCGCACCACGGAGTAGGCGGCCGGGTAGGCCAGGAACACCCCGAGGAAGAGCAGGGCGGGCAGCAGGAACAGGGTGGCCGGGCCGAACAGGCGCCGCCAACCCGGGCGGCTGCCGTCGGGCGGCCCGCTGGACCGCTTCCCCGGCTTCCCGGGCGGGGTCCCGTCCGCGCGGGCCGCGACGTCGGCGGCCCCGGTGTCGTTGGAGGTCATGTGTGCGGGCTCCGTCTAGTTCCCGTGGGCCCGGGCGGCCTCGGCTTCGAGGCGCTCCATGGTGCCCTCGACGTCGGAGGGGTCGGCCAGGAAGTCCTGGAGGGTCTGCCACATGCCGTCGCCGACGGTGGCGCCGAACGCGGCGGGCTGGAGGTCGGAGAGGTCGAAGCGGACGCTGTCACCGGCGTCGATGATCTGCTCGGCGACCTGACCCAGGACCGGGTCGGCGTAGTCGTCGGCGGTCAGGTGCATGTTCGGCGAGAGGAACCCACCGATGGACGCCCACTCGGCCGCGGCCTCCTCGGAGGCGAGGAAGCGCAGGAGCTCCATGGTGGCCTCGCTGTCGCTCATGGCGACGGCGGCGTCTCCGGCCACGACCACGGCGTCGCCCTCACCGGCGATGCTGGGGAAGGGGAAGACCTGCGCGGTCTCGCCGACGACGGAGTTGGTGCTGGCGGAGACGACCCCGCCGATGAAGTCGGCGCCCACCACCATGGCGGCGTCGGGGTCGTCGCTGTAGACGTTCACGACGGAGGTGGGGAAGTCGGTCTGGAGGCTGCCGCTGCCGCCGCCCAGCATGAGCTGCTCCTGGCCCCACACCTCGGCCAGGGTCTCCAGGGCCACCTCGACGGACGGGTCCGTCCACGGGATCTCGTGCGTGGCCAGCTGGTCGTACATCTCCGGGCCCGCCGTCTGGAGGTAGACGTTCTCGAACCAGTCGGTGAGGACCCAGCCGTCCGCGCCGGCGACGGACAGCGGGCTGATGCCGACGTCCGAGAGATTGTCGGAGAGTTCGACGAACTCCTCCCAGTTCTCCGGCGGCGCGGCTCCGGTCTCGGCGAAGAGGTCGTCGTTGTACCAGACCAGGGACTTGTTGGCGACCTTGAGGTAGACGCCGTAGGGGGTGTCGCCGACCGATCCGATGTCCGCCCACGCCCCGGCCATGTTCTCGTCGACGGTCTGGACGACGTCGTCGGTGAGCGGGACCAGGACGTCCTCGGCGGCGAAGTGCTCGATGAGCCCGGCCTGCGGGATGAGCGCGACGTCGGGCTCGTCGCCGCCCTGGATACGGGTCTGGAGGACGGTCTGGAGGTCGTCACCGGCGCCGCTGTAGGAGACGGTGGCGCCGGTCTGCTTCTCGAAGATCGAGACGACCTGCTCGAAGGCGACCTGCTCGTCACCGGCCCAGGGGCCGACGACCTCGAGGGTCTGGCCGTCGAGGTCGGCACCGGAGGCCGTGGTGGAGCCGCCGCCGCAGGCGGTGGCGGCCAGGGTGAGGCCGAGCGCGGCGGCGGCTCCGCCGAGGATTCTGGTGCGGTGGGTACGGTGGCCGCCGTGGCGGGAAGTGCGCGCTGACATGGGGGACGCTCCTCAGGAATCGTGGATGGCGGTGCCGGTGGCGGGCTCGAAGAACTGGAGGCGTTCGGTGTCGACCGCCACCGTGATGGTCTGGCCCTCGTACACGTGGGTGCGGGGGCTGAAGCGGCCGACGAGGACGACGCCCTCGTCGGTCGCGGGAAGGGTCTCGTCGGTGCCGGCGTCACGGGCGAGTTCACGGGTGTCCTCGGTGACGACGGGGGCCGCGTCAAGCGGGAAGTGCACGAGGACGTCCGAGCCCATGGCCTCGACCAGGTCGGCGACCGAGGTGAGCGTGGCCCCCTCGGTGCCGCCGACGATCTCGGCGTCCTCCATGTCCTCGGGGCGGATGCCCACGACGACCTTGGCCCCGGCGTAGCCGCGCAGCGCGGGGCGCCGGTGCATGAGGCTGTCGGGCAGGTCCAGGCGTTGGTCGCCGATCCGGACGTGGAACCGGCCGTCGTCCTCGTGGAGTTCGACGCAGATGAGGTTCATGCCGGGCGAGCCGACGAATCCGGCGACGAACAGGTTGCGGGGGTGGTCGTACATCTCCTGCGGCGGGCCGACCTGCTGGAGGACGCCCCGCTTCATCACGGCCACCCGGTCGCCCAGGGTCATCGCCTCGGTCTGGTCGTGGGTGACGTAGACCGTGGTGACGCCCAGGTCGCGCTGGATGCGGGCGATCTGGGCACGCATCTGCACTCGGAGTTTGGCGTCCAGGTTGGACAGGGGTTCGTCCATCAGGAACGCCCGGGGTTCGCGGACGATCGCACGGCCCATCGCCACCCGCTGGCGCTGGCCGCCGGAGAGGTTGCCCGGTTTGCGGGTGAGGTGTTCCTCCAGTTCGAGGACGCGGGCGACCTCGCCGACGCGGCGGTCGATCTCCGCCTTGGGCACCTTGCGCAGTCGCAGCCCGAACGCGATGTTCTCGAAGATGTTCAGGTGCGGATAGAGGGCGTAGGACTGGAAGACCATCGCCACGTCCCGGTCGCGGGCGGGGACGTCGTTGACGACCTGGTCGCCGATGCGAACGGTGCCCTCACTGATCGCCTCCAGCCCCGCGACCATCCGCAGCGCGGTGGTCTTGCCGCAACCGGAGGGGCCGACCAGCACCAGGAACTCCCCGTCCTGGATGTCGAGGGAGAGGTCGGTGACCGCGCGGGTTCCGTCCGCGTAGACCTTGCCCAGGCCGTCGATCACGATTTCCGCCACGACATCCTCCGTGGGACGGGCACGCTGGTGCCCGGCAGCCGTCCGGCCGGCGGTTTCGGGTCACGCGTCCCTGTGACGCGCACCACCACCGGCGATGTGTGACGACAGTAGTGTCGGGCTCCCTAAGGAAGCCTTAACGCAGCGTCTCGTTCGACTTAAACCGCGCCGTCCACGGGCCTTCCGGTCACAGTGGCGTTCCTCCTGATCACGGGCCGCAGCCGGACTCGTGTGAAGGTGCAACATTGGTTAACGTGTGCGCATGGCAACGGTCTTGCTGGTCGAGGACGACCAGATGGTGCGGGGCGCCCTGGTTCGGGCGCTGAGCGGTCTGGGGCACGTGGTGCTGCCCGTGGGCACCGCCCTGGACGCCCTGCGCGAGGCCGCCCGGCATGAACCTGACCTGGTCATTCTGGATCTGGGGCTCCCTGACCTGGACGGCGCGGCGGCGCTGCGGATGTTACGCGGTCACAGCGACGTCCCAGTGATCGTGGCGACGGCGCGCGGAGACGAACAGTCGATAGTGCGCCTGCTCAACGACGGTGCCGACGACTACGTGGTCAAACCCTTCTCCAGCACCCAGCTGGCCGCGCGGATGAACGCGCTGCTGCGCAGGTCCGGCCGGGCCTCGGCGGGCGCGGCCGACCCCGGCGAGCTGACCGTGGGCGAGTTGTCGATCAGTCTGACACGGCGGCAGGCGTCACTGGCGGGCACCCCCCTGGAGCTGTCGCGGCGGGAGTTCGACCTGTTGGCCTACCTGGCCGAGCACACGGGCCGGGTGGTGAGCCGCCGTGAGCTCGTGGAGGCCGTCTGGCACCAGCACCCGTTCGTGGGTCACGACCAGACCATCGACGTGCACATGTCGTGGCTGCGCCGCAAGCTCGGGGAGAGCGCGAGCCGGCCCCGCTACCTCCACACCGTGCGGGGTGTGGGGCTCAAGCTGGTGGAACCGGTGTGAGGAGGCTGCTGGCCCGCGCCGTCACCCTCGCGACGGTCATGGTCGCGGTGGTGATGCTCGGAGTGACGGGAGCGTGGGCCTGGTGGGAGGCACACGAGAGGGCCGAGGAGCAGGTCTGGTCGCAGGCCGAAGCGGTCGCCTCGGTGGCGGAGGTGAGCCCCGAACCCGCGCTGCTGCGGCGCGTGGTGGCCTCGACCTCGGCCGGGGCCCGGGGGCATCTCACGGTGCACCTGTCCGACGGCGGCACCGTGGGGGCCAGCCGTGCCGGTGACGCCGACGTGGCCGAGATGCGGCGCACCGGGGCGGGTTCCCGGAGCCAGGTCCCGGCCGAGCAGGGCACCGCGTACCTGTTGGCGGTGGCCGACCCCCGGGGTTCGGGCGCCGAACCGTCCGTGGTGGAGGTGTACCAGCCCCGCGGGGAGGCGGTTCGCGGCCTGGGACCGGTCCTGGGCGGCCTGGTGGTGATCGCGGTGCTCGTGGTGCTCGGCGCGGTGCTGATCACGGACCGGCTGAGCAGACCGGCCCGGCGTGCGCTGCGCGCTCTGGCGGACACGGCCGTGGAGATCGGTGAGGGGAGGCTGAACGCCCGGATACGCGTACACGGCCCCCGTGACCTGGTGGTGCTCGGCGAGTCCATCAACGCGATCGGGGAACGCGTCCAGGGGCTGTTGACGAAGGAACGCGAAATGGCCGCCGACGTCTCGCACCGGCTGCGCACCCCACTGACGGCGCTCAGGTTGGACGCCGAACCGCTCCCCGGCCCCGAGGGCGAGCGGATCAGGGGCGCGATCAGCGCGCTGGAACGGGACGTGGACGCCATCATCCGCGACGTGCGCCCCCACGCGGCAGGCCCGGAGGTCGAGCGCGCATGCGACCTGTCCGAGGCCGTGGTGGACCGCATGGGATTCTGGTCGATGCTCGCCAACGACCAGGGCCGCGAGGTCACCCTGGAGCTGCCGGACACCCCCTGCCGGGTGGCGCTCTCCTCGGAGGAGTGCGCGGCGGTCCTGGACTCGCTGGTGGGCAACGTCTTCCGGTACACGCCCGCGGACCGGCCGTTCGCCGTGGCGGTGGTGGAGCACGCGGGATGGGTGACGCTGCTGGTGGAGGACGGAGGTCCGGGGTTCGCCGATCCCACGGCGGCGCTGCGGCGCGGTACGAGCGGCGGCGGATCGACCGGGCTGGGGCTGGACATCGTCCGGCACGCGGTGGAGGCCACCGGCGGCACCGTCCATCTGGAGCGCGGCAAGCTGGGCGGAGCTCGGGTGCGTGCGCGCTTCGCGCAACTGGACGTGCCGCACGAGGAGGAGCAGCCCCGGGCCTGGCGCCTGCGGCGATCAGGTTGAGGTGGGGGTTGTGGTTGCGGTGGGTGGGGTTGTGGGGGTGGGGTTGTGGTGGGTGGGGTTGTGGGGGTGGGTTCTAGGGCTGGGGTTGCTGTGGGTGGGCGGGTTCCACAGGCCTGGGTTGCTGTTTGCTGTGGGTTCTGCGGTTGTGGTTGCTGTGGCGCGGCCTTTCTACGGCCAACCCGTTTTTCCCATTAGCTAAAGGCGGTCGGGTGCGGGTTCAACCGTACCCCTTGGGGTTTCTCGTTTTATTCAGGGCGGGGTGGGTGGATGGTGCTGTGCCCGCACCGCACTTGGCGGATGAGTAGAGCGGTGCACGTCTGGTAGTTCAGGGCCAAGTACGGACACGGGCCACCCCCCAGGACTACTGGTGTGTTCTAGAGATGCGTGTCCCCAGCACTGGTAAAAACCCCTGCCGTCCGGGCGCCGCCCACCGCTCTACGGCCAACCCGCGCGACCCAGCGGAGCGCGTACCTGCACCTCTGTACCCCGCTGTGTCTGAGAAAGCGGCGCCGTGCGGGTTACTACAGCGCACGGCGAAGCTTCACACCCCGCGCAACCCAAGGCAGCACACAGGTGCACGTCCACACCCCCTGTACCTCAGGG
>NZ_ANAE01000208.1 GCF_000341265.1 Nocardiopsis prasina DSM 43845 | reverse complement strand
TGTTACCAACCTCCATGATCAGTACACCTAGGGCAGGTACTCCGGTTTGCTCGCTCGGCTCTCGTGGTGCAGCCGGTGCACGGCGGTCACGTAGTACGTGGTGTCCGCGGCCCGGGGCACCGTGAACGTCGCGGTACCGTCGTCGCCCGCCCGCACGGTGCCGAGCATGGCGCGCGGGTCCTCGATCCCGCAGGGGGCCTGGCCCCTGGCGGGCTGGCCGTCGAAGGCGTACACCGCGTAGTACGCGGGCGCCTCACCCGGGCCGGGCGCGATCTCCAGGGCGCCCTCACCGTTCGCGGTCACTCTCGGCGGAGCCGGGACGGTCCCGCCGAGGTCCTCCTTGACCGGGACCAGCGCCGGGCTGGAGTAGTGGTCCTCGACCACGATCTCCATGGCCTGGCGCGCGTTGGTGCGCAGCGAGGTGGCGCTGAAGTACACGTCCCCCTGGACGCCGGGGTGGTCGCGGTTGAGGTCCAGGTGCGAGGAGAGCTCGTTCGGGTCCTGCCAGGCGCCCGCGTTGCCCACCTTGTAGGCGGCCTGCCCGACGTACAGGTGGGTGCCGGTGCCCTCCGCGACCTCCTCCCACCAGGGGACGAGGACGGAGTAGTCCGCGACGGGCAGACCGATCTCCCAGTAGATCTGCGGGTTGATGTAGTCGAGCCAGCCCTCCAGCACCCACTTGCGGCTGTCGGCGAACTGGTTGTCGTAGGACTGGGAGCCGTTGGTGTCCGAGCCGTTGGGGTCGGTGCCGGAGTTGCGCCAGATGCCGAACGGGCTGATGCCGAACTTCACGTACGGTTTGACGTCGTTCACCGCCTCGCTCATGCCCCGCACCATGAGGTCGACGTTGTCGCGCCGCCAGTCCCCGATGTCGTCGAACCCGCTCCCGTGCTCGGCGTAGGTGTCCGCGTCCGGGATCACCTCGCCCGAGACCGGGTACGGGTAGAAGTAGTCGTCGAAGTGCACACCGTCGAGGTCGTAGTTCTCGACCGAGTGCATCATCGCCTCGATCACGAACTCGCGGGCCTCGGGGACCCCCGGGTCGTAGTACAGCTTCCCGCCGTACTCGAACACCCAGTCGGGGTTCTGGCGGGCGGGGTGGTCCTCGACCAGGGCGTTGACGTCGTCGTGCATGGCCACGCGGTACGGGTTGTACCAGGCGTGGAACTCCAGATTGCGGGCGTGCGCCTCCTCGACCGCGAACTCCAGCGGGTCGTACCCCGGGTCGCCGCCCTGCTCACCGGTGAGCCACTCGGACCAGGGTTCGTACGGTGACGGCCAGAAGGCGTCGGCGGTGGGTCTGATCTGCACGAACACCGCGTTGAGTCCATTGTCCACGGCCTCGTCGTACAGGTCGGTCAGGTCGGCCTGCTGCCGTTCCGGGGTCTGGCCCTGCGACGTGGGCCAGTCGATGTTCTGCACCCCGGCGATCCACTCGGCCCGCATCTGGTGTTTGGGCGGTGCTTCGGGGGCGTTCTCGCAGGGCGGCTGGTTCGCCGGCTCCGGCGCGGCGGCGGCCTGCGGGGCGTGGACCAGGGCCGTGGTCAGCGCCGTGGCGAGGGCTCCCGCGAAGAGCGCGGTCCGTGGGCGGGTGCGTGGTGCGGCGGTGCGGGGGAACGGAGCCGAGGTCTCGTGGTGGGTGGAGGGCCGGTTCCGGTTCGGGTACGCCAAGGTTGCTCCTTCAGGCTTGCGCCGCACGGCCGGGGACACGGCACGCCCCCGTCGGGCGCTCCGGTGCCCGTGTGCGACGGTCAGCTCGGGCTTAGGAGAAAACCTTCATGATTTGCCCGCCGATTGCAACACTCCTACGCGAGTTTGCGACAGATGGATGAAATGCGAACTGATTCGTGGAAATCCCGCTATGGGGGTTTCCGGAGTCGCTCGCCGACACCTCGGCCCCCGCCGACGCGCTAGGGGGTCTCCAGCGGGGAAGTGAGGAGCAGGCCCGCGCCGGTGGCGGTGCCCCCGCCGACGCCGTTCAACGCCAGCTCCTGGAGTGCCTCGCTGTCCCGGACCACGGCCTCCCCGGTGAAGTGGTGGCGGGCGGGCCGCCCACCCAGGCGCTTCCACTCCGCCGCCGTCACCTGGAGGGCCTCACCCAGCTTCAGGTCCAGCCACGCCTCGAATTCCTCCTCCGGCAGCGCGACCTTCTTGCTGCGCGGCTTCCCGCCCTCTTCGGAGGGTGCCACCTCGCGCTGAGCGGTCGGCGCCGTGACCAGCTCCCAACGTACGGTCTCACCCTCCACGTGCCGGGTCATCGGCTGGATCGAGGCCGAGACCGCGCCGGGGATCTTGCCCCAGGCGGGGGCGGTGTCGGAGCTGACCACCAGCATGGTGGGGGAGAGGCGCGTCCAGAGCACCCGGGCCTCGGTGCCGGGGGCGGGGGCGAGGGCCCTCTGTACGGCCTTGCTCATCACCGCCCACTGGTCCATTCCGGCGCTGCGCTGGGGGTTGAGACTGATGCGGGACAGGTACAAGGAGATCCGATCCGGGTCGTGCCGTGGTGGCGGGTCGCGGGCGCGGTGACGCGCCCAGGGACTCCAGCCTACGAGGGGCGGGCCGCTGGTCAGCCCGCCCCTCAGGCCTCCCGGATCAGTCCCAGGTCGTGTGGAGGACCCGTTCGGTGTCGACGTACCCCGTCCGCAGGAAGGAGTCGACCATCGGTGTGTTGTGCAGGTCCGTCGCGGCGCGGATCCGCGGGACCCCCAGGTCGGCGAGGATGCGCGTGCCCTCGGCGAGCACGTCGTCGATGTACCCGTTGCCCCGGTGCTCGGGCACGATGGCGAGGTAGCCGATCACGGGGTTGTACTCGTTGCGCGCGGGCGTGACGAAGCCGACGGGAGTCCCGTCGGGCAGGGTCGCGATCCGCCACCAGTCCCGGGGGCTGGTGTAGCGGGCCAGCTCGTCCGCGAACATGCGCTCGGCCTCCTCGCGCGGGGTCGTCCGGGCCAGGTTGACTCGGCTGTGTTCGTCCAGGGTGCCGTCCAGGACACGGGTCATCAGACCGAGGAGCTCCTCGGTGTCCCGCACCCGGCGGAACCGGAGGCGCCCGCTCGGCGGCGGGACCGGGGTTCCGGGGTGCCACTCCAGGCGGACCCGTTCCACGAGCAGGCGCGCGCCGTTCCGTTCCAGGGCGGTCAGCCGATCCCGGACCGGCCGTCCCGCCTCGGGGCGCGTACGCCAGTCGAGGGGGACGTAGCGGACGTGGTTCGGCGGGGACTGGCCCGGGGGAACGACCCGGGCCGTCGCGGTGCGCAGGAGCCGTTCGAGGTCGTCCACGCGGCCGGGACGGCCGTCCTCGTCGTGGACGTCGAGGACGTCCAGCAGGAAGGGAGCGTCGTCGTCCGGGGAACCCCACCACGCGGCTCGGGCGACCAAACGGTCGCCGCGCAGGGCGACCCACATCCAGTCGGGACGCCGTCGTCCGGCGTCGAGGTCGTCGGCGAACTCGTGGTTGAGGGTGTAGGGGAGCCGGTTGAAGAGGTCCAGCTCCGCGCGCCCGGTGATCGGGCGCAGGGTGAAGCGGTCGTTCTCGGTGGTCAAGGCACGCTCCGGTGGGAGGGCGCCCGAGGGGTCAGCGGTGCTCCGCTGGTCGGATGGACTCGGGCGCGGTGAGGGTGGCGGAAGTCTTCATCGCGTTATCCCTCCCTTTCCTTGACGTGGTGCCGGCACGGTGCCGGGCCCCCTTCCTATCGGACCAGGCGCCGCGCCGCACGCGAATTAACGACCTCTAGGAGACGGCCTCGCCGATGCGCGGTGCCAGGTGCTCCAGCGCGTAGGGCACTGACAGCACGGAGTTGTAGGTGACCGCGCCGCGCTCGTCCAGAGAGGTGGTGACGACGGCGTCCTCGCGCACCACGTCGAGCGACTCGAACACGCTTGCGCCCTCGGTGATGTCGAAGTCCGCGTCGTCGCTCATCACCAGCAGCAGGTCGCCGTCGAGCAGGTCGACCCGTTCAGTGGACAGCTCCACGAAGAAGTCGTCCCCGCTGTCCCGCTCGCTGATCGGCTCGGGGATGGTGAACCCCAGCGACATGAGGAACCGGCCGCGGGCGTCACCGGGCAGGTAGGCACCGTACTTGCCGTCGTAGGGCAGGACGGCGGTCCCGTCGAGGCCCTCGAACCCGGGGTACTCGGCGCGCGCCTGCTCGAAGAGCTCGTCAGTGGCGGCGTTGAGGGCGGCGCCCTCCTCGGGGCGCCCGAGGGCGGTGGCGATGATCTGTGTGGCCTCGTCCCGGGGCACGGTGTAGGCGGCCACGCCCTCCGGCCGGGCGACCACGGGCGCGATCTGGGACAGGGTCTCGTAGGTGGCCTCGTCGAACCCCGCGGAGACGCCGACGATGAGGTCGGGGGCGAGGTTGGCGATCTGCTCGACGTTGGGCTCGGAGTCGGAGTCGATCCGGGTCAGCTCCGCGTCGCCGACCAGTTCGTCGGTCCACGGGCCGAGACCGGACTCGTAGAACGAGTAGCCGGTGTTGCCGACGGGCACGAGGTCCAGGGCCAGGACCGCGTCGGCGTCCGTGACACCGAGGGTGACCACCCGGGCGGGTTCCTCCTCGATGGTGGTGCTGCCGAACTCGTGCTCCACGGTCACGGGGAACGCGCCCTCGGCGGACTGGGGAGCGGCCCCGTTCTCGGAGGGGTCGTCGGCGGTTCCGCACGCGGTGAGGGGAACGAGAAGGACCAGGGCACACGCGAGTGCGCGCGGGGCGAGACCGGGGGACATGGGACTCCGTTCAGCAAGGGTGCGGCGGGGGCTACTTTATCCCTGCTGGTCACGTGTGTAGGGGTTCGGGGTGGTTGACAGGGCGGCCCCCGGTGCCTCACCCTCGCTCCTATGGGAACCCCCTTGCAGAGCCGCCCGACCGCCCGCCGGTCCGCGCGGGCCCGCCGCGGAACGCCGGGCCTGATCCTGCGCCGTGGCCGCCTGGGTTCCCCTCCCCGCCGTTGACCCTCCGGGCCGCTGGCCCGTGACGTCCGGTGCGTCGATCCCCCTCCCGCCGGGTAGGGGTTGACCAGCGCTTTCCGTGATCACCCACCATGCTCCACAGCCGACGATCCGCTTTGTCGTTATTTCCGACCAGAAAGGCAGGAAAAATGACCCTGACCGCCGACTCCACCGCCACCCGGACCCTCCGGGAGAGTTCCGCAGTGGACACGGCCCTCGTCGAGGGCCCCCGCACGCTGAGCCGCCTCCCCGAGGGCGCCGTCTCCCGCCCCTACGAACTGTTCGAGGTCCGGCCGCTCGGGGCGCTCATCGGAGCGGAGATCCACGGGATCGACCTCCGGGACGAGATCGGTGAGGAGCTGCGCGACGAGCTCAACCGCGCGCTCCTGGAGTTCAAGGTGATCTTCTTCCGCGACCAGCCCATCGACTCCGCCCGCCAACAGGAGATCGCCCGCCTGTGGGGGGAGCTGGAGACCAACCCGTTCATCGAGCAGGGCGACGACGCGCACATCGCCCGGTTCGCCAAGGGCGAGGCCCCGCCCAGCTACGAGAACGTCTGGCACACCGACGTCACCTGGCGTGAGGCGCCCGCCCTCGGCGCCATCCTGCGCCTGGTGGAGGTCCCGCCGGTCGGCGGCGACACCATGTGGGCGGACATGGCCGCCGCGTACGACAACCTGCCCCAGGAGGTCAAGGAGCGCATCGAGGGGCGCACCGCGGTGCACGACGTGATCCCCGGCTTCGTCCGGTTCCTGGACGAGGACCGCCTGCTGGAGTGGCAGGACCGCTTCCCGCCCGTCGAGCACCCCGTGGTCCGCGTGCACCCCGAGACCGGGCGACGCACCCTCTTCGTCAACGTCTCCTTCACCACCCGGATCGTCGGGATGGAGAAGGCGGAGAGCGACGAGCTGCTGCGCTACCTCTTCCAGCAGGCGCACACTCCCGAGTTCCAGGTGCGCTTCCGGTGGGAGCGCGACTCGGTCGCCTTCTGGGACAACCGCGCCACCCAGCACTACGCGGTGAACGACTACCACCCGCACCCCCGCGTGGCCGAGCGCGTCGCGATCGTGGGCGACCGCCCCTTCTGACCCCGCACGGCCTCCTGACCCAGCACGGGCCCCGGTCATTCCGGGGCCCGCCCCTCGGGCGGAACCTCACCGGGAGCCCTCAACACCGTCCCCGCCCCCATGGGGTGGCGCTCCGCCCTCCTCCCCGCTCGGCCCGTCCACGGGGCCGCGGACCGGGCGCAGGGTGAGGGTGACGCCGAGGGCGGCCAGCGCCACGGCCCCGACCAGCGCGTAGACGGGCAGGTACCCGCCGAGCGACGAGGCGGTCAGGACGGCCCCGGCGACGGCGACCAGGGCGGAGGTCACGACGGACTCCGCGATCTGGAGGGCCGACCCGTTGCGGCCCTGGAGCTTCACCGGGGAGAGGGTCATCACCGTCGAACTGACGCGCGGCATGGCGATCCCCATGCCGACCCCCATCACGACGCAGCAGGCGGCGGCCGCCGCGACGGGCAGCAGCCCGCCCACCACCAGGGCCGCCCCCAGCGGGCCGCACACCACGAGCGCGGCCGCGAGGTACAGCGGTTCGGGGCGGTGCGGGTCCCCCGCGGACCGTCCCTGCCACCAGGCGCCGCCCGCCCAACCCAGCGCCCCCACCGCCACCACGAGACCGGAGACGGCGGGCGCGTAGCCGAGTTCGTACTGGAGGTAGGGCGGCAGATAGATGTCGGTGGCCGACACCGCCCCACCCATCAGGGCACGGAGCAGCACCAGCCGGGGGATCCCGGCCCGGGCGCGCAGGGTGCCCGGTGGGAGGAGCCGCACGGCCGCCGCCGCCAGAACGGCGGTACTGGCCACCGTCCCCGCCACCAGGGCGGACGCGGCCTGCTGGCCCGACAGGTGCAGCCCCAGCAGTGCGGCCGCCGCGACCCCCGCCCAGACCAGGCGCGGGTCGAACGGCGAACCACCGCCGTGCCCCTTCCCGGCCCGGCGCGCCACCCCCACCAGCATCACCAGTGACACCGCTGACCCGACCAGAACCAGCGCGAACACCACCCGCCAGTGCACCGCCTGTACCAGGAGCCCGGAGACCAGCGGCCCCACGACCGACGGCAGCAGCCACGCCAGGGTCAGCGATCCGAACATGCGCGGCCGCAGTTCCTCGCGCACGGACCGCGCGATGACCACGTACAGGACCACGGAGTCGATCCCGCCGCCGATCCCCTGGAGCAGTCGTCCGGCCACGAAGACCCCCATCGTGGGCGCGGCCACGCACAGCGCGAGCCCCAGGAGGAACGCCGCGCCGCCGAACACCAGCGGCCGCAGTGGTCCGCTCCGGTCCGCCCACGTACCTCCGAGGGTCATGCCCACGAGCCCGGTGGTCATCGTCGCCGCGAAGGCCAGCGAGTACCACCGCTCGGCGCCCAGGTCACGGGCGACCACGGGCAGGGCGGTGGTGACGGCGAAGACCTCGAAGGCGACGAAGGTCATCAGCCCGAACACCCCGACCACCAGGAGCCGGGAACCGGGGGCCCAGAGCCGGTCGGGGGCGGCGGGGGCACGAGCCGAGGGCGCCCGGCCTCGTCCGGAGGTCACGGGGTCCCGCCCCCGCTCCCGACGAGTAGAGCGACCTTGCCCCGACCGTGGCCGGTCTCCACGTCCAGGTGGGCGCGCCACGCCTCGCCCAGCGGCAGGGCCCGCCGGACCGTCACGGTCAGTTCCCCGCTCGCGCACAGGTCGAGCAGCTCGCGCAGCCGAGCCGCCGACCGGTCACTGGTGATCCACCGGCAGCCCAGTGCTCCGGCCAGACCGGCGTCGACGATCGTGCCGATCCGGCTCCGGTCCCCGACCAGTTCCACCGAGGTCAGCAGGTTGTCGTGCCCGGCCGCGTCGAGGGCCGCGTCCACCCCCTGGGGTGCGGCCGCGCGGACACGCCCGAGCTGTCCCGCACCGTACTCCACGGGCACCGCGCCCAGGGAGCGCACGTACTCGTGGTTGGCCGCGCTCGCCGTGCCCACCACCCGGGCTCCGCGAGCCACGGCCAACTGCACCGCCACCGTGCCCACTCCGCCCGCCGCACCGTGCACCAGCAGGGTCTGGCCCCCGCGCACGTCCAGCCGCTCCAGGGCGGTGTGCGCGGTCTGCCCCGACGCGGACAGGGTCCCGGCGGTCAGCCACGACACCCCCGGCGGCACGTGCGCGACCTGATCGGCGGGCACGTTCACGTACTCGGCGTAGCAGCCGAGCACCCGGAACCCGGCCACCCCGTCACCCACGGAGAACCCCCGTGCGCCGGGGCCGACGGCGCTCACGGTCCCGGCGAACTCGTTGCCGAGGACCTGCGGGAAGTCGATGCTCGCGCCCGGTGGGGTCCAGCCGCCCCGGATCGCGGCGTCCGTCAGCTGGACACCCGCGACCCTCACCCGGACCACCACCTCACCCGGGCCCGCCACGGGCCGTGGAACCTCCCGCACGGTCAGGTTCTCGGCGGGCCCGAAGGAGTCGATGGCGGCCGCCCGCATCGCGGCGCTCATCGCACGGCCTCCGCGCCGTTCAGGAGGTCCACCAGTTCGTCGACGCTCCGGGCCCCGCTCAGCAAGCGCTCCTCGTACAGGAAGGCCGGGACCGCGCCGACCCCCAGTGCCACGGCGGCCCTGTGGTCGTCCTCGACCTCGTCCGCGTACCGGTCGGAGCCCAACAGGGAGTCCACCTCCGAACCGTCGAGCCCGAGCTCGGTCCCGATCCCGCGCAGCGTCGCGGGGTCCGCCAGGTCCTCGTGGCGTTCCAGGTGCCCCGAGAAGGCGCGGTCCCACGCGCGGTCCGGGGTGATCCCCCGGGCGACCGCGAGCTTGACCAGCCGGTGGGCGGGCCGGGAGTCGATGCTCAGAACCCCGTCCATGTCGATGGCCAGCCCGTCGGCGCGGCCCGCGTCGGCCACCCGGAGCCGGGTGGCCTCCCACCGCTCGGCGCTCACACCCCACGAGTTCAGCGCCGCCGTGCGCACCGTTCGGTCCCGGGACTGAGGCCCCTCCGGCTCCAGCAGGAAACTCCGGTGCACCACTGTCACCTCACGTTCCACCCGTTCCAGCGCGGCGGCCAGCCGTCGCCGCCCCATCCAGCACCAGGGGCACCTGATGTCGCCCCACACCGTGATCGCGGACATGTGCACGCTCCGATTTCCTCGCCCGAGTCGGTCGCGTAGAGTCCACTTCATCAAGTTCACTTGATGTCAACCCGCCTGGTGGAGGAGCCCGATGCCGAAGCTGGACCCCAAGGTCACCTGGTTGAAGCCCGGGCAGGTGGCCAGCAGGGCGGGGGTAGCGGTGTCCGCCCTGCACTACTACGAGAGCCTCGGCCTGATCAGCAGTCGCCGGACCGCGGGCAACCGGCGCGAGTACCGCAGGGACACCCTCCGGACCATCGCGTTCATCCGCACGGCCCAGCGCCTCGGCCTGTCCCTGGAACGGATCAAGGAGGCCATCGACCAGCTTCCGGAGGATGGTCTGCCGACCAAGCGCGACTGGGCGCGGATCTCACGTCAGTGGCACGACGACCTGACCCGGCGGATCGAGGAGCTGACCGCCCTGCGGGACCGGTTCTCCAACTGCATCGGCTGCGGATGCCTGTCCCTGGTGGCCTGTCCCTACTCCAACCCGGAGGACGTCCTGGGCCTGGAGGGCCCTGGGCCCCGGCGCTTCCCCTGACCACCTCCAGCGACCCGTCCCGGGGTCGGGCTCGGAGCGGCGGTTGACCTCGACTCCGGTTGGGGTCCTAGCGTTGCGCCCGTCACCAACCTGACGGAAGGGCCCCGCCATGCGACGCACCACGATCAATCCCTGGACCTACCCGGAGGGCATGGACCAGGGGGGCCTCATCGAGGGACACCAGCGCCTGCTCTTCGTCAGCGGACAGTGCTCCGTCTCCGCCACGGGGGAGTCGTTGCACCCCGGCGACATGTCCGCCCAGACGGCGACGGCCCTCGACAACGTCGCGACGGTGCTGCGCGGAGCGGGGATGAGCCTGGCCGACGTGGTCCGTATGAACACCTACGTCACCGACATCGACGCCTTCTTCGCCGAGGCGGGAGAGATGATGGCGGAGCGCCTCGGTGTCTTAGACGTCCGACCGCCCGGGGCCTGCGCCGAGGTCACCCGCCTGGGCCGCCCCGAACTCCTCGTGGAACTGGAGGCCTTCGCCGCCAGCTGACCGGTCGAACGCGGAAGGCCCCCGTGAAAAGGCGTTGTGGCTTCCGGGGGCCTCGGACACACTGACTCGGACATCGGGCACTCACGCCCGCACCCCCCACTACAGGGAGCGACATGTCCACCCTCCGGGTCACCGCCGAGCGGCTCACGATCCTCCCGCACCCCGACGCCGACGCACTGGAGCTGGCTCGGGTGGGGCTGTTCCACGCGGTCGTCCCCAAGGGTGCCTACCGCACCGGCGACTGGGCGGTCTACGTCCCGGAGAACGCCCTCCTGCCCGAGGAACTCGTCGCCGAGCTGGGGCTGACCGGCAGGCTCGCGGGGGCCGGGAGGAACCGGGTGCGGCCGATCCGGCTGCGGGGCGAGCTCTCCCAGGGCATCGTCTGCCGTCCCTCCCTGCTCGCCGACCGCGACCTGCCCACCGAGCCCGAGGCGGGGACCGACTTCGCGGCCGAGCTGGGCGTCACCAAGTGGGTGCCGGAGGTCCCGCTGCACATGAGCGGCGACATGGAGCCCGCCCCCGACCTGCTGCGGTGGATCGAGGTCGAGAACATCAAGCGCCACCCGGACGTGTTCGAACCGGGCGAGCCCGTCGTCGCCACAGAGAAGATCCACGGATCTGCCTGCCTCTACACCCTGGTCGCCGAATCCGGGGAGGAGTTCGTCTCCTCCAAGGGCCAGGGGGCGAAGAGCCTGGCGCTGGTGCGCTCGGAGGCCAACCTCTACTGGAGGGCCGTGATCACGCACGAGGTGGGCAAAGCCGCCCGCGCCCTCGCGGAGCGCTTGGGAGCCACCCGGGTGGGCGTGTTCGGAGAGGCGTTCGGCGCGGGTGTGCAGGACCTCGCCTACGGCGAGACCGGTCGCGGTGAGCGGCCCGGCTACGCGGTGTTCGACGTCCGGCTGGACGTGGACGGCGTCCGTCGGTGGATCGACGCCGCCGACCTGCCCGCCCTGCTCGCCGAGGTGGACCTGCCCTCGGCGCCGGTGCTGTACGAGGGCCCCTACGACGAGTCCGCGCTGTTCGCCGCCGCCGACGGCGCGGAGACCTGGAGCGGGTCCGACCTCCACCTGCGTGAGGGCCTGGTCGTGCGGCCCTCGAGGGACCGCTACTCGCGGGTCCTGGGCGGCCGGGCGATCGCCAAGTTCGTCTCCGACGCCTACCTCACCCGTGGGGGCGGCACCGAGTTCGAGTAGCCGTGACCGGGTCAGGCGTCTTCGGGGCCCCGGTCTCCGGGGCGGGGCCCCGGGTTCACCGGTCGTCCCCGCGTATGGCGTGGTGGACGAAGTCGAGCAGGGTCACCAGCTGACTCGTGAGGTCCACGCCCTCGTCCATGACCCACGAGCTGATCAGCCCGTCGGTACTGCGCAGGATGATGTTGGCGGTGCTCCGGGGGTCGAACTCCCGGAACTCGCCCTCGCGCTGTCCCCGGCGGAGGATCCCCGCCAGCTCCTCGACCTCCTCTTCGAGGGGGCCGCTGAAGGGGCTGGTGCCGTCCGGCGAGCGGTGGTTCACGATGATGTCGCTCATGGCGAGGAACCCGGTCCGGTGCGCGGCGTAGTACTCGACCTGGCTGCTGATCCACGCGCTGACCTGGCCGGACGCGGTGGTCTGCGCTCCAACCCCCGCGGTGAGGCGCTCCGTGGCCGCCTCGATGAACCGCTCCGCGACCAGGACCATGAGTTCGTCCTTGCCCTCGAAGTGGTACGAGATCACGCTCTTGCTGATCCCCGCCCGCTCGGCGATCCGCGCCAGGGAGGTGTGGGCGTAACCGAACCGCGCGACGGTCTCGGTGGCCGCCTCCACGACCTGTTCGCGTCGCGCCCGCTCGATGAACGACGCACGCTTCCGCCCGACCGGACCGTTCTCCGTCTGCATGGTCCTATTCTAGGCCGGTCGGCCTGGTCACCGGGGTGTGTCCACGGCCTCTCCGGGGGTGTCCGGCGCTCCGGCGTCCGCCGAGGGGGAGTCGTCCGGGTGGCGGCGCGACAGCAGGTAGCCGAGCCCCAGCACGATGCCCGTACCGATCGCCGTGTACCAGGTGAACCCGATCAGCCCGGGCTGGAAGAGGAACAGCCAGGACATGGTCGCCACCGCCACGGAGAAGGCGAGGATCGCGTCCCTCTGGCGGGCCCGGCGCACCCACAGCCCCAGGAAGAACGCGCCCAGCAGCCCACCGTAGGTCAGGCTGGCCACGGAGAGCCCCAGTTCGACGACCGGGTTGTCGGTACCGGTGAAGAACGCCGCGACCCCGACGAACACCAGCCCCCAGCCCAGGGTGAACAGCCGGCTCAGCCGCAGCGCCTGGGCGTCGGGCAGCGTGCGTCGGGAGAACTGCTGGTAGAGGTCGGCCATGGTCGAGGAGGACAGCGCCGACAGCGACGAGGAGAGCGTGCTCATCGCCGCCGCCATGATCCCGGCCAGCAGCAGTCCCGCCAACCCGGGTGGCAGTCCCTCGACGATGAACACCGGGAAGAGCTCGTCGGAGGAGTTGAGTCCGAGTCCCGCCACCGACGCGGCCTCGAAGTACGAGTACAGCGCCAGTCCCACGGTGAGAAACAGTGCGAACTGGACGAAGACCACCACCCCGCTGACGATCACCGCCTTCTGCGCGTCCCGCAGGCTTCGGCAGCCCAGCAGCCGCTGCACGATGATCTGGTCGGCGCCGTGCGAGGCCGTGGACAGCAGGGCCCCGCCCACCAGGGCCGTGATCGTGGCGTAGGGCGCCGAGACCGGGTTCGAGGTGAAGTCCAGGAACTGGGTCTTCCCGGCGTCGGCCGCCACCGCGAGGAAGTTCACGTCCAGGCTGGTGGCGATGACGACGAGGGAGACCACGCCGCCCACCACGTACACACCCATCTGGAGCACGTCGACCCAGACCACGGCCCTGATCCCGCCGACGAGGGTGTAGAGGATCGTCACCACGCCCAGGACCGCCACGATCACGAAGTACGAGGTGTCCAGCCCGAGGGAGTCCAGGATGATCTTCATGGGGATGGCCGCCGCGAACAGCCGCACCCCGTCGGCGAGCAGCCGGGTGAACAGGAACGTGACCGCGGCGGTGCCCTGCATGCCCCTCCCGAACCGGAGCCCCAGGTAGGCGTAGGCGGTGGTCATCTCGCCCCGGTAGTAGCGGGGGAGCAGGAGGAAGGCGACGACCACCCGCCCGATCAGGTATCCGACCGCCACCTGGAGGAACGTGACGTTGCCGAGGTAGGCCACCCCGGGGACGCTGATCACGGTCAGGGCGCTGGTCTCGGTGGCCACCACCGACAGGCACACCGCCCACCAGGGCAGCTGCCGGTTGCCGATGAAGTAGTCCCTGACGTCGCGCTGGCGCCCGGACAGTCGCAGTCCCAGCCAGGTCGAGGCCAGCAGGTACACCGCGATGACGACGAGGTCGATGGTCTGCACTGCGTCCTCCGGGGAGTCTCCAGCGGGGCTTCGGCCACGGGGGCTCAGCCGCCCGACGCCTCCACGTACAGGCGGCGCGGGGCGGTGGCCGCGGGCTCGGGCAGGCGCAACGGCCGGGTGCCCGGGGTGATCCGCCCGGCCACCGGGGCCCGGAGGGCGCCGGTGCAGTCCGGGACCGATCCGGCCAGTCCGTGCCAGCTCAGGAACCCGATCAGCGCGAACAGGTACGCCTCCTTGGCGTCGCCGTCCAGGCCGACCCGCTCCGAGGAGTCCAGCCGCGCGGGGGACAGGCGCGCGGCCAGCCGCTCCATCAGCACGGGGTTGCGGGTGCCGCCGCCGGAGGCGAGCACCTCGGTCACTCCGAACGGTTCCAGGGCGTCGGCGACCGTGACCGCGGTGAGCTCCACCAGGGTGGCGAGCAGGTCGCCGTCGGAGAGGCGGCCCCCGTCCGAGGCGCGGCCGACGTGCCCGAGCGCCGCCTCCAGGTAGCCGGGACCGAACAGCTCCAGCCCGGTGGTCTTGGGTGCGGGCAACCGGTAGTAGGGCTCGGCCAGCAGGCGTTCCAGCAGTTCGGGGTCGGGGCGGCCGGTCCGGGCCAGGGCGCCGTCCGCGTCGAGGTCGGCCCGCCCGTCCGTGACCAGGCGCATGGCGGCGTCGACCAGCGCGTTGGCGGGCCCGGTGTCGAACGCCCGGGGCGGCAGTCCGTCACGGACCACTGTCACGTTGGCGATGCCGCCGAGGTTGAGCGCGGCGGTCGGCTCCGCGCGGCCGCCGAGCAGCAGCAGGTCCAGGGTGCTCGCCAGCGGTGCGCCCTGGCCTCCGGCGGCCACGTCCGCCACCCGCAGGTCCGACACCACGGGCAGCCCGGTGGCCTCGGTGATCCAGGCGGGCTGGCCGAGCTGGAGGGTGCCGAGCACGGAGTTGCCGTCCGCCCAGTGGAAGAGGGTCTGGCCGTGCGAGGCGACCAGGTCGGCGCGGCCGTCCGCGAACTCCTCGATCCCGTTCCGTACCGCCGCCGCGAACTCCTGGCCGATCCGGGTGTCCAGCTGGCAGACGGTCTCCATCGTGGTGGCGGCGGGCGGCAGGGCGCCACGGATCGCCTCGCGCAGGGAGTCGGAGTAGGGGGTGGTGCCGAACCCCAGGGGGGCCAGCCGGAGCAGGGAACCGTCCTCCTCCAGTTCGAGGCGGGCGGCGGCGACGTCGATCCCGTCCGCCGAGGTCCCGGAGGACACACCGATGACGATCATGCGGCTCCTGAGGCAGGGGTGCAGGGGGCGGGCGGGAGCCCGTCCGAGGAAGGTACCCCGCGCGCCCCGTCCCGTCACCCGGGCGGGGGCCTCCGTCCGGCCCGGACGGGGAGCTCCGTCCGGGCCGGACCCGGCGGCTCAGCGGCGTCTGCGGGGTGAGCTGCTCCCGAACCCGGCCAGGTGCAGGGCGAGGAAGAGCAGTCCGGTCAGGGCGAGGGTGGTCGTCGTCACGATCCCCTCGATGTTCAGACCGAGGATCTCGAAGAGGACGGCGATGCCGAACAGCACTGCGGCGACGGTGGCGAACACTGTGCCTCCAGGGGGCGTGCGGGCACTGGCTTGGTGGGGGTGTACCCCTGATCCGTCGCGTGAACCGCCGAGAACCCGCCCTGGCCACGGGCGTGGTCAGAGCACCAGTTTGCATGTTCATACATTTAGGCGCATACTTTTTGCATGTCCAAGGTGCTCACTTCCCTGCCTGTCGGTGAACGTGTCGGAATCGCCTTCTCCGGAGGCCTCGACACGTCCGTAGCGGTCGCGTGGATGCGCGAGAAGGGCGCGGTCCCCTGCGCCTACACCGCCGACATCGGCCAGTACGACGAACCCGACATCGCCTCGGTGCCGGCTCGTGCCACTGACTACGGCGCGGAGATCGGGCGCCTGGTCGACTGTCGCGAGGCCCTCGTGGAGGAGGGGCTCGCCGCCCTCGCCTGCGGGGCGTTCCACATCCGCTCCGCCGGTCGGGTCTACTTCAACACCACTCCGATCGGCCGCGCCGTCACCGGCACCCTGCTGGTCCGCGCCATGCTGGAGGACGGCGTCCAGATCTGGGGCGACGGCTCCACCTACAAGGGCAACGACATCGAGCGGTTCTACCGCTACGGTCTGCTCGCCAACCCCTCCCTGCGGATCTACAAGCCGTGGCTCGACGCCGACTTCGTCACCGAGCTCGGCGGCCGCAAGGAGATGTCCGAGTGGCTGCAGGAGCGGGACCTGCCCTACCGCGACAGCACCGAGAAGGCCTACTCCACCGACGCCAACATCTGGGGCGCCACCCACGAGGCCAAGGCGCTCGAACACCTCGACACCGGCATCGAGATCGTCGACCCCATCATGGGCGTCCGCTTCTGGGACCCCGAGGTCGAGATCGCCGCCGAGGACGTGACGATCGGCTTCGAGAAGGGCCGCCCGGTCACCATCAACGGCCGGACCTTCGCCAACTCCGTCGAGCTGGTCCTTGAGGCCAACTCCATCGGCGGCCGCCACGGCATGGGCATGTCCGACCAGATCGAGAACCGGGTGATCGAGGCCAAGAGCCGGGGCATCTACGAGGCCCCCGGCATGGCGCTGCTGTTCGCCGCCTACGAGCGCCTGGTCAACGCCATCCACAACGAGGACACCCTCGCCACCTACCACAACGAGGGCCGTCGCCTCGGTCGCCTCATGTACGAGGGCCGCTGGCTGGAGCCCCAGGCGCTCATGCAGCGTGAGGCCCTCCAGCGCTGGGTCGGCACCGCCGTCACCGGCGAGGTGACCCTGCGTCTGCGTCGCGGCGACGACTACTCGATCATGGACACCACCGGAGCGGCGTTCAGCTATCACCCGGACAAGCTGTCCATGGAGCGCACCGAGGACTCCGCGTTCGGGCCCAGCGACCGCATCGGCCAGCTGACCATGCGCAACCTGGACATCGCGGACTCCCGCGCCAAGCTGGAGGAGTACGCGGCCCTCGGCATGGTCGGGGACAGCTCGCACCCGACCTCGATCGGCGCCGCGCAGGCGGCCTCCACCGGCCTGATCGGCGCGATGCCCGAGGGCGGCGCCGAGACCATCGCCTCGCGCGGTCAGGGCTCCGAGGACGACCTGCTCGACTACGCGGCCATGGAGGCCGGTACCGACTAGGACACAGTCGACCGAACACCCGACCCCACAGCGGGTCCAGGCCCCTCTCCGACGGAGAGGGGCCTTTCGTCGTTCCGGGGGCGCTACAGCGGATCGACTCCATCATTTGACTAATTCCAGAAAAGGCGGCAGACTCCGGACCATGCCAACCTCTCCGGATTTCGAGCACATGCTGCGCGAGTCCGCTCTGAGGGTGACGAGCCCGCGGTTAGCTGTCCTCTCCGTCGTGCACGAGCACCCACACGCGGACACGGAGTCGATCATCGACCACGTGCGTGCGGAACTCGGCGCGGTGTCCGTCCAGGCCGTCTACGACGTGCTCAAGGCACTGACCGGCGCTGGCCTGGTGAGACGTATCCAGCCACAGGGCTCCGTGGCCCGCTACGAGACGAGGGTGGGAGACAACCACCACCACGTCGTGTGCAGGTCCTGCGGCGCCATCGCGGACGTGGACTGTGCGGTCGGCCACGCGCCGTGCCTCACCGCGTCCGCTGACCACGGCTTCTCGATCGACGAGGCCGAGGTCGTCTACTGGGGCCAGTGCGCCGAGTGCTACGGCGCGCGGAGCTCCTGAACCACAAAGTTCACCTCTTCCCGTAAGGAAGTCGATGTCTGAAAACAACGAGGTCGTTGCCCCCACCCCGCAGCAGACCGGAGGCTGCCCCGTCGCGCACGGTGGCGGGCTCACGCACCCCACCCAGGGGGACGGCAACCGCGAGTGGTGGCCCAACCAGCTCAACCTGAGGATCCTCGCCAAGAACACCCCCGTGTCGAACCCGCTCGGTGAGGGCTTCGACTACGCGAAGGCCTTCGAGGCCCTCGACCTGGACGCCGTGAAGGCCGACATCGCGGCCCTCCTCACGGACTCGCAGGACTGGTGGCCCGCCGACTTCGGTCACTACGGCCCGCTCATGATCCGCATGGCCTGGCACAGCGCGGGCACCTACCGCTCCCACGACGGCCGCGGTGGCGGCAGCGCCGGTCAGCAGCGCTTCGCCCCCCTCAACAGCTGGCCCGACAACGGCAACCTGGACAAGGCCCGCCGTCTGCTGTGGCCCGTGAAGAAGAAGTACGGCCAGAACATCTCCTGGGCCGACCTCTTCATCCTCACCGGCAACGTCGCCCTGGAGTCGATGGGATTCGAGACCTTCGGCTTCGGCGGTGGCCGCGAGGACGTGTGGGAGCCGGAGGCCGACGTCTACTGGGGCCCCGAGACCACCTGGCTCGACGACCAGCGCTACACCGGCGACCGCGACCTGGAGAAGCCGCTGGCCGCCGTCCAGATGGGCCTCATCTACGTCAACCCCGAGGGCCCGAACGGCAACCCGGACCCGCTGGCCGCCGCCCGCGACATCCGTGAGACCTTCGGCCGCATGGGGATGAACGACGAGGAGACCGTCGCCCTCATCGCCGGTGGCCACACCTTCGGCAAGACGCACGGCGCCGCCCCGGACAGCAACCTGGAGGCCGAGCCCGAGCGCGCCGGTCTGGAGATGCAGGGTCTGGGCTGGAAGAACAACCACGGCACCGGCAAGGGCGGCGACGCCATCACGTCGGGCCTGGAGGTCACCTGGACCACCACCCCCGCCCAGTGGAGCGAGGGCTTCTTCAAGAACCTCTTCGAGTTCGAGTACGAGCTCACCAAGAGCCCGGCCGGCGCCCACCAGTGGATCGCCAAGGACGCCGAGGAGATCATCCCCGACGCCCACGTCCCCGGCAAGAAGCACAAGCCGACCATGCTCACCACCGACCTGTCGCTGCGCGTCGACCCGGTCTACGAGCAGATCTCGCGCCGCTTCTACGAGGACCACCAGGCCTTCAAGGACGCCTTCGCCCGCGCCTGGTTCAAGCTGACCCACCGCGACATGGGCCCGAAGGCCCGCTACCTCGGCTCCGAGGTCCCGGCCGAGGACCTCGTCTGGCAGGACCCGCTGCCCGCCCAGGAGGGCGAGGTCATCGGTGACGCCGAGATCGCCGCCCTGAAGGAGAGGATCGCCGAGTCCGGCCTCTCCGTGGCCGAGCTGGTCTCGACCGCGTGGGCCTCCGCCTCGACCTACCGCGACAGCGACAAGCGCGGCGGCGCCAACGGTGCCCGCGTCCGTCTGGAGCCGCAGGTCGACTGGGAGGTCAACAACCCGACCGAGCTGCGCGCCGTGCTCGCCAAGCTCCAGGGCATCGTCGACGAGTTCAACGCCTCCTCCGCGAAGAAGGTCTCCGTCGCCGACGTGATCGTCCTCGCCGGTGGTGTGGGTGTCGAGCAGGCCGCCAAGGCAGCTGGTCAGGACATCACCGTCCCGTTCACCCCGGGCCGCGTGGACGCCTCCGACGAGCACACCGACGCCGACTCCTTCGCCTACCTGGAGCCGGTCGCGGACGGTTTCCGCAACTACTACGGCAAGAGCAACCGCCTCCCCGCCGAGTACCTGCTGCTGGACCGCGCCAACCTGATCGGCCTCAGCGCTCCGGAGACCACCGTCCTGGTGGGCGGCCTGCGCGTGCTGGGCGCCAACTTCGACAACTCGGACCTGGGCGTCTTCACCGACCGGCCGGGCGCGCTGACGAACGACTTCTTCGTCAACCTGCTCGACCTGAACACCAACTGGCACGCGACCGGTGAGACCTCCGAGACCTCGGAGACCTTCGTCGCCAAGGACGCCTCCGGTGCGGTCAAGTGGACCGGCAGCCGCGTGGACCTGGTGTTCGGTTCCAACTCCGAGCTGCGCGCCGTGGCCGAGGTGTACGCCTCCGACGACGCCAAGGAGAAGTTCGTCCAGGACTTCGTCGCCGCGTGGAACAAGGTCATGAACGCCGACCGGTTCGACCTGGTCTAGTTCGACCCCGGGCGCGTCCCGAGGAGTGGCCCCGGGTGCCCGGAGTTCCCGGGGGCGGACCCCTCGGACGCCGCCCGCGTCACCGGCCCGACCCTCACCGGTCGGGCCGGTTTCCTGTGTCCGGCTCCCGCACGGGCCACTCCACGCACTCCACGCGGTCCGGTCCCGGGAGCCGCTCCCGCAGCCGCTCGGCGGCCCCGCCGCCCATGTTGACCAGGTACGCCACCCGCCCGAGGTCCAGCATCGCCGCGTCGGAGGCACTGTCCCCGTAGGCGGCCGCGACCTCCCCCCGAACCCCGGCCTCGGCGGCCATCGCGGGTTTGCGGGCGCCGTGGCAGTGCCGCTCCGCGACCAGACCGCCCCACGCGCGCCGGAGGGTCGAGGCCACCACGCGCACGCGGGGGTCGATCTCCCGGCACAGGGGCACCGCGAGCCGGTCCGCGCATGCGGTCACCACCGCCACGTCGTCGCCCGCTTCGAGGTGCGCGGCCAGCGCGGCGGCGCCGTCCGGTCTCAGCCGCTCCCGCACGTCCAGCTCCCGCACGTGGTCCCGGACGATTCGGTCCAGACGGGCCTCGCCCACACCGACCGTGCCCGCCCACAGCAGGAGTGATCCGGCGTGCACCCGCCAGGACGGGCGCGCGAACGCCACCGCGACCAGCGGTGACAGCGCCACCGCACCCGCCACACGCAACGGCGAGCGTGCGAGGAGGCGCAGGGTGAACCGCGTGAACGAGTCGTGGTCGATCAGGGTGTCGTCGAGGTCGAACAGTGCCCAGGCCATGGCGGGTCCTCAGAGCCAGTCGTGCTCCCGCGCGTACCGGGCCGCCTCGTGCCGGGTCCGCGTCTGCGTCTTGCGCATCGCGTTCGAGAGGTAGTTGCGCACCGTGCCCTCGGCCAGGTGCAGGCGGGCGGCGGTGTCGGCGGCCGAGTACCCGTCCCTGGTGGCGCGCAGCACGTCGATCTCCCGTTCGGTGAGCGGGCAGTCGTCGATCACGGCCAGCGCCGACACGTCCGGGTCCACCCAACGCTTGCCCCCGTGCAGGGTGCCGATCACCGACGTGATGTGCGCGGGATCGGCCGACTTGCTCACGAACCCCTGCACACCGAGCCGGAGCGCCCGGCGCAGCACACCGGGGCGGGCGTGCCGGGTCAGCATCAGGATCACCTGGTCCGGCAGCTCCCGGCGGATGCGGTCCACCGCGCCGAGCCCGTCCACACCCGGCATCTCCAGGTCGATGACGAGCACGTCGGGGCGGTGCTCCAGGGTCGCGGCCACGGCCGACTCGCCGTCGTGGGCCTCGGCCAGGACGGTGATCTCGCCCTCCAGCGGGAGCAGGGCCGCCAGCGCCTTGCGCAGCAGGGCCTCGTCGTCGGCGAGTACCACGGTGATCATCGGTCGTCCCTCCGCCCGGGGAACGCGGCGGCGGTCAGGAACCGCCCGTCCCCCTGTTCCACTGTCAGTGTTCCACCGTCCCGCTCCACGCGGTCGCGGAGGACGGCCAGCCCCCCGAGCACGGGGGCCGCCTCCCCGCGCGCCCCGTCGTTCACGATGGTGATGCCGGACCCGGTGAGCGTGATCCGCACCTCCTCGGCCTGCGCGTGCCGCAGGATGTTGGTGGTCGTCTCCCGCAGGACCTGGCCGAGCGTCTCCGCCGCCCGCGTGTCCGGTTCACCCTCGCCACGGCGCACGACGCGCACGTCGATCCCGGCCGCCTCGAAGAGGTTCTTGGCGTTCTCCAACTCGGCGGACAGGTTGAGCCGCCGCTGCGCGTGGGCCAGTTCCTTGGTCTCGGTGATGGTCTCGCCCACCAGGGAGTAGACCTCGTCCAGCTCCCGCTCCACCTGGTCGGCGTCGGTGTGCACCAGCTTCCGGGCCAGCGCCACCTTCAGCTTCACCACGTGCAGCGTGTGGCCCTGGATGTCGTGCAGGTCCCCGGCGAAACGGACGCGCTCCCGGGCCACGGCCAGCTCCGCGTCGCGCTCGCGCGCCAGTTCCAGCTCCGAGACCAGCCGGGCCACCAGGTGGTTCAGCGTCGCGAAGACCACCCCCACCACGATGATGCTGGCCGACCCCACGGCGTACTCCAGCAGGGCCTCGCCCAGGTGGGGTTCGAGCAGCACCTTCAGCACGATGACACCGGTCACCAGGGCGAGCAGCCCCAGGGCCGACGGGCGCTGGTACCGGTGCGGCAGGCGCAGGACGAGGACAGTGCCCACGACGGAGACGCCGAACGGCGCCGGCGCGCTGTCCAGGAAGAGGACCCCGGCGACCAGGGCGACGATGCTGGCGACCAGGCACGGGAGCAGCACGACGCGGAAGGCCCGGGCCGACCAGCCACGGACGGACAGCAGGGCCGCCAGCAACCCCAGCACCAGCACCAGGACCTGGCCCACGCTCTGGGCGTTGGTCGAGATCAGCAGGGCCCCGACCGCCGAGAGCGACCCGAACACGATGTTCGTGTTGACCGTGCGCAGCTGCCCCTGCGTCACCTCGGTGGGTTCTGACGTCATGCGGACCCTTCCGGGGAACGACTGCGTGGACCGTCCCAGTATTCTTCCGGCCCCGTCGACCCACCAGTGACACCACGTCACCTCCTGGCCCCACGGATGTCACCGCCGGGTCGTGACACGGCCGCACTGCCGGGAATCCGCCCGCACGGCTGGAATGGGGACATGACCTCAACAGCCGCCACACCAGTCATCGACGTCGAGGGCCTGAACGTCCGCTACGGCGACTTCCACGCCGTCCGCGACCTCTCCTTCCAGGTGGGTCGGGGCGAGTTCTACGCCCTGCTCGGCACGAACGGCGCGGGCAAGACGTCCACCCTGGAGACGATCGAGGGTCACCGCGCCGCCACCTCGGGCACCGTGCGGGTGTTCGGACACGACCCGCGCGACCGACGGGCCGTGCGCCCCCGGACCGGGATCATGCTCCAGGAGAGCGGGTTCTCACCCGACCTCACCGTCAGGGAGTCGGTCCGGCTCATCGGCAGCCTCTCCGGGCGCACCGACCGGGCCGAGCGACTGCTGGACGTCGTCGGCCTCACGAAGAAGGCCGGAACGCGGGTCTCCCAACTCTCCGGCGGTGAGAAGCGCCGCCTGGACTTCGCCACCGCCGTCTACGGCACCCCGGAACTCGTCTTCCTGGACGAGCCCACCACCGGACTGGACATCCAGTCCCGGGACGACCTCTGGGACGCCGTGGACCGACTGCGCGAGGACGGGTCCACCATCATCCTGACCACGCACTACCTGGAGGAGGCGCAGCAGCGCGCCGACCGGATCGGGCTCATGCACCGCGGGGTGTTCCACCGGGAGGGGACAGTCTCCGAGCTCACCCGGACCCTGCCCGCGACGGTCCGGTTCACCCTGGCGGCGTCCGCCCCGGAGCCGCCGCTCCCCGGCGTGCCCCAGGGCGACGGCTCCCTCCTCGTCGAGACCACCAGCCTCCAGAAGGACCTGCACGTCCTCCTGGACTGGGCCCGGGAGCACGCGGTGGAACTGGGCGACCTCCAGGCCGGGCCCACGCGGCTCGACGACGTTTTCCGCTCCATCGGCACCGAGTAACGCGGCCCCGGCCCCGTACACCCTTCACGCAAAGGAACCCACCATGCTCGCCATCGCTCGGAGTGAGCTGATCCAGATCCTCCGGAACCGGCTCGTCCTGGTCACCATGCTCCTGGTGCCCCTCGCCGGCAGCGCCTTCTACATGTACCTGCACGACCGCGCGCCCGACCTGCTGGACCTGGGCGCCGTCGCCTCGGTCCTCATGTTCCTCGTGGTGGTGATGGCCCTCTACACGACCGCCGTGACCACGCTCGCGTCGCGCCGCCAGAACCTCTTCCTCAAGCGGCTGCGCTCGACGGCCGCGGACGACGTCCGCATCCTCACCGGGCTGCTGCTGCCGGTCACCGCCGTGACCCTCGTGCAGGTCGCCGTGGTCCTCACCGTGCTGTCCGTGGTCGCCGCAGCGCCCGCCCAGCCGCTCCTGCTGGTGTCGGCGGTCCTGACCACGGTGGTCATGATGCTCGGCCTCGCCCTGGCCACGGCCGGGGTCACCACCTCACCCGAGCACGCGCAGGTGACCACGCTGCCCGTCATGATCGGCGTGCTCGCCATCTCCGGCTGGGTGGGGTTCACCGGCACCGAGGAACTCACCCTGGTCAAGCGCCTGCTCCCCGGCGGTTCCGCCGCCGAACTGGTGGTCAACGCCTGGAACGGCGGCGTCGCCGTCTCCGAGGCCCTGCTCCTCCTGGCGCCCACCCTGGCGTGGGTCGTCGTGGCCGTCGCCCTCGCCACCCGGGTCTTCCGCTGGGAACCGCGTCGTTGACGGATCAGCACGGGCCGGACGGCCAGGGCGGCACCGGCTCCGCCCCCGTCCGGCCGACGACCCCACCCACCCGAACCCACTTCCACACCGAGGAGCCCACGATGTCCACGGAGCACAGCGTCCGCCTCCAGGACACCGCCCCGACCCGCCCGGGTTGGCCCGAGGTCGTGCTCGGCCTGCTCGGTGTGATGATCAGCGTCGTCGCCCTCGTGCTCCTCGGCCCGGTCGGGCCACTCGACCTGGACCCGATGGTCTACGGACTCCTCGTCTCCGCGTGGTCCGGAGTCGGCGGCCTCCTGGGATTCGGAGTGGCCTACGCGGTGCGCCTTCGCTCCCTCGCGGCCTTCGGCGTCCGGCGCACCACGTGGCGCTGGATGCTCATCGGCGCCGGGTGGGGTGTGATCGCGCTCGTGCTGAAGGGGTTCGTGATCATGGCCATCACCAGCCTGACCGGGTACGAGAGCAATCCCCAGGGTGTGTACTACGACACGGCGGGCAGCGGCGTGATCGGCCTCGTCCTCACCATCCTCTTCCTGGCCGTGCTCACCCCGATCGGTGAGGAGTTCCTGTTCCGCGGGGTCGTCACGAACGCCCTGCTGCGCTACGGCCCGTGGATCGGTGTCCTCGGAAGCTCGGCGATCTTCGCCGTCTTCCATGGCGTCAACCTCATCCTGCCCGCCGCCTTCGTGGTGGGCGTGATCGCCGCCGAGGTCATGCGCCGCAGCGGTTCGGTCTGGCCCGCCGTGGCCGTCCACTCGGTCAACAACCTGGCCCTGCCCCTGCTGGTACTGTTCGCCGGCGCCAGCCTCCCGTCCTGAGCCGCCCGGCCGTCAGCGCTCGTGTCTCCCGCCTCCCGAGGGGATTGTTCGGAGGAGCTCCCGCGTGACCTCGGCCAGACGCTCGGCGTCCCCGGGGGCCAGGGTAGGAAGGTCCAGCGGCAGGGACCGGCCACGGTCGATGGCCGTGAGCGGCGCCTTCGGTGGGTCGTCCACGAACCCGTGGACGGGGGCGACGGACTCCTCCACGGGGCGGGCCGCGACCCGGGCGAGCGCCCGGATCAACAGCCGTGCCGGGGCCGGGAGCGGGCCGAGATCACCGCTCCGGGTGAAGCCCGGATGGTAGAGCACGTAGGGGACCGTCTCACCGGGCCGGGCGGCGTGGGACACCCCGAGGAGGTCGTTGGCGCGCCCCGCCTGGAGCTGTGCCCGCACCGTGCCGTAGCGGTGGTCGAGCCGCAGGTCGTCCCAGTGGATGCGGCCCGCCCTGGCCCCCACACCGGCGACGTTCACGATGACCAGGCGGGCACCGCGCCGCAGCAGGGGTCCGAGCCCTTCTCCCAGCAGGAAGCGGCTGAGGTAGTAGAGGGCGAAGGTGCGCTCCAGCCCGTCCTCGGTGAGCACACGTCGCGGGCTGTGCCGGTTGGCGAACAGCACGAGCGAGTCGACGGCTTCGTGGGTCGCGACGATCCGGGCGATCGCCGACCGCGTGCCGCCGACGCTGGCCAGGTCGACCCGGACGAACT
This sequence comes from Nocardiopsis prasina DSM 43845, assembly GCF_000341265.1. Lineage (GTDB taxonomy): Bacteria > Actinomycetota > Actinomycetes > Streptosporangiales > Streptosporangiaceae > Nocardiopsis > Nocardiopsis prasina. The sequence continues at coordinate 49,878 of NZ_ANAE01000208.1, read as the reverse complement.
CGATCCCTCCCGCCGCGCCCGACCGGGCCCCCTCCTCCAGGAGGCGCCGCCCCTTCTCCGGGTTGCTGCCGAGCGCCACCACCGAGTCACCGGACCGTGCCCGGGCCAGGGCGGGCGAACGCACGCCCCATACCGTCGGTCGCGCCGCTGACGACGATCACGCGCTGACGGCCGGTGCCACCGGGCCTCGGGGCTTTCGTGCTCATGGCTCTCCCGGTTACTTTGGGTGGGCACCTCATCATCGGTGACCCCGCGCCCACTGGGAAGAAGGCAGTCTGATGTCAGGTACGCACACGGATGTGCCCTTCATCGTCGGGACCCCGTTGCCGAACCCGGTCCCGGCGGAGGAGCACGAGCGCTGCCCGGTCACCGCCGTGCTCCGACGGGTCGGCGACAAGTGGACGGTGCTGGTGGTGGTCCTGCTGGGTCAACGCGCGCATCGGTTCAACGAACTCCACCGCGCCATCGAGGACATCAGCCAGCGGATGCTGACCCGCACCCTGCGCGGACTGGTGGAGGACGGCCTGGTGCACCGGGAGGTGTTCCCCACCGTCCCACCGAGCGTGGAGTACAGCCTCACCCCGCTGGGTCGGACGCTGTTGGAACCCCTGTCCGCCCTGGCCTCCTGGGCGATGGAACACCGGGATGAGATCGCCGCCGCCCGCCACCCCACCTGATCTTCACCCGGGCGGACGCCCGGTATCGTCTCCCGCCCACCCACCCATCCCGGCCGGGCATCCCGTCGGACCGCCGGAGTTTCGCGCCCGCCCCCGCCGGTTACGGGAACAGTGAACGGTTCACCAGCCCGAAGGACACCTGACCTCGGCGGGAGATGAGAACGATGCCCGGTGTGGACGAACTGCCCGACACCCTGCGCAGGTCGCCGAAGAAGGCGCAGCGTACCTGGATCGAGGCGCACGACAGCGCGGTCGACGAGTACGGGGAGGGCGAGCGGGCCCACCGGGTCGCCTTCGCCGCCGTCAAGCGCAAGTTCGAGAAGGTCGGCGACCACTGGGAGGCCAAGGAGGGGAACGGGAGCGGACCCTCGGACGAGCAGGCGAAGAACCCGAGGGCCGGGCGGCGTCCCGGCGCCGACCGTCCCACCGCGGGGGGAGTGGACGCCGAGGCCACCAAGGACCACCTCTACAAGCGGGCCCGGCAGCTCGACGTCCGTGGCCGCTCCAGCATGACCAAGGACGAGCTGGTGGAGGCCCTGCGCAAGGAGAGCGACCGGCGCACCTCACGGAGCGGATCCTCACGGCGGCGCTCCCGCTGACCAGAAGGCGTACCCGGTCGCCGAGCCCCCGATGGTCGGCGACCGGGTCCCGGGTGGTCGTCGGTCGTCCATGCTGGCCCTCCCATCCTTGAATCCTCGCTCGCGCCCTGTCCGACGGGTGGGAGCCGCACACGTACTCGGTGCCGCGAGTCCGCCCTCGGTACGGCACGTCTTTCCGGGAGATGGAGTTTCCGTAGAGGTCGCACGGGTCAGGGCCACAGGTGGAACCGGACACGATCAGGAAACCGGTCGAGGAGGTACGCATGCGGATCGGCTACAAGCTCTTCGCCGAGGGCTACGGGCCCCGCGAGATCGTGGAACAGGCGGTACGCGCCGAGCGGGCCGGGTTCGACTTCGTCGAGATCAGCGACCACTTCCATCCGTGGCTGTTCAGCCACGGGCACTCCGGGTTCGTGTGGTCCATGCTGGCCGCGATCGCCGAACGGACCGGACGGATCGAGATCGCCACCGGTGTGACCTGCCCTTTCCTGCGGGTCCACCCGGCCATCGTCGCGCAGGCGGCGGCCACCACGGCGATCCTCTCCGAGGGCCGGTTCACGCTCGGTGTGGGCGCGGGGGAGCGCCTCAACGAGCACGTGGTGGGCCGGGGGTGGCCCGACGTGGCGGTGCGCCACGACATGCTGGTGGAGGCCGTGGAGATCATGCGGCTGCTCTGGTCCGGCGGCTACCACTCCTACCGAGGTGAGCACCTGGTCCTGGAGGACGCGCGTGTCTTCGACCTCCCCGAACTCCCGCCCCGGGTGGTCGTGGCCGCCGGAGGGTCCAGGGCCGCGGGCCTCGCGGCCGAACACGGCGACGGCCTCTTCGCCACCGAACCCGACTCCGCGCTCACCGACACCTACCGGGAACGGGGCGGCAACGGTCCCTGTTACGGCGAGGTGCCCCTGGCCTGGGCCGCCGACGACCGCACCGCGTTGGAGTCCGCCCGGGAGCTCTTCAGGTTCGGACTCACCGGCTGGAAGGTCCAAGCCGAGCTGCCGAACCCGGTCAACTTCGAGGCCGCGACCGCCCTGGTCAGGACCGAGGACATGGCGGAGGGCTTCGGGTACGGCCCGGACCCCGAACGCCACATCGACATGGCGCGGCAGTTCGTGGACGCGGGATTCGACCACCTGGCGCTGATCAACGCCGGCCCCGATCCGGAGGGCTTCTTCAGGTTCTTCGAGACCGAACTCGCCGAACCGATCCGGAACCTGTCGCGGCCGAAGGGGTGACACACTCGTGGCCCGGACCCCTGCCGGGGGCCGGGCCCCGCCGCGCCAACACGGGCACGGCGAGGCGGGCATCTCGGAGGGCGGGCACATGCCGGACCACGTCGTGCTGGGCGTCTGCGGAAGTCTGCGGCGGGGGTCGTTCAACGCGGCCCTGCTGGACCTGGCCCAGAGAGTGGGCACACGGATCACCGTGGTCGGCGGTGACCTCGCCGGGCGTCTGCCGTTGTTCAACCCGGACGTGGAGAACGACGAGGACGCCTGGCCGGAGGCGGTCCGGGAGTTCCGCGAGCTGGCGGAGCGCGCCGGGGGCGTGGTGATCGCGACCCCGGAGTACGCGCACGGTCCGGCCGGGGTCACCAAGAACGCCATCGACTGGCTGGTGGGCTCCGGAGGGCTGGTCGGAAAGCCCACCCTCCTGGTGAGTGCTTCCCCGGGCCAGGCGGGCGGCATGCGCGCCCACGCGCCCCTGATGCCCACCCTCACGCTGCTGGGCGCGGTCCTCGTGGACTGCGTGGTGGTCTCGCGGGCGGGATCGCGGACGAACGCCCGGGGCGAGTACTCCGACCCGGCCGTCGTGGAGCGGATGCGCCTGGCCGTGGCCGAACTGGAGGAGGCCCTGGGGTACGCCGCGGCGAGGCGGGCCATCGGCCCCCTGAGCACCGGGGCCTGACCCGCCGTCGCGGCCGACCGTCGGGGCGTGGCCTCACGTGCGTCGCGGGGGCTTCTTCGGCAGGCCGATGAGCACGTCCAGGCCCAGGTGTTCCCTGAGGGTACCGGAGGCGTTACACCCCTCAGGTGACCAGGAACGGGACGATGTGGATGAGCGAGAAGGCCTCGTAGACCGCGCCGACGACGAACAGCGCCATGGCGGGCAGGCTCAGCCAACCGACCTGCCGCAGTCCGTGGAGGTACCCCTCCCGGCGGTTACGGGCGCCGACCGTGCGGGGACGCACCCAGCCCCGGCCCAGCAGGTACGCGCCGAGCGTGAGGAGCACGTAGGCCTGGAGCTCGATGAGGATGGTCACGGAGTGCGGGATCAGGACCTTCGCCACCGTCGCGTCCATCGGGGCGAGGATGACACCGATGGTGAACGCCTTGTAGGCGAACAGGACGATCCCGGCGAAGGGCACGACCATCGACGGCAGCAGGATCATTGCCAGCGCTACCGTCAGCACGTTGACCGCGAGGATGGTCAGGGCGAACAGCCAGGCGTTTTGGAGCAGAGAGGTCACCAGGTCCACCGTCCCGTCCTCCTCCTGGGAGGTGACCATGGCGGCGTTGAGCTCGGGGAAGAGCAGGGCGGCGCCCATCCCCAGGAGGAACAGGCCGTACACCAGGGCGTTCAGCACGAGGTAGGTGCCGAGGTGCGCGCGGATGATCTGGAAGGGTGTGCGCAGGTGTCGCACGTGGGCTCCTTGGAGGGTCCGTGAGCGGGCGGTCCGAAGTGGACGGGGCGCGGCCCCGCCCGTTCGGCCGCGCACCGGAGCCCATTCCAGGGCCTGCCCTTGGGGCAGGGTCAAGCCCTTGACCCTGCCCCAAGGGCAGGGTGTGGAATGCGCTCAGGCACCGGTCACACGCGGATCAGGGAGGCAACTCGTGTCGTGGAGCACCCAGCAGGTCGCCGAGCTCGCCGGGACGACGGTGAAGGCCGTGCGCTACTACCACCAGATCGGGCTGCTGGACGTGCCGGAACGGTCGGCGAACGGATACAAGCGGTACGAGGTCGCGCACCTGGTCCGGCTCCTCCGGATCAGGCGCCTGAGCGACCTGGGGGTGCCGCTGTCGGAGATCGGGTCGATGGACGGTGCCGACGACGACCCGGACGGGGCGATCCGCGCGCTGGACCGGGAACTGGAGGCGACCGTCGACCGGCTCAACCGGGTACGGGAGGAACTGGCGGTCCTCCTGCGCCACCGCGCCCCGGCGCACGTCCCGCCCGAGTTCGCCCCCCTCTCCGGAGATTTCTCCGAGCGGCAGCGGTCCCTGCTCATGGTGTACTCCTCCGTGCTCAGCGAGGACACCATGGACAGGTTCCGCGAGATGATCAGCGAACCCGAGGAGACGGACGTGGAGTTCGAGGCCCTACCTCCGGACGCGGACGCCGCCACCGTCGAGGCCCTCGCCGTGCGGTTGCTGCCGGTGGTCAACCGGGGCCGGGAACGGGACCCGTGGTCGGCTGACCCGGCCTCGGACGCACCGGGCGGTGCCCGACGCGCGAAGCACACCATGGCGGAGGCCCTCGTTCAGTTGTACAACCCCGCGCAGTTGCGGGTCCTGAAGCGCCTGAACGAGCTGCTCCAGGAGGGCGATCACTGATCCTCGCCGGTCATCTCAGGGTGCCGCGAAAGGGGACTGCGGTGACGGTGTCCGTTCTCTCCGGCGGGTTTCACCGGGACGCGTGTGCTCGCTGGGGGCGCCCGTCCTGATCGCCTGGGTGAGTTCGGTGAAGCCCATGGACGGGGCGACGCCGGGCGGACAGGGGCCGCGGCTGATCAGCCCGAACGACGGCTGTGGCGCGCGCTGTGTCAGCGCGATCACGCGCGTCCACGTCCTCGAAGCGGCCATCTGACCCGATTCCGGCTCCCGGTCGCCGGGGTGCCGGGGGCGCCAGCGCGAGGCCGTCCTCGCGGAGGGCCACCGCGCCGCCGCCCGTCAGAGTGCCTGGGCCCGGGCGATGTGGTCGGTGAGCAGCGGTCGCAGGGACTCGGGCAGGCTCCTGGCCGGTGCGCGGACACCGGACTCGGCGATGAGGCCGCGCTGGCGCAGGCACTCCTTGCGGATGGCCAGGGCGATCCCCACCTGCTGTTCGAAGGTGATCAGCGGCAGGTACTCCAGCAGTGCGGCACGGCTGCGCCCCGGGTCGGACGGGTCCCAGGCGTTCACGCACTCCACCAGGGCCTCCGGGTAGGAGAAACCGGTCATCGCGCCCGCGGCGCCGCAGGCGAGCTCGTCGAGCAGGTTGATTCCGCCCAGGCCGCCGAACACGGGCACGTCGCAGCGCGCGGTCAGCTCGGCGACGGCGGCGGGGGTCGGCGGAGCCTCCGCCTTGACCGCGCTGACGTAGGACTTTCGGGCGACGAGGTCGCCCAGGACGGCCGCGGAGATGCGCACACCGCTCACCACCGGGTAGTCCTGCACCACCAGGTCGGCGCCCGTGGCCTCGTGGACGGCGTCCAGGTGGGCTTCGAGCACCCGGGAGTCGGCGCTGTTGACCTGGACCATGGCCCCCGCGAGCCGGTCGCCGACCAGCTCGACGGCGGTCTTCGCCTCCTCGATGGTCGGCGCCGTTCCCAGGCTCGTGCAGCCGACGACCAACGGCAGGTCGGTGGCGGCCAGGACCGTCTCCAGGACCAGGCGGCGCTCCTCGCGGTCCAGCTGCGCGGCCTCCCCGAAGACGCCCAGCACGGTGAACCCGGTGACCCCGGCGCTCTCCGCGTGCTTCACAAGCTGTTCGATCCCCGCAGTGTCGACCTCCAGGGCCGCACCGGTGAAGGGTGTGGCGAGCACGCCCCACACACCCGGTCTCATCAGGTCGCTCATGGTCAACTCCCGTTCGTCCGCGTCGGCGTCCCAGATTGGCACAGGCGGCCCACCGGATTCCGGGCGGGGTCGGATCAGGCGCGCACCGGAGGCTCTTCGGGCCGACCGTCGGCGCCCCGATCCTCGCGCCCCCGGCTCTTCTCCCCGGGGGCCGAGCCCGCCGAGCCCTTCTCCGGCGCCCTTCTCCGGACCCGTTCTGCGGGCTCCCTCTTCGGGCCTCTCCCCGGGGGCGGCCACGGACACCGACTCACACGTTCACGCCGTGTAGCAGCGCCCGGACCAGCGCGGTCGTCGTTTCGGGTCGGTGAAACAACGGCCTCTTGTGACCCTTGACACTCCATAAACAACAGACGTAACATCCATCTAGTTGTCTAGACACATTGTGTTCATCACTTCCTGCTTCACTCCCACGGAGGAGCCATGGCATCCCTGAAGGAAGCGCGTTACGAACTGGTGGAGATCCCCGAGCGCTTCGGTCCGGTCACCCTCGACATCGATGAGCAGAAGGTCCTGGGCTACGCCTACGCCCAGAACGACTTCGGTGACTGGTACTTCCGCACCTCGCCGTTCGGCGGGCCGGTCGGCCACCCCCTGGTGCTCGCCAACGACCTGCTTTTCCTCTTCTACGAGGGCTACGACGGCAACACCGCGCAGGGCCTGCACACCCACGAGACACTGCGGTTCCGCTCACCCGCCCGCGTCGGGGAGACGGTGACCGTCGACGGCGGCTACACCGAGAAGTACGAGTCCCGGGGCCAGGGGTACGTCACCCTCGAGGCCACGGCGCGCGGTGCCGACGGGCGCGTGCTCGTCGAGCACGTGGGCAAGGAGATCATGCGCACGGTCGCGGGCGACATCGTCGGCAAGGGCCGCTCAGAGGAGTCCTCCCGCAAGCGCTCCGTACGGGGGGTCGTCGACGAGAGCGTGCCCGCCCTCACCGTCGCCGTCCACGACGCTCCCGTCCGGGCCGCGATCCCCTCCCGCACCACCAGCTTCAGCCAGGACCAGATGTCGGTCTTCTCCTGGGCCGGCAAGGGCTACGCCAATGTGCACACCAGCCGGGCCAAGGCCGCCCGCACCGGCCTGGACCGCACCATCGTGCAGGCACAGCAGCAGACCGGCCACATCGTCGCCAACCTCGTGGACCTCTTCGGCGCCGCGTGGTTCACCAGCGGCGACCTGGATCTGCGCTTCGTCTCTCCCGCCTACGTCGGTGACGTGCTCACCACCACCGGAGCGGTCCTCGGCGAGTCGGACGGTCGACTCGAACTCGAGGTGTGGGTCGAGAACGGCCAGGGAGTCAGAACCGCCGTGGGCTGGGCCTCCGCCGAGATCAGCGACGCGCCCGAACGCCCCACTCCACTGATCTGAAGGACCCGGCACGCTCCGGTATCCCCCCGACGTTCTGAGGAAGCACCATGACCAACACCGCGCCGTCAGCGCCCCAAACACCACAGGAACGGGCCAAGCTCGCCAAGCGGGCCGCCATCGCCAGCCTCGTCGGCACGGCGGTCGAGTGGTACGACTACTTCATCTTCGGCACCGCCTCCGCCCTGGTCTTCGGACCCCTCTTCTTCCCGAACCCGGACGACCCGATCCTGGGCACCCTGTCCGCGTTCGCCGTCTTCGGTGTCGGCTTCGTCGCCCGACCGCTCGGCGCCGTCGTCTTCGGCCACTTCGGGGACAAGTTCGGCCGCAAGGTCGCGCTGATCACCACGCTCATGCTCATGGGCGTGTCCACCTTCCTCATCGGCCTCCTGCCGACAGCCGACCAGATCGGCCTGTGGGCGGCGGCCATGCTGGTCGCCCTCCGGCTCGCGCAGGGCTTCGCCGTCGGCGGCGAGTGGGGCGGGGCCTCACTGGTGGCTGTCGAGTACGCCCCGGAGAACAAACGCGGCGCCTACGGCAGCTTCCCGCAGATCGGCAACGCGGTCGGGCTCGTGTGCTCCACCGGGATCTTCGCGATCGTCTCGCTCCTGCCGGACGACCAGCTCTTCGCCTGGGGCTGGCGGATCCCCTTCCTGCTCAGCGCCGTGCTGATCGTCGTGGGCCTGTTCATCCGCTTCAAGCTGACCGAGACCCCCACCTTCCAGGCCGCGCAGGCCGAACTGGAGAACAAGCAGGAGTCCGAGAAGGTCAAGGACAAGATGCCGCTGGCCGAGATCCTCCGGCGGTTCAAGAAGCCCCTCCTGCTCGCGATGGGCATGCGCTTCGGCGAGGCCGTCTTCGGCTACATCGTGCTCACCATCGGCCTGACCTTCGTCGAGAACTACACCGACATCCCGCGCACGCACGTGCTGATCGCCTCGTCGATCGCCGCGGCGTTCGCCATCTACACCTACTACTTCTTCGGCAGGATCAGCGACACAGTCGGACGGCGCACCGTCTTCATGGGCGGCTCCCTGTTCGGCGCCGCGATCGTCTTCCCGTTCTTCTGGGCCCTGGACTCCGACAACCTCCTGCTGATGTACGTGGTGTACGCCCTCGCCTACGCCATCGGAGTCGGCGCGGTGTACGGGGTGGAGCCCGCCTTCTTCTCCGAGCTGTTCGGCACCAAGGTCCGCTACACGGGCGTCTCCCTGGCCGCGCAGATCCCCTCGATCCTGGTCGGCTTCTGGCCCTTCCTCGCCACGGCCCTGTTCGCCGCCACCGACGGCGACCCCTGGCCCATCGCCGCGCTCACCGTGGCGTCCCTGGGCATCGGACTGGTCTGCGCCTACCTGGCACCCGAGACCAACCGGTCGGACATCAACGAGGTGGGGGAGGAGACCCGATGAACCCCGGATCCGCGTGGCGCGACCTCACCGACCCGCGATCGGCCCGGCCCGGGAACGACCCCGAGGCCGGTCTGAAGGAGCCGCTCTTCGAGAACCTGGAGATCCCCGAGCGGCTCGGCCCGGTGACGGTGCGCGTCGACGACCACAAGATCAAGCGGTTCGCCTTCACCCAGGACGACCACCACCCGTGGCACCTGGAGTCGAGCCCCTTCGAGGGGCGCCGCGTCGGCCACGCCGCGCTGCTGGGCAACGACCTCGTGCAGCTGTTCACCACGGTGTACGCCGCCAGCAGGGTCGTGGGCCTGCACACCGAGGAACAGCTGTGGTTCGACTCCCCGGCCTACCTCGACGAGGACGTCACCCTCGAGGGGACCTACACGGAGGCCTACGAACGGCGCGGCCAGGGCTACGTCGTGATGGAGGCCACCGCCACCGGCCAGGACGGGCGCAGCGTGCTGCGCCACCGCGGCGTCGAGATCCTGCGCACCAGACCTGGAGACGTCGCGGGCCGGGGCTCGTCGGCACCGGGCGCGGGTCCGCGCCGCGTCACCGGCGAGGTCCCGGCCGGGGCAGCCCCCTTCGACCCGGACGCGCCACGGCCGGGCCAGGTGCTCGCGCCCCTGGCCAAGAGCCTCACCACCGAGCAGGCCGCCGTGTTCTCCCGTGTCGGGGAGTACGTGCGCAACATCCACAACGACCTCGACCTCGCTCGCGAGGCGGGCCTGAGGGTGCCGATCGTGCAGGGGCAACAGCAGTTCGGCGTTCTCGCCGAACTACTGACCCGGGCCGTCGGCGCCCCCCTCCTCACGGGTGGCTGGATGCGCGTCAAGTTCCTCAACACCGTGGACGTGCACGAGCCCTTCGAGGCGGCGGGCGTGGTCACCGCGGTCGACCACGACAGGACCGATTTCGAGATCTGGGTGCGCCGAGCCGACGGGAAGCTCAGCGCCGCGGGGTGGGCCAGTGCCCCCCACCAGACATCCACCCGATGAGAACGAAAGAGAAACCCATGACGGAGATGACCGGCGGAGCGTTCGTCGTCAAGATGCTGGAGTCGCTCGGAGTCACCCACGTCTTCGGCGTGGTGGGCGGGCAGACCCTCGCCATCACCGACGCGATCCTCGACACGGACTCCATCGAGTTCGTCCACACCCGCCACGAGAACGCGGCAGCGGTCATGGCCGACGCGTACGGCCGACTCACCGGTCGGCCCGCGGTGGCGATCTCCACCACCGGACCGGGTGCCACGAACCTGCTCACCGGGGTCGGCGGAGCCTTCCGCGACTCCAGCCCCGCGATCATCGTCACCTGCAACAACAACGGCGAGAACATCCACAAGGACGACGCGCAGAACGCCGACCACGTCGACATCTTCCGCAACTACGTCAAGTACGGACGCCTGGTCGCGCACCCCACCTCCATCAAGCAGGCCATGGAGGAGGCCTACATCAACGCCATGACCGGCAACCCGGGCCCGGTGCACCTGGACTTCGCCCGCGACACCATCGAGCAGCCGATGCCCGACCCGCCCGCGCTGCCCGCCGTGCACCCGGCCCGGTCCTGGGTCGGTGCGCGCCCCGTGGCGGCCCGTTCGCAGGTCGAGGCGGTGGCCGCCCGGGTCCTCGCCGCCGAACGGCCGGTCATCTGGCTCGGCAACGGCGGAAACCGGGGCCAGGCCAGCGACGACGTCCTCGCCCTGGCAGAGGCCCTGAACATCCCCGTCATCACCACGTTCAACGGCATGGGCGCCGTCCCGACCACCCACCCCCTCGTCTTCGGGGCGCTGAGCCGGATGGGGACCAACCTGACCACCCGGGTGATCGGGGACGCCGACCTCGTGCTGGCGCTGGGCAACAGCCTCAACGCCGTCTCCACCACGCGGTGGCGCCGCGCACTCCCCGAGGTCGTGCAGGTCGACATCGACCCCGCCATGATCGGCCGCTACTACGCCGAGGTGACCACCGGTGTGGTGGGTGATCTCGCCGCCTTCGCGCGCGACCTCACCGAGGTCACCTCGGACCGGTCCGAGCGGGCGCGCGCCTCCCGCGAGGGGTGGGTCGCGGAGTTGCGGAAGGCCGAGCAGGAGTGGTGGGAGCTCAGCTCCGCGGTGGAGCCGCAGAACCCGGGCACCGTTTCCCCCGCCGTGGCCGTGCGGCGGCTGCGGGACGTCACTCCCGAGGACGCCGTGCTCATCCCGGACGCGGGCAACCCCGGGGTGTGGTCCTTCCTGTGGGAGATGCCCGTCCCCTACCGCTACATCAAGCCGGTCGGCTTCGGGAACATGGGGTTCGCCCTGCCCGCCGCCATCGCCTCGGTCGCTGAGGCCCCCGAGCGTCCGGTCCTGGCGCTGATCGGTGACGGTTCCCTCGGCATGAGCCTCGGTGAGCTGGAGACCCTGGCCCGCGTGGGCGGCCCCGTGGTCGTCGTGGTACTCAACGACTCCAGCTACGGCAACATCCGCCAGGAGCAGGTCCTCCACTTCAACGGCCGTACCGTCGGCGTGGACTTCCAGGACGTCGACTTCGCGCAGGTCGCCCGCGGCATGGGTCTGAAGGGGGTGCGCGTGACCGACCAGGAGTCGCTGGTGGAGGCCGTGCGCGAGGGCTTCTCCTCGGGGGTGCCGCTGGTGGTCGACCTCGTGCTGGACCGCGAGGCGAACGCCTGGACCTACGAGGCCTTCACCCCGTACACCGGCTGAGGCAGCTGAGGCAGAGGAGAGACGACATGGAACAGCAAGGCAGCGGGAAGGGCCCGGGGCCGCTCGACGGAGTGAAGGTCCTGGACCTGTCACGCTTCATCGCGGGTCCGCTGTGCGCCCAGATCCTCGGCGACTTCGGAGCCGAGGTGGTCAAGGTCGAGCGCCCCGGCGGCGAGGACTCCCGGCACCACGGTCCGTACTGGCAGGGCGAGAGCATCTACATGTTCCTGTACCACCGGAACAAGCAGGCCGCGACCCTCGACACCCGCCACCCCCGCGCCCGGCGGATCCTGGAGGACCTGGTGCGTTGGGCGGACGTCGTCGTCGAGAACTACCGGCCCGGCACCCTGGAGAAGATGGGGCTGGGGTACGAGCGCATGAAGGAACTCAACGAGTCCGTCATCCTCGTGTCGATCTCCGGCTTCGGGCAGACCGGGCCGGACTCGCGCCGGGCCCTGTTCGACGCCATCTCGCAGGCCTCCTCCGGTCTGATGAGCATGACCGGTGAGCCGGGCGGGCGGCCCACGCTCAGCGGCACGTACATCGCCGACTACACGACCGGTTACCAGGGGGCGATCGGCGCGCTCGCCGCCCTGGCGCACCGCGAACGCACCGGCGAAGGGCAGCTGGTCGACGTCGCCAGCTACGACACGATGTTCTCCGCGCTGGGCACCCGCCTGATCGCGGAGCTCATGCTCGGGCTGGAGATGCCCCGTTCCGGTTCACGGGACCTGCTGACCGCTCCGGTCAACGTGTACGAGGCGGCGGACGGCCCGATCTACATCCAGGCCGGTACGGCATCGCTGTTCCCGAAGCTGTGCGCGGTGATGGACCGCGACGACCTGGCCGCCGACCCCCGGTACGCCGCAGTGGAGGGCAGGATGGCCGACCAGGAGGCCCTGGAGGAGACGATCCAGGAGTGGGCGGGCGGGCTCACCCGGGAGGAGATCGCCGGGCGCCTCGACGACGCCGGTGTTCCCTACGCCAACGTCGCCAGCGTCCGCGAGGCCGCCGCCTCACCGCAACTGGCCGCGCGTGGCATGATTGTCGAGGCCGAGCACCCTTCCCTGGGAACCATCCGCATGCCGAACAACCCCATTCACATGGAGAAGTCACCCCCCTCGGTGCGCAAGGCACCCCCGCGGGTCGGAGAGGACAACGAGTACGTGTACGGGACCATCCTGAGGCTGGGTGACGGGGAGATCCGACAGCTCCGCGAAGAGGGCGTCATCTGATGACGAGAAGCGCCCGTTACCAGGTGATCTACGACGACCTCTTCGCCCAGATCACCTCAGGGGCCCTGGAGTCCGGTGCGAAGCTGGAGAGCGAGCCCGAACTCGCCCGCCGCTACCAGGTGAGCCGCATGACCGTGCGACAGGCCCTGGACCTGCTCCTCGCCGACGAACTGGTGACCCGCAAGCGCGGGAGCGGGACGTTCGTACGCGAGAACCCCCGACGCGGGCGGCGCCTCAACCGGCTGCGCTCGTTCGCCGAGGAACTCGCGGGCGCCGACGAGGCCGTCTCCAGCCAGATCCTCGCGGCCACCGAGGAGAAGGCTCCGGAGGAGGTCGCCGAGGGGCTCGGACTTGAGGTCGACGGCGCGGTGAACCGGATCAGGCGCCTCCGTCTGGTGGACGGGGTCGCCGCCGCGGTCCAGGACGCCTGGGTTCCCTACGCCGTCGCTCCCGGCCTGGCGCGGGAGCCGTTGGTGGACGGTTCCCTCTACCGGACCCTGACGGAGCGGTACGGCCTGAAGCTGCGCTGGGCGAACCAGACCATGACGGCCGCGCTGCTGGACAAGGCCGAGGCGGAGCTGTTGTCGGCGAAGGAGGGAGGGGCGGTGCTGCACTCGCTGCGCGTCACCTACTCCGACGCCGAGCGCGCCATAGAGTTCACGAACAGCTGGACGCTCCCGGAGTTCCCGCTGCTGCTCAGGATCGACGCGGAATGAGCGGCCGCGAACCCGCCGTCGTCGCCGTCGACGTCGGCACCTCCGCCGTGCGGTCCGGCCTGTTCGGGCTGTCCGGTCGGCTCCTGCGCTCCGTGCGGGTCGCCCGTACCTCGGGCGCGGGCGACCTCTTCGACGCCGACGAGCTCCTCGCCGACGTCGCCACCTCCCTGCGCGAACTGGCCGTGGAGCCACGCCCCCGCGCGTTGTGCGTGTCCGCGCACATCGGCACGGTCGCGGTGGACGCCCGCCTGGAGCCGGTGCTGCCCGGGGGCGGCTGGTCCGACACCCGTGGACTGGACCTGCTGCACCGCGCGCCGGAGGAGTCCCGGACGGCACTGCTCACCGCGGCGCGACGCCCCGCCCTCACAGGCGGGGCGGTCGCCCTCGCCCTGGCCCTGGCGGAGTCCGGGGCAGGTGAACGCGTCCGCTCGCTGCTGAGCCCCAAGGACTTCCTCGTGGCCCGCCTGACCGGCCACACGGCCTGGGACACCGTGGACGCCGCCTACACACTGGCCTCCGACGTGGGCGACCGGACCTGGCAACGGGAGGTACTGCGCTCCCTCGGGATCCCTGAGAACTGGTTCGCGCCCCAGGTCGAACCGACCGCCGTGGTCGGCGAACTGCGCCGTGACGGCGCGCACCGCACCGGGCTGCCGGAGGGCACCCCGGTCGTGTGCGGCGGGCCCGACGGTTCGGTCGGCATCGGTCTGCTCCTGGGCGACGACCCCTCGGGGATCGCGGACGTGGCGGGCACGACCGATGTGATGGCCCGCCTGGTCCACGACCCCGCCCGGGCTCCGCACGGGGCCGTGGTCAACCCCGCCGTGGTGCCCGGCAGGTGGACGGCGGGAGGGGCGACCGGGATGACCGGGGGAGCGGTGGCCCGGTGGCGATCGCTCGTGGGGGCCGCCGACGAGGAGAGCCTGAGCGCGGTCGCACCGGGTAGCCGTGACCTGTTCGTCTTCCCCGGGCTCTCCGGTGAGCGCTTCCCGCGCTGGCGCCCCGCCACGCGGGGGTCGATCACCGGCCAGAGCCTGGAGCACGGTCCCGCAGAGATCCTGCGCGCGGCACAGGAGGGCGCCAGCTTCACCGTGCGGGAGGGTGCCGACGTCCTGGACCCCGACCGCGAACTGCCGCTGCTGTTCGCGGGCGGATCGGCCAGGTCGGCCCAGGTGGCGCAGTTGCGTGCGGACGTCCTCGGGCGGGTCGTGCACGTGGCCAGCGACCCTGACGTCACCCTGCTCGGCTCCGCCGCGCTGGCACTGGTCGGGATCGGCGAGGTCCGTGACCTGGACGGCGCACGTGAGCGGCTGGGCCTGACGTTCGGCGAGGTGACGCCCGACGCGCGGCGCGCTCTTCGCTACGACGAGGTGTTCGCACGGTGGACCGCCGCGCGGGAGTCCTGCTCCGGCGCCGTGTAGGGCCTGTTCGGCGGGTGGCGGCGGATTCGTCGCCACCCGCGCGGGTTCCGTGCGTGAGCGCGGCCTCGGCACGGGCCGTTCCCGTCATCACGCGACTCCGACGATGACCGTTGTGTGGACGCCAGGGGACCCACCCCTCACCAGTGCGCGGTGAACCCCCTCCAGACGGTGGTTCGGGGCGGCCACGACCAGTTCCTCCTTGCCACCGGGGAAGTGGTGGTAGATCGCGGGCGCGGTGACGTCGAGTTCGCGCACGACCTGGTGGAGCGACAACCCCCGGTATCCGACCAGGGCCGGGTGACGGGCGCTCACCGTGAGGATGCTCTGCCGGGCCGACATCGCCGCATCCGTCCCCGCCGGGTCCCCACTCACCGCCGCCGGTGCTCCAGGACCCGACCCAGTCGGTCCAGCTCCGCACTGGGGTCAGGGCCGGCGGGGGCGAGCACGACCGTGTGGGCGCCCGCGTCGTGCCGGGCGGCGATACCGGCGCGGACCCCCTCGGGGGTTCCGGCCAGGGACAGCTCCTCCACCCAGGCCCGGGGCAGGGTCGCGGCGAACTCCTCGGGCCCGGAACACGCGGCGCGGTGCGCGATCAGCCCTTCGGCGAAGGGCAGGGGAGTGATGTGCGGGGCCCAGTCCCTGTCGCCCACCGACGCGAGCGCGGGACGCACCCGCTCCAGAGCGGCCTCGGGGTCCGTGTCCACGGCGGCGGCGTCGTAGGTGATGACCATCGGTGCGTGGCCGGACACCTCGGAGCGGGCCTGGGCCAGGGCCGCGCGGATGTAGGCGGGGTTGGCGGGCTCCGCGAGGAGGACGCCGTCGGCGACCCTTCCGGCGACCGCCAGTGACCTGGGCCCGCGCACCCCCAACACCAGCGGGGGCACCTGGGCGGGTGGCTGGTCCAGGAGCACGTTCTGGACGTGGACGTAGCGGCCCGGGGCCGGGCCGGGGTGCCCCAGCAGCAGGGTGCGCAGGGCGGTGGCGTACTCCTGGATCAGGGTGAGCGGGCTGGCGGGACGTGCACCCACCTGCTCCATCCAGTCGCGCATGCCGTGACCGATGCCGACGGTGAGCCGTCCGGGGAAGAGCTGCGCCAGGGTGGCGATCTCCATGGCGGCGAAGGCCGCGTTGCGCGCTCCGGCGGGCAGGATGCCGATCCCCACCCTGATCCGTGAGGTCGAGGCGAGCACCGCACCGGCCTGGGCGACGCCGCCGCGAAACCCCAGGTCCTCCACGACCCACAGTTCGTCGAAGCCCAGCGTCTCGGCTCGGCGGGCGAAGTCGAGGACCTGGTCCGAGGCCAGGTCGCGGGGGAGCATGGCGCCGACGCGGCGCGGGGCGGGTGCGGTGTTCACGATGCCTCCTGGGTGGTCGGTCTCGAAAACCTGCTCGTCCGGCCGGACAGGACTCCGGCCAGGGCGATGGCGGCGAGTCCCGCGACCGGGACCAGCGTCAGGCCCAGCCGGACGCTGGTCGCCTCGGCCACCAGGCCCACCAGGGGCGGGGACAGCAGGAAGCCCAGACGCATCAGCCAGGAGACCACCGTCAGCCCTGTCCCCGGGCGCAGACCCGGAGTCTGGTCGGCCGCGTGCATGGCCGCGGGGATCAGGGTGGCCATGCCCAGGCCCGCGACGGCCAGACCGACGAGGGTGCCCGGCACGGTGGGAAAGGCCAGGGCCAGGCCCATGCCAACGGCGGTGAGGGCCCCGCCGACGCGTGCCACCGCGCGCTGGCCGAACAGGTCCACGCACCGGTCGCCGATCATCCGTCCCACGAACTGGGCGCCGACCATGGCGATGAACCCGGTCGCTGCCACGGCGGCCGGTGCGCCCAGCGATCCCGACAGATAGACGGCGGCCCATGTGCTGCCCGCGTCCTCGACGATACTGCCGGAGATGGCCAGCAGGACCAGAGCGACCAGGACCCAGACCACCCACAGGCGCCTGCGAGCCGCGTCGACGGCCTGGTCGGCGATCTCGGTCGGCGCGGCCGCACCGTTCCCCTCGGCTCCGTTGTCGGGTCCGGGCAGGCACCAGCGCAGCGCCCACAGCGCCACGGCCGAGAAGAGCACCGCGCTCAGTCCCAGATGCACCTGGCGCGGGACCTCCCAGGCGATGGCTGCGGCCGCCATCGTTCCCCCGGTGACCGCGCCGATGGACCAGACGGCGTGGAAGTTGTTGAGGATGGAGCGCCCGTAGCGGCGCTGCACCCGCAGCCCGTGGGCGTTCTGGCCCACATCGGTGAGGGAGTCCATCGCCCCGGCCGCCAACAGGGCGGCGGCGAACACCCACAGGCTCGGAGCGAAGGCGGCCGCCCAGGTGCCCGCTCCCGTGGCCACGGTGCCCAGCACCGCCACCCGGGCCGACCCGAACCGGCGGATGAGCACGGCCGCGCCCAGCCCGGCGGCGATCGCCCCGGCGGGGAAGGCCGCGACGGCGAGTCCGTAGGCGGCCTCGCCCAGTTCCAGGTCGGCCTTGATCTGCGGATAGCGGGGGATGAGGTTGGCGAACAGGGCGCCGTTGGTGAAGAACAACGCCCCCACGGCCACCCGCGCCCGACGGTCCCGCACTGTGGGGCCGGTGGTCTCGTGAACGATCATGAGTACGATCGTACACATCTCAGGAGGTGTGAGGAAGGCGCTCGTGCCCGCCGACTTCCCCTTCCCGGCAGCGGTTCGGAGGGCCGGGGTACGGTCTTCCCAGGACCGCTCCGCCGACCGCCCGGCATGAGCAGGCCCCTCGACCCGAAAGGTGCCCGAGTGTCCCGTCGCCACGACCCCGACCGCCGGGACCGCATCATCGACGCCTGCCTGGACGTCATCGTCGAGGTCGGGGTGGCCGGGGCCTCCCACCGTCGGATCGCCCAGGCCGCCGACGTGCCGCTGGGGTCGATGACCTACCACTTCACCGGTATGGACGAGCTGCTGCGCGAGGGCCTGAGCCGCTTCGCCCACAGCGTGAGCAACCGGTTCGAGGAGCGGTTGCGCGCCGCGCGCGACCGGCCCCGGGCCGTGGACGCGGTGGTGGCGATCATCGCCGACGACACCTTCTCCTCGCCACGCGAACTGGTGCTCACTCACGAGCTGTACACCCTGGCCGCACGCGACCCCTCCTTCCGCGACATCACCGTGGAGTGGATGGGCCGCAGCCGCGCCGCCCTGGAGAACCACTTCGACCCGCTCACCGCGAGCCTGATGGACGCCCTGGTCGAGGGGCTGACCATCCACAGCGCCCTGGACGCCGCTCCCAGGGGCCTCGCCGAGATCCGCGAGGCCGTCACCCGCATGTCAGCCGGCGCACTCCATCCCGTCGGCGAAGCGCCTCCCGAAGCCGACACGGGCGGCTACGTCAAGGGGCGGCGCCGCCGCGCGGAGATCGTGCGGACCGCCCTGACCGTCTTCGGCACCGTGGGCTACCACCGGGCCACCATGGCGGGCCTGGCCGCGGCCTGCGGGGTCTCCCGTGCCGGGCTGCTGCACCACTTCCCCACCAAGGAAGCCCTGCTGGAGGCGGTGCTGACCGAACGCGACCGGATCAACGGCGAGCTGTTCTTCGACGGGCACGACCCCGCCGACGGGGCCGACTACTTCCACCGCCTGACACGCGTGGTGGAACACAACCAGGCCCAGCCCGGCATCGTCTCCCTGTTCGCGGTGCTGTCCACCGAGGCCTGCGATCCCGCCCACCCGGCGCACGCCTACTTCCGCCGCCGCTACGCCGACCTTCGCCACGACGTGTCGCGGGCCCTGGCCGACCTGGGACGGCGTGGCCTGCTGCGCCCCGGTGTCACCGCCGAGGGCCTGGAGTTCGAGCTGGTCGCGCTCATGGACGGCCTCCAGGTCCAGTGGCTGCTCGCACCCGGAGAGGTCGACATGGCCGCACGGCTGCGTTCACGACTGCGGGAGATCGCCGACCTGCCCTGAGGGCGCGACGCACTCCAATACCGACACGTGTGTCGGGATTGCAGTGCCACCGACCACCCGAACGGAGGAGGTTCGTATCCGGGATGCTCGCGCCGACGTGCCCGTGCCGGGGGTGAGAACCCCGAGGTCGTTCTCGGAATCTCACCGAGTAGCGGACACGATCCGACCGGAGCTCACGTGAGAGTGGGTCCATGGACGAAGAACCCCTGTTGGTCTCCGACGCGGCAGCATGGCGGGCATGGCTCGACACGAACGAGGACGTCTCGGACGGTGTCTGGCTTGTGCTGGCGAAGAAGGGAACGTCCTCACCCACGTCCCTCACCTATGCCCAGGCACTCGAGGAAGCCTTGTGCGGCGGCTGGATCGACGGCCGGAAGGAGAGACGGGACGCCAGCACGTTCCTTCAGCGGTTCACCCCGAGACGGAACAGGTCGACCTGGTCGCTGCGCAACGTCGGGATCGCCCGGGAACTGACCGCACAGGGACGCATGCGGCCACGGGGGCAGGCGGAGATCGACAGGGCCCGAAGCGACGGCCGCTGGGAACGCGCCTACCCCGGGTCGGCGACCATCGAGGCGCCCGCCGACCTCACTGAGGCCCTGAGAGCATCGCCCACCGCGGAGTCACGATTTGCGAGCCTGACCGCAGCCGAGCGGTACCCCCTGCTCCTCCAGATCGTCACCGCCGCCCCGGAACTGCGGGAACGGCGAATCGCCACCCTGGTCCAACGGCTGCGGTCCCACGTGCCAGAGGAGTGACACGGCTAAGCGGGTTCGCTCGGACCCCGCTCAGCGGCGTCAGCGAAACGGCGTGCGAGCTCGCCGAAGGCGTCGGCCAGCTCGCGGGGCGAGACCTCGGAGACGGCGGCTTCGAACCGGCCGATTGAGGCGGCGAGGGCCACCCAGGACCAGGAACCGACGATCAGTCGGCACCGGCCCGGCCCGAGTTCCTCGACGATTCCATCGTGAACGAACGGAGTCACCTTCCGCACGGGCAGTTCCAGGACCACCTCGCCGGTGCAGGGCCAGGCGTTCCCGGCGTCGGAGCCCTTCAACCTGCCCGCGAGGAAGTCACCGGCGTCTCCACCGGGCACCTCGCGCGGAGTGAAACGCGGACCCGTGGGGATGCCGGGTGTCATGCGGTCGAGCCGGAACACACGCCAGGCCTCCCGGTCCAGGCTCCAGCCGACGAGATACCAGCGTCCGCCCCCGAACACGACATGATGCGGTTCGACCCGCTGCCGCGAGGGATCGCCCGTCGGATCACTCCCCACCGACACGTAGTCGAATCGCAGGACCGCGCACTCCCTGACCGCCGTACTCACCGCGACGAGAACGTCCGGATCCACCGGTGAGGAGGTGTCACCGGGAAGCGTCGTGAACGTCAGACGATCGATCCGGTACCGCAGCCGTGACGGCATCACCTGCCGGACGGTCGTCAGCGCCCGCAGAGCGGCTTCGCTCGCCGTGGCCCCCGAGACAGCGGCGACCTGCAGGGCGGTCGCGAGTGCGACCGCCTGGTCGTCGTCGAACAGCAGCGGCGGCAGCTCCGAACCCGCGTCGAGCCGGTAACCGCCGTCGGGACCCTTGACCGCGATGATCCGGTAGCCGAGTTCGCGCAGGTGGTCGACGTCCCGACGCAGAGTGCGATCACTGACGTCCAGGCGCTCCGCGAGAACCCGCCCAGGCCAGTCCCGCCTGGTCTGCAACAACGACAGCAGCTTCAACATCCGCGAGGGTGACGTGGCCATGGCGTCCATTCTGCGCGAGAAGCGGCCGGGATATGACCGCTACTACCGCGAGTCTTGCCTTGTACCCGGCAGAGCCCGTCCGGCTCTTCCCAAGAACAAGGAGCCTTGGTCATGACCGTCAACGTCACCCCGCACCTGAACTTTCGCGGCAACGCCCGCCAAGCTCTGGAGTTCTACCAGTCCGTGTTCGGCGGTGAGCTGACCATCGCCAGCTACGCCGACATGGGGAACACCGCCCCGGAGACCGCCGACCACGTCACTTTCGGACAGGTCGTCGCGGACAACGGATTCCGCGTCATGGCCTACGACGCCTACCCGAACCTGGAGTGGGACCAGGGCAAGGACCCGTTCTTCGTCTCCCTGCGCGGCTCCGACCCCGCCGAACTCCAGGGCTACTGGGACAAGCTCGTCGAAGGAGCCGAGGTGAGGCAGCCGATCGGCCCCTCGGCCTGGGCGCCGCTCTACGGCCAGCTCACCGACCGCTTCGGCATCACCTGGGTGCTGGACATCGCCGTCGAATACCCCGTCGGCTGATCCACCTGGCCCCGAAGGCCGCCGCGCCCGCCCCGGTCGCGGCGGCCATTCGAGAGGCCCACTCCGGCCACGCCCCTGCGGCAAGTGGCCTCGCAACGGTTCCGGAAGCAGCCCAGGAGCCAACCCGCCATGGCTCGGTTGCCGGAAGAGGCCGCGAGGGACCGTCCGGTCAGGAGCTCTTCTCGTAGCGGGAGGGGAACGGGAATCGGGGTTCCAAGAACCCGTGAACCATCAGAGCCACCGCTTCCTGGGCTTCGTCCGGAGTGTCGACGTCGTTGAGGCAGAAGAAGTCCACCTCAGCGGACTGCAACGCCTCCAGCCGTTCGGCCGCGTCCGGGAGCCCGAAGTTCACGTACCGCATCCGGTACTCACCCGGAACCGCCCGCCCGGTCAACACCGCGTAGTGGTGGTGCAGTGTGGCGGTGAAGGCCACGTCCGACAGGGAGCGGAATCGGGATCGAGCGGTGCGTTCCAGTTCCTCGCGGTAGCGCTCTTCCATCTCCAGGACCTGCGGGTGCGGAGCGTGCTTGAACTTGTTCGTGATGGCCCGGCCGAAGTCCCGCTCCAGGAGCGCACGCACGTTCTTCCCCGCCGAGTTCGGAGCGGGCTCGCCCGCCACCGGGTCACCGGTACCGAACTGGAAAGGAGAGAACGGAACCTGGGCGATCCCGTTCGCATGGAAGAACTGACCAGCCCGCACCGGGCGGGCCAGGAACACGTCGTCGTTGAGGTAGAGCCAGTGCTCGGCCAAGCCGGGGATGTGGTGCAGTCGTGACTCGATCGCGTGGGAGTTGAAGGTCGGCAGTGCCTCGGCGGGCAGGATGTCGCGGTGGTCGACCACGCTGATGCCAGGGGCTTCGGTGTGCAACCAGGCGGGAATCTGACCGTCAGTGACCAGGTACACGTTGCGGACGAACGGCGTGTAGGCCTCCAGCGACCTCAGCGAGTAACGCAGCTCGTCACGGCTGGTGAAGCGTGAGGCGTTGGAAGCCTGCTCATGGGCGGAAGCCGACTCCGGCTGGTGGCGCGCCCGCTTGGTGGCGTGCTCGGGGTCCTCGCCGTCCACCCACGTGTAGACCACGTCGATCGGGAAGTCGACGTCGTCGGCGAGTTTCCAGGTGAACGGCTCGAACGTGGGGTGCTCCCGCCCGTTCACCGTCAGCGTGGCGGGTTTGCGCTGGGAAGCGGGAAGCACGTCCGCGATCCTGTTACGGGTGGGGGCGACCAGGGAGTCGGCCAACACCTCGGCCGGTGGCTGCACACGCAACCGTCCCAGCAACTCCTCGAGGTTGTCCCGCTCCAGCAGCGTCTCCCCGTCTCGCCAGAACTGCACGTCGCAGCCGTACTCGAACCCGGCCATCACCTGACCACCGGGGGAGAGCAGGGGTTCGGTGAAGCGGATGATCGGTCCCGACTTGACCTCCTCGGCCAAGGCTCCATCCACGTAAGCAGAAAAGGCGCTGACGATGCCACCACTGCCCGGTTTGATCGCGAACAAGGGGCTGTTGCCGTACAGCTCACGCATGGCGTCCAGGACCCTCTTACGCTCGGACCGGTGCACCCCACCACATGGCGCAACGGTGACCGTCCCCGCACCAGGAAGTAGTCGACCCCTGCGTGTTCGAGGGCAGCGGTCACCAGTTCCAGGTTGCGAGCCGAAGCACCTGCGGCGGTGAACCGCTCCACGGTTCGGCCCAGGAACTCTCCATCGCCCAAGGAGAAGGCCCGCACCGTTGAATCGTTCATGAGAAGTGCTTCGCGGCGCTTGGAGATCTTGGCCAGACGGCGTTCCTCGGCCACACGAGCGGCGGCGTCCTGGCGTTCGGTCTCCAGGCGTTCACGGGTTGCCTGTGGCAGGAAACGTTCAGCGGTGCTCTTGATACGAGATGCCAGGGGCATGGACCTCGACCCTCCTGTGTGTGCTGCGCGCTCGTGGACGTGGAACGCGGCGGAACCGGGTTCCGTCTGAGATCAGCACGAAAACGGGTTATCGGGTGGTCCTTTGTCTGCTTCTGGCATCGAGACGGTTTCGTCTCCTACGTTCCGTCAGGATGCTCTGACCAGGTGTGTCGCTGGCAAGGTCAAGAGGAGAGGGGCGGTTTCCGTTCGCGTGCTCGGTGGTTGGTTTACGCGTTGACGTGGCCGAATGTGGACACCTTCAAGGAAGTGCACGTCAAGGGTGGTTCCCGGTTCCAGATGTGTGGGGCGGGAGATTTGGGTGATTGTGGATTGATGTAAGCGCTGGTTAAAGTCCTGCCTTGATCCCAGGTGCGAGGGCTGTTCCCGGGTTCTCACATCCCCTTGACACGAACGGCAATCCCATGCGTCGCCCCTGGACCCGTGCGACGGCGGTCTCGACCGCCACTGCTCTGCTCCTCACCCTGACCATCGCGCCTCCTGTGGCGGCGCAGCCGCAATCACCGGACCCCGCCAGTTCCGAGGAGCAACAGGAGTTCGACGCGCTGGCTTTGGCGGAGCAGACGGGCGAACCGGTCGAGATCCCCGGGCTGACCGACGAGAAGACCCAGCATTTCGCCAACCCCGACGGCTCACTCACCGCTGAGATCTCCACGATCCCCCAGCGAGTGCGCTCCGACGGGGGCTGGGTGGAGGTGGACACGACCCTGGTCATGGCTGAGGACGGCGCGGTGCGTCCACGGGCCGCGGGCATGGACATCGCCTTTTCCGGCGGCGGAGACGACGCGATGGCCCACATCGGCATCGGATCCAACACCGCCGCACTGGGCTGGATCAACGACCTCCCCGAGCCCGCCCTGGACGGGGAGCAGGCCACCTACACCGACGTCCTTCCCGACGTGGACCTCGTCCTGACCGCCGGTGTCGAGGGCTTCAGCCAGGTCCTGGTCGTCCACACCCCCGAAGCCGCCCAACTTCCCGATCTGGCCGAGATCGCGCTCCCGCTGCGTACCACCGGCGTGACCATGACAGCGGACGAGCACGGCAACCTCGACGCTGTGGGCGACGCAGGCGGCCAGAGTGTGTTCTCCGCACAGGCCCCGGCCATGTGGGACTCCACGGGCGCGGGCCACGAGAGCGAGGACCCCACGGTGTCCGCGCCCTCGGGCGCACGCGTGCAAATGGTCCCGACCTCGGTCGAGGTCGACAGCATCCGGCTCCTCCCGGACCAGGGGATGCTGGTGGACGAGGCCACCGAGTTCCCCGTCTACATCGACCCCTCCGTGAGCGCCAGCCGCCCCAACTGGGCCTACGTCGACTCCGCGTTCCCCGGCCAGGCCTACTACAACCCCAAGGTCGACGACGTGGGCATCGGCAGGGTCGAGTGGGACCGGACCTACACTCGGCGCGCGTTCTTCCAGTTCACCGTGATGGCCAGGACGAACCACCCCAACACCATCATCAACTCGGCCACGCTACGGACCGAGATCGAGTGGGGATGGGACTGCACCAGCAACGCCCACATCCAACTGCACCGCACCGACGCCTTCACCAACAAGACCACCTGGAACAACCAGCCCACCACCCGCACCCTCCAGGACACCCAGAACGTCAAGGGCGGCTGGGCGACCTGTCCCAAGAGCAGCGGAGTGGAGTTCGACGCCACCAACGCCTACCGGTGGGGAGTCAACAACAACGCCTCCCACATCCGGCTCAGGCTCAAGGAACGCGACGAGAGGGGCACGACCGCCTGGCGGCGCGTCAACACCAAGAAGAAGCCCCCGGTGCTCGTGGTGAACTACAACCACCCGCCGGAGAAGCCGGTGACCTCCACCATCTCCGACTCCCTGGGGGTACCTGCCAGACCGACCGATCCGCGCCCCGGATGATCAACAACACCGAGGTCAGGTTCAACGCCCAGATCCGTGACCGTGACTCCTACTGGGTGGGCCAGCAGGTCAAGTCGCAGTTCGAGTGGAAACTCGACGGGGTGGACGGTCGCGTCGGTGCCGCTGACTCGGCCTATGTGACCGTGGGCAAGTGGTCCGGAGGCAGCTACCGTCCGGTGACCGCCCGTGACCTTCCTGAGCGAGAGCTCATCGCTTACCGGGTGCGTGGCCATGACCGCTCCAACTGGGGTCCGTGGTCGTCTTGGTGCTTCATCGAGGTCGACACCACCAAACCCGACTCCGGACCCGAGGTGACCTCCACCGACTACCCGGCCGGTGACGAGCCCCATGGTTCCGTTGGACGCACGGGTGAGTTCACGTTCGCCAACAACGGCGTGGATGCGGCCACCTCGTATCACTACAGCGTCAACGACGCCAGCTGTTCGACCAAGGTCGACCTCGACGAACAGGGCGCGTCCGTGACCCTGCCGATCACCCCGCGCAGGGACGGCCCCAACCTGATCCACGCCCGCATCACCGACGCCTACGGCAACTCCTCCGAATGCGGACTGGCGTACACGTTCACCGTCGCCCCACCCGGGGAACCCGTCTCGTACGTTCCCTTGGACGAGGGAGAGGGCACAGTGGCCGCGGACGCCTCGAATGCAGACCGCACCCTGGAGGCCACGGGTGACCTCGAATGGGTGAGAGGCCGTGTGGGTCCCAGTAACGGTGAGACCCAGCGCCTGGAAGGCGCGGCGATCGACATCGACGGAGAGAACTCCCGGCTGGTCACCGACGAGCCCGTGGTGGACACCAGCGAAGCGTTCTCCGTCTCGGCGTGGGTGCGCATGGACGACAAGGACCGCAACCGTAGTGCCGTTGCCCAGGCCGGACTGGAGAACAGTGGATTCTATCTGGGTTATCAACAGACCCTGGGCCATGACCGGTGGGTACTGAAGATGGCCCCCTCCGACGAGACCGGGGCCAGCGGCTGGTCTCGGGCCCTGTCGGACGAGCCCGCCCAGACCGGCGTGTGGACCCACCTGCTCGGTACCTTCGACCCGGCCGACGGAGAACTCGTGCTCTACGTCGACGGTGTGCGGCAGAAGGACACCGCGACCCTGGAGACCCCGTGGCAGGCTGAGGGCCCCTTGATGGTCGGTGGCGCCCGCTCCTCCACGAACGACTCCGAGCACTGGCGCGGTGGTATCGACGACGTTCGAGTCTGGGACCGGGTCGTTTTCGACGAGCCCTTCATCGAAACCGAGGAAGCCCGTTCCGAGGTGTGGGACCTGGCGAACCGACCCACTGCTCTGGAAGGGCGCTGGCGCCTGGACGAGACCGAGGGCACGCTTGCGACCGACTCCTCCGACCATGGCCTGGACGCCACTTTGGAGGCGGACCCGCTCACCGCGTGGAACCAGGCGATGAACGAGGTCACCTTCGCCCCCGGAGTCAGTTTGGACGTGGCGGGCGAGGAACACCTGCACACCGATGCCCCGGCGGTGCGTACGGACCGCAGTTACAGTGTCGCGGCCTGGGTGCGTCTGGACGAGGTGGGCCACAACTCCACCGCGGTGGCCCAGAACGGCGCGGTACACAGCGCGTTCTACCTCAGCTATCAGCACACCTTCGATCACGACAGCTGGGTGATGAAGCTGCCGCCAGAGGACCGGTCCGGGGCCAGCGGCTGGCACCGATCCCTCTCCGACCGCAGTGCCGAGTTCGGTCAGTGGACCCACCTGGCGGCCACCTACGACCACACGCTCGCCCAGGCGACCCTGTACGTGGACGGAGTGGCCCAGGACCCGATCGAGGTTCCTCGGGCATGGCAGGCGAACGGGCCGGTGATGATCGGCGGAGCTCAGTTCGAGAAGGAGTTCTTCGACCCATGGGCGGGGGACCTCAGCGATGTCCACCTCTACCAGGGGGTCCTGACCGCAGCCGATATCCACGACGTGATGGCGGGATACCTGCCGGTCCCCTGACGCCCTGTCTTCCCTTCGTCCCCTGAGCCCCTTGAGCTGCCCGGCAGGCACACCTGCCGGGCGGGAGGAACCCCCTGTGTCTGACATCCCCCAGCCCCCCGTCTCTCGACGCGGCCGCAAACCGCTCGTCTCCCTCGTCTCACTGTTGCTGGTGACCGGATTGGTCTCCGCGTTGCCCGCCTCCGCCCTGGCCTACAACACCCGCCCGGACGTGGACCTGGGGGAGTCGGTGGACGGCCACGTCGCGGAACCGGCCGCGATCCCCAACGACACGACCATGAGTGACGCTGCGGTCGAGGCGCTGGCGGAGGCCGAGTGGCCCGAACCGGGTCTCCTGGGCTTCGACGAAGGGGAGACCGCGCCTCAGGCTCTTACTGCCGGTGACGAAACCGTCTGGGTGGGCGGTGTCGATGCCGAGGAGTTCGAGTCCTGGGTCTCGCCGCTGCCGAAGGTGGTCGAAGACCGGGAGGAGGACGAGGCCGAGGGAGCGAACGAGCGCCGAACACCGGCGGAGCCGCTGCCGGAGGGTTCCGACGACGCTGACTCCCACCCTGAAGAGGAGGCTGAGGAACCGGTCTCCGCTGGCCCGGAGGCCTCAGATCCGGACACGGAACTCGACACCGACGCGGAGCCGGACCCCGAGACCGAACCCGCCCCTGAGCTCGAAGAGCAGCAGGAGGTGGAGGAGCCGGAAGGCCCGGTGACCTCGGCTCAGGTGGAGGTCCTGGACCGTGCCGAGGTCGCTGAGTTGGGGCTCTCCGGTCTCGCACTTCGAGTCACGCGAACCGACGGTGGCGACGATGCTGGACCGGTCCGGGTGGAGGTCGACTACTCGGGCTTCTCCTCGGCCTTCGGAGCCGACTACGGCTCCCGGCTGGACCTGGTCGCGCTCACCGAGTGCGATGACGACGAGGGCTGCTGGACGACCCACGAACTGGGCGCTGACAACGACACCGACGTCCGGACACTGCATGCCCTGGTCCCCGCGACCGGCAGTGGAATCCTTGTGGCTGCCGTGGCCGCCGCCGACAGTGAGGAGGGGACCGGTGACTACACCGCCACCTCGCTGAGCCCCTCCTCCACCTGGAACGTCGGTACCCAGTCGGGTGGGTTCTCCTGGAACTACCCCGTTCAAGCGCCCAACGTCGCGGGTGGTCTCCAGCCGGAGATCAGCCTGGGCTACTCTTCCCAGTCCGTGGACGGCCGTACCTCCGGCACCAACAACCAGACCTCCTGGATCGGTGAGGGCTTCGACTACCACCCCGGTTACATCGAACGCCGCTACCAGACCTGCCAGGACGACGACACCGACATCCCGGACCAGTGCTGGTCCCATCACAACGCCACCCTGAACCTGGGCGGGCGCTCCACCGAGCTGGTCTACGACGACGGCGAGTGGACGCCCAAGAACGACGACGGTTCCAAGATCGAACGCCTGACCGGGGCCACCAACGCCGACAACGACGGAGAGCACTGGAGGGTCACCACCGTCGACGGCACCCAGTACCACTTCGGCCTCAACCGCCTGCCCGGGCACTCCTCCGGCGACGAGGAGACCAACTCGGCCTGGACCGTCCCGGTCTTCGGTAACGACGCCGGCGAACCCTGCCACAAGTCCAACCTGGGCGACGCGTGGTGCGATCAGGCGTGGCGCTGGAACCTGGACTACGTCGTGGACCTCCAGGGCAACGCGCTGGCCCACTACTACCAGGCAGAGACCAACAACTACGGACTCAACTTCAAGTCGGACCCGGTCAAGTACGACCGAGGCGGCTACCTCAAGCGCACCGCCTACGGGCTGCACAAGGACGACCTCCAGGCCACCGCCCCGGCCCAGGTGCTCTACGGTGTCGGAGAGCGCTGTGTGGACACTGACTTCGGCTGCAAGGTCGCGGATCGCAAGGAGTCCAACGCCAAGTACTGGCCGGACACCCCCCTGGACCAGGAGTGTGACAAGGACTGCGCGGGGAAGCACTCCCCGACGTTCTGGACCACCAAGAAGCTGAACAAGATCACCACCCAGCTGCACGACGGGACCGAGTACACCACCGTCGACAGCTGGGAGTTCAAGCACTCCTTCCCTGCTCCCGGTGACGGCACCGACCCCGCCCTGTGGCTGGACTCCATCACCCACACCGGTCACACCGGCGAAGGGACGGAGACCAAACCGGCCATCACCTTCACCGGCACGCCGATGCCCAACCGCGTCGATTCCACCACCGACGGCCTGGCCCCGATGAACAAGTGGCGGATCACCGCCATCCACACCGAGACCGGAGCCCAGGTGGACGTGTCCTACGCGGACTCCGACTGTGAGGCGGGCAAGGAACCCAAGGCCCACGAGAACACCAAGCGCTGCTTTCCCGTCGTGCGCACCCACCGCCCCGGAGCCGACGACATCACGGACTGGTTCGCCAAGTACGTGGTGACCGACCTGGTCGAGGTGGACCTCGTGGGCGGGCAGCCCGACGTGATCACCAGCTACGACTACGTGGGCACACCCGCGTGGGCGTACATGGACGACGACGGTTTCGTGGACAAGGACCACCGAACGTGGTCCCAGTGGCGCGGGTTCGACCGCGTGATCGAACGCACCGGCCATCCCGACGAGACTCGGACCGAGGTCGAGCACCTCTACTACCAGGGCATGAACGGTGACCACCTGCCCAGCGGCAAGAGAACGGTTCGGGTCACCGACTCCACCGGGACCAGCGTGGACGACGACCCGGTGTTCAACGGGCAACTTCGCGAGAGCATCGTCCGGAACGGGGTCGGAGGTGAGGTGGTCTCCAAGACCATCAGTACTCCCTGGAAGAAGCGCACCGCCTCCACCTCCCACAGCTGGACGCTGGAAGCACACCTGACCAACACCAAACAGGTGGACGCCTACACGGCTCTGGAAGACGGATCCTTCCGCCAGACCCGTACGGTCAACACCTTCGACGACCACGGCATGATCGCCTCGGTCCACGACCAGGGCGACGTGGCCGTGACCGACGACGACTGGTGCACCACCACCACCTACGCGCGCAACACCGGCCTGCACCTGCTCGACCCGGTCGCGCGAACCCAGACCGTGACCGCGGCCTGTGGTCAGGACGTCTCCTACCCCGACGACGTGGTCAGCGACACCCGCACCCTCCACGACGGTGGTGCCTTCGGCGATGCCCCCACCAAGGCACGCCCCACCGAGACGCAGCGGGTGGCCGACTACGAGGACGGCGAACCGGTCTACCAGACCATCACCGAGACCACCTTCGACACGTTCGGACGTGCTCTGGAGGTGACCGACGCCAAGGGGAACACCACGACGACCGCCTACACCTCCAAGGTCGCCGGTGGCCCTGACTCGAAGGTGGAGACGACCAACACCCTCGGTCACAAGAGCACCGTGGAGTACGACGAGCGCTCCCAACCGATTGCGGAGATCGACGCCAACGGCAACCGCACCGAACTGGCCTACGACCCGCTGGGACGTATGACCGACGTGTGGCTGGCCGACCGGCCCAGAGACCGTAACTTCACGCCGTCCATGAGGTTCGAGTACGACCTGTCCAAGGACAAACCCACGGTCGTCACCACACACACGCTGAACCCCGCAGGTCGCTACACCACCAGCTACCAGATCCTCGACGGGATGCTCCGCGAGCGCCAGAGCCAGGCTCCGGCCCCTGGCGGAGGTCGGGTCCTGACCGACGTCTTCCACGACAGCCGTGGCAACACGGTCATCTCCCGCGAGCCCTACTTCAACACGGAGGAGCCGGACGGGGAACTACTCACGGTCAACAACCACGACGAGATCCCCCGCTGGACACACACCGTGTACGACGGCGCGGACAGGGCCACCGACGCCGTCCACATGTCGCGAGGGGTGGAGCAGTTCCGCACCACCACCGAACACCAGGGTGACCGCACCCTGGTGACCGAACCCGAGGGCGGCACCGGTACCACCGCCATCACCGACGCGCGTGGCAACACCGTGGAACTGCGCAAGCACCACGGTCCCGCGGCGGAGGGTGAGTTCGACTCGACCTTCTACACCTACACCGCGCGTTCCGAGTTGAGGACGGTCACCGACCCGGGCGACAACACCTGGACCTACGAGTACGACCTGCGCGGCCGCAAGGTGACCGAGACCGACCCCGACACCGGGGTGAGCCAGATGGTCTACGACGAACTCGACCGGCTGGTCGAGACGACCGACGCCCGTGGCCAGAGCCTGAAGACCGTCTACGACGAGCTGGGCCGCCAGATCGAACTGCGCGACGGCGGCGGCGACCTACGGGCTGAGTGGACCTTCGACTCAGTGGCAGTCGGTCTTCCCGCCACTTCGACGCGCTACGAGGACGGACAGGCCTTCACCACCAGGGTGATGGGCTACGACCGGGTGAACCGGCCACGAGCCCACCAGATCAACATCCCCGCCAGCGAGGGAGAGCTCGCAGGCAACTACCTGTTCCGCACCTTCTACAACCCCGATGGCAGTGTTCGATCCACGGACATGCCGGCTGCCGGAGCCTTGCGCGCCGAACCCGTGACCTACGGCTACGACAACCTGGGTAACCCCACCACCCTCTCGGGTGGCGACCGCATCGTCACCGAGACCGTCTACTCCAAGGTCGGCAATCTCGTCCAGCGAGAGCTCCACCGCGGAGTACTGGGGGCCAGCCGCACCTGGCAGAGCTTCGACTTCGACGAGAAGACCAACAGGTTGGCTCTGGCCAGTGTCGTCCCCCAACAGGGGCAGGGTTCACTGTCGACCCAGACCTATGGCTACGACGCCCGAGGAAACCTGCTCTCGATCAACGACGAGCCGACTGACCCTGATCGCGCCAGCGACGTGCAGTGCTTTGACTACGACCACCTGCGCCGCCTGAACCAGGTCTGGACCCCGGACGCCGTCGGCAAGGAAGCCTGCGACGCCGAACCCGAGGTGACGGAGCTGGGCGGTACCGCCCCGTACTGGCACGAGTTCACCTACGACGCCATCGGCAACCGGGTCCAGGAGGTCCAGCACGGTCCCGGTGGTGGAGTCACCCGCGACTACACCTCGCCCGAGGACGGTCAGGGCCCCGCTCATGCTGTCACTCAGGTCGACGAGAGCGGCAGTGGGGGAAGCACTGCTCACTTCTACGACTACGACGAGGCCGGCAACATGGTCTCCCGTAAGAGTGGCGAGCACGACCAGACCCTCGAATGGGGACCCGAGGGAGAGCTGACCAAGGTCACGGGCGACCTTTCTGAGACCGAGTACGTGTACGACGCCGATGGTGAACGTCTCCTGCGTCGGGCCAACGGGGTCACCACCCTGTACCTGCCGGGCATGGAGGTCACCTGGGACCCGGCCGAGGGGACCGAGGAAGCGACCCGCTACTTCACGCATGCTGGCGAGACTGTCGCGGTCCGGGAGAATAGTGGTCGCCTGCACTGGATCGTGTCGGACCACCACGACACCGGCCAGATGAGCATCGACGCCAACTCGAACGAGGTCGCTCAACGCAGGATGACGGTGTTCGGCCAGGACCGCGGAACGACCGGTAGCTGGCCTGGCGAGCGGGGCTTCGTCGATGGGATGATCGATGCCTCCACGGGACTGACCCAGCTCGGAGCCCGCGCCTACGAGGCGGACCTGGGCCGGTTCATCTCCGTCGATCCGTTGATGGACCTGGCTGACGGTCAGCAGATGCACGGATACGCCTACGCCAACAACAGTCCTATGAGCTTCACTGATCCTGACGGACTGCTGCTGGTTGGCTCGCCTGGTCGAAAACAAGCTCCTGCTCAGCCGAGCTGGCACCATGACAAGTGGCTGTGGAACCAGCAGTACGTGCATCAGAACAACCCGAAGGCTTTGAAGAGGGCAACTCAAAAGTTCCATCGGATCACTGGGGGAAGCTACAGGCCCACCTTCTCAGGGGCGCGTCCACACAAGCCCTCTCCTACTCCTAGAAATCCTTTTACGGGTGCAAGCGCGACGGTCGACCCTCAGACCCAGGCCAAGAACGACGCGAGCTGGATGAACGAGACTC
The DNA here is from genome assembly GCF_000341265.1 of Nocardiopsis prasina DSM 43845. GTDB lineage: Bacteria > Actinomycetota > Actinomycetes > Streptosporangiales > Streptosporangiaceae > Nocardiopsis > Nocardiopsis prasina. Next base: position 16,948 of record NZ_ANAE01000208.1, on the reverse strand, counting down.
GAAGCGCGGTCGGCGGTTGGGTTTCAAGCAGATACACGACCGACGATGGTCTGAACTGGTGGAATATTGCTGGTGATGCAGCGTTTGCGATGAGCTTTATTCCAGGATTGCAGTGGGTCGGATTTGCCCTAGGTGCCGGTGTTGGGATTTCGAAGTTGTTTAGTTCTGGCCAAAAAAATGTGGATGGTATTTGGGATATAGCAGGGGCCTTGCCGTTTGGAATTGGCAAGGGTTCAAGATTCTTGGCCAGGTCCTCCATTAGGAGTAATGCTGCAGATTTCTTCTCCTATAAATCGTCAAAAAGGAAGCCGAATAGCCAGGCGGTGAGAAGTCGATATAATTCTCTCAGGGGAGATATATCATCGAGTAGGTACTACGACAGTGTGGTGCAGGGCACTGCAGGAATGATTGGAGGTGCGCATGATTTTGTCACAGGCGCGAGGGCTGTCGAGGATCCAGGGTGGAGCTGGGCTGCCTAGTGGGTGGACCGGAAGCGTGTGGCAGCGTTCAATATTGATCCAGGTCGCACAGCCCGAGGGAGCTCTGGCCTGCGTGATCAGGGACGAGATGTCCACCGACTAGACCCTACGCTTCTGTTCCTGGGCGCGTCGACACAAGGTCGAGTTGTGTCTCACTCCTGCCTATGCCTCGTGGGCCGTCCTGATCGAGGCGTGCTTCGGGGCACTGCGCCAGTTCACCAGCGCCAATGGTCCGAATACGGGTGCGGCATGCTTGCCTTGGGTGGTGCAATGCCAATGCCCGCGACCTTGCCGCACCCGCCTGGCAACGGCGCGAGAGTGCCGCGGTACTCAGCGAGAAGGAAGTTTGGTGGGGAGTCCGGACGGTGGCTAACCCACTAGTAGCCTTGGTGCTGAACTGATGTGACGATATGGGAAATGAAATATTGAGAAAGATTTTCGTTGAGTATGGAATCTGGCGTCTTTCGGAAATTTTTTACGTGAGGCTGTTCCCTGGCCTCGGAGGTCTGGGGGCTCTCGTAGTAAGATTGCGTAGACGTGCCCGGGGGGAGGGGGTTTCTGTTCGCGAGGCGAAGGAAATTTTCTTCCTGGACATGGTGCTTACATCGCTCTATGTGCTGCCATTGGCGCTAGCTACGGAAGCTATTTACCAGCTTTCTCAAGTGGCTTTCGTTTCAAACTTCGAAAGAGATTACTATTACGCTTGGTGCTTCCTTTTTTCCGCCCCTGCCATTGGCGTGACCTGCGTCATGGCTGTTGAGTCGGCAAGGGCTGTTTTGGTTGGCGCCGTTAAGGGGAGTCGTCATGTTATCTTCGCGCTCGGAAGAAATTCATATGCTGCAATTCACTCAATTTCAACTTCTGTCGTCGTGTGTGGTTTCTTGGTGAACGTGTTGTGAGTATTCAAGAATGGGGAAATTTGGGTGCTCTTGGCGAATAGTAGTTCGAGCTCATCTCTTTTGGTGAGTCTGCGGTAGCAAATCAGTGTGCAGGCAATGCTGGCGAAGGCCAGGAAGTGGTCGGCCTTGCGTTCGTAGTGTCGGTGCAGGCGGCGGCAGCCGGCCAGCCAGGCCATGGTGCGCTCGACCTGCCATCGGTGCCCACTCAACTGCTGCGACGACTCCCCACCCTTACGGGCCAGGCGGTGGACAGTGCCGCGCTTGCGGGGTCAGCGGCGCAGGTGGCGGTTCCAGGCGTTGCTGCGGCGGGCATTGAATCCCACTGTGCAGATTCAGGTACTCCCGTTCGGTCGTGGTGCGCACAGCGCGATGAACGGTCCCCTGGTCATCCTCGACATGGACCATGCGGAGTCACACGTGTACGCGGAGACGCCCGGATCGGGTCAGGTGATCACCGACCAGGTGATCGTGGGAAACTGCCAGCAGCAGTACGGGCACCTCAGGAGCCTCGCGCTCTCCCCTGAGGAAAGCCTGCTCTTCATCGCATCACTGTGAGGAGAACAACCGTGGACGCGACCTGGCGAAGGTCGAGCTACAGCGGCAACCAGGGCCACTGCGTGGAAGCGCGGAGGGATGCGGGTTCCCGTTCTCGTTCGGGATTCGCAGAACCGGGGGTCGGGCCACCTGGAGGTCCCCGATGAGCAGTGAATGCTCCTCCTGGAAGTGGCTGTCTCGAAGCTCTGACTCCGCGAGGCCCGAGAGGCTCCGTGCGCTCTCGAGGCACAGCTGGTCGACTGGTGATGGGCTGCCAAGATGCTGTTCCGCGCTCTTGAGCGGGTGGCCAACGAGGTCGGCTGGTCGTGGTAGTCAAGTCCTAAATGTCGGCTTCGTCCAGGGGAAGTGCTGCGTCGGATTTAGGGTCCGATAGGTTCTTGCGCTTACTCCGTCAGCACTGCCTCAACACGCGCTCGTCGTTGGGTCAGTGGAGGGGTGAGGGGAAGGCGCTGGAGGGAACGAGGCGCTCTCAAGGCGCCGCAGATCCTGTCAGAAGGCCTTCCAGTAGGCAGTCATGAGGCGGGTGGGGCTGTCTCAGGAGGTTCGGTGTGGAGGACTCAGCCGAGAATCCGAGGGGTGGCGTGGCTGCGAGGTGGCCAAGTCCGATGGGGTTCTCGCGGGTGCTGCTGCGACTGTGCTCCGACTGGGGAGCACGCGAGGAGCACACATGGCCCCCAAACGCCACGAGGACCTCGTTCGAGGCCCTCGCGCACCCCTCTGACCTGGGGGTTTGTGGTGCACCCAGCAGGATTCAAACCTGCGACCGTCGGATGAGAAGTTCTATGGTTGGGTATCGCCACGTGTCACTTCGTGTCGTTGCGTCCCGCACCATCCGAATCAGGATGCCGTCCTGTGCCACGTCGTGCTGCCCGGTGGCGTCCCGGTCCAAAACTGCGGAGCACCAACGGAGCACGCACCGGCCCCTGGCGGCGTCCGGTGGCACTTCGCGACGTACTTGTCCATCGCCCGTCTGTCGGGGCACGTACTCGAACGTCGTCTTACCTCAGCTTGCGCGCAGCGTCTCTGGGCCCTTGAGCCAGCCCTGACGGCGCGGTGGAGTGTCGCTGCGGTATCGCACACTGGGTGACCATGACGACCGAACCCGTGCTCCACTGCGTACGCGACTACTACTGGGGCTGCATCTACTGCTATGACGTTGGAGGCTACGACGGGGATGGCGACCACCTCTCCGGCGGCGGCCCGTTCTTTGCCGTGGACGACCATGTCGCCATCCAGGTGGCCAACAGCCGCATAGTGGACCCGCACGACGCCGACGTCGAACTGAACGTTTACGTCCACGCTGTTCCCATGGCCTCGTCCGACCACGCGTCCGTGATCGTCCTGCCTTCCGGGGTTCTCTCGATCGGTGACGCAGGCGGCTTCGACGAGATCCCCCTCCGCCCCGGGCGCTGGCTTATGCAGGTCGACCTGGATCCCCGCCGACCGGAGGAAGCCCAGTGGGTGAAGATCCATTTGTCTCCTGCAGATCCGCCGTAAATGAGGAGCCTTGTCCGAGCTCTGGTGTGTGCCGGGATCGCCTCCCGTCACTCGTGTGAACCTGGAGGCCGCCGAAGGGGATGTTGGTTTCGGCTTGCACCATGCCGCCGGAGGCGGCTGAGCGCACGGCGTGGCTGATCCCGTCAGCAGAGTTCGAGGACGACTATGGGCGGAAGGCCGGGTCCACAGAAGACGAAGCGTGGGTTCTTCGCCTCCAATGAACTCGGCACGAGACACTCCATGGCTCCCCGAAAACAGGTAGCGCCGACGAGTGCGGTGAACTTTGTGCTCCCCTGCCCGCGTGCGGCCGCGCGAGCCCAACAGCGTCTGAACCTGGTCGAACTCCTCCGGCCCGATGAGCGGCTCACGGACGGGACAGCCCGACCACGCCCAATCCTCGTTGCTGTTCCAGCGCAGTTCGGTCTGGTGGCTGAGCTGGATGTCGTTGACGTCCAGCAGCACTTCGCCCCTGCGCGGCGCTTGCTCAGTTGCCGCGACGCCGAAGCCCTGTCCCCGGAAGGTTCCTCCCACACGGGCGAAAGCGGCCGCCAACCACGGCCTACCAGTGGCGGGGATGGTGGACCCTGCGTCCCGGCTCTCGTGGCGGTCAGTCACGGAACCTTGACATGTTTTGTCCGAACCGTGGGCGTGAGGCTGTTTCGTCCCGGTGCTAGGAGAGCAGGGGTCGGAGCAAGGGCGGAAAGCTCCACCAGGCCCGTCCCGCGCCCATTCTTGGAGAAGATCATGAAGGCCCTTGTGTACAACGGATCCCGCGATGTCTCCGTCAAGGAGGTCCCTGACGCCCGGATCGAGCGTCCCACCGACGTGCTCGTGCGCATCACCGCCACCAACATCTGCGGTTCCGACCTGCACATGTACGAAGGACGCACCGACCTGGAGCCCGGCAAGGTGCTCGGGCACGAGAACCTCGGCGTGGTCGTCGAGGTCGGCGAGGGTGTCGAGCGCGTCAAGGTCGGCGACCACGTGTGTCTGCCGTTCAACATCGGCTGCGGGTTCTGTCGCAACTGCGAGACTGGCATGCCCTCCTACTGCCTGACGGCCAACCCCGACCCGGAGATGGCCGGGGCCGCCTACGGCTTCGTCGGGATGGGCCCCTACTCCGGCGGGCAGGCCGAGTACCTGCGCGTGCCGTTCGGGGACTTCAACTGCCTGCGGCTGCCCGAGGACGCGCAGGAGAAGGAGGACGACTACGTGATGGTCGCCGACATCTTCCCTACCGGCTGGCACGCCACCCGCCTGGCCGGGCTCAAGCCGGGGGAGTCCTGCGTCGTCTACGGCGCGGGTCCGGTCGGCCTGATGGCGGCCTACTCCGCGCTGCTCCAAGGGGCGTCCCAGGTGATGGTGGTCGACCGCCACCCCGACCGGCTGCGCCTCGTGGAGAGGATGGGGGCGATCGCCGTGGACGACTCCAAGGGCGACCCGGTCGAGCAGATCCTCAACCTCACCGACGGCCGTCGCGCGGACTGCGGCTGCGAGTGCGTCGGCTACCAGGCCCACGACCATCTCGGTGTCGAGCACCCCGAGATGACCATGAACAACCTGGTCAAGTCGGTGAAGTTCACCGGCGGCATCGGCGTCGTGGGCATCTTCCTGCCCTCCGACCCCGGAGCGTCGGACGAGATGGCCCGCAACGGTCGGCTCACCTTCGACATGGGGACGTTCTGGTTCCAGGGCCAGAAGATCGGTACCGGCCAGGCGCCGGTGAAGGCCTACAACCGGCAACTGCGGGACATGATCCACCGGGACCGCGCGAAGCCGTCCTTCATCGTGTCCCATGACCTGCCTCTGCAGCGGGCGCCGGAGGCCTACGAGCACTTCGACAACCGCGAGGACGGCTGGACCAAGGTGGTGCTCAAGCCCGCGCTGGCGTGAGCTACGCCGCTGGTCGGCCAGTCGGCCACGCAACCTACACCACGCGGGCCCGGAGGAGCTCAGGTTCTAACGGTGGTCGCAACACCCTGACTTTCAGGACATTGCGACCACGGTGTCGTTTTCGAGGGAAGAACGGGATCGTCTGCGAGCACGGTTCCTGGAACTGATGGACCAGATCGGCAACGCCACCGAGGTAGCCCGGCTGCTCGAGATCAACCGGAACACCGCCTTGGGGTGGGCTCGTCAGGCCTGGCCGAGCGCACAACGCCGACAACGGCCGTACCCAGCGCGCCAGGAGTACGAACGCCTGCGCACACGTGCCCCGACAGACCGCGTGAGAAGTCGGGGTGAATGAGCGCACCGCACGGGACTGGGACCACAGGGTACGCAAGTCCGGTAATAGCTGGCTCTACACCGACGGGCGTAGCGTGGACTCCCCACCGGGTAGACGACCACCAAGTCCCTGACCAGCCCTCCGCCAACCCTAGCCGCGCTCGGAGCGCAGGTGTACCCGCGTTTTCTGACTCTGACCGACCGGGAACGGATCGCGGATCTGCACCACCAAGGCCAGAGCCTGCGAGTGATCGGGCGCCAACTGGGGCGCCCTGCCTCGACCATCAAACAGACGCTCGGCGCTGCCACTACCGCGGAAAAGCAGTCCAGAAATCATGACAAACCGGAAACCCAATCGGAGTGCCGGGCGAGACACTGTGGGCACACCCGACGGGCCATCTGGTGAACCGGGCGTTCCGGAGCTCGGAGGAGCTGGAGCGGGTGCTGCGGTCCCATCTGTGCTCGGTCCAGTGACAGCCCGGTTTGTTGCGCGGTTTCATCCGATCGGTCCGGTTGGATCCGTGCCCTATTCCGTCAAGCGCCTAATCAAAGATCAGTAAAATCGAAGTGTAGCCCCTTGAGGAGACGGGTACATTTTTCACTTTTCCCATATAAGATTTCAGTAGGGGATCCGCTGCCGTTTATGAGGCAATGAGGTCTGTGCTTGCAAGGTTCAAGGTCTGGTGTTGTTCTTCAGGGCTTGTGTGTCAGCTTTCCTGACTGGGTCTCACTCAATTAGAGAGGCAGAATTTTGCTGGACGCAGAACGTCAGAAGGGCCAGAACGAGAACCGCCTTACGGTCGGCGTGATCGCTGATCCCGTCGCCATGCCAGCTTTGATCGGGGAACAGCTCGCTCAGGACCTTCCACAGTTGTTGACTCAACAAGTCGACTCAGAACAAACCTGGGCCGCCCAGGTGCACTGGGAACGCCTCCCGCCCAGCGATAGCCGCCACACGGCGATGATGGAGCTCGCCGAGACCAAGTTGGCCGAGCACGGCTGGGACATGGTCGTATGCGTGACCGACCTGCCCATGCGCAGCGGCAAGCGAGCGATCATGGGTGACATGAACAGCCAGCGGCGCGTAGTCGTGGTCTCGTTACCGGCCTTCGGGGTCATGGCGCTGCGGCGCAGGGTCGGTGCGGTAGTGGCTCAGCTCGTCGCTGATATGCACAGACCCGGGGCTCCCCAAGAGGGGACCGCACCACACGCACGAAACCGCATCCCCCTACTAGCGGCGCGTTTTCGGCGTCACACCCCCGACCAGGCCGGAGTCGATGCCCGGATCTCCTCCAAGTGGGGGAATCTGCGTTTGTTGTTGGGGATGGTACGAGCCAACCGGCCCTGGCGCCTGACCTGGAGCTTAACCAGCCCGCTGGTCGGTGCCTTTGCCTTCAGCGCATTCTATTTGCTCAACGCCACAGTTTGGGAGATCGCGACCACTTTGTCAGCCTGGCGCCTGGCCCTTGCGGCAATGGGAGCGCTGTCGGTGATGACTGGATGGCTCATTGTTTACCACAACTTGTGGGAACCGGTGGGGGCGCGCCCCCGCGACGAGCGCCAACAGGCGGTGCTGTTCAACGCGACGACGGTACTGACCTTGGGCCTCGGAGTAGCTTTTTTGTATGTGGGCCTGTATCTGGTCAACTTGACAGCGGCGCTGGTATTGCTCTCGCCAGGGGTTCTGGATTCGTACATCGCTGGCCAAGCGAGCGCGGGCACCTATGTGCTGATCCCTGTGCTGGTGACGGCGGCGGCCACGGTGGCGGGTGCGATCGGGTCCGGTTTCGAGAGCGAGGAGTCGGTGCGCAACGCCGCCTTCAGCCGGCGCGAACGGGAGCGGCGCGAGGCTTTCCGAGAAAGGCACGAACAGCGCCAAGGATCTCTACAAGAACGCGGAGAGGCTTCCTGAGCTTGAGAACACGTTCCTCACGTCGACGGGGGTCGTGCGTGGCCGGGTAGACAGGCCCGGACGGGTGCGTAGTTGATGAGCTGGTCGGTCCCAACACCACGGCATGCACACGACACGAAGTGAATCTCCCCGGTTGTGTTGGACACTCCGATGGGCGTCTGAGAGGGCTCGTCCGGCCCCCGGTTGCCCCCGCGCAGGGTAGGGGTTCAGAGGCGGCCGCGGGGTGTTGAAGGGCGTGCGGGGGCACATCGACTGCGGGCCCGCACGGTCACGGGACGGCAAAGTGCTCTGTGAGGTCGCGCCCCACCTGTACTCGCCTTGTATTGGGGAGCACACCAGGAGCACACATCGCCCGAAAACACAGCGAGGACCTCTTCCGAGGTCCTCGCGTACCCCGTTTGACCTGGGGTTTTGTGGCGCACCCAGCAGGATTCGAACCTGCGACCGTCGGATTAGAAGTCCGGCGCCCGGGTGCCGCCACGTGTCACTTCGTGCCGTTGCGTCCCGCACCATCCGAATCAGGATGCCGTCCTGTGCCGTGTCATGCCACCCGCTGACGTCCCGGTCCAAGACTGCGGAGCACAAACGGAGCGCGCACGGGCGATCATCGGCGTCCGATGGTCGCGGGCGAGGATTTCGGGGGCTCCCTCTCGTGTTCTTGTCGTGTGTGCTCCGCCAGCGCAGGGCGGTTCCACCTGTCCCGTCTGCTGGGAGGTCGTGACGGGCCGGTCTTTGGGACCCCAGCTGGTGGGCTGTGAGTGCTGGCTCAACCCTCCTCATCCCCGGTTACTCCAGCGTGTGGTGCCTCTTGGGTGCATTTCGCTTAGACAACAAGCCAGGTCTGGATCCCTGTACCCGTCGGGACGACGCTCTCTTTATGCTAAATTTACGCCGTTCTGTCTGGTTTAGGCGTTGTTCCGGATTTGCGGGCTTTGGGGGAAGCGTGCATGCCTAGGGATAGGTGTGTTTTTCGCGCCCGGCTCGCCGTGGGTAATCCGGAGGTGACCGTTCGTGTCGAACGGCCAGCAGTCGTCCGTGCGCGCAGCTCTCGCTCGGTTCTTCCTCAGAGGCGATAACGCTGAGGTACGACGCCAGAGGTCCAAGAGCAGGTTGCTCAAGACCACGGCGGTCGGTTGCGTCTTGGTGCTCCTTCTGACGGACTCCATGACGAGTGTGCCCGCTAACCCGGCTATGCCCCGTCTGACCCCTGTGTCCGCTGCTGATGTTGAGACGCCGGACCAGGACGATGCCACCGCGGAAGGACTCGGCCACGAGGCAGAGGCTGCTTTGGTCGACAGCTCCTCAGGGCCGACAGGTGCTGGACCGAACGCGGATGCTCCGGACGGAGCGCTTTCTTATGAGTGGCCGGACCTGCCGGAGGACGCGGACACTCTGGCCCCGCCGGACTTGGAGAGCCCGGCGACGCGCTTCGCCGAAGAAGAGCCTGAACCGCAGGTCACAGGCTTCGACTCTGAGACGAGCGTGGAGCTCGTGGAGGAACGCGACGAGTACTCGCGGACCTTCGAGAACGAGGACGGCACACATTCCACGGACTTCTCCCAAGAACCCCTCCACTTCGAGGCGGAAGACGGCTCCTGGGAGGAACTCGACCCCAGTCTCGTCCCTGAAAACTCTCTGACCTGGACCGGAGTAGCCGGTCCTCAGGAGGTGTTCTTCGCGACGAATGCGGACGCGGACGAGCTCGCAAGGATGGAACTGGCGGACGGGCACAGCCTGTCCTTCTCACTCGAAGGTGCCGCTGGCACTCAGGGCGAGGTTCTGGAGGACGAGCCTGACACCATCGTCTACACCGAGGCCCTCCCCGGGACGGACATCGAGCTCAAGTCCTTGAAGGGAGGCGGAGTCAAGGAGACCATCTGGCTCCACAGCCTGCCCGAGACCGAGGCGGACGCGGTCTGGCGGTTCCCGCTGGAACTCGAAAACCTGGAGCCCGTCCTACTGGAAGATGGCAGCATCGACCTGGTCGACGACGAGGGTGAACCGGTCGGTCATATCCCCGCCGGGTACATGGAGGACTCCGACATCGATCCCCGCTCCGGAGACGGGGCCTGGTCCGAAGCCGTCGATTTCGAACTCCTACAGGAAGAACAGCGCTGGATTCTCCAGGTCAGCGCTGACTTCGACTGGCTCACCGATGAAGAGCGGGTCTACCCGGTCGCGGTGGACCCCACCTCGACCTGGAACTACAACGCCTCCCAGGACACATACGTCCAGACCGGGTTCAATACTTCGCGCTACACCGAGCAGGAGCTCAAGGCCGGCACCTATAACGGCGGTTCCACCCGCACTGCCTCGTACCTGCGATTCAACGCGATGGTCAACGAGCTCAGCAACCACAAGATCTACGGCGCCAAGCTCCACTTGTTCAACCACTGGTCCTACTCGTGCACCCCGAGCCCCGTTCACGTGCACGAAGTAACTCAGTCCTGGTCGCAGAAGTCCATCTCCAACTTCCCTGGACCCAGCTACAACTCCACCGCCCTTGGGAGCGCGAGCTTCGCACGCGGTTGGATGCCGGCCGGAGCTAGCTCCAGCTCCTGCCCCGCCCGATACGAGGGCATCGACCTAGGGACGCGCGGCCGCAACCTCATCCAGGCCTGGGTCGACGGCGACAAACCCAACCACGGCATTACCGTCCGGGCCTCCAACACCAGCAACAGTGGGTGGAAGAAGTTCGGCAGCCGCGAGTCGTGGGGCGCGCCGTACATGACGGTCACCTACAGCCCCTACCGCGCGGACTACGCCTTCGCTCAGACCCCTCCGGTCTTCGACCCCACCCCGCACGCCACTCGGGGCACCAACGTTGACGTCAAGGTGACCAACCGGGGCGACAAGACCTGGACAGGTACCAACGGCTACGAGCTCAGTTACCAGGTCTTCGACAAGAACGGTAACCGCGTCTACCACGTCGCTCCCACGACCAAGATGCCCAGGAACGTGGCCACAGGGCAAACCGCGACCGTCCGGGCCAAGATCGACCCCCTGCCTCCGGGCACATGGACCATCCAGTTCGACATGACCCACAAGGCCCAGTCCTTTGCGGCCTGGGGCGTGCCCATGACAGCCCAAGTTCAGCTGGAGATCCCCGACCTCCCGCCGCAGCTGCTGGACTACAGCCCACGCGACGGTGCGCGCGTGGCGACCCTGGCCCCTGAGTTCACTGCTCTGGGTCGCAACAATGACGCCTGGCCCACCGACGGGATGGAGTTCTGGTTCAACTTCTGTGACGGGGAGTGGCCGGACTGGGAGTGCGTGGACTCCGGCTGGCAGGAGGAGACCTCCTGGCAGTTGCCGGAAGGCAAGATGAAGTGGGGCAACCAGTACTGGTGGAACGTCTTCGTCCGTGATGGCAGCCAGCACACAGAAAGCGGCTGGCTACGGTTGATCGCTGAACCCGACCAGCCCTCGGTCACCTCCAACCTGGCGGGCGGAGGCTCGGGCGAGCAGGGAACGGTCAACGCGCTAATCGGCAATTACACCCAGAGTGTGACCGACGCCGCGGTACCGACGGCGGGGCTGCCGCTGAGCGTCATGCGCACCTACAACTCCGCTGACCCTCGCCAGGACGGGATGTTCGGCGCGGGGTGGTCCACCCGGTACGACATGCGCCTGGCACAGGACGTGGACGGCACCGGGAACGTCGTAGTGACGTACCCCGACGGTCGTCAACACCGGTTCGCGCGCAATGCCGATGACAGTTTCACACCCCCCTCGGGGATGCACGCGGTGTTGGCCGAGACCGCCACGGGTTGGCGGCTGATGGACAAGGCTTCCACTTCCTACGTCTTCGACGACGCCGGTCTCCTCCTGGAGATCACCGACCATCGAGACCGTTCCCAGACCATCTCCCACGATGCCTCGGGTCAGGTCTCGACGGTGACCGCGGATGGCGGTCGCTCCTTGGACTTCACCTGGTCGGACGGGCGCGTCAGGTCGGTGACTGCGCGCGGCGGTGACGACTCCGCTGAGTGGACCTACACCTATGATGGCCAGCGGCTGAGCCAGGCCTGCAACCCGGAGCAGGAGTGCAGCTCCTACACCTACGAGGATGGTTCGCACTACCGGGCCGCAGTGATGGACGCCAATCCCTACGGCTATTGGCGTTTCGAGGAGACGGGCGGGGAGGCCTTCGCTAACGAGGTTCCCTCGGCCCTGGGCGGTGAAAAGGCCGTCATGGTCGGGGAGCCGACGGGCGCTGACGGCGTGCTCGCGGGGACGAACACCAACGCGATGGAGGCCGGTGCGGGCGCCTACGCGGAGCTGCCCGAGTCGATCCTGCACCGGATCGGTACTCGCCTGACCGTAGAGGCCTGGTTCTCCACCACCGAGCACGGCACCGTCATTGGTGCTCTGGACAAACCCACCAGTCCCAAGGAACGTACCCAGCTCGTCTACGTGGGTACCGACGGCAAGCTCCGGGCCCAGTTCTGGACCACCTCCGGCAAGGTAGATCCGATCACCACCGACGGTGCGGTCAACGACGGGCAGTGGCACCACGTCGCCCTCACCTCGGACGGGACGACGCAGACGCTCTACCTGGATGGCGAGGAGATCGGGACCAAGAGCGGCCAGGTCGAGCACCGCAACACCAAGTTCGTCTATGTCGGCCACGGCATGGGAAACAGCGGGTGGCCCGCGACCCTGCCCTCGCTAGGGAACTTCCCCTTCCAGGGGCAAATCGACGAGGTCGCGATCTACCAGCGCCCTCTGCACCCCGACACCGTCGCACTGCATCACTCTTCCGGTGTCGACCCGGCAGACCGGCTGAAGGAAGTCACCACACCGGAAGGGAACCTTTCGGCCCATCTGTCCTTCGACGAGTCCACCGCAAGGGTGCGGATCCACAACGACCACAACGGCGGCAAGTGGGTCTACTCAGACCGGCTCTACAACGGCAACATCAACGACGAAGAGCCCCAGGTCACCGCAGAGGTGACCATCACCGACCCGCGCGCGGCCGATTCCTCGACACGCTACGACGCGTTGGCAGGTTACCGCTCTGTCACTGACGTCGACCAACTAGGTCACCAGACCACCTACGGCTATGACACCGGTGGGTTCCTGGTCAAGACCACCCTGCCCAACGGCGCACAACTACGGTTCTTCAACGACGAACGCGGCAACCGCCTCGGGCAGATGAGCTGCCGCGACGTGGAGGCTGAGAACTGCCACTGGGAGTGGTTCTCCTTCCATCACGACCCGGACGACCCCTTCGACCCGCGCAACGACCAGCTCGTCTCACACATGGACGCCCGATCCGAGAACTTCCTGGACGCTACCTACCGCACCTGGTGGGGCTACAACTCCTACGGTGACCAGATCTCCGAAACCGGACCTGCCACTGAGGACTTCCCCGACGGTCGGACAATCCGTTACTTCTACACCGACGACAAGGAACCAGCCACGGACGGCGGGATGGCTCCGGCCGGACTCCTGGTCGAGACCTGGGATGCCGACGAGGGCAAGACCCGCTTCACCTACAACACCCACGGCGACATGACCCGGGTGCGGGAACCTTCCGGGCTGGTTACCGAGTACACCCATGACGGGCTCGGCAGGGTGAAGTCCTCTACGGACATCACGGAGGACAACACCGACGGCATCACTACGACGTTCACCTACGACAACGCTGGACGCGTACTTACCGAGACTGGGCCCGCCGTCCCCAACCAGCTGACCGACACCTCCCACCAGCAGCGAACTAGCCACGTCTACGACAAGGACGGCAACCCCGTCCGCCTGACGATCAGCGACCTGACCGGCGGTGATCCGGACCGCGCAACCCAGTTTGCCTACAACCGCTACGGGCACCTGTCGGCCCGGACCGACCCGGAGGGGAATACCGAGCATTACGGCTACGACCCCACCGGCGCGCAGACCTACCACCAGGACGCAGTCGGCACTGAGTTCCGCACTACCTACACTGACCGCGGTCACGTGGCCGAACACATCATCGAAGGCTGGACCGGCCACCCAGACGAAGACAATGCCCCCGCACCTCTTGTGCTTCAGTCTTACGCCTACGATCCGAACGGCAACCTGGCCTCAACCACCGACGCTGTCGGCCGCACCACTTCCTACACCTACTATGCCGACGGGCTTCCCGCGCAGACCATCGCCACCGGCGCGATGCTCAACGACAGCGAGGAACCTCAAGACGTAGTCCTGGAGGAACACCTCTACGACCCGGCGGGCAACCCGATCCGTACGTTGACGGGCAACGGCACCACACGCGCAGACATGGTCTGGGACGAAGCCTCCCGACTGGCCAGCGAGACCCATGACCCCGAAGGCCTGGCTCGGAGTACTTCCTACACCTACGACGCGCGCGACAACGTCCTCGAGGTCGTTCTGACCGACCCCTCCGAACGCGTTGAGCGGATGCGCTATGCATACGACTCGGCCGGGAACCTCATTGAGGAAGCCGTTCAGGTCGATGGTGAGGAGCTCCTGACCAGCTACGAGTTCAACGAACTCGGACTGGTCACCGCGATCACTGACCCGCGTGGAAACGAAAGCGGAGCGACAACGTCGGACTTCACCACGCGGATGACCTACGACGAGCTCGGACGCCTGGTCGAGGAAGCACTGCCTGAGACGAAGATCGAACGACACGGTGAGCTAACCATCACGGGTAGCCCCACCAGCGCGTTTGGTTACGACTTGGTCGGTAACCTCACCCATCAACGGGATGCCGAAGGAAACACCTCGGTTTTCGGCCATGACCTGCTCGGACAGCAGACCGATGCCCAGGCCCCGACCTTCGATGGTGCGGACGGCGAGCCGGTGACCCCCCGAGCGCGGACCAGCTACGACGCTCTGGGCCGCATGATCGAGCAGACTGACGCCCTGGGCAACACCCGCGTCTACACCTGGGACCAATTGGGTCACCTCACGGGGATCACCGACCCCAAGTTGACTGGTGCCGCCGAAGCCGGCGAGTGGACTTTCTTCCACAACCCGGCCGGGGAGATGCTCGCTGTGGTCGACCCACTGGAGGCCAGAACCGAGGCCACCTATGACGACCTTGGTCGGCAGGTCACCGACACCCAGATCGAACGGCTCCCTGCTGCGGCGGCCTACACCACGCACCTCGCCTATGACGTGATGGGAAACCAGGTCTCGGTCGCCGACCAGCTCGGCAACGAGAGCACCAGTGCCTACAACGCGCTGGGTGAGCTGGTGGAAACGGTCGATCCTGTCGGTGTGGCCACCACATTCGACTATGACCTCGCCGGACGCCTGTACAAGGTCACCGATCCGGCGGGAACACAGGCGTTGTCGGAGTTCGACCTGGCCGGACGCCTGGTCCGGACCCGGATCCTGGACGCGGAGAACAACGAGCTCCGAACCCAGTCAACCGAGTACGACGCCGCTGGCCTGCCCATCAAGCAGACCGACCCCCTTGGCAATGCGGTGCGCACTGAGTACAACGCCCAGGGCTTGCCGACCAGCCTCATCGAACCGGTCGATGGCTCCCAGAGCATCACGACCAGCTTCGGCTACAACGCTCTGGGGCAGCAGACCCGGATCACAGACGGCCGTGGGAACAGTACCCACACCACCTACACGCCCAACGGGGAAGTCGCCGACCTCATCGAACCCGCGACCGATACGGCTGCGGATCTGGCCGACCGCACTTGGAGTACCTTCTACGATGCCGGAGGCAACCCCGTCCGGCAGGAGGTGCCTGGCGGCATGGTGCGTGAGCGCACCTACAACGAGCTGGGCGTCCTGACTCGGGAAACGGCGACTGGCTCTGCGGTCGCCACCGAGGACCGTGGTTTCGGGTACGACCTCCTGGGGCGTCCGAAACAGATCGGTACCCCGGACGGGTACATCGAGATCGTCTACGACGACCGCGGCAACCAGGTGCAGTTCCTAGGGCCGGACACCGTCTCCTTCGAGGGCGTGGCGCCGGGGACCACCATTAGCTATGACGCGGCAGGACGCGCCGACACCAGGTTGGATGTCGTTACTGGCACCACCACCTTCGGCTATGACGCCGCCGGACGCGTCATCGAGCAGCACGACCCGGTGACCGGCACGGATCTGAGTATCGACTACGACGAGACCGGCCAGGTCGCTTCGGTGACCACCGACGGCGGTTCAGTACGGAGTTTCAGCTACGATCCGCTCTCCCAACTGACTGAGGACACCTTGGTCTCCTCCGCGGGTGAGACAACTGTGTCCACTACCTATGCCTATGACGGTGCCGGAAACATCACCGAACGCTCCACTGAGGGCACCATGCCTTCCGGGAGGCACAAGTTCGCCTATGACCAGGCATCACGCCTGATCTCTTGGACCTCAACGGACGAACAGGAGACCGAGTACACCTGGGACGCCTCCGGAAACCGTGTCCAGGCCGGTCCTGAGACCTTCGAGTTCGACGAGCGCAACCAGCTCATCGCCTCCAGCGGGGGAGACACGTGGGCCTACAACCCCGATGGGACCCTCAGGTCCCAATTCGTCGACGGCGAGCTGCGCACCCCGCAGTTCGACGGCTTCGAGCGCATGATCAGCGCGGGCAACGGGTCCGGTGAGTACTCCTACGACGCCTTGGGTCGTGTGGCCGAGCGCGGAGCCGGAAGCCAGGAGCACACCTTCGTTTACCAGGGACTCGGCAACAACCCGACCGCTGTGCTGGACGGGACGGACACACCGATTTCCCAGTACGGGCGTGACGTTTCGGGGGAGTTGACCAGTGTCGCGGACCAGGGGCAGACTCCGGCTCTGGCCTACGGCAACTCTCATGGGGATTTGGTGGCTGCCCACACCAGTACTGGCACGGTGGTCACCTCGACGGACTTCGGCCCCTTCGGCGAACAGCTCGGCAACAGTCTCGCGTCGTCGGTGGGCTACCAGGGCGAGTGGACGGACCCCGACACCGGTGATGTCAACATGCACGCCCGCTGGTACCAGCCCGGAACCGGACGCTTCGCCTCCCGCGACACCATGACATTGGATCCGTTCCCTTCGGTTCAGGCCAACCGGTTCACCTACGGTAATGCGAACCCGATTATGTATGTCGACCCGAGTGGCCATAACGCCGCTACGAAAATTCGTGAAAGCATGGCCGAAGTCAATCGCAAGCTCAAACAGATTGCCCGGAGTGAGGCGATGAGGACTGCGGCCCGGATTGCTCGGCTTCGTCGGTACTCGAACCCTGTTTCCGCTTTTTGGGGAACTCTCATGGAGCCGGGAATTCTGGCTGACGGTACTTGTGGTGGGCCCTGCTACTACCCAGGACTGGGGGGGCGACCTTCTGGGCCTCGCAACAATGGGCCCAAATTCGCTAGCGCAACTGCAGGCTCAATTGTCCGCGGCGGTGGTGGTGGCGGTGGGGGAAGGGGGGG
>NZ_ANAE01000207.1 GCF_000341265.1 Nocardiopsis prasina DSM 43845 | reverse complement strand
ATTTGTTTCTTCTGGGGCGAGTTCCCCGAAGGGGGTCGGCGGAAGATACATCTTTGTTCCGATTGTGGTGGATAATCGCAAGGAAATTCTTCGGGAGATCCTGAACACGCCACAAGAACGCCCCCCAATGAGACCAGTAGCTTCCCAGGCGCAGGTTGATGGCGAGCGTTTGGAAGTCGAAGCCCAGGCGCACACTCATCGGGTCACCACTCTTGATGATCTTTACGAAGAGTTTGAGTTTGGTATTTCTCCTCAGGGGGTAGACCCGAAATCTCGCCGGGAGAAGCTTCCGAGTAGGATTGACGAGCAGAATGATGACTGTGTTCCGTACGCGAACTATGGGTATATCGATACTGAGGGCCGTCGCAGTGGAATCGCGAAGAGGTTCTGTTCGCCAGCGGATCTTCAGGGTGGAAGCGCTGCGAGTAACGCTATGATCGATGGTTTTCCAAACCCCGGCCACCATCCGAAGGTGGGAAGAAAGTATTCCTACAACCGAGGGCATTTGCTGGGGGCTCAGCTTGGTGGTGATGGGACTGACCAGCGAAATTTGGTCACCATGTACCGTGCGACTAACGACCCTCAGATGAAAAAGTATGAGAACATGGTTGCGCGGTCTGTGAGGTCGAACGAGAGTATTGTTTATCATGTTCGCCCTGTTTACAGGGGAAACGCTAAGATCCCTGACCTCATCCATATGGTCGCCGTGGGTGATCGGGGAACGAGTTTTGATGTATGCATCACCAATGAGTCTGTGCCGATCAAGCAAGAAAATGTTCCTTGCGTCTAGGGGGATTGTATGAGTGATGAGTACTTCGCCAGGATCAGTCAGTTGATTGGAGAGCCCCCTGTATCTGGACAGTGGTTTGACTCAGAGTCGATAGAGCGTGTTTTGGGGAGGTCTCTCCCGCCGGACTATGTTGCCCTCATGAGCAAATACGGGGGTATCGTGTCGACAATTGATGATGCGGACCTGCTCTTCAGTGTCGCTGGTATCAAGGGTATGGATTCCCGGGAGGTAATCGAGGAGGGAAACTACCCTGTTTACTACCTGGCAGAAGACGTTTCCGAGTTCATGTTTGTGAATGATCCTCGCCGAGTCAGAACATCGTGGATTGTTAGTCGAGACCCGTATAACCTGTTCTGTGTCGGAGAAATGTTTGGGGAGAACGTATATGTCTTCTACGATCCGGATCTCTCGAGTTGGACGGTGGTGCTGGGGAGCGGCGATCTGTGGTGGCAGTTTCGGGGAGGGGTCTGTGAACTTCTGGCCAAGATGGTGACGGGAGAGATTGATCTTCCCTATCTGGAGCAAGGGTATTTCTCTGGTTCAGCGTTTATCCAGGAGCCGCGCTTGGTTGAGGAATACTGAGTCCGACTCGGCTGGTGAATTTAAGATCTGGGAACCCCAGGTAAGGGGATGGCCCACTCCGAAAGTGGTGCCGTGCATTTGGCTGCACGCGAGACAACTGCTGATCGTTATGGCTGACGCCGCAGTGCGCAGACCGACAGGCCCTTCAAGAACGGGCATGGGCGAGGCATTGGCGGAAGCTCCGGCCCCCGCGTCAGCCTCTATCGTGCACAGGCCACCTAGCTTGTCGGGCTTTGAGGTGCAATCCACCCTGCCCGAGCGACGAGGTGACCAAGCCGGCCGCAGAGGAGCCTCGAACACAGCCAATGAGGCTATGAGTCCTTGCCGACGTGCGTCGCAGACGACGAGCCTTCTACACAACAGCAGCTGTAGCCGCTCGGAAGCCGGACTCGCTCACTTGTGCGGTGCCGCGCCGGTGCCCATGTCTGCCTGGATCTGAGCGATCAGATCCCGCACACTCGGTGCCCTGTCTTCACCCGGTGGTCTCAAAGAGGGCCACCGCTTCGGTGAACTCCTCCACCGCTTTACCGTCGTTGAGTAGGATAGAGTGGAATTTTTTTCGTGCTTTCGTTCGCCGTGAGCCCCCCATGCCTGGCGATGGAGGTCGCCGTATCGCGTGTAGGCTTCGAACGTCTTGTCATCCCTTTCCCTCCTTTCGTAGCGAGTTTCCGTGGTTTCCGCACGGTTTTTCTTCTCTGTGGACGTCGCGACCCGGTGGTAGATCTCGTGTGCCGAGTCAGCGCAATGGATACGTCAAATTCTTCGACCCCACTCAATTCTGAACCGAGGTTGTTCCACGCTGCCGCTGCCTCGCAGGCATTGCCAAGCCGCTGATGAAGGTCACGCGTACAACAGTGGAGGCGTGGATTGGGGTCGGACGCACCGGCGAAAGTTGCACCACTTCATGGAACGTGACCGTGTGGGTGGCGGGGCGTGTCCGGGCCCACGCGGGGGTGTCGGGGCGGCTGTGGGGCGCTGGTGGGCGGACGCGGGGGCGTGCCGGGGCCGCGGCTGCAGGGTCACCGGATGGCAAAGTGCTCCGCGAGGTGGACCCCACCTGCACTGACCTTAACTGCGGAGCACAAACGGAGCACACAAGCCGGGGAAGCGTCCGATGGTCGAGGGCGAGGTTTTCGGATGATTGCTTTCGTGCACGCGACGCGTGTGCTCTGCCAGTACACAACGGTTTCAGGAATACTGGCTGCTGGGGAGTACGGAAATCCTCGCTGCTCGTGCAACGGCCGGTCGAAGAAGTCACTCAGCCTCCTCAGGGCTCGGCCGTGCCGATGATCCTTTACTACACCCGGCACGAAACACCTGCCCCCAACGTCTGGACATGTCCTGGCCGGTCATTTTTGGCGGCACTACAGCGTGGCAAGGGCGCTGGTGGGCTGGGGTTCAGCCGGAGGTGCAGGAGGGGGAGCGGGGTCGTCAGGCAAGTGGGGTGCGTAGCTGGAGTGTCTCAAACCCGGGCCGAGATGCGTCGAATGCTTCCGAGACCGGCATATTCTCGATAATCTTGCTACCAGAAGCAAGTCCGACGCCGGACTCGCTTCTGGTAGCAAGATCAACTTCGAGGAGAGGGCCGAAACTCACCCCCGGGAGCTCAGGCAGCAAGGCCCCAGCAGATCCCCACACAGGTCGACTTCGAGCACCGTGGCCGGGACCAGCGGGACACCCCCCCAGGGGCCAGGGGCTGATGCCTTTCGCTGTCGCTGTTGTTTCGGGGCACATGACCAGTCGCGACACCAGAAGCGTTCCACACAAGCTTGAGGAACCCGCCGCCTCTCGCTGACGCTTTTCGTCGCAAGGAATGACCAGCCGCGACACAGCCAGACGTTACGCACAGGGTAAATACACCTAGGTTCTGGTGTGGTCAGTCATAGGGCTGAGACTCGCGACCGCTGGGACAAGCACGAGCAGTAGTGGGGAACGTGGCACGAGCAAGGTCGCATTCGGCGGCAGGGCAGATGACCGGATATCTCTACCAGTGCGAGCTTGCCCTGCTCGAGCTCGCCCGCCGCAGCTGGCAGGACCCAACCGCCGAGGTCCGCATGGAACTCCTCGACGACATCGAGTTCCTCGACCAGGACAAGACGCCGCGGGAACTCCTGCAGGCAAAGCACCGCGAAGCCGCTGGCTCGCTGAGTGAGACCGGGAAAGACTTCTGGCGTTCGGTTGGATCCTGGATCGACGCCCTCAAAAAGCTCTCAGAGCCCTCAGGCTCAGCCATGCCCATCCTGCGCCTCGTCTCGACCCAGACCGCACTACCGGGCACCTTCTTCCACTACCTTAGCGCTGGCACGGACAGAGACGAAGCCAAGGCGCTGCAGCGCATGGAGCAAGCTGCCAACGACGAGAAAGGACCCGACACCACCGCCGAGGACCGCCGACTGTTCATGAGCCTTACCCCGGCCCGGCGGCAGGAGCTCGTCAGCGCCATCACCGTCAACGGCGGCGCCCCGCTGATGTCAGACCTCGACCTTAGCCTGGCCAAGGAACTGGGGATCACGCCGAGCGACCACGCACGGGAGGCCCTCGAGGAGATCAAAGGGTGGTGGTACGGCGTGGCGGTCACACTCCTGGAACGCAAGAACCCTCAGCGTAGACGCGCCTCCGCCAGCGCCCAGGAACTCATGTGCCGCCGCGACGAGGTCACCGGCCGTTACACCGGCAAACACCTGCCGATCACCGAAACCCTGCGCAACCTTACCGAGGCCGAGATCGCCGGTTACAGCGACCGCCTGGTCGTCACTCAGATGCGGTGGGTCGGCCTTCCCGACGACGAAGTCGCGATGCACCTGCGTGACTACCACCTTGCCCGGTCACAGCGCTCCGAATGGCTACGCACCTTCAAGATCACCCCGGAACGGCTTGAAGAATACGAAGGCGAACTGCACTACGAGTGGGAGACAGCCTTCCGCCGCCGCACCCGGCGCATCCCCGCCGACACGAGCGAAGAAGCACGCCAGGACATCGGTCAGGAAATCCTGGACGCCACCATGGACCGCGTCGCCGACACCCCGCTGCGCCCTGGCACAGTCACCGCACCCTGGGTTGGCAAAGGAAGCACCCACGGCCTATCCGACCAGGCCGACACCGCCACGCCCCAGCGGCAACTCGGCTGGCACCCCGACTACCAAAACCGCTGCAAGAGCCCCAACGAAGCGCAGGAACAGTGACGACCGACTCCCACCGCAACGTGTCGGAGGCACAGGCGCTGTTCAACCCCGCCTTCGGTGCCTACCTCCTGGCCAGCGCCGTCAACGCCGCAACAAAAAGAGCGCATCAACCCCTGCCCTGGCCCAGCGCGTTCCTGATCTTGCCCCTCGTCCTGCCCACAGACACACGAGAATCCCTCCCAACCAAGTCCACCGTCACACTCACCGCCTGGGCCAACGACCACCCGCGCCTCCAAGCTGCATTCGCCGAACGCGCCGCAGCACTCACCACCTACACCCGCACTAGCCTGCGCACCGCCATACGCCACCACGCCATAGACGTCACTCCAGGCGGACTGATCTGCCCCCGCGCACCCAAACCCCCGTCCGCCGCCCCCGGCGAGGAAGTCGCCGACTGCGCCCGCGCAGCTGCGCTCGTCGGCCGTTGGCTCGCCGTAACTGACCCCACCCGAGCCTTCACCACCCTCGGTGTCCGACCCTGACCCGTCCCTACAAAGGAGCCCCAGAACCGTCATGCAGCTGCTCGCCCTGGCCCTGTACCACCGAGATGGCAGGAAAGACCCAAGGCTCCTGCGGTTCCGCCCCGGGGCTCTCAACATTCTCACCGGCGAGTCCGAAACCGGTAAGTCCGAAGTTCTCACCATCGTCGACTACTGCCTCGGACGCCGCGCCCCCAACCTGCCAGACGACCTGATCGACCAGACCGTCGGCTGGTACGCCCTCCTGGTCACCTTCTCAGACACCTCGCGCATGGTCCTGGCCCGGCCCCGTCCGACCGGAGCCTCCACCCAGCACGCCTTCATCCGCACCGGCGACACCACGCTCGAAATACCACGTTCCGACGAACTTGTTACCAACTCCAACACCGCGGCCCTGCGCAGCGAAATCAGCGCGCGCCTGGGGATCGAGGACTTCCGCTTCCAGCCACCCACCGGTGCCGCCCGCAGCGCCTTCGACGTCTCCATCGCCCAAGCGGCCCTGCTCTGCTTCCAGAACCAGAACGAGATCGCAGACCAGACGGCTCTGTTCCACCGCCAGACCGAGTCCGGCATGGCACAGGCACTCAAGGACACCCTGCCGTACTTCCTCGGAGCAGCCGGCCCCGAACAAGCACTACGCCGCCACCGTCTCGGCGAAGCCCAGCGAACCCAGCGCGCAGCACAGCGGAAACTCGAAGACGCCCTGCGCCACCAGCGGGCCATGGACGCAAACGGTCTAGCCCTCGTACGCCTCGCGGAGGCCGAAGGCCTCCTCACTGACGTCCCCGCAGCCCCCGAGAACGCACAGGTATTCGACCTTCTCCACCAGGCCCTGGCATCCGCGCCCCAGACCGCGGCCCCACTCGACCTACGCGACCGGCGCCAAGAACTCAACGACGAACGCCGCGTCCTGCGTGAACAGCTCCAGGACTTCGACGAGGCACTGGCCGCAGTCGACCGCTGGCAGCAGCAGGGCCGCGCGTTCACAGGCGAACTTCACCTTCAACTCGACCGCCTTAAGACGCTCGAGCTTCTGGGCCCTGAACGCCAGCACAACACCAGCGTGTGCCCCATGTGTACCCAGCCCCTGTCACACCCCGACCCCACCGCACAGGACATCTCAGAGCTGACCGACCATCTCGCACAAGAACTTGCTCAGGCGCAGACCCTCCAGCCCGTCCGGGAAGAACACCGACTCGCTTTGCAGACCGAACGCGCCGCTGTGGCCGAACAGCTCAGGCTGAATGGCACCCAGCTCAGAGAACTCCTCGCCAGCGACGAACGCATGAGCCGCCTGCAGGAATACAACCTGCGGGTCGCTCACGTCCAAGGCCGCATCTCCGAAGCGCTCACCCGCACAGGAACAAACGACGACATCACCCGCCTGCGCCACAACCTCGCCCTCGCCCAAGAGCACACGACCACGCTCGAACAGCTCGTCGATGAAGACGATGTAGCAGCCGAGGCCGAGCGCCGCCTCGCCACCATCGCCATGGACATGACTGCCTGGGCTAAGCAGCTCAATCTCGGAGGCGCAGCAGCCGCCACCGAAGTAGCCATCAGCCTCAAGCTCCTCAACGTCATCCTCAGACGACCCTCCGGACGGCTGCCCCTCACACGCATCGGCAGCGCCAAGAACCACATCGGTTACCACTTGGTCGCCCACCTCGCCTTGCACACCTACCTGCGACGCAACAACCGGCCCGTCCCCGGGTTCCTCATGCTCGACCAGCCGACCCAGGCCTTCTTCCCGGAAAGGCCCCGCGACGCCTCCACCATCGAAGACGCCGACTGGACAACCGTCACCGCCTACTTCCAGCTCCTCAATGACGTCGTCCGGCTCAACAACGGAGAGTTCCAGATCATCGTCTGCGACCACGCGAACCTGTCCGAAGCCTGGTTCCAGGAAGCCGTGATCGGCAACTGGCGTCCCGACGCCGAAGGTAATCGCATCGCGCTGATTCCGTTGGAGTGGCTCGGCTGAGGTTGCTGGCACAGCCGATCCTGGCGTGCTGGGAACCACACCCCGCCAGGCGTGGCCGACCTTACGAGTTGGTGCGTGATAGCGGGTGAGACATGGTGGTCCCGTCCGTGGTCCTTGTCAGATGTTCGCGGTGCGGTCGGAGACCAGCCCGGCGATAGCCCGATAGGTCGCCGGGAGGTTCTCCCGCTGATGGGTCCGAGGCATCAGTTGCTTCCAACGTTTGTGGTCCGGCAAGGCGTTCTCGACGGTGATCCGATCTGAGGAATGCGCGTGGCGGTGGCGTTTCCACCGTTCGTGGAACTCGGGCAGAGCGCTCTTGTTCGGCTTGCGTGGCGGGGTGAGGGCCTGATGGGGGTGATCACGCCGCAGACCGAGGTGCCCGTCGTCCAGTAGCACCTCCACCAGCGGAAAATGCCGGAAGCAGGCGTCGACGCCCTCCATTCGGGCCGCGGTGGCATCGTGCATCCGCCCGGGGCGCATCGCATCGGTCCACAAGGTGCGCCCCCGGTGGTCGGCCACGACGGTGGCCTTCATCGTGTTCTGTTTCTTCTCGCCCGTGACGAACGCCCGCTGACCGCCCCCGGCCCGCGTGGGGCCGCCTGACCTGGACCTCGGTGGCATCCAACCGCGTTCGATGCCTGTCTCGTGCTGAGTGTGATGGAGGCTCTAGCGTGTGCCGGGATCGCCTCCCGTCACTCACGATGGAGCCGCTGCACCACGTCGGTGAATCCATGACTGGCTGGTCATGGGATAGCTCCGCTGGGCTGGCCACAGTGGGGGCATGGACGGACTCATCGAAGCAGCATTCAGCCTGACGACCCGCGCCGAGAGCAGGTGGCGCCTTGGTGGCTGACCTGCTCTCTCAGCGGTTGGACCCCAACATGTGGGGGCACAAGGCGGCGCGGCTGAGCCAGGTCGCTGACCTCGGGCTCCCTGTGCCCCCGGGGCTCTGCCTCAGTACTGCGGGTCTGGCGCACGGAACCAGCGAAGCGATCGCCTCACTCCGCACGTGGTTGGAGCTCTACCGGCCCCGCCGAGTCGTGGTGCGCACGAGCTCGGTCCTGGAGGATGGACTGGAGCGCGCCCAGGCGGGTCGATCGGTGTCGCTGCTGAACTGTCCGCCCGACGCCTCAGCACTGGCCCGGGTCATCAACCAAGATCTGCTCTCACGGGAGGACTTGGAGGCCGTCCCGGGCGGGTGCGTTCTGGTCCAGGAACAGGCTGAGGCTTCCCTGTACGGTGTGGCCTTCCTCAGCCAGGATTGCCTGCTGGTCGAAGCATCCCCGTACCCGGACGGAACCACCGCCGGGATGCCGTTGCGCATGCGAGCTCGGCGTGACGCCCGCCGGTTCAGGGCCTTGACCGGCCCCGATCAGGTCCCGATCCTCGCCCTCACCGCGCAGCTTCACTCCCTGTGTCAACAGCTCAGCGCTCACTTCGGGTTCGATGTCGACGTGGAGTGGGCCTGGACCGGCGCGATCGTCCTGGTGCTCCAGGTCCGCCCGATCACACGTGCTGCCCTGGAGCGGGCCTCATGAGTGACTGGGACAAGATCAAGGCCGTCAGCGCCCTCGAAGCCCACGGGCTACTGCGTGTACCAATTCGCGTCGTGCGGCGACCGCACCAGATGAGTAGTCGGGCTCTGCGCGACAGCTTCAGCGAGCACCGACTCCTGGTGCTGCGCACCGCGGCCGTTTCCGAGGAACGGAACCTGCCTCGCCTGGTCGGTGCCACGCCCGCAGCCGCGGCGGAGTGGATCGGCGATCTCGCTCCCGGGCTGTCTGTGCTGGTGCAGCCCTATGAGCAGGTGCTCTTCTCCGTCGAACTCGCGGTCTACGAGTCAGTGGTGGTGGCCGAGATCGTTCCCGGAATCTGGGAGCTGGACAGCCGCCTTACCCCCGCCGTCCTGGTGTTCAAGGACGATGGCCTCGAACTCACCATCCCGGATACCCATCTCCAGATGGCTCGCTTCCACGACCCCCACCACGGGACCCGACAACGCCCGGCCCGCGTCGATGACTGGCAGATCGCCACCCTGGTGGCGTGGGTTCGTGAACACCGCCGCCATCTGACGGCGCTTCTCGATGATCTGGGCCAGCCGTTCGGTCTCAAGCTGCACCACTCCAGCCGCTACGGACTCTCCGCCCAGAACATCCGCAGCAGTGTGCCCGAGCCCGGCACCTGGCAACAGGACACCCCCGCATCTCCGATCAACACGGTGCCGCTCTCGTCCACCGACGCACCCCTACCCGAGGGCCCCGTTCTGCTCGACGTGTCCGTTGCCCGCGAGGAGCACGCCCGCCTGGCCGCGTTCATCGACCGACTCCACCGGGCCGGGACGCGAGAGGTGTACCTGCGCTCAGGCCTGCTCTCGCACCTGGCCATCAACCTTCGAGAAGCCGGAATCACCGTCAGGAGCGCCCATGGCTGAGTTCTGGACCATCGAGGGCATCGACGGCGCGGGCAAGAGCCACCTGCTCTCCCGCCTGGCCACGACCACCTCTCAAGTCACTGCCCTGAGCAAGGACGATCCGCCCCACACCGGGAACACATGGCTGGACCAGCGCCTTGCCCTCATGCACGACCTCACCTGGGGCTACGACCACACCGAACCGGTCTGGGACTACCCGGCGCACTACTGGCTGCACTCCCTGGCGGCCTGGTACGCGCTCTTCCACCACGCCCATGTGGCACCCGAGCTCAGCCGCCCCCGGCCGGTGGTGGTCGACGGCTGGTACTTCAAACACCAGGCCCGTATGACCCTGTCCGGCGACGATCGACTCGTCTCCCAGGCCGAAGCCGTGTTCTCCGCTCTGCCTCAGCCCGACCGGATCATCCTGCTCACCACCCCGGCCGAGGTAGCCACCAGCCGCAGGGCCGGAACCTCCAAACCCTCCGAACACGGCGCCTTCACCACCAAGCGAGCCACGACCTCTTCAGAAACCTTCACCGACTACCAGGCCCGAACCTCCCACGCCCTCGAGAAACTGCTCAGCGCACACCCGACACCGGTCCACACCCTGCCCAGCACCGCCGATGAAACGGACCTCCTGCCCCTCCTCTACGGAGAGGTCAACGCGTGAACACCACCGTGGCCAGCCTTGTCCTGGCCAGCGAACACACCATGGGCGAACGCCTGCCCGACTACGTACTCCCCAAGATCCCCCTGGACCTGCTCGCCGTCGCCCGTGGCCGGGCATGGGTCTACCCCAACCGCTCTCTGAGCTTCCTTCTCGGCGGTGACAAACGCGTGGGCAAACGCTTCAACTGGCGCCGCCCCTACTTCACCCTCGCCGACGGAGTCCTGCACTGTGTTGTCCCTCCCGGCCAGGACTACACCCACCACTACGCGGAGCTTCTACGCGCGGCCTGCGCCATGACGGACCTACCAGCCGAGATCACCGTCGAGCAGCCCACCCCCGGGCAGGGCCTGGCCTTCGTCGACCACTGGCTCCCACGCAACCTGCCCGCACACGACCTGACGATCCTCGGCTACGTCGAACCCCTCCTGACCCGGCCACCCGCCTCCAGCACCGACTGGAACCACCGCCCCGGCTTCGGCTGGCGCACCGCCCGCATCGGCCGCTCCACCGCCCTCCTACTGGGATGCGAATTCAGCTTCTGGGGTGACCTCGCCGGTGACCTGGTCACCGCCCTGATCACCCGCGGCCACACCTCAGGTGTGCTCTACGCCGGCAAACTCGGCGGCCTCCAGCCCGACATGGAACCCAACACCGTCATCGTCACCGGCACCACCACCCAGGTGAAGGGCCACTCCGTCTCCTGGAAGAGCGCCCTGGACCTCGACCCCACGCTGCCCGGACTCCGCACCGGAGTCCGGCACATCACGGTCCCCAGCGTCCTGGACGAAACCCGCACCTGGCTCGAGCAACACCGTGCACACTTCGACGTGGTGGACCCCGAGATCGGACACATGGCCCTCGCCGCCACCACCGCCAACGTGCCCTTCGACTACCTGCACATCGTCACCGACAACCTCAACGGCACCCACGACCACGGCCTGTACGCCGAACGCAGCACCCCGGTCGCCACCCGGCGCCGCCGCTGCCTGCACCACATCGAAACGATCCTGCACCGGAGCCTGGCATGAACCCGACCGCACCCGTCACCCTTCTCGGCCTGGATTGGAGCGACCCCGACACCCCGCGCCTGCGCACCACCGACCCCGACCACCCCGAAAACAGCCTGCTCCACCCCCTCCTGGGTGAACACGCCTTCCGTATCGACGGAGAGCAGCGCCGCTGCATCGGCTGGTTCGACCTCACCGGAGCCGAGGGCAGGCACGTGCGCTGCCGCACCGACGAGGTCGTCACCCGGGGCAAACAGTGCCGACGCTGTCAGTACAAGGAGGGGTTCATCGCCGCCCACCAGGCCCACCGCACCCCCGACGCGCTGCCCGAGAACATCCGCGACTACCTCCAGCAGCCGCACTGGCTCTACCTCGACGTCTTCGCCAACGGCACGACCAAGGTCGGCACCGCCGCCGACTCACGCCGCCGCAGCCGACTGGCCGAACAGGGACCCGTCGCCGCCCTCTATCTGGCCCGCACCAAGGACGGCGCCACCATCCGCAACCTGGAATCGGCCGTCTCCCAGCACTTCGGGCTGCCCCAACAAGTCCAAACCCGCCGTAAGGTGCTGGGCCTCCAGAACAGCATCGACACCACCGCACTCATCACGAAACTGACCGACCTCGCCGCCCAGGTCACCCCCTACCTGAACAAGATCGCCGACAACCAGCCCGGCACCGAAGTGCTCGCCGCCCCCGAACCCTGGGTACGGCCCGCCTGCTCCACCGCCGTCTTCGAATCCGCCCCCGTGCTCGCCCACCCCGACGACCTCACCCAGGGCACCCACCGACTGCACATCACCGGGGCCGTCGGCCCCGTCGCCGTGTTCTCCACCGGCCCCGAACCCGACGCGCCCCGTCACTGCGCCGACCTGAGCAGGCTCATCGGCCGCTCCCTGGTCCCGGCCACCGTCGAGGACGCTCCCACCGGCGCGCCCACCCTGTTCTGATCCGGAGGACCCCGTGCACGAGATCACCCTGAGCGAGATCTGCACCTTCTGCTGCGAGGTGGAAGGCGGCGACGACTCCAACCTCTTCTACGACCTCGGCCTGGCCCGCAGCCGCACCGACTACGTGCTCCTGGAGAGCGAGCACTTCGTCGTCATGCCCTGCATCGGGGCACTCACCGACTGGTACCTGCTCATCGTTTCCAAGCGCCACACCCTCTCCGTGGGCTGGTTGGACGAGGCCGAACACGCCGACCTTCGCACCCTTATCCCGCAGGTCACCGACCTCATCCGAGAACGCAGCGGCCTGGACAGCCTCGTCTTCGAACACGGCAGCCTCGACTTCCGCGACAAAGGCGGAGCCTGTTACGACCACACCCACATCCACGTCGTGGCCACCGACCACGACCACCAGCGCTTCCTCGACCACATCCCGGCCCCCGTCACCATGCGGCCCTGCACGGACTGGATCAGCGCCTCCCGCCGCCTGGTCGAGGAGGAACAACGCTCCTACCTCGCCCTGGGCACACCCGACCAGGACTGGATCGGCACTGCCACCGGAGCACCCTCCCAGTTCTTCCGCCGCTGCCTGGCCACCTGGATGGGAGCGGAAGAAGGGGAGTGGGACTGGCTCACCTTCCCCCAGACCGACCGAGTGCGCCGTATGAGCACGGCCCTCACCACCAGGTGAATCACCCCGTCCACTCCACACAACGGAGTGCTCCATCCGGGCGCGGGTTGGGCGCGCGGCCCCGGCGTAGGCTGGGGCCCGTGGCCCACACCGAGGACTTCACCGAGCGCGCCCCGCGCGCCGTCCACACCGCCGCCCAGGCCCTGGGCGTCCCCGAGACGTCGGCTCACGAAGGGCCCGAACTCATCCGGATGGGGGAGCGCGCGGTGTTCCGCCTGCGCGACGGAGCCGTCATCGCCCGGGTCGAACGCTCCGCGGCCAGGTGGGCGGAGGCCGACCGGGAGGTACGGGCCGCCCGATGGCTGGCCGAACAGGGCCTGCCGGTGAGCCGTCCCCTATCTGGCGAGCAACCTGTCCTGGCTGAGAGCACAGCGGTCACCCTCTGGGAGGGCGTTCAAGGGGAGTGGACCGTACCTCGGGAGTTGGCCGGGCTCCTGCACACCCTGCACGGCCTCACTCCACCACCCACCCTCGACCTCCCCGACCTGGACCCCTTCGACCGAGTGGTCGAACGCATCGACACCGCACCCGGCCTCAGCCCCACCCAACGCGACCAATTACGTGAGGCCCATCGCGACCTGGCTACCCGGATCCCGACCACCAAGCCGGTACTAGGCATCCACGTCATCCACGGCGACGCCAACATCGGCAACGTCCTGGCCACCCCGCACGGGGTCGTGCTCTTCGACCTGGACGGCATCTGCTGGGGCCCACCCGAGTGGGACCTGGTCCTGACCGCCCTCTACCGGGACCTGGGCTGGCACAGCGAAGCCGAGTACGCCGACTTCTGCGACGCCTACGGGTTCGACGTCACCGCATGGGAGGGCTACCCCCTCTACAAGCAGATCCGGGAACTGCGCATGACCACCTGGCTCGCCCAGAAGCGTGGGGAGAGCCCCGAGATCGACACCGAGATCGACCGGCGCATCAGCGACCTGGCCGACCCCCGACGCCCACGGGCGTGGAACCCCTACTGAACAGCCGAAACCACGGCCCGAGCCTGATTCAGGAACCGGTCCGCCATCGGCTGCCCGCGATAGGGCCGCACACTCCGGGCGAACGCGTCGAGGTAGCCCACGCACCGAGCCGAGGACGTCGCCCGCACCTGCGGGAGCACCACGGAGCCCAGGTGGCAGGCCTCCTCGACCTCACCCTGCCCCAGCACGGCCGCCGCCAACACCAGACGGGTGAAGACCCGGCTGCGCGCGTACTCCTCCCCGACCGAGGACGCCAGGCTCTGCTCCGCCAACCGCCGCGCCACATGGGCATGGCCCAGATCGCGATGACAGTGGGCGACCTCGTCGGAGTACTCCGCATGGTCGAAGTAGCCGATCCACTCCGGATCAGCCCCTGGGTCACGTCGACCGAAAGCTCGCTCCGCCTCGCTCATGGCCTGGAAACACGCGGACTTGTCCTGTTCGGCGGCGTGGGCGCGCGCCTCCATCATCAGGAACTGCGCCCGCATGGTCTGTGTCGCTCGCTCCCCGGCACCGGCCAACGCCGCCCGGGCCAGATCCCGCGCCTCGGCGTGCGCACCGACGTAGTTGGCCTGGTGACTCATGGCCGAGAGCACACTCGCCCCGAGCAGCCGGTCGCCCGCGTGCGCGGCCAGGTCCAGGGCCTGCACGAAGTAGCGGCGGGCTGCGCCGTTGCGCTGGGCGTCGTAGGACATCCACGCCAGAGAGAGCACGAACTCCGCGGACACCGCGAACAGAGTCCGGCCGACCTTCTCCGCATGGGATTTTCGAAGCAGCGGAACCACCGTGCCGTTGAGGTAGTGCACCGCCGCCGCTCGCGCGTTGTCACCGCCGAACCGGTTGTCCAACGCTGAGAACGTCGCTGACGCGCTGCGGATCGCCGCGACCGGACCCTCTGCCACGTGAGCCTCGGCCCCACCGGAGGTGGGCCCTGACACCAGCCAGGAAAGCACCGCGGAACTGACCGCCGAGGCCGGTGGCTGCTCCTCCACACCTGGGACGTCCTCCACGTCTACACCGGCCACCTGCCCCAGGACTTCGGCGGTCTTCTGCGGGGAGCCGTTCAGCGCAAGGCCCAGCTCCGGTGGGACGCGCTCCATCGCAGGGGAGGGGATGTCGTACCCGTGCGTGATGCCCTCGACCACCCGTTGGACGGTCTCCTGCTTCCGTAGTTCCCGCTGGCCGCTCAGGACTCGGGAGACCATCGTCTGGGACAGGTCGCACATGCGCGCGATGGCGTCCTGGGCCAGATCGGTGTGCCGGAGCAACAAACGGATCAGCGCGTTGGCGTCCCCTTCGGCCGCGGCCCGCCGGACTTGGGGGATGCGCCAGAACCGTGCGGGAACACACGAGCAGGCGCCGCTGCCTCGGCATCGACCACAGTTTCCGCAGAACACGGGGGTGCCTTCCACTCGAAACCTCGGGGCGGGTGGGTGGCACAGAAGACTACGGGCGCCAACTCCAGCTCCGCCATGACCGGCTTGTCATGACCACCATGCCCGCACGGTCATGGGGATGTCAGCGGTTTCTCCGGACAGTGGCCCTATGACCCCAGCGACAACGTCCGAGACCGGCCCTGTGAATGCGAGGAGCCCACACCGCACCCGTAAGGGGCCCGCACATAGCACCGACCCTGGCGGACACTGCGATTCACCGCCACTTTCGAGGACAGAACCCGATTCCTCCGAAACGGGCGACCACAACCCCACCAGACGCGCTTCGAAAGCGCCACACGGCTCGAACGAGTTCGGGCCGTTGTTGCCTCGGCCCAGGGCCGATGACGTGGTCGGGCACGGCTACACCGCCTTCCAGGTGGTGCGGTTGGCGGTGTGGGCGGCGCGGGAGTGCCGGTGGGTGAACGGCATGGACATGGTCCACCGCGCCGAGACCGCGTGGGAGGCCATCACCGGGCACCTGCACCTGGTTGCCCTGAGGCCGGAGGAGACCGAGCTGATCGCCATCGGGTGGAAGGCGATGAAGGCCCAGCGTTACCAGGATCTCAAAGCCCACGGGCTGGGTGGCAAGGACAAAGCGCTGGTTTCCCGGGCGTTCCTGCGCTACTGGACCAGCGCCTCGGCACCCGCCCACTCCCACGAGGACCTGCTCGTGGACCGGATCGCCCTGGCCCAGATCTGGACCGCCCTCACACCGACCCACCGTCAGGTGCTGACCGCGTTGGCCGAACACGACGACCGCCGCCGGGCTGAGAGCGCGGTGAACATGGACGCGGCGGCTTTCACCCGGACCTTGGGCCGGGCCAGACGGGCGTTCTTCGCCCTGTGGCACGAGGGCGAGACTCCCTCGAAGATGTGGGGCTACGACCGGCCCGGGGCGCGCCACCAGAACGTGATGTACCTGGTGCGGCTACGCAAGCAACGCGCCCTCAAGCGCAAGGCCGCGGGCACGGTTTCCCGCCAGGGTCACCGGCCGCCCAAAGACCTGGGGGTGCCCAACAGCGAGCTCCTGGCCCGCTTCCAAGCGGGGGAGACCTACGCGGGGCTGGGCCGGGAATTCGGGGTGAGCGGGGACCTCATCAGGGCTCGCGTGAACAAAGCCCGCGCTGAAAAGGAGCTGTCCTCTGGCGGTCGGGCGGTATCGGCGCTTTTCTGAGAGAGTCTGCCCTTTCTTTTCGTATGGGCTTGAAGAACCTCGTTCACCCAAGCGAACATCGACGAGCCCTGCAAGAACAGCGCATTCCTTGCGGGCTTTGGGGGATTTTGTGCCCTTTGTGTGGTGTGGGTGGGAAGCGCAGTTCCGGGTGGCGTGCGACCCCGGGGCCATTGACACCCGACCAGGCCACACCTTGATGGAGAACGAAGAAGTGGAGGCGCCCCGACACGGTGCTGTGAACACCGCGCCGGGGCTTAATCCCCACCTGATATCAGCAGGAGGAGATCGTGGAAAAGCATAGCGGGCGGCATCGCAAGCGCCGACAGGGCTGGGGTGAGCATCTGCGTTGGCTGCTGGGGGCGGTGCTCGCTGCCGTGTTCTGCGGCCCTACCGGCCAGAGCACTCGACCGGTGGTCGAGGTGCGTCAACCACTGCCGGGGCGGCGTTCGCCCCAAGGCCGTGAACCTGTCCTGGACGGGACTGCGGGCCAGGTGAGGGTGAAGGTCCCGCAACCTCGCACCGGAGAGCCGCACAAAGGCACGCGCGCGGCTGGCCCGCCTCAGCAAGAGGGGTTGTACACGGGTCGGCGCGGGTGGTGTGAGGACGATGACGGGGTGCGAGGAGTACGCCTCTACCTGGCGGTGCACGAGAAGAACCGGCATGCTCAGCGTCGTGTGAAAACGGTGCCACCGGCGCCCCGTCAAGAGGTCTCGGCTCCCGTGGCCTCGGGGGCGGGCGGGGGTGAGCCGCCCGTGGATATGAGTGATCTGGCCGCAGTGGTGCGCCAGTGGCAGGCACTGCGGCAACCGGTGGCCTGACCTCGCACAGAAGCATCCAGGGCCGTTCCCTTCGAGGGAGCGGCCCTGTTTCGATGCCCTGGCCCACCTGCACCGGGCCAGTGGGCTCGTGGCGACCGGCCGAGGTCGTCGACCGAGGTGGTGCCGGTGAGTGAGATCCACTCGGTCATCACCCACACGGGCTGAGCCCGGCCTACGACGGCGATGAGGCGGTGGCGCTGGGTTTTCACGCTGAAGAGAAAAGAAAAGAATGGTTTTGAGGTTTCTTGTTCAGTGATTCGACGCCACGCTGTCGCGCTGGAAAATGCTCAAGAAGCCAAACTCATCACCGCCAATCACGGAGGCTTCTGCGGGCCGCCCCACACCCGCAGCACCTGGCCCCGGGCCTGCTCTGAGGGGTTGGTGAGAGGCAGTGAATCAGTACTCCAACGCACCCTCCACCGATCACTCCAACGCCCCCTCCACGCCTGTGGACCCCCCTGGAACACTCGTTTTCGCAGGTCGGAGTGTGTTTTAAGGGTGTGACTCAAAACCAGACTTATACCCAGTGGGTAGTCACCTTCACGTAGGGGGCGGCGGCCCCGGCAGTGACCCCTCGGCCGCTCGCCCCACGTGCCTCTCCTGGCTCCTCTCCGGCCCGCCCGCCCTCCTCTCTTTCCTGCTTCTCCAGAGCTCATGCATCACTTAATCCCTCTAGGTGTTCAAGGGTGCATGCTTAGTCCTCGGTCCGGGTGGTGGATTGCTCAGCTCACCGTTGTTTACATATGATTCTCTGATAAATAATTCCGTGACCAATAATGTGTTCTCAGATGTCAGGAATCGCAGTGCGGAGTGAGTGCGAGTCCTGGGGTTCTTCGGGTGCGGTGCGTGCGCGCGGAAGCGTGCTGGTCGACCCCGGTGCGGCGTGGAGGATCGAGCGATATATAAAAGAATGCTCCGTGAATCGGAGGAAGCCTTTCTCGTGCGATTGTCCTCTCGCTGGGGCGGGGAAGGGGCGCAAAGCAGGGGGCTCCTGTGACTACGCCTGTGACTACGCGCATCGCCCTGCCTGTGACTACGCCTGTGACTACGCCAGCGCCCCCAGTGGCGCGATCGGGCTGAAAGCTCGCGTCCTTGCAGGTCGGGGCGCTTTTGGGCTTGACTCACGGGGCCAGACTTGTACCCAGTGGGTAGTCAACTTCACGTAGGGGGCGGTGGCCCCGGCCTGTTGGCGGGGCGGCCGACCCGCCAACCCGCCACCCCATTCTCCCGCTCTGGCCTGCCCGCCATCCCCACTCTTCTCCTTTCATTTTCACTTATAAAAATCTCCTTCCTTAATCTTATTAATGCTGCAGTTCTGGGATTCTGTAACCCTCCGATATTCGTGGGTTCATAAAAGCTGTGATCGTGCGGGTGCGCGCTGAGCATGACCCTGCCGTAGCCGAGTGGTCTGCTGCGCCGCGGTGAGGTGCGCGAGCAGCAGCGGAGGTGGGTCACGGCTGCTGGACCGGAGGCGGATCCGATGCGCGGCGGGGCGGCCTGGTCGAGAAGGGTGTGGCGGTAGCAGGGGAGGTGCCTGGACTTGCTGGGACCTTCGCCGTTCAACGTCTGGCGGGGCGGCTCCTCCCGCTCTTTCGGCTTGGTTTCTTCGACAGGTTCTGTTCGAGGTGTCGAAGGCCCGCTGTGGGGGCGGCTCTCTTACTGGGTGAGGGGCAAAAAACAGAAGGAGGTGCACGGGGGTGGGGGGGAGCGTGGGTGGCACTTCGTGTCTGGGGTCGTGGCCACCGGGTTCGGGGTTGGCATGGGGCGGCGGGTCGGGCGGTTCCTGTTCGGCCCGGACGGTGGGGGCGGTGTGGGGCCACCAGCGCCCCCACGCCGCCCCGAACACCCGGGTCCGTCGCCCAGGGCGAGCCCGGGGGTTCGGACCCCACGTGGGCGCTGTGGTGGCCACGGCCAGCGAAAACGGCATAACACCCGAAAGCGGGTGGTGGATGGCTGGGGGAGGAAAAATCCGGTGGGGTTGTTGACGAATCCGCTTGACCACCTCGGCGAGGTCGAGCGTGGATGCGTGGTGCCCCGCACCAGGCGGGGCCGTAAACCGTATCCGTGCAGTTCACAGGTGGTGGGCAGGTGGACAAGGTGAGGGCAGGTGT
This sequence comes from Nocardiopsis prasina DSM 43845, assembly GCF_000341265.1. GTDB lineage: Bacteria > Actinomycetota > Actinomycetes > Streptosporangiales > Streptosporangiaceae > Nocardiopsis > Nocardiopsis prasina. The sequence goes on along the minus strand of NZ_ANAE01000207.1, from coordinate 4,188 downwards.
GCCGGTCCGGTTGGACAAGGTTGGCTCGTTGCCGGTGGTGTTGGGCCCGGTCGAAGCGGGGCGGATGCTCGGCTTGGGGCGGACCACGACCTACCAGCTCCTGCGGTCTGGGTTCTTCCCCGCGCCCGCTCACAGGGCGGGCAGGTCCTGGAAGATCCCCACCGCAGGAGTCTTGGACCACCTCGGCCTGGAAGCCTTCGCCACCTCGGCTAACTGTTCACGGTGTGGTGTGCGCAGTGACCACATAAAGGAGGGGGAGTCGTAGATGACTTCTCATCAGGGACGGGTGTTCAAACGCTGCGGGTGTCGGGACGAGAACTCCGGCCGAGCGTTGGGGGTGCGGTGTCCGAAGCTGCGTCGTCAGGGCGGGGCGTTCAACCCCCGCCACGGCGACTGGGGCTACCAGCTCGAACTCCCACGCACCAGCGAAGGGAAGCGTCGTCAGGCCCGCCGGACCGGGTTGGAGGGCCAGGAGCAGGCGTGGGAAGCCTTGGACCACCTCAAGGCCCTTCTCGATCTGGCTGGAGGTGAGGGGGATGTGGAGGTGCAGATCGCGGACCTGGTCCAGAACGCCCTGAAGACCCGCACCCCGTTCCCTTCGGTGGAGGAGGTGCGCAAACGCCTGGGGACGGGGGCTGATGTGCGCAAGGAAGCCTCCACGGTGGGGGTCTACCTGAAGGCGTGGCTTGCGGCGAAGCCGGATCTGGCGGAGGGAACCCGGATCTCCTATGCCGGCCACATCCGTAAGTACCTGGTGCCGCACCTGGGCAAAGTCCGGTTGGACCGGCTCAAGTCCACCCAGGTCGAGGCGATGTTCGAGTGGATCGAGGAAAACAACCTGCGGATCCTGGAGTGCAAGGAGTCCGATGATCCGAAGGTGCGGGGCTCAGTCCGAGGGCAGCGGGTGGTGTCTCTGTCGACCAAGCATCGGATCCGTGCCACGCTGCGCAGTGCGTTGTCGGATGCGGTGCGTAGTCCTGAGGAGCCGGTGAACGTGAATGTTGCTTCTCATGCCCGGTTGCCGTCGTGTCCGAGGAGGCGCCCTTTGGTGTGGACCCCGGGACGGGTGGAGCTGTGGGAAAAGGACGGGGCGGTGCCGGGGGAGGTGATGGTGTGGACCCCGGAGCAGACCCGCGCCTTCCTGGAGCACTCGAGGAAGTACGTGTGGCTGCACCCGTTGTTCCACCTGATCGCCGTCAAAGGCCTACGCCGGGGCGAAGCGGTCGGCCTGCCCTGGGCCCACACCCGGCTCACGGACGCCGAGGCGGATATCCGCACACAGGTGGTGCAGCTGTCCTGGACCACCCTCACCACCACCCCGAAAAGCGAGGCCGGGCAGCGCACCATCACCTTGGACGCCGACACGGTGAAGGTGCTGCGGGAGTGGAAGAAGTTCCAGAACCAGGCCCGCCTGAAAGCGGGGTCGGAGTGGGTGGATTCGGGGTTGGTGTTCACCCGCCAGAACGGGGAGGGGTGGTTGCCCTCGCACGTGAGTGACTGGTTCGCGCGCATCGCCCGAGCGGCCGGTTTGCCGCCGATCACGTTGCACGGGTTGCGGCACGGGGCGGCCTCGATGGCGCTGGCCGCGGGAACAGACGTGAAGGTGGTCTCCGCCGAACTGGGTCACTCCACCACCCACTTCACCCAGGACACCTACCAAACGGTGTTCCCAGACGTGGCCAAAGCAGCAGCTGAAGCTACAGCCGCCCTACTACGCGGAGCGGTGGCCCCTGCTGAGGTGGGTGGCCTGGTGCCGGTGCGGTAGCCGGTTCCGGGGAGCACACCAGGAGCCTCACGAGGCACTCCGACCCCAGGCGAGCAGACGGGTTCACCCGTCCTGGCCTGGGGTTTCCTCATGCTCGAGGCCGTTCGACCATCGGATCAAAGGTCCCCTGGACGTATTACCAGGGAGCGGGGGCTGTGGCTATCTGCGGGGCAAGGTGGAGTCAGCTAACTGTGCTCTCTGCCGGTGTCCTCCCAGTGCTGGAGTAGCCCCAGCACGTCGAGTACGTTCTTCGCGCGGGTGATGTCGTCCGGGCTGCCGCACAGTCGGGCGAGCGCTGCAGCGGTACCGGGCTTGCGCGGTGTGCTCGCGGGCGGGGGCGGGAAGCAGCTGGCAGGGACCACGTTGCGCAGGGCCTGGCCGTCCTCCCCGGTGAACAGGCGGATGCGGTTCCATTCGCCTAAGCCGTGGGTGCGCGCGGCCTGGACGGCCATCCGATGGGCATAGTCGGTGGTCCGACCACCCGCGAGCATCCCGTAGAGGTAGCGGGCGAATACGATGGCGGCGCGGTCGGAGACAGTGCCGCTGATGCTGATCGTGCAGGGCAGGGTCTTCGCGACCTGCTCAGCCAGTTCCGCGGACCAGCAGGCGTTGAACACCACCAGCCCGGGTTGGGGATCCAGGGCAGTGAGGAGCCCGCAGAGCCGGTCGCTGTCGGCGGGGGCGCTGCCTCCAACGACGGAGAAGTGCAGGAGGGTGGGGCGGAAGGCGTCGAGCTCGCAGAGGAGGTCTCCCCACTGGAGGGAGGGTGCGTCCTCGACGGTGAAGGCCGCGCCGTGCTGCCCCCGGTTGACGGCTTCGCGGATGAGCCGTTTCTCCTCCCCAAAGTCCACCGCGTCCGGGCCGAGGCGCGCGGCGCATTCGAGGAGGAGCAACCGGCTCATCGGAGGGTTGGGCTGGAGAGGGCTGTCAGTAGCTTCACCAGCCGGGCGGCTTTTGCGGGATGGGCAGTAATGGCCCCGGTGACTACGGCGATGGCGTGGTCGCGCGCGGCCGCGTCGGCCCCGTGCGCGGCGGTGCGGAGCGTGTCTATGAGCTCTTCGCTGTATTCGTTATCGTCAAGGGCTTGGGACAGAGCGAAGTAGAGAAACGCAGTCAGTACGTCCTCGTGGACAGAGCCCGCGAGGACAGCGGCGGCGTTCAGGTAATCGGTATCCCCCTCAGGTATTGCCGCTTCTGCCTGCCCACGGAGGAGGCTTGCGTCGCCGATTAGCCGGTACGCTTCATCGATCGACCGGATGAGGGAGATCGCGAGGATCGCGGTGTGGACGGACATCTCGACCGATTTTGCGGGGGAGTTCTCGCCTTGCCTGCGGAGGACCTCCAGAGCCTCTTGACGGAGGAAGAGGTCTGCGTGGGCGGTTAGATACTGCTCGGATTCTTCCCAATCGGGTGTTCCCAGCCACTTCGCTAGGTGTTCGTCTAGAACCAGAGGAAGGTAGGCATTATCGACGCCTGCTTCCTCCGCTATGTCCAGGATCTTGATGTGCAGGTCGGCCTGGCGGACGGTTACGGACAGCTCCCGTAGATACTCCCGAACGACCGGGGCGAGTAGGGTTTGCTTGCGGTGCTCCAGATGACGTTGCGAGTCGCTCCATGTGAGGGTGTTGAGCCAGGCGTCCACGGCTTCTTTTTCTGACTCAGTGATTCCCATCCATATCGGACGTTCTTCATCCAGAAGTGCCTCGGCCGCATGGCGGACCGAGCCCCGGATGATCTGGCGAGCCTGAACAATAGATGGGCTCAGTGTCTTCTCGGCAGTGAGGGATATAAGTTCCCTGATTCCTGCGATCCTATCGTCGTGATCCAGGAAAAATTGAGCTTTTCCTATACGGAGGAGGTGGCTCCGCTGGGGAAGGTTGGAAAACTCATGGATAGCGTCGTTATAAAAGGAAAGCATTTCCTCATTCCGCCCCATGATCGCCAGTATGTTTCCGAGGTTGGCCAATGTCATGGCTAGGTCGGGGAGGTGGGCTGTGGGGTTTTGTTTGGCCAGGGAGCGGCTGATAGTGGCGGCTTCTTGGGCGTTGTTGAGCGCTTCCTCATGCTGCGCTAGATCCGCCAGTCGGAGGGCGAGGTTGTTCAACGCTATGGTTAGGTTTGGGAGGTAGGCGGTGGGGGTTTGTTTAGCGAGGGTGCGGTAGATGTTGGTGGCTTCTTGTGTGGCTTCAAGTGCTTCTTCGTGCTGTCCTAGTTCCGCCAGTCTGTTTCCGAGGTTGGCCAATGTCATGGCTAGGTCGGGGAGGTGGGCTGTGGGGTTTTGTTTGGCCAGGGAGCGGCTGATAGTGGCGGCTTCTTGGGCGTTGTTGAGCGCTTCCTCATGCTGCGCTAGATCCGCCAGTCGGAGGGCGAGGTTGTTCAACGCTATGGTTAGGTTTGGGAGGTAGGCGGTGGGGGTTTGTTTA
>NZ_ANAE01000206.1 GCF_000341265.1 Nocardiopsis prasina DSM 43845 | reverse complement strand
AACACCACGGCCACTCCAGCGCTCGCCCACCGGAGGGACGGCCGGCTTCTCGTCATGCTCTCCCACTCCTTGCGCTGCCCGGCTCAGGACACATGGCGATCATTCATCGGAACCCCAGAACGGTGGCCCCGGCGCCGTCTCCCTCGGTTCGCTCCACAAGCGTCACGGCCCCGGGGACCGCGAGGAACCGGTCATCGCCCAGCAAGTCATGGGCACGGGAGGACTCCTGGGTGCTGAGTCCCCCGTCCAACGGCCTCGGCAAAGCGATCTCGTCGGCTTCCCTGCCGCTCCCCCACTCGCTCACAGTCAGTCCGCTGCGAACCACGTCGGTCCCGCGCGTCAGGGGAGAACGGGGCTCCAACTTGACCAGGCTCTCCTCCAAGGGCAGAAGGTAGACACTCATCGCCCAGGTGCGGATCGCCTCTCCGGCAGTAGTCGCCAGAGTCTGTCCGTCGAGGCCCCGCTTCTCGTAGTCGTAGACGCGTTCTTCGGTTCCCCTGGTAGCCACCAGATAGCCGTCCTCCAGGGTCTTGACCAAGGCCTGGTCGTCTCCCAGATCAGGCCCGTTGCCCAAGATCTCGCCGTTGGCTGGGTTCAGGACCACACGCTCCTGATGACGTGTTCCGCCCTCAGGGCTGGGAACCGTGTCCCCCTCGTGAACGGCCAACAGTTCTCCCACCCGGCGGACACCCCCGTCCGGCGCCAGGAATTCGCTCTCGGACCCCGTCCTGGACCACAGCCGCGACCCTTCCTCCAGATCGAGTGCGGTCACCTGCGCTTCACCGGATCCGCACACGGCTCGCACCACCACGACATCCTCGAACACCGTCGGAGTGCTGGCCGACCCGACCTTCGCCTCACCGCAGGAGAACAACTCCTCGGTGCGCCAGAGGACTTCGCCGTCCGCATCCGAACGCATCTCCGCACCCAACTGCGGCTCAGGTGTCACCCTCAGGGATCCGGTGTCCGTCGCGACGTCGACATCGAAGACACCACGCAGGTCCTCGACGGCCCCCGGCAACTCCTCAGCACGGTCACCGACGACCTCGCCGGTCTCCCCGTCCAGGACCACACGGCGACCCGGCACCGGCTCACTCCCGTCCTCACCGTTCGCATCTTCGGCGGACCCGTCGTCCCCTTCAGGACGCTCCTGCGGCTGGTCCGGAAAGAGCACGTGAACTCGGTTCCCCGACGCGGACACGTCCGTCCACACCCGGGTCCCCTCCACCAGGTAGCTCCACATCTCCCGACCCGAGGCACCATCCAACGCGACGACGCCGTCCTCCATAGCCACCAGTACACCGCCGGGAAGCGGGGACAACCTCGGCACACCTGTGGCTTCCTCGACGGTCCACTCCCAGGCCAGTTCTGAGACCGTCACCGGAACCTCCCCGGGAGCCCAATCACCCGCCAGGGTCTCGTTCCGAACTCGCGCGTCCTCCCTCGGCAACAACCAGGCTCCAAACAGAGCCACTACCGCCAGCAGCACGCCGCCCCGGAACCACCACGAGCGCAACCACGACCCCATCATTCGTTCTCGCCGTCGGGTCCTTCCACGTCCGCCTCCGCCTTCTCAGCACCGGTGTGATCCCTCGAAGAGCTCAGTGCCCCTCCCGCCGCCCACACCGGCCAGGAGTTGGTCGATCCCGCCCCGCACGGCCGTGCGGGTTCTCATGTCCCGAGACCACGACGTGCTCAGCTGGGAGACGAGCCCCGACGCGGCCCGCCCTTCTCCCAGGAAAGGAACTCCGCGTTCGCCTCCCCCGGGGCCATATCCTCGCCACGCACACCTGTTCAGACGCAGATTCCCCTCAGGGAATCCCATAGTAGGCATCGGTGAAGTCACGTTCGGCCAGTACCTCACCGCACCCGGACCGGCCCCACATTCGGCCTCCATCGGTCTCGACACCCCCAACCTCGACTCCCACACGACCTCTGAGGAGCGGATATGGAATCGACCAGAATTCTGTCCGTGACGGCGCTGACTCTTCTGCTCTCATCGTGTTCGCTGATGCCCGGGGCCTGGGAGGAGAGCGAGATCGACCATTCGGTGTTCCAAGGGATCGCAGACCCGCTTGACCTCCCCAGAAGTCTGTCTTCCGTGGGATGGGACTGGGAGGCACCTGAGGAAACCGACATCGTCGACGTACGTCCCTTCCCTCGCGGTGTGGTCGTGACCGTCTCGGACGGGGTCATCGCACTGCAGGGCGACACCGGGGAGGAGCTCTGGCGATACCGACGGGTCGGCGAGGCGGTGACGGACGCGAACGTCACGGCGAGCGGGGATCGTGTCGCGCTCGCCTACCCCGTCGACGAGGATTCCGAAGCCGCGGACGTCCCGCACGACGTCGTGCTTCTGGGCTCCGACACGGGCGAGGAACTCGGATCCCATGTGGAGGACTTCACCGCTGAGGAACAGGTTCCCGGGAACATCACGACGTTGTCCCCCATGCCAGAGCATCTGGGTCTGCTCTCCGACTCGTCTCGGATCGTCTACCGCGACGTGAACGATGAGAGAGACGGTGTGTTCTCGCTCGATCTGGAGACCGGCGACCAGACGTGGAGTCTCACCGAGCTCCGAGGAGAAGGGCAGGAGGGGCGGAACTTTCATCCCAAGGGAGTGGTCGCCTCAGGCGAAACGGTCATCATTTCAGGCAACTTCATGGACGAGGACATCGAGTCCCTCGACGAGACCGCGGAGCAGCAGAAGCACACCGTTGTCTTGCTCGGTCTTGACTCCGTTTCGGGAGAGGAGCTCTGGCGCCATGAGATCGACAGGGACGCCCCCATTGACCTCCACCCGATCGAGCTGAGCGTTCAGCCGGTTTCGCATGCGGTGATCGCGGTGACCCCCGGGCTGCATGGCGAGGAGTGGATACTCGACCCCGTCACAGGGGAGCGCTTGACCGAGGAAGCATTCTTCTCAGAGCGAGAGGGCGATGTCATCGGTGCTCTGGAGGGCTCCGTGGTGAACGAGGTCCGGCAGACAGACGAGGACGAGCTGGAGTACACATTCACCGATTTCTCAGGGGACACCCACAGGACGATCCGAGCCTCCGCACCGTTGGAGCGCCAGTGGCGGGCGTTCGTCCTGCCCCTTGAGGAGGCGATCGTCTGGCTGGACGTGAACCGGACCAAGCACTCCCGCGATCCCAATGAATCCGTCTGGGGCGAGGCGCGCCTGGTGGTCGACCAGGACGGCGACTCCCGTGTGATCAACCTCGGTGTCCGGGTCGAGCGGGACTACAAGGAGGACGGGAGTCCCTTGAGCCGGTTCATCGACCCGGCCGACATGACCGTCGCCCCAGGCGCACTGGTGGTGCAGGAGAAGGTGACGGGCAGCCCGCGTCATCTCGTGGGTGTGGTCCCGTAGTGGCTGTTCCGACCAGCTCCCGTCTTCGTACACCCCTGTTCACAGGCGACTTCGGATCGGAAGGTGCGAGTACGGAGATCAAGGGTTGATCTCCCTCGGCACGTTCGATCAGTCCGGGGGGCGCGATCCGACACCATGCGCCCGGGCCTCGGAGAGCCCCGCCTCCTGACGCGGACACACCAGTGGCACCTTCCTTACCGCTTTCGGAGGGTGCCGCATATAGCGTGAAATCCCGCGACCCCAGGGAGAGGACACCTCGGATGCCCAGGACAAGGAAACAGCGCGGCACCATGGCCACGCTGACGTCGCTGCTCGACAACACCCGCGCCGTGGCCGGGTCCGCCACGGCCTTCGGCGCTCCGGTGACCTCGGGCGCGACCACCGTGGTCCCCGTCGCCCGGGTCAGCAGCCTGAGCACCATGGGCGGCGGCACCGGCAACCTCCCGTTCTTCGGCGGCGACGGCGCCGGCGGCGTGGGCTTCACACGGGTGCGCCCCTCGGGCTTCCTGGTGGTGGGCCCCGAGGGCGCCGGTTTCCGCCCCATCCGTCAACCGGCCACGGCGCTGGCCATCCCGCTGGCCGTGATCACCGCCGTCGCGGTCACCCGCATCGTCTCCGTCTCAGTCCGGGAGGCCCGCCGCCGCAGGATGGTCGCCGCCCTCCAGACCCGGCAGGAGTGCTGCCAGGAGCACTGAACGGTCACTTTCCGTGGTGTGACGTGGACCGTTTCGCTTCCGGGCGGACTCCGTTAGCCTCGGCGGGTCGCGGCCGCACGGTTGTTCGGAGGGCGTTCCTTGTCCGGGGTCATCGTCGGGTTCGGCGTCATCGCCAGCATTGTCGTCATCGGCTACATGCTCGGGCGAATACCCCTGCTCGGCCCGGGGGCCCGGGAGGTCCTCAGCAAGCTGGCGTTCTTCGTCGCCAGCCCCGCGCTGTTGTTCACGATCCTCGCGCGGACCGACCTGTCCATCCTGGTTTCGGGTCCAGTCCTGGTGAGCGTGCTCAGCGTGGTGATCGTCGCGCTCGCCTTTCTCGTGGTCGGGGTCGTCCGGCGCTGGGGCGTCGGCCGCACCACGGTGGGCGTGCTGGGCGCCTCGTACGTGAACGCGGGCAACCTGGGCATCCCGATCTCCGTCTACGTGCTCGGGGACGCCTCTCTGGTCGCCCCGATCCTGCTCTTCCAGCTGCTGGTGCTGGCCCCGGTCTCCCTGACCGTGCTGGACCTGGCCAACGGGAGCGTGCGGGGTTTCTGGCCGGTGTTCCGGCGCTCCCTGGGCACCCCCGTGCGCAACCCCGTGGTGATCGCCTCCATCGCCGGGGTCGCGCTCTCCGCCTCGGGCTGGGTTCCGCCAGCTCCCCTGATGGAGCCGTTCGAGCTGATCGGCGGTATGGCGGTCCCGGCGATGCTCCTGGCCTTCGGGATCTCCCTGCACGGCAGCTCCCTGCCGGGCCGCGCCGGGCCCGACCAGGTCCCCGTCCTGTTGGCGGTGGTCCTGAAGTCGGTCGGTCTGCCGTTGACCGCCTGGGCGCTGGGCTCCCTGGCGTTCGGGCTGGAGGGCGCCGCCCTGTTCTCGGTGGTGGTCCTGGCGGCTCTGCCGACGGCTCAGAACGTGTACAACTACGCCACCCTGTACCGGACCGGTGAGACCCTCACACGTGAGGTGATCCTGCTGACCACCTTCCTCACGGTGCCGGTGCTGTTCGCCATCACCTTCCTGCTGGGCTGAGCCCCGGCGGGAGCACGAACGGCGCGGGCTCACTCCGCGATGGGGACGTCCTCGGTCCCGCCGGGCGCGCTGGATCTCGTGGGCCCTCACCGCGTGGCTCTGTCCGCCGAAGCCCGGCGGGGTCACGCGGCGGACCAGGTCGGAGTCGGGTTCCAGGAGCTGGAAGCCAGCGGGCTGTCGTCGTGAACCGGGGGCGTACTACAGCTGGCTGTACCGGGAGGAGGGTCACGAGCGCCAGTGCCCCCGAGGGGCCGGATTCCTAGCGTTGTAGCTGACAACGAACAGCCCGCTTGGAGCCCTCCGTGCCCGTATTCCTCTCCCGCTCCGCCCCACTCGGCCTCGCCCTGGCGGCGGCCCTGGTCCTGGCCCCGGCCGCCGCGAGCGCGGAGCCAGCCGCACCCCCGCCCCCTTCTCTCGGACTCACCAGGGAGTCAGCCGAGGAGTTCGTCGACCAACGCGTCCCCGAGCTCCTGGAACGGCACGGAGCCCCCGGCGTGGTGGTCTCCGTGGTCGGGGACGGCGCCCCGCTGGCCTCTGCCGCGCACGGGACCGCGGACCTCTCCACCGGAACGCCCCTGGACCCGGAGGTGCACGGCATCCCCACGGCGTCCGTCGCCAAGTCCTTCACCGCCGTGGCCGTCCTCCAGCTCGCCGAACGCGGCGATGTGGACCTGCACGAGGACGTGAACACGTACCTGCCCGAGGACCTGCGGGTCCCGGACACCCACGAGGGCCAGCCCGTCACCCTCCACCACCTGCTCACCCACAGCCCCGGGTTCGACGAGCGCACCGAGATGGACGACCCCGAGGACGCCGGGAGCCAGCGCGGCCTGACGGAGTTCCTCCGGGACAACACCCCGGACCGCGTCTTCCCGCCCGGCCGGTTCACCGCCTACTCCAACTACGGGACCGGGCTGGCCGGGTTCGTGGTCCAGGAGGTCAGCGGCGTTCCGTTCGAGGAGTACGTGGAACGGAACGTGTTCGCACCGCTGGGCATGGACGGCACCCGGTTCGGCCAGCTCCACGAGGAGACCGACCTCGTCACCGGACACCGGCCCGACGGCTCCCCCGTGCCCTACCCCCACATCCCGCTGGTCCCCGCCGGGGCGGCGGTGACCACCGACGACGACATGGCCCGGTTCATGCTGGCGCTGCTCGGCGGCGGGGAGCTGGACGGTGAGCGCGTGCTCGGCCCCGACTGGACCGGGGCCATGCTCGACCGCCAGCTCGAGGTCCACCCGGACACCACCGCCATGGGCTACGGGACCTACGAGCACCGGAGAGGAACGCCCAGGACCGTGGGCCACGGCGGTGACCTGGACGGCCTCCACACCGGCTACCTGGTCGTGCCCGAGATCGACGCCGGGGTGTTCGTGGCCGTCAACGGTGACGACGCGGGCCCCGACGCCGGGGACAACCCCTTCCACGACCTGCGCTTCGCCGTCCTGAACGCATTCGCCGACACCTTCGCCCCGGCCGGGGACGACGGGACCGGCGGCGAGCGCACGGACGCGGCGGACACGGGCGCCTACACCGGCAGCTACGTGACCACGCGGCGCTCCACCTCGGGGAGCGCGCGCATCGTCACGCTATTCGACAACGTCACGGTGCGGGACGCGGGCGACGGCTCCCTGAGGGTACGGGGAGCCATCATGCCGGAGGAGCACTGGCTTCCCGTGGGGAACGACGTGTTCGAGACAGCGGACGGCGGGGAGCGGCTCGCGTTCGTGGTGGAGGACGGCCGGGCCGTGGCCGTGTACCTGGAGGCCAACCCCACCAGCGGTTACGACCGCGTCCCCGTGTGGGGCAGCGCTGGCGTGCACCTGGGCGCCGTCGCCGTCTCCCTGCTACTCCTGCTCAGCGGGGCCGTCCAGCTCCGCCGCCCGGGAGGGGCGGTGCGGACCGCCGCCGCCGTCTCCGCCGGGCTCACCGCCCTCGCCTGCCTGACCGGGGTCGGGTTGGTGGTCTACGCGGTCACGGACCTGAACCGGCTCCAGGAGTGGCTGCTCAGCGGCTCGGCCGCGCTGTCCCTCCCGCTGGGGCTGGCTGTCCCGCTGACCCTGGTCACCGCCGGGTTCGCGGTCACCGCCTGGGTTCGGGGCTGGTGGGGCCCGGTGCGCCGGGTCCACTACTCGCTGCTGCCGGTGGCCGCGCTGGCGGTCGTCGCGGTGGGCGCGCAGTACGGTCTGGTCTGGCCCTTCGCCTGAGGCCCGCCCCCCGCTTCGGAAAAAGCGGGGGTCAAGGGTTGGTCACGCCCTCGTAGCGGGAACACCTCTGCGTAGGGCCCGCCCCCACCCCCTTGGGGGCGGGCCCGTCCACGGACGCGGCGACGGCACGCACGCGAAGGCCGGTGCGGCCGGGGAGTCTCCCCCGGCGGCACCGGCCCTCACTCTTCGGCTATCCCCAGGCCAGGGCGGTCAGCTCCGGGTCCTCCAGCGCGGTGCCGACGTCGCGCAGCAACTTGGAGCCCAGTTCCCCGTCGACCAGCCGGTGGTCGAAGGAGAGCGACAGGGTCGTCACCTTGCGGATTTTCAGTTCGCCCTTGTGGACCCACGGCATGTCGCGGATCTGCCCGAAGGCGAGGATGGCGGCCTCACCCGGGTTGATGATCGGCGTACCGGCGTCCACCCCGAACACACCGACGTTGGTGATGGTGATGGTGCCGCCGGACATGTCGGCCGGGGTCGTCTTCCCCGACCTCGCCGTGTCGGTGAGCGCCTTCAGCGACGCCGCCAGCTCCGGGAGGGTCTGGGCGTCGGCGTCCTTGATGTTGGGCACCACCAGACCGCGCTCGGTGGCAGCCGCGATCCCCAGGTTCACGTAGTCCTTGACCACGATCTCCTGGGCCTCCTCGTCCCAGGAGGAGTTGACCTCCGGGTGGCGGCGGACCGCCATGAGCAGGGCCTTGGCCACCAGCAGGAGCGGCGACACCCGGACGTCGGCGAAGTCGCGGCGCTCGCGCAGCCGTGCCACCGCCCTCATCGTCTTGGTGACGTCCACCTGGAGGAACTCGGTGACGTGCGGCGCGGTGAACGCGCTGTTCACCATGGCCGCGGCGGTGTGCTTACGCACGCCCTTGATCGGGACGCGCCGCTCGCGGGCGGACCGGTCCGTCGCGGACGCGGTCTCCGGCACGACGGCCGTCTCTTCGGAGGAGACCGGAGTGGCCGTGGCCTCGCCGCCAGCGGCGGCGCGCACGTCCTCACGGGTCACGATCCCGCCTCTGCCGGTGGGCGCGACCGCGCCGAGGTCCACCCCGAGGTCCTTGGCCAGCTTGCGGACCGGGGGCTTGGCCAACGGCCGCCCCGCCGCGGGCACGGCGGCCGGTGCGGGCTCGGCGGCCGGTTCCGGTTCGGTGGGCGGTGCCGACTCGGTAGGCCTGGGCAGGGGCGGCGACACCGGACCCGAGGGGGTCGGACGGCGGCGGGCCCTGCGCTGCGTGGCGGCGGCCTTCTCGCCGTAGCCCACCAGGGGCTTCTCCCGGGTCTCGGTCTCCTCGGGGGCGGCCGCCTCCGCCGTGTCTGTGGCGTCGCCGGACCCCGGGGCGGAGCCCTCGCCGGAGCCGGGGCCGCCGGTGCCGTCGTCCACGGTGATGATCACCGAGCCGACTTCCACCGTCTCGCCCTCGGCTGCCATCAGTTCCCGGACCGTGCCGGAGAACGGGCAGGGCAGCTCCACGACGGCCTTGGCCGTCTCGATCTCACAGACCATCTGACCGTCGGCGACGGTGTCGCCCGGCTTGACGTACCAGGTCAGGAGCTCGGCCTCGACCAGGCCCTCACCGACGTCGGGCAGTTTGAACGCGTGCACGCCGTCAACCGCGGGCGTGCTCTTCTGAATCGCCATGTCTTGCGGTATCCCCGATCTAGTACGCGAACGCCCGGTCGACGCCGTCCAGGACCCGGTCCAGGTCCGGCAGGTAGTGCTCCTCCAGCCTGGACTGCGGGTAGGGGGTGTCGAACGCGGCCACGCGGATGACCGGCGACTCCAGGTGGTAGAAGCACTCCTCCGTGACCCGGGCGGCGATCTCCGCGCCGGGGCCGCCGGTGAGCGTGGCCTCGTGGGCCACGACCAGACGGCCGGTGCGCTTGACCGACTCGGTGATGGTCGCGTAGTCGACCGGCGCCAGCGAGCGCAGGTCGACGACCTCGATGGAGTGCTCGGTGTCGGCCTCGGCCGCCTGGAGGGCGGTCTTGACCATGGGGCCGTACGCCAGCAGCGTGCAGTCGGTGCCGGAGCGCGCGATCCGGGCCGCGCCCATCGGCGTGACCTCCTCGATGGAGGCCTCGGTGTCGACCTCGGTCTTCTCGTAGTAGCGCCGCTTGGGCTCCAGGAAGATGACCGGGTCGTCGGAGCGGATGGCCTGCTGGATCATCCAGTAGGCGTCCTCCGGGTTGGCGACCGTGACCACGCGCAGACCGGCGGTGTGCTGGAAGTAGGCCTCGGGGGACTCGCTGTGGTGCTCCACCGCGCCGATGCCGCCGCCGTAGGGGATGCGCATGACGACGGGCATGGCGAGCTTGCCCGCCGAGCGGCGGCGCATCTTGGCGAGCTGGGTGAAGGTCTGGTTCGCGGCGGGGAAGAAGAACCCGTCGAACTGGATCTCCACCACGGGCCGGTAGCCGCGCATGGCCATGCCGATGGCGGTGCCGACGATGCCGGACTCGGCCAGCGGGGTGTCGATGACCCGGTCGGCGCCGAAGTCCTTGTGGAGGCCGTCGGTGACCCGGAAGACGCCGCCGAGCTTGCCGACGTCCTCGCCCATCATGAGGACCTTGGGGTCGTGCTCCATGGCGGCGCGCAGGCCGGCGTTGATGGCCTTGCCGATGGTGAGGTTGGTTCCCATGGCCTAGCGGCCCCCTTCCGCGCCCGCACCCTCGAAGGAGGACAGGTAGTCGGCGAACTCGGACCGCTGCTGGTCGATGTGGACGTTGGGCTCGGCGTAGACCTCGTGGAAGATGTCCAGCGGCTCGGGGTCGGGCATGGTGCGGCACTGGGCGCGCACCGTCTCGCCCACGCTGTCGGACTCCTCGTCGATCGAGGCGAAGAAGGCGTCGTCGGCGAGGCCGTTGAGCTCCAGGTAGCGGCGGACGCGCAGGATCGGGTCCTTGGCCTTCCACTCGTCGAGCTCGGCCTTGTCCCGGTAGCGGTTGGGGTCGTCGTTGGTCGTGTGGGCGCCCATCCGGTAGGTGAACGCCTCGACCAGCGTGGGTCCGTTCCCGGTCCGCGCGTTGTCCAGGGCGGCGCGGGTGACCGCGAGGCAGGCGAGGACGTCGTTGCCGTCCACGCGCATGCCCGGGAAGCCGAAGCCCGCGGCGCGCCGGTAGATCGGCACGCGGGACTGGCGCTCCAGCGGCTCGGAGATGGCCCACTGGTTGTTCTGGCAGAAGAAGACCACGGGGGCGTTGTTCACCGAGGCGAAGTTGAACGCCTCGTTGGTGTCGCCCTGGCTGGTGGCCCCGTCCCCGAAGTAGGAGATGACGGCGGTGCCGTCCTCACCGACGGCGCCGTCGCGCTGGACGCCCATGGCGTAGCCGGTGGCGTGCAGCGCCTGGCTGCCGATGACGATCGTGTACAGGTGGAAGCCGTGCTCGTGCGGGTCCCAGCCTCCGTTGCTGGCTCCGCGGAACATGCTGAGCAGTTCCCTGGGCTGGATCCCGCGGCACCAGGCGACGCCGTGCTCACGGTAGGAGGGGAAGGCCATGTCGCCCTCGCGGAGTGCGCGCCCGGAGCCGATCTGCGCGGCCTCCTGACCCAGGAGCGAGACCCACAGGCCCAGTTCGCCCTGGCGCTGGAGGGTGATCGCCTCGCTGTCGACCCGGCGGACCAGGACCAGGTCACGGTAGAGCGCGCGGATCTCCTCCGCGCTGATGTCCAGGGGGTAGTCGGGGTGCTGGGTCAGCTCCCCTTCCGGTGTCAGGAGCTGAATGAGCTCCGGTTCCTCGTGCGCGGCGATGTGCGACACGTCGCTCCTCGGGTTCTCGGGGCCGACTTCGCGTGGGTGAACGCTGATCGGCCGGATCACGGTCCGTCCACCCGGGGTGTTGGGCGGGTGCGGACAGCCCTCCCCATATCGTGACAGAACTCACTATGGAGAGCGCAAGCCCCCAGCGACACCTTTTCCCCTGCCCGACCCATGATCCCGAACCCTGGCCACAGCGCAACTACCAGGGCTTCCTAGCTTTTACAAGGCCTTCCAACTACTTTGTGGCAACTTGTCCCACAACGGGGGGTTTCGCCCCAGGCCCAGCCCCGATCCGGCGCGCGGGATGACACCTGTCATACGGCGGGCAGTGTGATCCGCAGCGAAAACGCGTGATTCCGGAGACTGCCCGCGAGGGGGACCGCGGACCTAGGTTCGGAGTATGCACCGCGAAGACGACCACACACCCCCGCACCCCGCGCCGGCCCCGATCCCGCCCGGGCCCCAGGCAGCCGTGGCCCCACAGGCAGGCCGGAGGAAGCGCCGCGGTCCGCGTCCGGTACCGCCGGGCACGCCCTACCACCGGGTCCTGGCCACCGAGAAGCGTCAGGTCTGGCGGGGGATCGCCGCTCTCGCGCTCCTCATGGGCGGCATGCTGGTCTTCAGCTTCGGGTTCGCGATCCTGGGCATGGTCGTCGACCTGCTGCTCGGCCGGGACAGCCTGATGACCGGCGGCGACGAGTACACGCCGGTGCTCCACGGCGCGACCCTGCTCGGCCTCGCCCTGCTCCTCCCGTGGAGCATGCTGATCCAGCGGTGGCTCTACGGCGTTCGCGGCGCCTCGCTGCACTCCGTGCTGTCGGCCTTCCGCATGGAGGTCTTCGGCCGGGCGCTCCTGGTGATCCTGCCGCTCTGGACGCTCTACATGGCCGTCTTCACCGTGGTGGGTCCGTCCGTCCCCGAGGCGGACTGGGCGTTCCGGGACATCGTCGCGATCTTCGCCCTCACCCTGCTGCTGGCGCCGCTCCAGTCGGCCGGTGAGGAGTACGGGTTCCGCGGTCTGGCCTTCCGGGTGGCCGCGAGCTGGGGCCGGGGGCCGCGCACGGCGCTGACGCTGGGCGTCGTGGTGTCGAGCCTGCTGTTCACGTCGGCGCACCTGGCGCTCGACCCGTGGCTCAACCTGTACTACTTCACGATGGGCGTGGCCCTGAGCCTGATCACGTGGCGCACGGGCGGCCTGGAGATCGCGGTGGTCATCCACGCGGTGAACAACACGGTCGCCTTCCTGTTGTCAGTCGTCCTGCGCAGCGACTTCGCCGAGGGTTTCGACCGCTCCACGGGGGCCGGGTCGGCGGCGATGCTGGTTCCGTGCGTGCTGCTGGTGGCGATCACGGCCGTGGTCTGGTTCCGCACCAGGCGGACGGGGCCGGAACTGACCCCGACGGAGCGCCCCCGCGTCACGGCTGGCCCGGCGGCGGATACCTCAGGAACGGCGGGGGACGGGAAATCCGGGCGGGCGGAGGAAAACGGCCCCTGGGGGCCCTGAACCGTCGCTGGTTCCGAACACGGAG
This sequence comes from Nocardiopsis prasina DSM 43845, assembly GCF_000341265.1. GTDB lineage: Bacteria > Actinomycetota > Actinomycetes > Streptosporangiales > Streptosporangiaceae > Nocardiopsis > Nocardiopsis prasina. The sequence continues at coordinate 48,866 of NZ_ANAE01000206.1, read as the reverse complement.
AATGCACCGGTACCGACTCCGGGTCGCTTCCGGTGCGTTTTCCGTCAGAAGTCCGGTGAGTGGCCGAGGGCGGACGGTCCCACCCGTTCCCGCGCTTGGCCCGGGGCTCTTCCAATCTCACCGGGAGCGCTTCTCGGCGCGTTCTCGGCCGTCATTGGCGGCCCGCCGAACGCCCCGGCGGCATGACCTCCGGGCGCTTTCGGGTCCCCGTTCCGGCCACGGTCGCGACCGGTCATCGGGCGGTTACTCGGGCGCGGTCCGCGCCTCCTGTGCGGGGACCCGCATTCCGCGTTCACGGCCGTAGTCGGCGAGCATCGCGCGGAGCTGACGGCGTGCCCGGTGCAGGCGCGACATCACCGTGCCCAGGGGCGTGCCCATGCGCTCGGCGACCTCCTTGTAGGCGTACCCCTCGATGTCCACGAGGTAGATGACCTCCTGGAACTCCTCGGGGAGACGGGCCAGGGCCTGCTTGATGTCGGAGTCGGGCAGGTGGTCGAGGACCTCGGTCTCGGCCGAGCGCATCCCGGACGAGGTGTGGGTCTCGGCCGCGGCCAGCTGCCAGTCCTTGATCTCGTCAGTGGTCTCCTGACGCGGTTCCCGCTGCTTCTTCCGATAGCTGTTGATAAACGTGTTGGTGAGGATCCGGTAAAGCCAGGCCCGCAGATTGGTTCCGGCACGGAACTGGTGGAAATTCGCGAAGGCCTTGGCGAACGTCTCCTGGACCAGGTCCTCGGCGTCGGCCGGATTGCGGGTCATCCGCAGGGCCGTCGGGTACAGCTGGTCGGCGAACGGTGTGACCGCGGTGGCGAAGTCCAGTGTCTGCGCCTCGTCACGGGCTCCACCGGTCGTGGAGATCTGATCCTTTTCGAGAGTCGTCAAGATTCCCCCTCGGGACGACCGAATGATCACTTCCACCCTGTAAGACGCAGCCACACGCTCCCAATGATGACATCAATTGTGGTGATACGGGTCACGAACGCGTCGAGCCCGCCACCTGTCCCGGCAACGACGCGGCAAAGACCCCGCGTGGCACCTGGCCAGGACCCGTGCGCGCCTCCGAGTGTCATACGCTGGCGACGCCCGCCAGGCGCGTCCGGACGAGGCGCCCTACAGAACGGCGGACCAGTGGCATACCCATTTTTCCTGTGGAGGACCTGTGGCCCGCGTCGTGGTTGACGTCATGCTCAAGCCCGAGATCCTGGACCCGCAGGGCCAGGCCATCGCCGGTGCCTGCCCCCGCCTCGGCTTCGAGGGGATCGAACAGGTCCGCCAGGGCAAGCGCTTCGAGGTCGAGGTCGAGGGCGAGGTGGACGAGGCCAAGCTCGCCGACGTCCGCCGTCTGGCCGAGACCCTGCTCGCCAACACCGTGATCGAGGACTTCGAGGTTCGCCCCGCCTGATCCCCGGTCCCCACCGGCACCGGAGGTTACGAGTGGGGAACGGCACTCGTCCGGGAAACGGTCGGCGCCAACCGCGCCACCAGGCCTCCTGAGTGTCGCAAGTGTCCCGAATGTTCAGCCGCGTCCCCTTGGGGGCGCGGCTGTTCGTTTTACCCGCAGCGGCCTCGGGAAGGGTTCCTAGCGTGCCGAGCTGGTAACCGACACGGAGCACGAGAGGTGCACGGATGGACACCGTTTTCTCGATCTCCCTCCCCAGGCAGGCGTACACGGTCGCCGTCGTACGCGACGTCCTCGGCGCGCTGCTTCGCCGTTCGGGCCTGTGCGCCGGATGTGTCGACGACATACTCCTGGCGGCCTCCGAGGCCTGTTCCAACGCCGTCGAACACGGGGAGAGGTACCCCGACTACGAGGTGGGGGTCGAGCTCGCCGCCAACTGGTGCGAGCTCCAGATCTCACAGCCGGGCAAGGCGCCCGACACCGGGGCACTCGTGCAGCGATTCGCCTCGGAACACACGCCCCTCCCGGGTCTGACGTCAGAATCGGGCAGGGGCATCTCTTTGATGCGCCACCTCATGGACGAGGTCGACCTGCATCCCGAACCCCGCACCACCGTCATCCTGCGCAAACGGGTGACGACCTGCGACCCCGCCCACCGGGGGGCCTCCGAACGGGGCCAGCCGTCGACGCGGTTCGCGCTCCTGTAGACCGACCGCCCGGACCCCAGGGTCCGCGCGCCCCGCGCACCGTCCGCGCGGGGTGCGGCGTGCGCGAATCCGGCCGCCTCCGCCAGTGACGTACGCCTCGTGAACTGTCGGGTCACACACCCGCACCCCTTCCAGACGGGCCTTCCTTGGGAGGATCACACAGTCCGAACCCCCTCGATGGGGGTGACGGTCGTACCCGAGCACAGGTGAGCGGGTACGCTGCGGATGTGGGGCGTGTTCCGTGGAATCCTCCGCGCTCGCGTCGCCAGGCTGCCTCCTACCGCCGTCCCGGCGACGGGCCAGCCGCCGACTCCTCCCCGTCGAACAACCAACCCGGAGTGTGCTCATGACAGCCCGTGTGGGCGTCGTCACCTTCCCAGGCTCCCTTGACGACAAGGACGCCGCTCGCGCGGTCTCCCTGGCGGGTGCCGAACCCGTCGCGCTCTGGCACGCGGACCCCGACCTCAAGGGGGTCGACGCGGTGGTCCTGCCCGGCGGCTTCTCCTACGGGGACTACCTCCGCTGCGGCGCCATCGCCCGGTTCGCCCCGCTGATGTCCGAGCTGGTCCCGGCGGCGCGTTCGGGCGCCCTGCCGGTCCTGGGCATCTGCAACGGCTTCCAGATCCTCTGCGAGAGCCACCTTCTCCCCGGTGCCCTCACCCGCAACTCCTCGCTGCGGTTCGTCAACCGCGACCAGGTCCTGCGGATGGAGAACACCCGGACCGCGTGGACCAACGGCTACGACGAGGGCCAGGAGATCCTCGTCGTCCTCAAGAGCGGCGAGGGAAGCTACGTCGCCGACGAGGAGACCCTGGACCAGCTGGAGTCCGAGGGCCGGGTCGTCGCCCGCTACGTCGGGGGCAACCCCAACGGTTCGCGGCGCGACATCGCGGGCGTCACCAACGCACACGGCAATGTGGTCGGGCTGATGCCGCACCCCGAGCACGCGGTCGAGGCGCTGACCGGACCCTCCACCGAGGGGCTGGGCTTCTTCACCTCGATCCTCGGCCACCTGGCCGCCCCGGCCCAGGCCTGACCCACCACCGAACCGACGCACCCCGACAGGGAGACGATCCTCGCGATGATGGCGCTGCTGCGCTCCCGGAGACTGCTGTACGTACTCGTGGGGCTGGTCGTGGTCGGCCTCGTGGTCTCCGGGGCCATCGGCCTCTTCCAGTCGTTCAACTCGCCCCCGGTGGTCTCCCCGGGTGCCGGCCAGGAGCAGCAGGCCCCCGGGCAGCAGGGCGAGCAGGGCTCTCCCCCGCCGGAGGTCGGTGCGCTGGGCAGCCCGCCGTCCGGGTTCACCTACGTCGACCAGGACGAGGCCCACTGCTCCCAGGGGCAGTGCTTCCGCCTCATCGTGATCGCGGGTGAGGAGGGCGAGGAGTTCGACGGCGAGTCCCAGGAGGCGGTCCGTGCGGTGTACGAGCACCTGCTCGCCAACGGCTGGCGCCAGGAGCTCCCGCAGGGCGTCGAGTCCGAGGACGACGTCGACCTCGTGGACACCGTGCTCTCCGACGACACGACCCTGGTCGCGAACTCCACCGGCGCCGACCCCGACGCCCAGCCGCTGCTGATGCTCGGCAACGCGGGCACGCCCGCAGACTGATCCGGTGCCGGGCGGCGGACACAGCCAAGGCTCGGCCTCCACCCTCCGCGCAACCCCGCGACACCCGAACGGAAGCACCGCATGTCTGAAGCACCCGGTCTCGACACCGTCGCCACCGCGACAGCCAGTCCGGACACTCCGCAGCCGTACGCCGAACTGGGCATGCCCAGGGACGAGTACGAGCGGGTCCGCGAGATCCTGGGCCGCCGCCCCACCGCCGCCGAGCTGGCCATCTACTCGGTGATGTGGAGCGAGCACTGCTCCTACAAGTCCTCCAAGGTGCACCTGCGCCAGTTCGGTGAGAAGGCCCCGGAGAACGACGCCCTGCTCGTGGGCATGGGCGAGAACGCGGGGGTCGTGGACGTCGGCGACGGCAACGCGGTCACGTTCAAGATCGAGTCGCACAACAGCCCCTCCTTCGTCGAGCCCCACCAGGGCGCGGCCACCGGTGTGGGCGGCATCGTCCGCGACATCCTCACCATGGGCGCCCGCCCCGTGGCCGTGATGGACGCCCTGCGCTTCGGCCCCGCCGACGCCGACGACACCAAGCGGATGCTGCCCGGCGTGACCTCCGGCATCTCCTTCTACGGCAACTGCCTCGGTCTGCCCAACATCGGCGGCGAGATCGGCTTCGACCGCAGCTACCTCGGCAACCCGCTGGTGAACGCCCTGTGCGTGGGCGTACTCAAACACGAGGACATCAAGCTCGCCCAGGCGCCCGGCCCGGGCAACAAGGTGGTCCTGTTCGGTTCCACCACCGGCCCCGACGGCATCGGCGGCGCCTCGGTGCTGGCCAGCGCCTCCTTCGACGAGGAACTGGAGTCCAAGCGGCCCAGCGTCCAGGTCGGCGACCCGTTCATGGAGAAGCTCCTCATCGAGTGCAGCCTGGAGCTGTACGCCCAGGACATGGTCGTCGGCATCCAGGACCTCGGCGCCGCGGGTGTCTCCTGTGCCACCACCGAGCTCGCCGCTGGCGGCACCGGCGGCATGAACATCCAGCTGGACCGGGTACCGCTGCGCGACCACCGGCTCACGCCTGAGGAGATCCTCATGAGCGAGTCGCAGGAGCGCATGATGGCGATCGTCGAGCCCGCCAAGATGCCCGACTTCCTCGCGGTCTGCGACAAGTGGGGCATCCTCGCCGCCGAGATCGGCGAGGTCACCGAGGTCACCCCCGAGGAGGCCGAGCGCGGCGGCCGCCTGGTGATGACCTGGCACGGCGAGACCGTCGTGGACATGCCGCCCAGGACCGCCTCCGACGAGGGCCCGGTCTACCAGCGCCCCTTCGCCCGCCCGGAGAGCCAGGACGCCCTCCAGGCCGACGACGCCGCGAAGCTGCCCCGCCCCGAGGGCGACACCGAACTCCGCGAGCAGCTCCTGCGGGTGCTGGGCGCGCCGGGCGTGTGCGACCCGACCTGGGTCACCCAGCAGTACGACAGCTACGTGCGCGGCGACACCGTGGTGTCCACCCCGCACGACTCCGGCATGATCCGGATCTCCGACGACTCCGACCGCGGCGTGGCTCTGGCCACCGACGGCAACGGCCGGTACACCCTCCTGGACCCCTACGTCGGCACCCAGCTGGCCTACGCCGAGGCCTACCGGAACGTCTCCGCCACGGGCGCGCGCCCGCTGGCGGTGACCAACTGCCTCAACTTCGGTTCGCCGGAGGACTCCGGGGTCATGTGGCAGTTCGCGGAGACCACGCGCGGCCTGGCGGACGCCTGCCAGCAGCTGGGCACCCCGGTGACCGGCGGCAACGTCAGTTTCTACAACCAGACCGGTGACGTGGCGATCAACCCGACCCCGGTGATCGGTGTGCTCGGGGTGATCGACGACGTCAACGCCCGGCTGCGCTCCGGGTTCGACACCGACGGCGCCCGCGTGTTCCTGCTGGGTGAGACCCGCGCCGAGTTCGGCGGGTCCGCCTGGGCCGACGTCGTCCACGATCACCTGGGCGGGCTGCCGCCGCAGGTGGACCTGCCCGCCGAGGCGGCCCTCGGTGAGGTGCTGGCCTCCTCCGCCGAGCAGGGCCTGGCCGCGGCGGCGCACGACCTCTCGGACGGCGGTCTGGCCGTCGCCCTCGCGGAGGCCGCCCTGCGCGGCCGCAGGGGTCTGCGGGTCGAGGTGGACGGCGACGCCTTCACGTCGCTGTTCAGCGAGTCCGCCGCCCGCGCGATCGTCGCCGTGAAGCCGGGCCGGGAGGAGGCCTTCGTGGCCTTGGCCGCCCAGCACGGCGTTCCCGTCACGCAGATCGGCACCGTCGGCGGCGAGAGCCTGTCGGTGAGCCACCCGGGCGGCGTGGTGGAGATCGGCCTGGACGAGCTCCGCGCCACCTACGAGGAGACCCTGCCCGCCCTGATGAACGGCGTGTAGGCACCCGAGACGACGAGGGGGCACTCCCGTGTGGGAGTGCCCCATTCGTATCTAGAGCTCCAAGCAGCCCTTTCTGCTCGCGTTCCGCCCTTCTGCTACTGTGCCCCGGGCACCCCTATTCGGTGCTCGCAGCCCCGGCGGGAGGCCCATATCCCAGTCCGCTAGCAAGATCCGCATGCTCGCAACCCCCATCGAAAGGCGATCATATGGGACAGGGAACCGGAGCCAACACCGAGGAAGCGTATTCCGGAGGCCGTCAGGCCGAACTCGCGGCCCAGCGCATTCTTGGAACCTCGGTCGACTTCGAAGATGCCATCGCAGCAGCGAAAAAGGCTGCGGGCAAGATTCCCGGCGTTACCGGCTGGAACGGGTACTCGGAGCAGCATGCCGACAGTATCCGCGATGTCGAAGATCAGTGCATCACGATCGCAGGGAACACACAATCGGGAGCTGAAGAGATCTCACTCACAGATCGGGAGTCCGGAGGGGAGTTCTCCACCAGCAACGTCGAACTCCCTCGTCCGGTCAATGTCGAGCTCTACTGATTCGCAGGATCAAGAATGAGTTTTCACTACACCGAGGACGACGCCGACCTATCCGGGCTCATATCCGCCAAGTTGGATCTGGACCGCATCTTCACAAAACTGCGCGGAGATACCGTGCAATACAATGACATCGTCGACACCACCGCCACCGAGTTCTCCGATCTCGTCAGCGATTCGATTCGCACCGTCGCGACGGAGAACCAAGATTCCTGGCAGAGCGCGATGATGGCCTGTATTTGTGCGCACGGGGTGATCGATCAATGGATTTCTGATATTCGCTGGTATCGGGACCGGATCGACGAGATTCAGGCTGATTTCAGCTCCTCAGTCACCGGAGTCGACGACTTCACCGAGTACAGCGCGATCGAGTCCTCGCACATCAGTCAGGCCCAGAACGCCTACGAGCAGCTGGAGATCAAATCCGACTCCTGTTCGGACATGCTCGCTGCCGGTCCGACTCCCGAGACCGTGCGCCAACTGATCGAGGCGGGCCACTTGGGCATGGCCCCCTTCGCGGTAACGGGCGACTACGTCTACTACCCCTATGACGAGTCTTCCGCCGAAGACCTCGCCGAGCGAATCAGGACCGGCGACTTCGGCGGAAACTACGACGACCTGCATGAGGCCGCACTCGCGCTCTCTGAGAGAGCCGCAGGCGCTGCGGCGAACGGTCAGAGACTCTCCGAGAGCGAGCTCGATTTCCTTGAGGCCCTGCTTCACGGAACCGACGACGTCTTGTTGGACCTGCACAACGACGGATTGCGGGGCGACCCCAGCACTCCCCAGCAGCAGGAGATCGCAGCCATGCTCGGCATGTCGATCGTGGCCTTGTCCCATACCTCAGCTGGCGGAGGGCACGACCGGCTTCCGGAAAGCATACGAACCGTGTCCAATGGGGTCAGGGAGGGCACCGGGTACTTTCTCGGTGGCCCCGGAAACTCCAACGCTGGCTATGGCAAGTGGCTGGAGGACGCGGAGGGTCTCACCTATCTACTCGATCAGGCACGCCACCCCAATGGCACACCGATGCAACTGGGCGAGGAGACGTCACTCAAACTCACCGCCGCAGTGAGCGAGGTGGCGGGTGCCATTCCCAGTGAGCACAACCGCTATGACACCTCAATCACCTATCGTCCTGACGAGGGCGAACAGACCACGATGTCACGGCTCCTTGGGTTTTCCACAGCCAACGAGGACGCGAATCACACCCTTCTCACCAATGCTTCGGAACCCAATGGGCGAGACGCCGAACAGATCCTCACCGACCTGTACACGTTCGACTGGAACGACGATGGTCGCGCAGTGTCCGGTCTCACCGACTGGATCGCCAACGGTGAGACCAGCGCCGACCCCCAAGAACCCGATCGCTCCCGCGAAGCCTTGGTCGGCCTGATGGACATCGTGAGTAGCGAGATCATGCAGGAGAAGCTGGAGCAGACTGGCCAAGAGGTCGACGACACGATGACCGTCATGGACGCTGAAGGCGAGACCAGCACCGAAGAGTTCAGCTGGAAGGACGTTTCCATTGGCCATCTCAACCCAGAGCTGGCTGGGGGTTTCGCTGACATCTTTGACTCGCATATCGATGTATTCGCCAGTCTAGACGGTATGGACAAGGGAGAACCCATCCCGGGCTTCGAGAACGTGTACGAGGATGGGCAGGTCATGTTGAGTCGAGATGCTCGGGAGGCGTTCACTCAAATCATCGCGGGCTCCGAAGACGCAGCGGGCCAGATGTTCAACTCCACGGTCGAGTACAACGAAGCCAGCTTGGAGGAGTATATGTCGAAGTTCGATGGAAAATCGAATTCGAATATTCCTCAACAGGCAGGGAACCTGTGGAACTTGGTCGACAATGCCGTGATCAATGAGGCCGAGACTCGAGTAGCGAACCACGATGGCCAGGTCGACGAGGAAAACAAGCGGAACGAGTTCATTCTGAGCCTGGCCAACTCCTATAACCCACACCCCCAGGCCAACGCAGCCGTCGGCTTCCTCGGCCAGGAACTCCTCAACCAGGATCACATCGACCAAGAGAACACACAGCGTGACGAGGAACTTCCGTCCAACGTCTGGTTGTACGAACGAGCTCAGGTCCATGCGATCAACGGACTCGCAGAACGGGGGGAGGGTTATGAGGACCTCGTTGATCCGCGCATGACACCCAACAACGGCCGTGTCAGCCTCAATGAGGACAGCTGGGTCAAGCTCAGCGAGGACCGCGAGGATGTTTTCGAACAAGAGAGTCGCATGGACCCACGCGAAAATCCGTTGGTGAATTCGTGGGACAACGTCCGCAACTTGGAATGGCCGGACGACCGACTCCCGGAGGAGAAGCCGGAGTTGCCAGAGGCAGCCCAGGAGAGAGACCAGGCCTTCGACACGCCTCGGAGCCGAGCCCACGACTACGTCACGGAGTTCGACCTGTACGCGATGAACTGACTGGACCGGGACCGTGGACGGTGGGGACGCCAGACACGGACCGCGCGGGGTTCGGTCGTTGGAACGGGACAGAAGAGGCAGTATGTCCAAGACACAGAGCAACGGCGACGCTTCTCCTTCGAGGAGACGCCCGTGGCTGATCGTCGGTGCGTCCGGAGCGGCATTGAGCATGATCGCCGCTGGCGGCCTGGTGTGGTGGAAGGCTCAGGGGCCCGAACATCTGACCACCGAGCCGCTCAGCAAACACGCCATCGCTCAGACCGCGTCCGACACCGCTTGGGAGTGGGACCCGCCCGAGGGTGCCGAGGTCTTCACCGTCCGTCCGATCCCTTCGGGTGTGGCCGTCCAACTCGATGACGGGGTCGTCGCTCTGGACGGCGTCACCGGGGAGCCCACCTGGCGGTACCGCCGCGCGGACGCGAGCCTGTCGGCCGCCTCCACGACCCCGGACACGAGACTGCTGGCCCTGGCCTTCGAGAAGGAGCAACAGGAGGAACAGGACCGATCGGACCCCGCGCTGGAGGACCTTCTGGTGCTGGACACCTCGACCGGGGAGATCGTCGGGCAACAGGAGATCGGGGAGGCCCGCCCCCACCGGATCGTCAACAGCCCGGTCCCAGGGCCGAGGGGTGCGACCCAGCACCTGCCCGCCTCGGGGATCCACCAGGTCACGAACGACGCCCGAATCGAACTCGGGGCCCGGGGATTCGTCGCGTACTCCCTGACCGAGGACTCCGAACTGTGGGAGAACGGGACCGCCTTCCCCCGGGTCTCCGAGGACGATGCGATCTCGGACTCCTACACAGGCCAGACCGCGGTCTCGGGGGACACCGTTGTCTCCAGCCGATTGACGGTGAACAGCGAAAGCCGCCACGACTGGACCTACGAAGTCGTCGCTCTCGACGCACGGACCGGCGAGGTGCGCTGGGAGGGGGGGTGGTCCATAGGTGACGGTCGGGGCCACCCCGATCCCACCTTCACCCTCGGACCGGACTCCTTGGCGCTGCGCCTGTATCCCGAGGAAGAGGGTCTGCTCCTTGACCTGGAGAGTGGTGAGGAGATCGTCTCCGGCCTCTGGCCGGAAGAGGGGGACCTGATCGCCCTGACGGGCGAAGGATACGTCTCGGTGAACCGGACCGGTGACGATCGGGGCGTGCTCTACTTCGGGCGCGACGGGGAGGTCGAACACCAACTGGAGCCGAACGGAGTCAGCGAGGACCTCGACCGGACCCTGGTCCTGCCGACCACGGAAGCCTTCATCGCTCTGGGTCCCGACCCCGACGATCCCGACCGAGGGGTGCTCACCGTCGACGACTGGGCATCCGGCACCAGACAGGCGACCCTCGACGCCGGCTGGGTTCCAGGCGACCAGGAGGCCCTGGGGCCGTCCATCGGGTGGTCAGCCGAGCCCACGCCCTTCCTACGACAGGTCCCTGGCGCGATCGTCGCCCTCAACCCCGCCACCGGCGGCATCACGGCGTTCACGCCCTGATGAACGGCGTGTAGGCACCCGAGACGACGAGGGGGCACTCCCGCACGGGGGTGCCCCTTCCGCGTTCCGGAAGGCGCGCGAGCCCGGGAGTCCTCAGAGCCTCCCGGTCCCGCAGTCGACGTAGTCGACGACGCTCTCCTCGTAGGCCTCGTGGCTGTCGAGGGTCCCCGCGAACTCGTCCATGTAGTCCTCGACGAACTCCTCGGCCTCGACGGCCTCGCCGCACCAGGTGACCTCGTTCTGGCGCATGGTGCCCCCCAGGGCACCGTCGATCCGGTTCAGGTTGAGCGAGGTGTCCCACGTGTCCTTGTCGAGTTCGACGGCGTACCCGTCGCCCTCTTCGTGGACGACCCCGGCGTCGAACAGCACGTCCCTGGTGGGACCCGTGTTCGCGATGACCTCGTGGGAGTCGCCCTCGGTGAACATGCGATCCAGGGTGCGCACCCGCACCTCACGTTCCACCCAGAACACCGGGATGTGGGACGCGGTCTCCTCGGGCTCCGCTTCGGCTTCGGTGTCGGGGGTGGAACAGCCGGTCAGGAGCAGGACCAGCGGCAGGGCGACGACCAGGAAGGCGGGCACGCGGCCCTCACGGTGGGACAACCTTCTCCTTCGGACGACGGGGCGGAGTCCTCCGCCCATTCTCCCGGTCTCGGGACCCGTCGGGACGGCACCCCGAAACGTGCGTCCGGCTCCACTGGGGTAGGACTGTTCACAGGGAGGTGTCAACGACATGGAACGTGCCAGACGCGGCAGGTTGAAGGGGGCCCTGGGGACCCACGACCGCCCGGCGAGCGCGCTGGGCTTCCGGCTGGTCCTGGCGGTGTTCGGGGCGCTGGTCCTGCTCCTCGGAACGGCGGCGGCCATCGTGCTGACCCACCAGGCCTGGCTCGTGGTCGTCCTCGGGGTCGGGTTCGTCGCCGCGTGCGTGAACGTCTACTGGGTGAGCCGCCGACTCCGCTACGAGCGGCCCGGCCACTGAGCGCGCGGTGAACGCGAAGGAGCGGGGCCCTCCCGGACCCCGCCCCCTCCGGTCACCCGCGGTTCTCGTAACCCTCGGGCAGCCACTTCTCCCACACGTCACGGTTCGCGTTGACCCAGATCTCGGCCGCCTCGGGCGGGGAGATCCCCTGGTCGGCGATCATCTGCGCGACCTCGTTCTGCTGGGAGTTGGTCCACTTCCAGTTGTGGAGGAAGCGGTACGCGTAGTCGTCCTCCTCCACGAAACCGGTCCTGAAGATCTTGTTCAGGTCGTAGACCGGGTAGTCGCAGGGAACGTCGTCCAGGTTGGCGTCACAACCCTCGTGGTAGTCGGGGAAGTCGACCTTGACCAGGTCCACCTCCTCCTGGAACCACTGCGGGTCGTAGAAGTAGAAGAGCACCGGCTCCTGGTTGGCGTACCTGCGCCGCACCTCGGTGATCTGCGCCGCCTCCGACCCGGCGTAGACGATCTCCAGGTCCAGGTCGAAGGCGTTGATCATCCCCTGGTCCTGGCTGACGAACCCGGGAGCCCCCGCCAGGAACTCGCCCCGCTCGCCCGTCTGCGCCGTCCGGAACAGGTCGGTGTTGGCCTTCAGTCCCTCCAGGGTGGTGATCTCCGGGATCTCCTCCGCCAGGTAGGCGGGGACGTACCAGCCGATCACGCCCTCGTTGCCGTTGGGGCCGCCGTCCACGGCCGTGCCGTTGCCGTCGGGACCATAGAGCTCGAACAGGTCCTCGTGACCCCAGTTCTCCACGATCACGTCCATGACGCCCTGGTCGAGGGCCTGCCACGAGGGCTGCTCGTCCACGCGGACGAGCTGGACCTCGTAGCCCATCTCCTCGCGCAGGATGTTGGCCAGCACCTCGGCGCTCGCCTCGTAGCCCACCCAGCCGTTCACGGCGATCCGCACGGTGTTCGGGTCGCGGGCGATCTGGTCGGTGCGCACCGCGCAGGAGCTCACCATCACCAGGGCCAGCCCCGCCGCGAACAGCCGGAGCAGGGCACTCCTCCTCAGAAACCTAGGCACGGGGTGCCCTCCTTCCCTGCGTCACCCGGTCCAGGAACAGACCCAGGGACACGATCGCCAGACCCGAGGCGATACCCAGCCCCAGTTCGTTCTGGGCCAGGCCGAGCACCACGTCGTTGCCGAGCGCGCCCGCGCCGACCAGTGCGCCCATGACCACCATGGACAGCACCAGGATGATGCCCTGGTTGACCGCCAGCAGAAGGGAGCCGCGCGCCATGGGCAGCTCCACCTTCGTGAGCAGCTGCCACTTCGTCGAACCCTGCGACGTCGCTGCCTCGACGGTGCCCGCTGGCACCCCCCGGATGCCGTCGTTCACCAGCCGGATCACCGGCGGCAGGGCGAAGATGACCGCGGCCGCCAGGGCGGGGACGGGCCCCAGCCCGAGCAGCGCCACCGCCGGGATCAGGTACACGAACGGTGGCAGGGTCTGCATGAAGTCGAGCACCGGCCGGAGCACCAGGGCGAACACGTCGCTGCGTGACATCAGGACGCCGACGACCACGCCCAGCGCGATGGTGACCACCGTGGCCACCAGCACCTGGGAGAGCGTGTCCATGGCGTTGTCCCACACGCCCAGCAGCCCGATCGCCAGGAAGCACAGGGCGGAGACCAGCGCGACCCGCTTCCCGGCGAAGATCAGCCCGAACGCGGCGGCGGCGAGCGTCACCAGCCACCACGGCGATCCGCTCAGCAGGTTGTCGAGCGGGCCCAGGATCCAGCTCTGCGTCCAGGATCCCAGTGCGGCGGCGGCCGGACCGATCGCGGACTCGATCGCCTTGTCGGCGGCGTTGACCGGGATGTCGAGCCGGATCGACAGGTCGCGCGGCCAGCCGCCCAGTCCGAAGAGGCGCCCCACGGCGGCGGCCGCGACCGCGACCGCGAGCATCCCGCCGAGGAGGGGCATCCGGTACCGTGGCTCGATCCTCGGGGTGTGCGCTCCGTGGCCGACCGCGCCGGTGACGCGGTCCATCGCGATCGCCAGCATGACGATCGCCAGGCCCGCCTGGAACGCCTGGCCCACGTTGATCTTGGACAGGGCCTGGTAGATGGCGTCACCGAGGCCGCCCGCGCCGATCACCGACGCGATCACGACCATGGAGACCGCGAGCATGATGGTCTGGTTGACGCCCAGCAGGATGGTGCGCTTGGCCAGCGGCAGCTGCACCTTGGTGAGGATCTGGCCCGGGGTGGAGCCCAGCGAGGCGGCCGCCTCGATCGCGCCCTTGTTCACCTCGCGGATGCCCAGCGCGGTGATCCGCACGACCGGCGGGAGCGCGTAGACGGCCGTCACGACGGCGGCCGACGCGTTCCCGATGCCGAAGAGCAGCACGAACGGCAGCAGGTAGGCGAAGGCCGGCATGATCTGCATGAAGTCCAGCACCGGGCGGATGGCCCGGTAGAAGCCCTCGCTCCGCCCGGCGAGGATGCCGAGCGGGATGCCGAACAGCAGGGCGATGAACACCGAGGTGATGATGAGCGACAGCGTCGTCATCGACTCGTTCCACAGCCCCGTCAGCGCGAACACCGCGAAGGTCGCCAGGACCAGCAGGGCCACCCGCCACCCGGCGACCCGCCAGGACGCGACCACCCCGATGACGGTCACGCCGAGCCAGGTGAGCCCGTTCAGGAACTGGTTGATCAGCACGACGGCCGACCCCAGCCCCACCGAGATGTAGTTGAAGAAGTAGAGGAACAGCGGGCTGTCGTTGCGGTTCGCGACGATCCAGGCGTAGACCCCGTCGAGCCAGGCCATGAAACCGTTGCCGATGGCACCGGGGAAGCCGCTGGCCCAGGGGGGCGAGCCCGCCAGACGGGTCAGCTGGTAGCCGACGACGAGGACCACGACCACCAGCAGGGCCTGGAACCAGCTCCTGCGCAGGAGGCCTTCGTCACCCCCCGCGCCACGCGTGCCGGAGTCCGTGGCTCCGGCGGGTTCGGTCACCGTGGCCATGTCACCCACCGTTCCCCGTCGCGTCGGCGCCGCCGTGGTCGACGGCGTCGTCGGAGATCTCCTCCACCGCCTCCTCGACCATCGCGTCGACCTGTTCGGCGCCCTCCAGCTGGTCCTCGGCGATGGCGCGCAGCACGTCGTCGCGGCCCACGTAGCCGAGGAGGGTGTCGCCCTCCACGACCCGGACCGGCGCGGTGCTCGCGGCGAGCATCGGCAGGACCTCCGCGAGGACGGTGCCGGGCTCGGTGGTCGGGCCGTCGGTGCGCTCGTCCGGGTAGGCGTCGCGGACCAGCCACCGGGCGGTGAGCACGGTGGTGCGGGCGACGTCGGAGGTGAAGTCCGCGACGTAGGAGTTGACCGGCCGACCGACGACCTCCTCCGGGGTGCCCACCTGGACGAGCTCGCCGTCGCGCATGATCGCGATGCGGTCGCCCAGCTTGAGGGCCTCCTGGAGGTCGTGGGTGATGAAGACCGAGGTCTTGTTCAGCTCCTGCTGGAGCCGGATGACCTCGTTCTGCATGTCGCGGCGGATGAGCGGGTCCAGGGCGCTGAACGGTTCGTCGAACAGCAGCACCTGCGGGTCGACGGCCAGGGCGCGGGCCAGGCCCACGCGCTGCTGCATGCCGCCGGACAGCTCACCGGGGCGGGACCGCTCGTACCCGGCCAGGCCCACCATCTCGATCATCTCCTGGGCCCGTTCGTAGCGTTCGGCGCGCGGCATCCCGCGCACCTCCAGCCCGTAGGCGACGTTGTCGATGATCCTGCGGTGGGGCAGCAGTCCGAAGTGCTGGAAGACCATCGCCATCTTGTGGCGGCGCAGTTCGCGCAGGCGCTGTTCCGTGGCGTCCCCGATGTCCTCGCCGTCGAGCGTGACCGAACCCGAGGTGGGCTCGATCAGGCGGGTGAGGCAGCGGATGAGCGTGGACTTCCCGGACCCGGACAGCCCCATGACCACGAAGGTCTCACCGGGACGCACGTCGAAGGAGACGTCGCGGACCGCGACGGTGCAGCCGGTCTCGTCCTTGATGCGGTCCCGGTCGGCCCGTTCGAGTTCGGTGCCGATGATGTTGTCGGCGTTCCTGCCGAAGATCTTCCACAGGTTGCGGACGGAGAAGGTGACGTCGGTGGAGCCCGGGGTGGGGACCGCCTCTGCGGCCGGGGCGCTCATCGGGCCTCCCCCTCGGCGGCGGACCGATCCTCGCGGATGAGGTCGGCGGCGCGTTCGCCCAGGGCGAGCACCATCACCATGGGGTTGGGGGTGGGCAGGGTCGGGAACACGGAGGCGTCGGCGACCCTGAGGCCGCGCAGCCCGCGCACCCGCAGGCGGGGGTCGACCACGGCGGTCTCGTCGTCGGCGGCGCCCATCCTGCACGTGCCCGCCGGGTGGTACACGGTGTGCGCGGCGCGGCGGCCGTACTCGGACAGCTCCTCGTCGGTCCGGACCTGCGGACCGGGCGCGACCTCGCGCCTGATCCAGGAGCGGAACGGCTCGGTGGCGGCGACGTCGCGAGCGATCCTGAGCCCGTCCACGATGGTCCTCTCGTCGTAGCCGTCGGGGTCGGTGAAGTACCGGAAGTCCAGGGCGGGCTTGGCTGCCGGGTCGCTGCTGGTGAGGTAGAGCTTTCCGCGCGAGCGCGAGCGCGGGATGTTCGGGGTCATGCAGACCGCCCAGCCGTCCCTGGGCGAGTCGTAGCCCAGCCGCTTCGTGTTGTCGTCGAAGGGGATCTGGTAGATGTGGAACATCAGGTCCGGGCGGGGGTCGTCACCGTCCTCGCGCCGCACGAACAGGGCCGCGTCGGAGTCCATCACGGTGTTCTCGGGGACCCGCTGGCTGGTCTCCCACATGATGATCGACTCGGGGTGGTCCTGGAGGTTCTCGCCCACACCCGGCAGGTGGTGGTGGCTCTCGATGCCGACGGCGCCCAGTTCCTCGGCGTTGCCGACGCCGGACAGCATCAGCAGGCGGGGGCTGTCCACGGCGCCCGCCGCGACGATGACCTCCTGGCGGGCGTTGACCGTGATCCGTTCGCCGTCCTTCGTGGTGGCGCTGACGCCGGTGGCGCGGTCCCCGTCGAACAGGACCCGGCCGACCCAGGTCTCCAGCAGCACGGTGAGGTTGCTCCGCACGTCCATGACGGGGTGCAGGTACGCCACCGAGGCCGAGGAGCGGTAGCCGGTGTAGGGGTCGTAGGCGATGGACAGGAAGCCGGCGCCCTCGGAGAAGCCGCCGCCGTGGGAGGTCAGGGCGTTGAAGTCCTCGATGACCGGGACGTTCGCCGCCTCGGAGGCCGAGGACACCCAGTCCTTGACCATCGCGTTCCGGTCCTTCTCCGCGATGGGGATGATGTTGCATTTGATGCGGTCGGCGTAGGACTGCACGGTGGCGTTGTCCCAGCCCTCGGCGCCCGCGGCCACCCAGTCGTCCAGGTCCTCGGCGAACGGCCGGAAGCTGATGAGCGTGTTGTGCGAGGAGCAGCCGCCCAGCACCCGGGCGCGCGAGTGCAGGATGTGCGAGTTGCCGTTGGGCTGCTCGGTGGTGGTGTACCCGTAGTCGAGGTCGCTGTCGAGGACGCTCAGCCAGTCGCGGAGCCGGAGCACGTGCTCCAGGTCCCGGTCGTCCGGCCCGCCCTCGATGACGCAGACGGTGGTGCCGGGGTCCTCGGTGAGCCGGTTGGCGATCACCGACCCCGCCGTACCGCCGCCGACGATGACGTAGTCGTAGGTGGTTTCGTTCGTGGACACGGGCCGAATCCTCTCGTTCGTGTGGCTCTGGGGGATGCCGGGGGGAGCCGACCTGTGTGTTCTCGGCTGGCATGTGCGTCGGGGTGCCACGGCCTTCGTGGCACACGAGGTGAGGGAGGGCACCCGCCGACGCGGAGGACGGACCCGCGCCGACGGGTGGCCTGCGGGTCCCGGGCGCCCCCTACGCCCGGAACCCGGAGAGAGGCGCTAGCCGAACCACCGCTGCGGCTCGGGAGACAGGTTCCGGTAGACGTGCTTGGCCTCGCGGTACTCGTCCAGACCGGCCAGGCCGAGCTCGCGGCCGACACCGCTGCGGCCGAAGCCGCCCCACTCGGCGCCGGGGAAGTAGGGGCCGTAGTCGTTGATCCACACCGTGCCGTGGCGCAGGCCCGCGGCCACGCGTTCGCCCCGGGCGGTGTCGTCGGTCCACACGCCGCCGGAGAGCCCGTAGTCGGTGTCGTTGCCCAGCTCGACGGCCTGGGCCTCGGTCTCGAAGCGCTCGACGGTCACGACCGGGCCGAACACCTCGGTCTGCACGATGTCCATGGAGCGGTCGCAGTCCACGAACACGGTGGGCCGGTAGAAGTAGCCGTCCTGGAGGTCGGCCTCGTCGGGGCGCCTGCCGCCCGCGATGATCCGGGCGCCCTCCTCGACGCCGCGCGCGACGGCCTTCTCGACCTTGGCGCGGTGCTCGGCGGAGACCAGGGGACCGCAGCGCACGCCCTCCTCCTGGCCCCGGCCGATGCGGATGGCCTCGGCCCGGCGGGCGAGTTCGGTGGTGAAGGCGTCGTGGATGTCGTTGTGCACGATGAGGCGCGCACCCGCCGAGCACACCTGGCCGGAGTGGAAGAACGCGGCGCTGAGCGCGTAGTCCACGGCCGTGTCCAGGTCGACGTCGGGGAAGATGATGTTGGGGTTCTTGCCGCCCAGTTCCAGGGCGACCTTCTTGACCGTCTCGGCGGCCGACGCCATGATCCGGCGCCCGGTGACCAGCCCGCCGGTGAAGGAGACGAGGTCGACGTCGGGGTGCTCGGACAGGGGCGCGCCCGCGTCGGGGCCGCTGCCCAGGACGAGGTTGACCACTCCGGCGGGGACGCCCGCCTCGGTGGTGAGCTCGACGAGCTTGGCGGTGGTCACCGGGGTGATCTCACTCGGCTTGATCACCATGGTGTTGCCCGCCGCGATGGCCGGGGCCATCTTCCAGGCCAGCTGGAGCAGCGGGTAGTTCCAGGGGGTGATCATGCCGCAGACGCCGACGGGCTCGTAGACGACCTTGCTGTGCACGCCCTCGGGCGCGGACACGAGGCGGCCCGCGTCCTTGTCGGCCAGCCCGGCGTAGTAGCGGAAGACGTTGGTGACGTCGTCGACGTCGATCCCGCCCTCCTCGATGGTCTTGCCGGTGTCCAGCGACTCCATGACCGCGATCTCCTCGCGGTCGCGCTGGAGCAGGTCGGCGATCCTTTCGAGGACGCGGCCGCGCTCGTCGGCGGAGGTGCGGCGCCACTCGCCATGGTCGAAGGCGCGGCGCGCGGCGGCGATGGCGGCCTCGGTGTCGGCCCTGCCGCCCTCGCTGACGATGGTCAGGACCGAGGCGTCGGCCGGGTCCAGGATCTCCCGAACTCGTCCGTTCTGCGCGGCCCGCCACTCACCGTCGACGTACAGGCTGGTGGCGGTCGCCGCTCCCGGTTCGGACAGGTACGGCACGGTCGGCAGGGTTACGTGGGTCTGGTTCACGGACCCTCTCTGCCCAGGATCGCTAGTCACAAACAGCCTCGTCTCGTAGGTCACATACGCCACAACGTTCCCATAACCCTCGCTGGCCAGCCGGAACAGCGCGTCAGGGTACGTCTCGGCCGTGGCTCATATCACCAGCCCGTCTGGACAGACCTACGCCCCGGCCCTCCCCTCGGGTGAGTGGACACACCACCCTGGGCAAGACCGGGACGACTCTTTGACGTGTGTTTGTGCGGAACTCCGACGGTTCCGTCTTTCGGCACGACCCCCGCCGAAAGGGTCAGGCGGCGGCCTCGTCGGTGACGCGGCGAATGGCCTCGACGGCGACGTCGGGCTGGTCCACGTGGATGTAGTGGCCGCTCTCCTCTGCGGTGCTGAGCTGGCTGCGGTCGGAGAGCGCCAGCCACTGCTCCTGGCCCTCGGTCCACACCTGCTCCAGGTCGTCGCCGTACTCCGCGATCTCGGCGAGGTAGCGGACCCCGTGCTGGATGACCTCCACCGGGATGTCACCGGCCGGTCGGACCTCCGGGTCGCTGTCGATCAGGATCCCCTCCGGGTTCTCGCCCTGGAAGATGGCCAGGTTCTGCGCCCGCACCTCGGCGCCCTCCCCGGTGGCCGACTCGGGGATCACTCCGGTGATGTCGTCGATCATCGTCGGAGACGTGGCGTCCAACAGCACCAGCCCGCTGACCCTGTCCTGGTGGTCCGGGGCGTAGCGGGCGGCGATCAATCCGCCCAGCGAGTGACCGGCCAGGACCACGGGACCGTCACCGGCGACGTCCTCCAGGACGGCGGTCAGCGTCGCCCCGACGTCGTCGATGCTCTGTAGGCCCTCCGGCTGGTCGCTCTCGCCCTCACCGAGGCGGTCGTAGGAGCAGACCCGTTCGTCCTCGGCCAGGGTCTCCTGCACCCCGGCCAGGGTGTCCAGGCCGTCGCCCATCCCCGCCATCAGCACGATGACCGGTCGACCGTCCGCGGGCGTCCCGGAGCAGGAGACGTGGACGGAGGCACCGTCGACGTCGAGCGTCTTGGTCCCGGTGAACAGCTGCCCCTCGGTCAGCACCTCGTTGGCGGCGTCCTCCAGGTCCGACTGCACCTCCTCGGCGGCCGACCCCAGGTCGGTGCCCACCTCGGAGAGCACGCCGCACCCGACCAGCCCGGGAACCGCCGCGGCGCAGCACAGGGCGGTCAGGGCGGTCGTCCGGATGGTGCGGAACATGGGGTGCCTCCAGGCGGCGGGGCCGGCCGCGCGGGGCGGCCGGAAGGGGAAGTCGGTACGTACGGAACGCTACGGAAACCGGAGCCCGGAGTCGTCACCGTTGAGTGGACACCTGCACGTAGCTCGCATGGGGGACAAAGGGAGCGTGGCCGTAGCTCTCCGCCCCTACAATTCGTCCGTGACCTGGCTCCGACGTCCTCCCCTTCTGTGGCGGCGGCTCGACGTCACCGTCCGAGACCTGCCCCTGGCCCTGATCCTCCTGTCCGTCTCCTGTGTTCCTGCGCTGCACGGATACGGCACCCAGGTCGGCGGGGTACCGGACCGTCCCCTCGACGCCCTGGGCGTGCTCGCGCTCGCCCTCCAGTGCCTGCCCCTGGCCGGTCGGCGGCGGTGGCCCGCGCTGACCCTGGCCCTGGTGGCGGCGGGCTTCGCCCTCGACCAGCTGAACGGGTACCACCTGATCGCCGGGACCGCGATGCCCATCGCGCTCATGAGCGCGGGCGTCCACCTCGACCGGTACCGGCGCACCACCCTGCTGGTCGGCACGGTGGCGTTCGTGGCCCTGGCCCTGGCGCTCACCCGTGTGGGCGAGGGCGAGACACCGGCCGAGTGGGTGCTCTTCTACTTCGCACACGGTCTGGCCTGGGGGATCGGATCGTGGCTGCGCTCCACCCGCGTGGCCGAGGCCGAACGTCGCCGCCGGCTGGCCGCGGACACTCTGGCCGCCGAACGCGCCCGCATCGCCCGGGAACTCCACGACGTCGTCACCCACCACGTGACCGCGATGGTCGTGCAGACCGAGGCCGCGCGCTACCTGACCGCCGCGCCCGAACGCCTCGACCAGACCCTGGGCACGGTCTCCGACACCGGCCGCCAGGCCATCAGCGACCTGCGTCAGCTCCTCGACGTGCTCGACCCCGCCAACCCCGCCCCCACGAACGGCGAGGGGATGCTCGACGTGGTGGAGCGGACCCGTCGGGCCGGACAGCCGGTGCGGTTCAGCGAGGAGGGAACTCCGTCCGGGACCCGCGACGGCGCCGACCTCGTCGCGCAGCGCGTCGTGCGGGAGGCGCTGACCAACGCACTCAAGTACGCGCACGGCAGCCCCACCACGGTGCGCGTGCGCCACCGCCCCGAGGAGATCACAGTGAACGTCAACACCGAGCGCCCCGGCCCCGAGGGTGTCTCTCCAGGCAGCAGCGGGCGGGGCCTGGTCGGCCTGCGCGAACGGGTCGAGGTCATGGGCGGTGACTTCACCGCCGGACCGCACGGTGAGGGTTTCACCGTGCACGCCCGCATCCCCGCGCGGCGATGAGCACCAGGGTGCTGGTCTGCGACGACCAGATGCTGATCCGTACCGGGCTGGTGACCATCATCGGCGTCCAACCGGACATGGAGGTCGTCGGTGAGTGCGGTGACGGCCGGACCGCCGTCGAGCTCGCCGGACGGCTGCGCCCCGACGTCGTGGTGATGGACGTTCGGATGCCCGAACTCGACGGGATCGAGGCCACCCGGCTGCTGGCCGGCTCGGGGGTGGAGCACCCCGTGAAGGTCCTGGTGGTCACCACGTTCAACCTCGACGAGTACGTCTACGAGGCGCTGCGTGCGGGTGCCAGCGGATTCCTGCTCAAGGACGCTCCCCCGGACCAGCTGCTGAACGGCATCCGTACCGTCGCCTCCGGCGCGGCCCTGCTGGCCCCCGAGGTCACCCGCCAGCTGGTGGGCCGGTTCGCGGCCCGCATCCGACCGACCCACGCCCCCGAGGCGGACCTCCCCCTCACCCCCCGTGAACGGGAGGTGCTGGGGCTGATCGCCAACGGGCTCTCCAACGGCGAGATCGCCACGAGCCTGTTCATCAGCCAGGAGACCGTGAAGACCTTCGTCTCGCGCATCCTGACCAAACTCGACCTGCGCGACCGCGTCCAGGCGGTGGTGTACGCCTACCGGCACGGTCTGGTCGCCTGACGGGGGGCATACAAATCGGACGACGTGACGTACATTAGGTGTACCTAAGTCGGCTGCTCCGGCTCCCCCGAGGGACCGCCGCCCGCGCACCAACCGAGGATTTCATGCTGCTTGAACAGGAACGCCGCGACGTCTGCCTGACCGCACGCGCCATCGCCCAGCATCCGGGGGCGGCCCCCGGCGAGGCCGGGACCGTCAGCGTCCGCAGCGGCGACCTGGTGGTCGTCACCCCCCACGGTGTGCCCCTGGACCAGCTCCAGCCGATCGACTGCCCGGTGATGTCCCTGGACGACCGGATGCTGGAGGGGCGGCGCGACCCCGCCGCCGAGACCACACTCCACATGGCCGTGCACCGCCACGCCGCCGAGCAGGGGCGCGAGGCCCTCGCGGTGGTCAACGCGTTCACCACCGACACCGCCGCGGTGTCCTCGGTGCTCCCCGAGCTGCCCCCGATCCACCACCGCGCCGCCGGACTGGGCGGCGCCGTGAGCGTGACCCCGTACACGCCCTACGGCACCGGCGACATCGCCGACCAGACGGTCAAGGCCCTCAAGGGCCGCGACGCCGCTCTGCTCGCCAATCACGGCGGGGTGGCCCTGGGGCGCGGCCTGGAGCACGCCCTGGACAACCTCCGGCTTCTCGACTGGCTCTGCGCCACCTACCTGCGCGCCCGCCAGCTCGGCCAGCCCCGGGTCCTCAGCGAGGACGAACTCGCCGAGGCCCGCCAGCGCGACACCTACGGCTGGGCGGGCCCGGACCCGTTCCTGTAGGCCGACGGGGCACGGCCCCGGTCCGTCAGCCCGTCACTGTCCGATGCGGGGGAAGGGTTCGGTGGAGAAGACGACCTCGACCGGGACCTCGAAGTACCGCGCGATGCGCAGTGCCAGGTGGAGGCTGGGGCTGTACTCGCCCCGCTCCAGGTAGCCGACGGTCTGGTAGTGGACCCCGAGGGCCTCGGCCAGCTCCCGACGGGAGACGCCGCGCTCGGCTCGCAGCATCGCGATCCGGTTGTGGATCGTCTCGGAGCCTGCCGCCCTGGCGGAGCGTCCGTTGGTCTTCTCAGTGGGCACGCTTCATCGCTTCCTCTCGGGCCGCCTGGACCCGCGACCCCGACGTACGCCGGGCCATCCGCGGCAGCAACCACAGCGCCACCGCGAACCCGACCAGCGCCCAGACTGCCAGAACCCCGGCAACCTGGGGCAGCTGCCAGGAACCGGCGAGTTCGTAGGCGGCGTGGGAATCCGGAAGCACCGCGGAACGCACCCCCAGGCCGAGCCAGTACACGGGCAGCAGCAGGCCGACGGCCTGGACCCAGTCAGGCAGGATCCCGAAGGGGAACATCACTCCGGAGACCATGACGACGGCGATCGAGGGGAGGATCGCGAGGGAGGCCCCAAGACGCGGGTTGTCGATGAGCGACCCGAGGATCGCCCCGACCGGCGCCAGCGCGAACATGCCCAGCACGCACACCCAGAGCAGGGTGACCGCGTCGGCCCTGCCCTGGAACCCGAAGCCCTCGACGAACAGGACCCCCGGAACGACCATGAGGGCGATGGCCGTGACCGACATCGCCGTCATGTGCACGACCTTGGCGACCGTGTATCCCACCAGGCCGTGGGGGACCGCCTTGGCCCGCAGCAGTGTGCCGTCCTCGCGTTCGGTGGCCAGGACCTGGAGGACGGCGGTGACACCGAGCATGACCAGGGTGAAGGCGACGGCTCCGCTGAGTACCACCGCTCCGATCGGTGCGGCGTCCCCGCCCTCCACCCCCAAGGAGTCGAAGACGACGGCCATGCCCACGAACAGGACCGGCACGTACAGGTAGCTGAACATCTCCTGGCCGCTGCGGAAGGACTGCCTGAACTCGATCCAACCCCGGGAGACACCGGCGCGGACCGCGTTGAACCGGGCGTTCATCGGGTCTCCTTCGAAAACTCGGCGGCGAGCTCGGCTTCCCCGTCCTCGTGCCGTTGGACCATGGCCAGGTAGACGTCCTCCAGGGACGGTCGGGTCACTCTCAGTTCTGTGATCCCGTCCCCGTGGACGGCGTACAGCTCCGCTATGTGCCTGGCGGGGCTGTCGGTGCTGTGCAGGTGGCGCTGTCCGTCGACCGTCCAGGTGACCTCACTGTCCTGTTCGACGAGGGAGGCCAGCTGGTCGGGACTGCCGTCCGCGACGATCCGGCCCCCGGCGAGGAGCAGGATGCGGTCCGCGATCTTGGCGGCCTCGTCGAGGTCATGGGTGGTGAGCACGATGGTGGTGTCCTCCTCGTCGGCTAGCCGGAACACGAGGTCGTGGAAGTCGCGGCGGGCCCGGGGGTCGAAACCGGCGGTGGGTTCGTCGAGGAAGAGGAGTTCGGGGCGGCCGACGATGCCGATGGCGACGTCGAGGCGGCGGCGCTGCCCTCCCGAGAGGGTCCGAACACGCTTGGCGGCGTGTTCGCTGAGGCCGACGAGCTCCAGGAGGGCGTCGGTGTCGTGGGGGCGGACCCGTTGGGCCGAGGAGTGGGGGGCGTAGTACCGGCCGAAGTGGTGGAGGAGGTCGCGCACCCTCCAGGAACCGTGGTCGCGCCAGGACTGGAGGACCACGCCGATCCGCGCACGCCACTCCTCGTCGCCGTGGTCGGGGTCCGATCCGAGGACGTCGACCTCCCCTGCGGAGCGGCGGCGGAAGCCCTCCAGGATCTCGACGGTGGTGGTCTTACCCGCCCCGTTCGGCCCGAGGAGCACGAGGATCTCGCCGCGCCGGGCCGTGAGGTCGACCCCGCGCAGGACCCGGCTGTCGCCGTAGTCCATGCGCAGCCCGCTGACCCGTACCACGGCTTCGCCCTGGCCTCCGGAGGCCAGGGCCTCGGCCCTGGCCAGCCCCGGCGCCATGTGGCTTGTCATGGAGCTCCTCCTTTTCGTTGCCTTCCTTAGATTTTTGATAGTACATGTACCACATAAGAGAGCACAGTAAGTATCACCGGGCGACAGGTCCGCGAGGAGGAGACAGGGGTGGGTTCGGCCCGTGGCGACGCAGGTCAACGCCGGGGACGAAAACGGGGTGACCGCATCCGGCCATGTGTCATCCGGGTACGGATACTCAGGCATACGGCATGCTCGAACCTGAGAATGGTGCCGACTACCCAACCCGCACGGCAGGAGGCCCCCATGCGCTGTAGCTTCATCAGGCTCCTCGTGAACGACTACGAGGCCTGCTTCCGCTTCTACGCCGACACCCTCAAACTCCCCGTCCTGTGGGGCGACGAACAGAGCCGCTACGCCGAGTTCGACGTGCGGTCGGGCACGCGGCTGGCCCTCAACCAACGCGAGGTGATGGCCGAGGCGCTGGAGACCGACACCGCGGATCCGGCCCTGCCCCACCAGGACCGACTCGCGGTGATCTTCGAGGTGGACGACGTGGACGAGACCGCCGCGGGGCTGGTCGCGGACGGCGCCCGCCAGGTGATGGAGCCCCGCGACTGGACGGCGTGGGGCATCCGCGCCGCGCACTTCCGCGACCCGGACGGCTACCTCCTGGAGGTCAACAGCCCCCTGATCCCGTTGCCCGAAGGGGCCTGACTCAGGCCGCGACGTGCTCCATGAGCAGTTCGTTGACCCGGTCGGCGCGTTCCACCCCCAGCAGGTGCGCGGCGCCGGAGACCACCTCGAACCGCGCGTCGGAGATGCCGTCGGCCAGGCGGCGCCCGTGTCCGGGAGGCAGCAGGGGGTCGTGCGCGGCGGAGGCGACCAGGGTCGGCACGCGCACACCGGAGACCAGGTTGCGCTGGTCCATCCCGGCGAGGGCGTCGCAGATCGACGCGTAGGCGCCCGGGTCGACGGTGCCGAAGTCCTCCGTGAACCGGCCCGCCACCTCCGGGCGGTCCTCGGTGAGGTCGGGGGTGAACCAGGGCAGGACCACCTCGGCGGTGACCGAGTCCATCCCGCTCTCACGCACCTGGGCGGCGACGCGGTCCCAGCGGTGTGTGGGCGGTGTGCGGGAGGTTCCGGCCAGCAGGGCGAGCCGCTCCAGGGTGCGCGGTGAGTTGGCGGCGATCCACAGCAGCAGGGAACCACCCATGCCGCCGCCGACCGCCGAGACCCGCGTGAACCCCCGGTCCTCCAGGATCCCGAGGACGTCCAGCGCCAGGTCCTCCACCGTGTAGGGCCCCTCGGGCGCCGGGGAGAACCCGTGACCTCTGTGGTTGATCCGCAGCACCTGGCGGCTTCGGGTCAGCTCGGGCATCTGGGGTTCCCAGACCGACATCTTCGTTCCGAACGGCGGCACGAGCAGCACGACGGGCGCGTGCCTGGGGCCGTCGAGCCGGTACTGGAGCGGAATCAGGGCCATGGAACCTCCGGGTCGCCAGACCGCCAGGTTATCCACAGTGCTTTCAATGAGACCAGAAAACCCGGTCATGGCCAGCCAATGGAGGCCAGTAGCTGACCGCCATGCTTCCTAGGGTCGAGGCGACGAGACGGACGCGGAGGAGTTCCCATGGTCGAGGTCATCGAGAAGAAGAACCAGGTCGAGGTCGAGCGGGAGGCGCTGCTGGCCTTCCTGGCCCAGCAGCGGGCCTTCCTGCTCACCACCCTCCAGGGGCTGGCCGAGGAGCAGGCCACCCGGCGCACCACCGCGAGCGAGCTCACCCTCGCGGGGATCGTGAAACACCTGACCTCGGTGGAGAACGGGTGGCGGACCTTCGTCAAGGAGGGCCCGCAGGGGGTCGACTACGAGTCCCAGGAGACACAGGAGTTCCACGAGAACAGCTTCCGCCTGATCGGCGAGGAGACCCTGGAGGGCACCCTCGCCGCCTACGAAAGGGGCTCCGAGGAGACCGACACCTACTTCCGATCCCTTCCCCACCTGGAGGTCAGCCAGAAGCTCCCGCCCGCGCCGTGGTTCCCCGAGGACGCCTCCTGGACCGCCCGTGACGTGCTGATCCACCTCATCCGTGAGACCGCGCAGCACTGCGGCCACGCCGACGTCATCCGGGAGTCCCTGGACGGACAGAAGACCATGGGCTGACGAGCAACACGACACGTCCGGTAGTGCACGTGTCACGCTCCGCGTGCGGGACGATGGGCTGACCCCATCCCCGAGCGGCGAGGAGCGCGGAGTGAGCCCGACCTGGATCGACATCGACGACGAGGCACTCCGGGAGGCCATGCGTTTCTCCGGCGCCCGCACCCGGGACGACGCGGTCAACCTGGCGTTGCGGGTGTACGCGGCACGGCACCGGAGCCGCACGGAGGCCTCGGGGGAACGCAAGCGGAGTGAGCCCACGCCCGGGGCCCGCCGGGGGAAGCAGGCCTGACGAGCGGAGGGGCGGGTCACCGATCGGTGGGGATCCGCCCTCCTTCGCTCCCCACCGGGACTCCCCGGAGCCCGGAGCGCCCACCCCTGTGGACAGTCACCCCTCGTGGCTATCGTCGAAGGGTCCACCCCCCACGGAACGGAGGCGCTCCACGGTGAGCGGTACCCGGAACTTCGGCCCGATCCAACTCGCCCAGTGGCTGGGCATGACCCACGACCAACTGCGTCGGGCGCGCAATCGCGGTCTCGTCCCTCCGCCCGACATCAACGACACCAGATGGTCCGAGTCCCTCGCGAAGACCCTTCCGGACAGAGTGGCCAGTATTCTCGCGGACCTGGCCGCTTCGGACGCCTCGGCGACCGTCTCCGCTCCCGCGACGGCCGGTCGTTCCAAGCCGGGCAGGGTCATGGACTTCGGCCCCGTCCAGCTCGCCCGCTGGCTGGGGCTGGAGTCCTGGCAGGTACCCCGGGCCGTGGAGCACGGCCTGATCCAGGGGGATGTTCGAAGTGACCGCCGAGCGCATGGGGTTGCTGCCGGGCCGACTCGATCGCTTCAGCAGGGCCGATGTCGAACTCGTCGGTTCGGAGCTCAAACCCTGATCTCCGGCGAACGAGAACGGGGACGTTCCCACTGAACAGTGGAAACGTCCCCGTCTACGAGGTGGCGAGGGTCGCCTCCGCATCCCCCCTCAAAGTACGGAGGCAACCCTCGCTCTGGGAAGCGGCCTGCGACTCCTCCCCCCTGGAGTCGCGGCCTTAAAGGTCTGCCACGTGGAAGCGATCTTGTCGTTCCGCGTTGTTAGAGACACTACCCACCACACCCACGAATAACAACCCTGTGTCACGAGAAACTACTTAAAGTGATCGTCATTCCTGGGGCGTGGCCCGACCAAGCGGGGTGTGGGCATCGTCAACACGGGGTCATGAGCGGCCGCTCGGAGGGCGGACATAGCCTGGTCGGGTGAGATCTCCGCTCTTCAGCCCGCGCTGGGTCGGCCTGCACCTGCTGGCCGTCCTCGTGGTCGTCGTGTGCGTCGCGGGCACCTACTGGCAGGGCACCCGCGCCTTCGAACCCGACCGCGACGTCATCACCAACCCGGTCGAGGACCTGGCCGACGCCATCCCCGTCTCCGACCTGGGTGAACCCGGCGAGTTCCTGCACCCGAACCTCACGACCAACACGGCGGTCGAGGTATCCGGACACTTCGACGCGGAGTCCCAGCTCCTCGTGCCCCGGCGCCTGGACGGGGTCGAGGGCTACGTGCTGGTCCTTCCCCTCGTCACCGAGGAAGGGGTGGCCATGACCGTCAGCCGTGGCTGGACGGAGGACGGCACCGGGCTGCCGCCCGTTCCCGAGGGGGACGTCACCGTCACCGGTTGGCTCCAGCCTCCGCAGGACGCGGCGGAGGGGGTCGTCCCCATGGGCTCACCCGAGGTGGGGACGGTCGAGCGGATCGCCCCGTCCGTGCTGGTCGGAGAGTGGGACCAGCGCCTCTACGCGGCCTACGTCACCCTGCCCGAGAGCGAGCCCGCCGTCGACGGGCTCACCCCGGTGCCTCCGCCCGAACCGCCCACGGAGTTCACGGTCAACTGGCGCAGCCTCAGCTACGCCGTGCAGTGGGCCATGTTCGGCGTCTCCGCCGTGGTCTTCTGGATCATCCTCATGCGCCGCGAACTGGCGGAGGGACGCACCCGGAAGACCGGGGATCAGCCCGTGGTCGCGGGCTCCTGAGCCTGCCCGGTCTCCCTTCCGGCGGCCAGGTCCCCGGCCTGCTCGGACCTGACCACCCGGTGCTCGACCACGAAGCCGAGGACCGGGACGGTGCCCGCGAGCACGACGCCCAGGGTGCGGCCCGCGCCCCAGCGGCGGTCGAGGGCCACCCACAGGACGACCAGCACGTACGCCATGTAGATGTAGCCGTGCGGCATGACGATGTAGAGCATCAGCGGCGACTCGGGGCCGAACCAGTGCTCCCAGCCCCGGGGAGCGCCGACCAGGTGGAACATGGAGTCCTCGCCCACCAGGTACTTCGCCGGCATGGCCAGGAAGGTCAGACCCAACAGGAAGACTCCCGTGATGTACGCGAGCACCCGGTACAACGCGAACGACACACGCCTCTTGTCCACTGCGACTTCACCCATTCAACGACTGCGCCCCGAGGAGGGTCGGGGCCCCTCCATCGAGGCTAAGCGGTGTCCGGGACGGTGGGCCCCTGGGGTGGACATGCTCGGAGAATCTCACATACCCGCAGGTCGCGACGGCTACCTGGGATCCCTTTGGGAGACCCGGGTGGGGCTGCTCCACCGTCCGTCGGACTCGGCGGTCCAGGCCTTGGGGATCATCCGCAGGGCCAGGTAGGAGTCCACGATCCGGATCGGGAAGAAGAACAGGCCGTAGAAGAGGTACGAGGGCCGCCGCCGGACCATGGTCATGACGCAGGTGAGCACGTAGTCAGGGACGAGCAGGCCGATGGCCAGGGCCGTCAGCGGCAGGAACGCCGTCACCGCCGTGAACCCGTCGGACAGGAACGGCACCCCCGCCAGCACCTCGCCGCCGAACGTGCCCAGCAGCACGAACAGGGCGATCGCCACGGTCACCAGGAACAGCACCGAGACCAGCACGACCTCCACGATGTACAGGGCCAGGGCCGCCCAGAACAGACTCGGCCACACCTTGTGCCTGCGCACCGTCTGCCAGAAGCCGAGGGTCCAGCGGCCCACCTGCTTGCGGTAGTCCCCGAACGTGAACGGGTCCTGGCTGTAGGCCTTGGTGTCCGGCCGCATCGAGATCCGGCCGAGGCGCTTGTGGTGCACCTCGAAGGTCATGTTGAAGTCCTCGATCACCAGCCCCGGGGGGTTGACGGTGATCTCCCTCAGGGCGCGGCTGCGGTACACGCTCGCGAACCCCGGCACGATGAAGGCGACGTTGGCCCGCTTCCAGGTCTGCCCGAAGCGCATGAAGTACTGGAGCATGAAGTAGAGGCGGTCCCGGTAGGCCGAGATGATCCGCCCGACCAGGCCGCGCTCCCCGGGCTTCCACTCCGAGACGACGAAGCCCGCGACGGCGGCCACACCGGGGTCCTGGAGTTGACGTTTGGCGCCCTCCACGTACCCTGCGTCGAGTTCCGTGTCGGCGTCCAGAATCAGGACACCGTCGTAGTTTTCGGTCAGTGAGAATTCCTCGATGACCGCCTCGATGGCCCCCGCCTTGCCCCGGTTGGTGAGGAGTTCGAGGACGTTCACACCGGTCCTGGCCGCGATGTCGGCCGTCGCGTCCCTGGACGAGTCCGAGACGACGTAGACGTCCCAGCGGTCGAACAGGCCGAGGGCTGAGGAGATCGCGGCGTCGATCACCGGCTCCTCGTTGTGGGCCGGGATGATGACGGCGAGGGTGATGTCCTCGGGGGCCTCCGCCACCAGCGCCCCTCCCGGGGTCACGGTGTCGACGGCGCCCGTCTCGGCGGACCCCGTTCCCCCTTCGGCCATCGGCGCGGCACCCCCGGCCGCGCCCGCCCCCACGAGCAGCCGCTGCCGTTCGCGGCCCCCGGTGACGCTCCGCCTCCGGTCCTCGGGGCGTCGGCGCAGGGCGGCACGCGCCCCGCCCTCGGCCAGTCTGATCAGGCCGACCACGGTCCACAGCAGCAGGTTGAGGCCGAAGGCCATCCACAGGAAGACGTACCCGAGGGCGCCGATCCCCGCGGCGGCGGCCATGGTCGACGCGAAGTCGAACCAGTAGACGAAGAGTGCGACGGCCAGCACCAGGGCGATCAGCCCGGTCAGCAGCCCACCGATGAAACGCGCGATACGCACAGCCCTGCGACCCTCCGAATGTTATCGGTTTCGGACCGACATTAACCCGCAAAGTCGGCGATAGGTTGACGTCCTACACGACTGGTGGGTTCACCCGGGTTCGCGTCCTATGTAGGCCACGCAAATCGTATACACGGGCTTGCGTGAGGTGGTACCCATTAGAAGATATTTGCGGCGAGGCGCCGGAGGGCCACCACCCCCGGTTTATACGAGGCCCCATGGGGTCCCGATAAATCCCCTCGCGGCCGACCGACGAGTTAAGGAGAACGCCCGGCGTGATCGGCGAGCCACGATCCCCCGCGCCAGATCCCGCGCACGGCGGCCCGGGTCCTGACCTCGGGAGCCCCGCCCCGAACAGCGATGACACCGCGCGCCTGCGCGTGGCCGTCCATCAGCCGCACTATTGGCCCTGGCTGGGACTGATCGACAAGATCGACCGTTCTGACCGATTCATCATGCTTGACACGGTTCAGTTCGAACGTCGGGGTTGGCAGAACCGAAACTACGTCGCCGGACCGGGCGATCCGGTCCTTCTCACCGTGCCCGTCACCCAGGCGAGTCGCGATGAACGCATCCTGGACAAGAAGATTGACAACACGCAGAAATGGCGCAACAAGCACTTCAGGGCACTCTCTGAACACTGTTACCGCAAAGCACCTTACTGGGACGTTTACCGGGAAGAAATCGCCCAACTGTACGAAACGGAGTGGGAGGGCCTCGCGGACCTGGCCATCGCCACCACCCGCCTGCTGACACGCGCGTTCGGTGTCGACACACCCGTCCTGCGCGCGAGCGAGCTCGGGGACTTCCCCGGGCACAAGAGTGAGCTGTTGGCCCAGATCTGTGCCAAGGCGGGAGCGGACACGATGCTCTCGGGCGACGGCGCGAGGGACTACCTCGACCCCGAGGCGCTGAACCGCTACGGGGTGGCCATCGAGTGGCAGGACTTCCGCCACCCGGTGTACCGCCAGCACACGCGTGGACCCGCCGACGACTTCGTGCCCCGCCTGTCGGCGATCGACCTCCTGCTCAACGCCGGACCGGACGCGCCGCGCGTGCTCCGTCAGGCGAGAGCGCGCGGCTGACACCGATCAGCGAGCGGGCACCGGACGCCCGAGCCAACGGGCACGGCGACCTCCGCGGCCCGGGTGACGACCGATCGCCCCACTTCGGCAAAGAACGGGAAACAGGCATGACGACGGACTGGTCACAGGAGCGCCTCCTGGTCTACTCCCCCCACCCCGACGACGAGACCCTCGGCTGCGGCGGCCTGATGCACAAGGCCAAGCGCGCGGGCGCGGAGGTCTTCGTCCAGTTCCTGACGGTCGGCGACACCGCCGACCAGTCCGCGAAGGGCTTCTCCACGGCCGAGGAGCGCCACACGGAGATCAAGAAGGTCTCGGAGCACTTCCGCTGGGACGACTGGCACATGGCGCTCCCGGGCGACGAGCACCACCTGAGGCTGGACTCGGTCCCCCGGGTGGACCTGACGCGGCTGATCGAGCGGGACAGCCCGCTCTCCGTCGCGGCCCTGCGGCCCACCGTGGTGCTCGTGCCGCACCACACGAGCTACAACCAGGACCACCAGGCCGTGGCTGAGGCCGTGCACACCGCGCTGCGGCCCTCGAACAACGGTCTGCGCCACCACCCCCGCATGGTGCTGTCCTACGAGGAGGCCGCCGACCAGTGGCGGTTCGAACCCGTGGACTCCCCCAACCTCATCGTCGAGCTCAGTGAGGCGGACCTGGAGGCCAAGCTCCAGGCCATGGAGCTGTACGGCTCCCAGAGTCACGAACACCCCCACACCCGTTCGGAACTCACCCTGCGCAGCCTCGCCGTCCTCAGGGGCATGCAGGCCGGGGTGGCCCTCGGCGAGGGCTACCACGTCCTGCGCCACCTGGCCTGACCGGAGCGGCGACTCGCCGACTCCTCCATCTGCTCCCTCACCTGTCACACGAAACCCACCCCCCGTGAAGTACGGATCACCTACATCACCCGTAGTGGAGGGAAAACCATGAAGGCCGTCATCACCGGTGGAGCCGGGTTCATCGGCTCCCACCTGTGCGACCACCTGGTCGCGCGGGGACACGAGGTCACCGTCCTGGACGACCTCTCGACAGGTTCACTGTCCAACCTGTCCCAGTTGAAGGGTTCTCCCGCGTTCCGGTTCGTCCAGGGGGACATCCTGGACCGGGAACTGGTGGACCGACTCGTCGCGGAGGCGGACACCGTGTTCCACCTCGCCGCCGCCGTGGGGGTCTACAACATCGTCGACAACCCGCTCCGTTCGCTGCGGATCAACCTGCACGGCACGGAGAACGTCGTGGAGGCCGCGGTGCGGCACCGTGTCCCGTACATGGTCGCCTCGACCAGCGAGGTCTATGGCAAGAACGACGCGGACGGCCTCAAGGAGGGTGACGACCGGATCTACGGATCGGCCACCAAGAGCCGCTGGTCCTACGCCGCCGCGAAGGGGCTGGACGAGCTGGTCGCCTACGTCCACGGCGTGGAGTCCGGTGTGCCCTGCGTCATCACCCGCTTCTTCAACGTGGTGGGGCCCCGGCAGACCGGAAGATACGGGATGGTGGTGCCCCGGTTCGTCGACCAGGCCCTGTCCGACGAGCCCATCACCGTCTACGGCACGGGCACCCAGCGCCGCTGCTTCGGTTCGGTGTTCGACGTGGTGCCCGCGATGACCCGGCTGATGGACACCCCCGAGGCGTACAACCAGGCGGTCAACCTGGGCGGGCACGAGGAGGTGTCGATCAGGGGCCTGGCGGACAGGATCCTTGAGCTGACGGGTTCGGGCAGCTCGCTCACCTTCATGGACTACGAGGAGGCCTACGGTGAGGGGTACGAGGACATGCAGCGCCGCTACCCGGACACCTCGCTGGCCGGGCGCCTGATCGGCTACGAGCCGACACTCGACCTCAACGCCATCATCGGGTCGATCGTCGAGCACCGCCGCTCGGCCCGCTCGGTCCCGGCACCCGCCTAGGCCCCTGTTCTTTGGATCATTCCTCGCTCGCGACCACCAGGCGGCCTCTCGCTGCGCCGTCACCACTCGGACAGCCAACCCCAGGCTGACCTCGCTCATCGTCTGGCGAGAGATTGCCTGGGCGGCCGCTCGCATCGATGTCGGCTCCGCCGACACGAGCGAAAGCATCCAGAAGAACAGGCCCTGGGGACGACCTGCCACAGCGGCCGTCCCATGACGGTCGCGACAGCCACGAGGAGGACGTCCCCCGGGGTGCCCGCCGCCCCGGACCACCCTCCCGCCCGTCGTCCGCCCCCGTGGTGGCGACGGCTCCGGCCGTGGCACGGGAACGTCACGAGGCCCGGCCCCCGCCTCACGGCAGCAGCACCGTCGCCACCACGAACAGGGTCAGGGCGAGCACGCCAGTGCTGAGCAGGACCATCGCCCAGGGCCGGGCCACGCTCAGCGGTGGCCGCCCCGTGCCCGGCTCACGGAGTCCGTGCCGGGTGTGGCGCCACCGCAGCCACAGGTGCAGCCCGAGTCCGGCGCCCAGCAGCAGGGTGAAGGCCATGACCCCCGCCCGGAGCGCGGGCGACACCTCGGGCACGACGGTGGAGCCGGGGTCGAGCGGCCCCCGCAGGTAGACCAGGCCCACCACGGTGAGCAGGATGAGCACGCGCTGCCAGGAGAGCAGTGTGCGTTCGGGCTGGAGGCCCGGGTCGCGGCGCACCTCCCCCGGATTCACAGCAGGTTCCCCAACAGCACCATGAGGCACACCACGCCCACCGCGAACGTGGTGATCAGCGGCAGCAGACTCATCGGGAGGGGCTGGCCCAGGCGCATCACGCGCTGCACGCTGTACCAGCGCAACGGCGCGTACACGGTGACGACACCGGCGAGCACGGCCAGCAGCAGCCCCACCAGGGTGCGCGGCGTCTCGTCCCAGCCCAGCGGGAGCAGGTGGAGGACGGCGACCGCGCCCGCGAGCAGTGCCAGGGCGGTCCGGATCCACGCAAGGAAGGTACGTTCGTTGGCGAGGGTGAAGCGGTAGTCCACGCCCTGCTCGTCCTCCGGCGCCTCGGAGCTCATCGGTCCCCCCGGTTTTCGGCGTTCGGCCCACAACGGAAGCTCCGGTCACGACAATGAACCCGTGCCCCGCAGGCCGACAGTAACCGTGTTCGCTCTTTCCTCCCAAACAGGTATGCAACACGTGTTGTGTCGGAAACCACCGGTCCAGCAGACGTGCGTGGACCACCTCCGAGGCATGTGGAACAAACGAGTGGGCACTACCGCTGTAGCACCCAAGAGGATGGCAGTTGGCCACCGGTCGACACCAACAACGAACGAAGAGCAGGAGACCACGTGTCCACCGTCGAACTCACCAAAGACAACTTCGCGGAAACGCTGAAGGACAACAGCTTCGTCCTGATCGACTTCTGGGCTGACTGGTGCGGTCCCTGCCGCCAGTTCGCCCCCGTGTTCGACAAGTCCTCGGAGAAGCACACGGACATCGTGCACGCCAAGGTCGACACCGAGGCCCAGCGAGAGCTCGCCTTCGAGTTCAAGATCCAGTCCATTCCGACCCTGATGATCGTGCGCGACCAGACGGTGATCTACAACGAGCCGGGTGCCCTCCCCTCCGAGGCCCTGGAGAGCCTGATCACCCAGGCCCGGGAACTGGACATGGACGAGGTCAAGCAGAAGATCTCCGAGCAGGGCGCGGACGCCAAGGAGTAGGGCGCCCCGACGCCCCCGTTCACCGACCGCCCCGACGACCGTGCCACGACCGGCACGGAACCGTCGGGGCGGTCGTGTGCCGCACGGCGGAGGACGCCCGCTCATCGCTGACCGCCACCACCCTGACCGGGGAGGACACCGGAAGGTCACCGGGGGCTTCCCACTCCACCGCCCACGTTCATCTTGGCCACGGGGTTCGTTCACCCGGGCTTCACGCGGACATATTTGCATGGGAGTCGACCGCACTCCGCGGGTTTCATCCCCTCGTGCACACCGAGCTCCGTCCGACCCGGAAGTGGCCCCATGTCTGTCAGCAACACCGCGACCCCGCGAGGCACCGAGCCCGGCCGCGGCATCGCCCCCGACACCGTCCGGTACAACCGCGAGGTTCCCGGCCTGGGCGACCCCGTCTTCGACATCAGCGACCTGTCGATCCACTACGGGTCCAACAAGGCCGTGCGTGACGTGAACATGCAGGTGGGCCCGCGCCAGATCACCGCGATGATCGGCCCGTCCGGCTGCGGCAAGAGCACGGTCCTGCGCACGCTCAACCGGATGAACGACCTCATCCCGGGCGCGCGGATCGAGGGCCGGGTGACCTATCACGGCGAGGACCTGTACGCCTCCGACGTGG
Source organism: Nocardiopsis prasina DSM 43845 (assembly GCF_000341265.1). Taxonomy (GTDB): domain Bacteria; phylum Actinomycetota; class Actinomycetes; order Streptosporangiales; family Streptosporangiaceae; genus Nocardiopsis; species Nocardiopsis prasina. The sequence goes on along the minus strand of NZ_ANAE01000206.1, from coordinate 12,223 downwards.
ACCCGATCGAGGTCCGCCGCCGGATCGGGATGGTCTTCCAAAAGCCCAACCCGTTCCCCAAGTCCATCTACGACAACGTCGCCTACGGCCCCCGGATCAACGGGACGCGCGGCAACATGGACGACCTGGTCGAGGAGACCCTGACCAAGGCCGCCCTGTGGGACGAGGTCAAGGACAAGCTGAAGGAGAGCGCCTTCGCCCTCTCCGGCGGCCAGCAGCAGCGCCTGTGCATCGCCCGCACCATCGCGGTGAACCCCGAGGTCATCCTCATGGACGAGCCCTGTTCGGCGCTCGACCCGATCGCCACGCTCAAGATCGAGGACCTCATGTACGAGCTGGCGGCCGAGTACACGATCGTCATCGTCACCCACAACATGCAGCAGGCGGCGCGCGTCTCGGACCGCACGGCCTTCTTCACCGCGAGCGTGGACGGCGAGGGCGACCGCTACGGCAGCCTCGTGGAGTACGACGAGACCGCGACGATCTTCAGCAAGCCCTCCGACCAGCGCACCGAGGACTACATCTCGGGCCGCTTCGGGTAACCCGACCAGGTCGAGCTCCACCCGCCCCCGCCGTTCTCGACGAAGTGGACCCGCCCATGCCCGCGCTCGCCTCCTCCGCCCCGGTCCCCCCGCCCACCGGCGCGCCGGACGACGAGGGGAGAACGCAGCGCACGGAGGGTCCGCTGAGGGTCCTGCTGGTGGAGCCCGAGTCCGAGCAGTCGCACCAGCTGGTGCTCTCGCTGAGCGGACACGACGTGGACATCACGGTGTGCGTGGACGGCGCCGAGGCCCTGCTCCGGGTGGGGATGGTGCGGCCGGACACCCTGCTGACCAACGCTGCTCCGCCCGAGGTGGACCTGGAGACGCTGGTGCGGGTGACGCGCCGGGCCATGGACATCCCGATCCTGATCGGGGTGGGCGCGGGCGACTCGCAGAGGGCGATGCGGGCCCTCTCCGCGGGGGCCACCGCCTGCGTGAACCGCCCCTACCGCATCCCGGAGCTCGCGGCGCTGCTGCGCGGTTCGCTTCCCGGGAACGAGATCGCCCCGCCGCCGAACCCGGGCGGGCCGGTGGCGCTGCGCTCGGGCGACCTGGAGCTGGACGCCCTGGGGCACCGGCTGTTCGTGGACGGGCAGCCGGTCAACCTGGCCCTGCGGGAGTTCGGGATCATGGACTTCCTGCTCCGGCACAGTGGCCGGGTGGTGAGCCGGGAGGAGCTGTGGACCGAGGTCTGGCGCAAGCCGCTCCCGCCGGTGAACAACACGATCGCCGTGCACATACGGCGCCTGCGGCACAAGCTGGGTGACTCCGAGGCCCAGCCCCGGTTCATCCACACGGTCCGTGGCATCGGCTACCGGCTGGACACGGCGAACGGCGGGTAGGCGGACAAGGGAAACCGCGCGCACATTTTCGAGGGCCGTCCGGCCGACACCGGACCGGCCCGTCGTTCATGTACGCGTCACCTTTTTCTGATTCCCACGGAAGGGTGACGGCCCGGAAATGCGAAGTCGTCATCACGCTGAACCGCACACCCCGACAGCACGCTCGGACACGTGATCATCACAGCAGGTCAGAGCGCACTCTCCTGGGGCGCGACCGCACACCCCCACCCGGATACACACCCTCGCACACAGTGGCCGTTATCGAAAAGTGACCCCCATTCACCTGCCATTCACTGTTCTTCTACCCAACCGCCTCTATTTCGATGACACCGCGACTTTCTACGCGCCTAGTGTCGTTTTACGTCAGCCCCGACAGCGGTCATTCAACGAGGAGAACCACGACATGCGCAACGGGCGTTCCAAGCTCGCCGTCCTGGCGGCCATCCCCCTGCTCGCCACGGCGTGCGGCAGCGGCTCCGACGGCGCGGACAACGGCTCCGCGGACGGTGCCGAGCTCAGCGCCTCGCTGACCGGTGCCGGGGCCAGCTTCCCCGACCCGCTCTTCCAGGACTGGATGCACACCTACAGTCAGGACGTGCAGCCCGGCGTCAGCATCAACTACCAGAGCGTGGGCTCCGGCGCCGGTATCGAGCAGTTCCTTGAGCAGACGGTCAACTTCGGTTCCTCCGAGCGGTACCTGACCGACGAGGACCTGGCCACCGCCGCCGACGGCCGCGGCTGCGAGGCCATCCAGTTCCCGGTCGTGTTCGGATCGGTCGTCATCGCCTTCGACAACCCCGACCTCGACGGTCTGGTCCTGGACGCCGAGACCATCGCCGGCATCTACTCCGGTGACATCACCTCGTACACGGACCCGGCCATCGCCGACCTCAACCCGGACGTGGACCTGCCGGACGACGAGATCATCCCGGTCCACCGTTCCGACAGCTCCGGCACCACCGAGGTCTTCACCCACTACCTCTCCACCGAGGTGGAGTCGTGGGCCGACGAGTACGGCTCCGGCGGCGAGATCGACTGGGCCCCCGGCCTGGTCGGCGGCCAGGGCAACGACGGTGTCGCCCAGGGCATCAGCCAGAACCCGGGCGGCGTGGGCTACGTGAACCAGGCCTTCGCGCAGGAGGCCGGTCTGGCCTCCGCCCAGGTGATCAACGCGGACGGCGAGCCCATCGCGCCGACCCTGGAGTCCACCACGGCCGCCTCCGAGGAGGCGGAGATCCCCGAGGACTTCCGCTTCAGCATCGACAACATCGGCGGCGAGGGCTACCCGATCGCCGGTACCAACTGGATCTTCACCTACACCTGCGGCTACGAGCAGGCCGAGGCCGACGCGATCATCGACTTCTGGACCTGGGCCCTGACCGACGAGGGCGCCAACGAGATCGTCGCCGAGCTGGGCTACGCCCCCCTGGGCGAGGAGCTGAAGGAGCGCGTGCTCGCCGAGATCGAGCGCACCAACTCCGAGAACGACGGCGGTGACGACGCGGACGCCGACGCTGACACCGACGCCGGCACCGAGGACGACTCCGAGGGCTAACCCTCACCGGGGCCGGGGCCGGAGCGCCCCGGCCCCGCTCCCTGCCCCGACCGGGGCGTCACCGCGTCTCCCACTCCCACGAAAGCCATCAAGAGGAGAAGCTCCATGTCCACTGAGGCCCCAGAGGCCGCCCCGGCCCCGGAGGAACCCCGGCGGGGCACGACGCTGAGGTCGAGCAAGGGGAGGATGGCCGACCCCCTCTTCAAGTGGGCGGTGGCATCCTGCGGCACCGTCGTCCTGGTCATCCTGGCCCTGATGGTCCTGCGCACCACCACCGAGGCCTGGCCCGTCTTCGCCAAGGAGGGCTTCTTCGGCTTCCTCACCGGCGAGCAGTGGCAGTCGGGCAACTCCCGCACCGAGATCACCGGCACCTACGGCGCCTGGCCGTTCATCTACGGCACCCTGGTGACCGCGACCATCGCCATCGTCATCGCGCTGCCGCTGGCGATCATGGTCTCCTTCTACCTCACCCACCTGGCGCCCCGACGGATCGCGAAGCCGCTCTCCTACACGGTGGAGCTGCTCGCGGCGGTCCCCAGCGTCATCTTCGGCCTGTGGGGCCTGCACTGGTTCCTGCCGAACGTGCTGCGGCCGTTCTTCGAGTTCCTGGAGGGCGTCCTCGGCTGGTTCTTCCTCTTCGAGGGCCCGATCCGCGGGGTCGGCTACCTGTCCGCCGGGATCGTGCTGGCCATCATGATCCTGCCGATCATGACCGCCATCATCCGCGAGGTCATCGCGGTGCACCCGGTCGAACAGCGGATGGCCGCCTACGCGCTGGGCTCCACCCGCTGGGAGGTCCTGCGCAACGTGGTCCTGCCCGCCAGCTTCTCCGGGATCGTCGCGGCCGCCATGCTCGGCCTGGGCCGCGCGCTGGGCGAGACCATCGCGGTCCTGATGCTGATCGGCGGCTCCCAGTCCTGGGGCGCCAGCCTGTTCGGGACCGGCAGCAGCATGGCCTCGCACATCGCCGCGACCTTCGGTGAGGCCACCCCCGAGTCCAGGACCGCGCTGATGGCCATCGGTGTGGCCCTCTTCCTGGTCACGATGATCGTCAACATCCTCGCCCGCGTCATCGTCTGGCGTCTGGGACGCATGACGGGAGACGCCGCCGTATGAGCACCATGACCGAGACTCCCCCCAGCAGGCACGCGCCCCTGAGCCAGCGGCCCCCCGGTTCGTCGTTCCGGCGCCTGAAGGACCGCAGCGCCACCGTGGTGCTGACCGCAGCGATGGTCATCGCGATGATCCCGCTGGTTCTCATCGTCTTCGAGGTGACCCGTCGCGGCATCGGCGTGGTCAACCTGGACTTCATCACCCAGACCGAGCCGCCGCCCCGGCGCGACGGCGGCGGCTACGCGGCCGGGTTCTTCGGAACGCTGTACATCATGGCCCTGGCGGTCCTGATGTCGATCCCGTTCGGTATCGCCACAGCCGTGTACATCGTGGAGTACGGGCCCAACCGCCTCACCTCCGCGATCCGCTTCTTCACCGACGTGATGACCGGTATCCCGTCGATCTTCGTGGGTCTGTTCGTGTACGGCCTGCTGGTGATCGGCTGGGGCGGCATGGGGTTCGGTACCTTCGTCGGCGCGGTGGCCATCGCGGTGATGATGCTGCCGATCGTGACGCGGTCCTCCGAGGAGATGCTGCGGCTGGTTCCGAACGAGATGCGCAACGCCAGCTACGGCCTGGGGGCGCGCAAGTGGCAGACCATCGTGCACACGGTGCTGCCCGCCGCCGCGCCCGGTCTGACCACGGGTTCGATGCTGGCGATCGCGCGCGGGATCGGTGAGACCGCGCCGCTGCTGCTGACGGCCTTCGGTACGGGTCTGATCGTGACGAGCTTCCAGGGCAGCCCGCAGGGCGCGGTCCCGATGCAGCTGTACCGGGGCGCCACGCAGCCCTTCGAGTCCGGTATCGACCGCGCTTGGGGCGCCGCGCTGTGCCTGTTCGTCCTGGTGCTGGCCTTCACGGTGGTCGCCCGCTGGGTCGGCTCGAAGGCCTCCACGAACACGCACTGACCCCCACTGACCCGCTGTCAGGGCACGTCTCCCCCGAGGGGCCGCCGCCACCGTCCCCACCGGGCGGGGCACGGCCCCTCTCGCGTGTTCCGGCCGCGGTGCGCGGTCACGGCCCGGCTCCGCGCGCCCCGGGCTCTCTTCGAGCCGTCTCCGACACCCGACCGACCCCGAACCCGCACGTCCGCAGCGTCGCCCGGAACACGTCGCCACCGTCGCCCGGAAGGCGTGGGACGGCCGACCCGTCCGGCGGCCGGGGCCTCCCGGTGGCTCCGCGGGGCGTGCCTCGGTAGCCTGGCGCGAGTTCGTTCCCCAGCAGATCCGGAGAGCCCCCGATGGCCGACACCACCGAGTACGCCGCCACCTTCACCCTCGTGGACACCGACAACGACGGCCTCATCTCCGCCCAGGAGCTGGCCTCGCTGATGCGCAACCTCGGCGACCAGACCACCGACGAGCAGGCCGCCGAGGTCGTGCGCGCGATGGACGGCGACGGCGACGAGCGGATCTCCCTGGAGGAGTTCGCCCGCTACATGTCCCGCAACCAGGGCTGAGGTCAGAGGGGGTTCGAGGCCAGGTAGACCACGTCCGGGACCCCCCGGGCCACCACCACCTCCGCGACCTCCACCGTGCCGAAGCGGGTCCGCAGCAGGGCCTCGAAGCTGTCCACGCTGTTGGCGCTCCAGAAGGAGAGCACCCCGCCGGGGGTGAGCAGCCGGGTCAGCTGTTCGAGCCCGGCCGCCTCGTACAGACGGTTGTTGTTCTCGACCACGGTCCAGTCCGGGCCGTTGTCGGTGTCCAGGCAGATGACGTCGAAGCGGCCGGGCTGGTCGGCGGCCGAGGCCTGCGCGATCCAGGCGACGATGTCGGCGTTGTGCACCCGGCAGCGGGGGTCGCGGTGGACGTACTCGGCGGCCTCACCGAGTTCGTCCTCGTGCCAGGCGATCACCTGGGGTTCGAGCTCCACGACGTCCACGCGGGACACCCGGGGGTTGTCGAGCGCCTCGCGGGCGGAGAATCCCACGCCGAGCCCGCCGACCAGCACGCGGGCGTGTGAGCGCCCCGGGGGGAGCGCGGCCAGGCTCAGGCGCACCATCTCGCGCTCGGAGGTGCCGTCGCGGGTGTCCATGAGGAACAGGCCGTTGGAATAGATCTCGTAGTGGGCACCCACCTGGCGAAGCACCAGGTCACCGCCGGTCTCACCCGTCACTCTGGCGAGGGTGACGGATTCACCCTCGACTTCGGGGTCTCGCGTTGGCTGGTTCATGCACCACATTGTGCCCCCGATCATGTTCCCCGCGTGGCGGGCCGGTGAAGTACCACTCGTTGACCCGTCAGTAGGTTGGGTTCCGGCGCGTCACGAGAGGAGTGCATGACCATGGGAAAACGCCTGGACAGGCTGCGCGGAGCGGCCCCGCTCGCGCTGGGAGCGATGTTCGTGGGTTCGGGGGTGCTGCACTTCGCGGCCCCGAGGCCGTTCGAGTCGATCATGCCGCGCCGACTGCCCGCGCACCGCGCGTTCGTCTACGGGAGCGGCGCGGCCGAACTGGCCTGCGGCGTGGGCCTGCTGACCCGCCGGAGGTGGGCCGGACCGGCCAGCGCCGCGCTGCTGCTGGCAGTGTGGCCCGCCAACGTCCAGATGGCGCTGGACTCCGGGTCGGGACGGCTGCCGTCGGTGGCCGACAACAGGGCGGTCGCCTGGGGCCGCGTCCCGCTCCAGGTCCCCCTGATCTGGGCCGCCCTCCAGGCTCGTCGCGCCCCGCGCGACGGTGACTGAGGGATCTACGTCGAGGCGGCCCTGGTTCGCACGGTGAGCCGGTGAGCCAGGGCCGCCGGAACCGCACAGACCCAACCCAGGCAGACCGCCCAGAGCAGGCCCGTCAGGGCCCCGGCGAGGGCGTAGGCGAACAGAGCCACCGGTCCGGCGCCCACGGCGAGCACGGCGGCGACCGCGCGCAGGGCGTTGGCCAGCGCCAACCCCAGGAGCACACCGGCCCAGGCGGACAGCAGGACCCGCCAGGCGTTCGCCTCGGGGCGCACCCGGTGTGCCCGTCGGACCCACCAGCCGGTGACGGCGGCCAGTACCGCGGCGGCGACGATCTCGGTCGCCAGGTGCCAGTCGGGCTGCCCGACGACGGTGGTGAGGCTGAGCCTGGGGAAGGCGAAGGGGACGCCGAGTGCCGTGGGCAGGGTCAGCCAGGCGGCGCGTGACCCCAGCCAGGTGAGGAACGCGGCGCTCCCGAAGAGCAGGCAGGGGAGGAGGGTCGCGATCCCGGCGACGGAGGGTACGAGGGCAGTGGGGGCATTGCGAACAACATTCACCTTCTGCATGATAGTGATCCAGCTCTCACCCCAGGAGCGAGATTGCAGCGCACCGGCAAGCGCGGGCTCGTCACGGCCGCACTGACAGTGCTCGTTCTGGTGACCGGCCTCGTCGCCGCGCTCACCCGGCACGAACCGGGGCCCACCCGGTACCTCACCGACGACCAGGGCAGGGCGCTCTTCCTCCACGGCCTCAACACCTCCGGCTCCGCCAAGGGCGACCCCGACCGGCTGCCGTGGATCACCGAGGACGACGTCCAGGCCGAGTACGACGCCATGGGCACCTGGGGCCCCTGGGACGCGCGGGCCGAGGGCGACGAACTCACCCCCGGCCCGCTCGCCCACGTGATGAACCGGGCCTACCCGCGCGCCGTGGCGGGCCAGCCCCTGGAGCTGGGGCCCGACGACGCCAGCGGCGCGCTGTCGGTGCGCTACGCGGAGAACGGAGCGTCCGGGGCGACCGAGCTGTACCTGCCCGAGGACGTCTTCGGGGAGGAGTTCGACCTCACCGTGGACACCCCCGCCGGGGACGACGGCTGGACGTCGCGCTGGGACGGCGGGAGACGGGTCCTGCACGTCACCGTCACAGGCGCCGCCGACGGCGACGAGACCGTCCTCACCGTCGCCCCCACCTGACCGGGGTCCCGGTCAGAGGCGGCAGGCGTAGATGTCGGTGACCAGGATGGCGCGGGCGCCGAGCTGCCAGAGGTCGTCCATGATCCGCTGGGCCTCCTTGCGGGGCACCATCGAGCGGACCGCGACCCAGCCCTCACGGTGCAGCGGGGAGACCGTGGGCCCCTCCATGCCGGGAGTGAGGGCGACAGCCGCCTCCAGATTCTCGGCGTGCACGTCGTAGTCCATCATCACGTAGTCGCGGGCCACGAGGACGCCGCGCAGTCGGCGCAGCAGCTGGTCGATCTGCCGGTCCTCGGGGGCGTCCGTGGGCCGGATGACCACGGCCTCCGAGATCAGGATCGGGTCGCCGAAGGTCTCCATCCCCGCGTTGCGCAGTGTGGTGCCGGTGGAGACGACGTCGGCCACGGCGTCGGCCACGCCGAGCTGCACCGAGCTCTCCACGGCGCCGTCGAGGTGGATGACGCGCGCGTCGATGCCGCGCTCCTCCAGGTAGGCGCGGAGCAACTCGTCGAAGGACGTGGCGACGCGCTTGCCGTTGAGGTCGGTGACGTCCATTCCGGCGCCGCCGGGCGCGGCGAAGCGGAAGGTGGAGCCGCCGAAGCCCAGTGCGAGGACCTCGTCCACCGGGGCGCCGGAGTCCAGGAGCATGTCGCGGCCGGTGATCCCGGCCTGGAGGATGCCCTCGCCGACGTAGACGGCGATGTCCTTGGGGCGGAGGAAGAAGAACTCGGTGTTGTTGTCCGGGTCGACCAGCACGAGGTCGCGGCTGCTCTTGCGCTGCCGGTACCCGGCCTCGCGCAGCATCTGGACGGCGGGTTCGGACAGCTGGCCCTTGTTGGGCACGGCGATGCGGAGCATGTCGGGCATTTGGGGTTCCTTGTCAGCTCTGGCGTGGTTCGGGGACGTCGGTGGGCCGGTCCGCGCACGCGCCCGGCGAGGGGCGCGCGGTACCGGCCTACAGATGCTTGTAGACGTCCTCGAGCCGCAGGCCACGGGCCAGCATCAGGACCTGGAGGTGGTAGAGGAGCTGCGAGATCTCTTCGGCGGCGTCTTCGTCCGACTCGTACTCGGCGGCCATCCAGACCTCAGCGGCCTCCTCGACGACCTTCTTGCCGATGGCATGGACGCCGGCGTCGAGTTGGGCGACGGTCCCGGACCCCTCGGGGCGGGAGCGTGCCTTCTCGGACAGCTCGGCGAACAGCTCTTCGAAGGTCTTCATGGTCTCTTTCCTCGACCGACAGTGCGCTACCAGGGTAGGCGCAACAGACGCCCGGTGACCAACCGGGGACCGAATGTCCCAGTATGTGAGAGGGCCAGGTCAGGCCATGCGGCGGGCGACGGCGCGGATCAGCGGGCGGGGCAGGAGGCGCAGGAGGCCGTCGGCGGCTCTGTACTGGGGCCCGGAGACGACCGCCGAACGCCCGGCGGACCAGGCGACGAGGGAGTCGCGGACGATGTGCTCCTTGGGCACGAACGCGAAGGCGGGCATCCCCTGTTCCTGGACGCCGCGAGTCATGTCGGTGCGCACGAACCCGGGCAGGACCACGGTGACGTGGACGCCGCGTCCGCGCACCTCGGCGGCGACGCTCTCGCTCCACAGGGTCACGAACTTCTTGCCCGCGCCGTACACGGAGCCCCCCGGGTTGACGGGGATCTCCCCGGCCATCGAGGCGACGTTGACCACGCCCAGCCCCTCCTGGTACCCGTTCGCGCGGCGGGCGATCTGCACCGGCAGGACGGCGCGGGTCAGCTTGAGGACGGCGCGGACGTTGAGGTCGATCATCGCGTCGATCTCGGCGGGGTCCTGTTCGGCGAAGGTGCCCCCGTCGCCGCGCCCGGCGTTGTTGACGAGCAGGTCCACGGGCGCGAGCGCGCCGGTGCCGTCCTCGGCCAGCCGCGCGGCGACGGCGGCGACGCCCTCGGAGGTGCCGAGGTCCGCGCGCAGGACCTCGACCGCGGTCCCGTACCGCTCACGGACGTCGTCGGCGAGTGCGGCCAGGAGGTCGTGGCGGCGCGCGACCACGACGAGGGCGTACCCGCGCTGGGCGAGGCGCCGGGCGTACTCCTCCCCGATCCCGCCGGAGGCCCCGGTGACCAGCGCGGTCCGGGTGTGGGCGGGGGTCTCGGGGGTGGCGTCGGCGTCGCTCATGCCCCTCAGCGTAGGGCGTGGCGCCGTGGCCGTCCGGAGGCGGGAGCGCCCCTCCGGTCGCGGGCCCGGCGCCGGGGGTTCCCGTCTCGGCGGTGTTCATGGCCACGCGGTGTTTCCGGGACAAAGGGTCGCGCGGTCTCCCCAGGGACACACCGACGCGTTAGCGTTCAGTCATGTCCGAGACCCAGAGCCCCACCGGACCCCTGGCCGCCCTCAGGCTGGAGGAACGTCTGCGTGACACCAGACTCTTCTTCAGCCAGGCGCTGCGCACCTTCCATGCGACGGGTTCCATCGTGCCCAGCAGCAGTGCCCTGGCGCACGCCATGGCCGAGCACATCCGCCACCGACCCGACCCCGACGAACCGCTGCGCATCCTGGAGGCGGGCGCCGGGACCGGCGCCATCAGCCGCGGGATCGCCGACGCGATGCGCCCGGGTGACACCGTGGACCTCGTGGAGGCCAATCCGGAGTTCGCGTCCTACGTCGAGCACCTGTTGAAGACCGACCCGCAGATGTCGCCGATCGCGGACAGCGCGGAGGTGCACGCCTGTCTGGTGGACGAGATGGGCACCGACCGCACCTACGACGTGATCGTCTCCGGTCTGCCGTTCGCCAACTTCACCGCCGACACCGTGCGCGGCATCCTCGACTACTACTTCACCGTGCTCCGCCCGGGCGGAACGCTCTCCTTCTACGGCTACCTGTACACGAAGGAGGTCAAGGCGGTGATCGCCCGCCGCGAGGACTACCTGCGCCAGGCGCGGACCAGTTGGGTGGTGCAGGACTGGCTGGACCGTTACGGGATCGGCTCGGAGAAGGTGTTCGCCAACCTCCCGCCCGCGTGGGTGCACCACCTGCGCAAGCCGGAATGGGAGTCGTCGAGCTCCTGACCCGGCGCTTCGGCGCGCACCCCCACACCTCCCCGGTTCCGCTCACCCCGTCCACAGGCCGTGGACTCCCTTCCTCGGCCCGCGGGCGGGGTCTGGCACGTTTGGACCCGATCCGTATGAGTGATCTGCATCACTTGCTTCTCGTGCACGCGCACGTGCGCGGCGCGGGTAGTCTCGCGTTGACTTCTGAGGAACCGGACCTTTTACAGAACAGCACGGATGCCCGGTTTATCCGCTTGAATGCCAAATGTTCTTTAGGTCTACTCAAAGGCCCGCGAAGTTCATCCCGCGCCATACGTCCCTGGGTCTACGTTTTCCCTACGAGATCCATGTGATCCAGACACATGCGCGCGGAGTCCTACATCTCACCTATTTCCCAGGTCGGTAATGGACCAGTGGAGGAGGCAACGTGACGCTCACCCAGGTGGTCAAGGCGACTCCGGCGGTCCCGCAGGGACCAACGGACACGACCCTGGAGACCATGCCCCTCGACGTCCGCCAGCGCGTCTCCGCACTGGCCCGCACCTCGCGCCTGCTCGTGGCCTGCGACTACGACGGCGCGCTCGCCCCGGTCGCCTCCGACCACCGGGGCCCCCTCCCCGAAGCCGTCCGCGCCCTGCGCGACCTCGCGGACCTGCCCGGCACCGTGTGCGCGGTCATCTCCGCCCGGCCCCTGCGTGACCTGGCCACCCTCTCCAGGCTGCCCTCGGAGGTCCGCCTCGTGGGCGCCTACGGCACCGAGTTCGACACCGACCTCACGATCGACCCCGGGCACCCCGGCACCGGACCCGACGCCCCGCCCGCCGACAAGTCCGCCGCCCTCGAACTCCTGCGCGAGCAGGTCGAGGCGACCGCGATCCTCTACATCGGCGGCGGCGAGGGCGAGGAGCCGGTGTTCGCGAACCTGAACGCCGGGGCCGACGCGGGCGTGCGGGTCGGCGAGGAGCACACGGTGGCCGCGCACAGCGTCCCGGACACCCCCACCGCCGCGGCCCTGCTCACCCTCCTGGCCACCGAACGCCGCTCCTGGGTCTTCGGGGAGCGCCCCACCCCCATCGAGCGCATGTCGATGCTCTCCAACCAGGCCTCCGTGGCGCTGCTGGGCCCGGACGCGCGCCTGCTCTGGTTCTGCCACCCCGAGCCGGACTCCAACGCCCTGTTCGCCGAGGTCCTGGGCGGCCGTCAGGCGGGTGTCTTCGCGATCTCGCCCGCCCACGGCGGACTCCCCCTCGGCCAGCGCTACCTGCCGGGCACGATGACCGTGCGCAC
>NZ_ANAE01000205.1 GCF_000341265.1 Nocardiopsis prasina DSM 43845 | reverse complement strand
CCGGGCTTTTGAAGCAACTCCCCGAGCTTACATGCTCCGAGCGACTGCTCGAACCGGTGTGTTTCGGAGGAGGTGGACCGGCCCGCCCGCAGATGAATCCGCGTTCGTCTCGCTCGGTCTTGACCAACTGTACCCCCGGGGTGGAGTGCTCGTGACAGGTTTCGAAGAACTCTCCGGTGTCCTGGCTTACACGGCCCGGAAACACCCCCGAAAGCTCCGAAAGCTCCCGTGGAACTCCGGTGCGCTCGGCAGCGACCGCACCTCCCCTGGGACCCGGGCACCCGCTACCGTGTCCCGGCCCCAGACCCGGCCCAGGCCCCCAGCTCCTGGAGGCCCCCAGCCAGACCAGGCCCTAAAGCTTCTCGATCGGGGCGTACTTAACCAGGAAGTCCTTCTCACCGATGTCGGCGCCGAAGTCGATCCTGGCCTTGGTCTTGTCCCCCGCACCGTCGACCAGCTGGACGCGGCCCATACCGAACGAGTCGTGGTTGACCAGGTCGCCCACACTCAGCGTGGGGGCCTCCTTGACGGCCTTCTTCTTCCCGCTGCCGAAGGGACTCGCGAAGCCACCACCGGAGCCACCGCCGAAGCCCCCACCCGACCGGCCGCCGATGGACCTGCTGGGCGGGGCGGCCAGGGTGGACTCGGCTCGGCGCCAGTCGACCAGAGCCGAGGGGATCTCGTCCAGGAACCGGGACGCCGGGTTGTAGGAGGGGGTTCCCCAGGCGCTGCGCACCGCCGCGCGGCTGACGTACAGCCGCTGCTCGGCACGCGTGATGCCCACGTAGGCCAGGCGCCGCTCCTCCTCCAGTTCGGTCTTGTCCCCCAGGGTGCGGGTGTGCGGGAAGACCCCGTCCTCCATGCCGGTGAGGAAGACCGCCGGGAACTCCAGTCCCTTGGCGGCGTGCAGGGTCATCAGGGTGACCACCCCGCCCTCGTCGTCCTCGTCGGGGATCTGGTCGGTGTCGGCGACCAGGGAGATGCGCTCCAGGAAGTCGACCAGGGTCGGTTCGCCCGGGTCGATGCCCTGGTTCTCCTCACCCTCCAGCTCCGCCTCGTCCTCGATGAGCGCGGCGAACGTGTGCTCGAACTCCCGGGCGACGTCGACGAACTCCTCCAGGTTCTCCACCCGGCTCTCGTCCTGGAGGTCCTTGGACTCCGCCAGCTCCGACAGGTAACCGGTCTTGCTGAGCACCGCCTCGACGATCTCCGCCGGGGTACTGCCCGGGACGACCTCGGCGAGTTCGTCCAGCAGTGCGGTGAAGTTGCGGATCGCCTTGGCCGAACGGGTCGCCAGGCCCGGTGCCTCGTCCACGCGGCGCAGCGCCTGCGAGAACGAGACGCGCTCGCGCGCGGCCAGCAACTCGACGGACTCCTCCGCGCGTGCTCCGATGCCTCGCTTGGGCACGTTGAGGATGCGGCGCATGCTGACCGTGTCCTCGGGGTTGGCCAGCACCCGCAGGTAGGCGAGGATGTCGCGGATCTCCTTGCGCTCGTAGAAGCGCACACCGCCGACGATCTTGTACGGCAGGCCGGTCCGGATGAACACGTCCTCGAACACACGGGACTGCGCGTTGGTCCGGTAGAACACGGCGACCTGGCTCGGCTTGACCACGCCCTCGTCGGTGAGCCGGTCGATCTCGCCGACCACGAAGGCCGCTTCCTCGTGCTCGTTGTCAGCGACGTACCCGGTGATCATCGGGCCCTCGCCCTGCTCGGACCACAGGTTCTTCGCCGGGCGGCCCTCGTTGCGGTCGATCACCGTGTTGGCCGCGGAGAGGATGTTCTGCGTGGAGCGGTAGTTCTGCTCCAGGAGGATGGTGCGCGCGTTCGGGAAGTCGCGCTCGAACTCCAGGATGTTGCGGATGGTCGCGCCCCGGAAGGCGTAGATCGACTGGTCCGCGTCGCCGACCACGCAGAGTTCGGCGGGCGGGACCACGCTGGTGTCGGAGCCCTCCGCCGCGCCGACGAGTTCGCGGATGAACGCGTACTGGGCGTGGTTGGTGTCCTGGTACTCGTCGACCATCACGTGCCGGAAACGGCGCCGGTAGTACTCGGCGACGTCCGGGAACATCTGGAACAGGTTGACCGTGATCATGATCAGGTCGTCGAAGTCCATGGCGCCCGCCTCGTGGAGGCGGCGCTGGTAGAGCTGGTAGGCCTCGGCGAGCTTCTTCTCCTGCTCGGTCTGGGCCTGCTCGGCGTGGGTGTCGTAGTCGACGAGCTCGTTCTTGAGGTTGGACACCTGGAAGCTGAAGGACTTGGGCGGGAACCGCTTGGGGTCCAGGTCCATCTCCTTGCAGACCAGCTGCATGAGGCGCTGGGAGTCCGCGGCGTCGTAGATGGTGAAGCTGCTCGGGTAGCCGAGCCGGTGCGCCTCCCTGCGCAGGATGCGCACGCACGCCGAGTGGAAGGTCATGGTCCACATGGTGTTGGCGGCGCGGGTGCCGAGGAGGGCCTGGATGCGCTCCTTCATCTCGGCGGCTGCCTTGTTGGTGAAGGTGATCGCGAGGATCTCCCCCGGGCGCACGCCGCGTTCGGCCATGAGGTGGGCGATGCGGTGGGTGAGGACACGGGTCTTGCCCGAGCCCGCGCCCGCCACGATCAGGAGCGGCGACCCGGCGTGGGTGACCGCGTCGCGCTGGGGACCGTTCAGACCTTCGAGAAGCTGTTCTTGGGAGGACACGCCTACCAGGTTACGGGCGACCAACGACGTGACCGTCCACCCGAGGTGGGGCCGCCCTCCCGGGGACCAACCCCTCTCCCCTTTCCTCCCCGACCCTCTCTCCTTCGCCATCTCCTCCCCCGCTCTCCCCGGCCTTTCTCTCCCCCACCTCCTCTGCCTTCCTTTTCCTCCCCGGCCTCCCTCCCCTCTTGCCTCCCCTCCCCCTCTTCTCCTTCCTCGTCTCCCCTCCGCCTCTTCCATCCCCCGCCCGCGTCATCCGTCGACGTCCGGTGTGGACGGCGGCTTACCCTGTTAGGGGCGTTTTCGGTGGATGTCGCCGGTCGCGCGCGTGCACACCACGCGACGACGCGGTGCGCCCGCCGCTCCTCCTGCGACGCGCGGCCGGGCTCAAGGCCATCGGACACGCCCCCAACACCAACCAGGTCCTTCGCCTGGCTGGTCCGTGTCCTGTTCTGGGGGAGATTGGTCTTGGCTGACCAGGAGTCCATGCGTGTGTTCGTCGACTGCGATCCGGGGATCGACGACGCCGTCGCGCTCGCCTACCTGGCCGCACGGCCGGAGGTGGAGATCGTCGGGATCGGCGCGGTGTTCGGCAACAACACGGTCGAGGTGACCGCGCTGAACGCCCTGCGCCTGCTCGACCTGTACGGACGCCCGGACGTGCCGGTGGCCGTGGGCGCCGGCCGCCCGCTGGTACAGGAGCCGAGTCTGGCCGGTCACGTGCACGGTGGGAACGGCCTGGGTGACGTGAAGCTCCCCGAACCCGCGCGCGAGCCGGTGCCGGAGTCCGCCGCCGAACTCCTCGTGCGCCTGGTGCGGGAGAACCCGGGCGAGATCGACGTGCTGGCCGTGGGCCCGCTGACCAACCTGGCGCTGGCGCTCGGCCTGGAGCCGCGCCTGCCGGAGCTGGTGCGGCGCCTCGTCGTGATGGGCGGCGCCGTGGAGGTGCCCGGGAACGTGTCCTCGCACGCCGAGGCCAACATCGCCAACGATCCCGAGGCCGCCGAGGCGGTGTTCGCGGCCGGGTTCGACCTGGACCTGATCGCGCTCGACATCACCATGCGGACGGTGGCGACCGGGGCCTGGCTGGACCGGCTCCGGGAGGTCCCTGGTGCGCGCGCCCAGAACACGTCCGCGTTCCTGGATTTCTACTCCGAGTTCTACCGGGGCATCTTCGGGGTGCGCCAGTGCGCGATGCACGACCCGCTGGCCGCGGCGGTGCTGGTGGACCCGCACCTGGTGACCGGGGCCTTCGAGGCTCCGGTGCGGGTGGAGCTCTCCGGCGGGCTGACCCGCGGGATGACCGTGGCCGACCGGAGACTGCGGCCGAGCGCGGACGAGCGCCGGACCGCGCGGGTGATCACCGAGGTGCGGGAGGACGAGTTCCTCGACCGCATGCTCGACTCCCTGCGCTGACGGGGGCCCGTCCGGGGAACACCGGCGAGCGGGGACCGCGCCCTTCGTGGCGCGTCCCCGCAGGGCTCAGACCAGGCGGCGAGCGGTGGCCCAGCGGCTGAGTTCGTGCCGGTTGGACAGCTGGAGCTTGCGCAGCACCGAGGACACGTGCGTCTCGACCGTCTTGACCGAGATGAACAGCTCCTTGGCGACCTCCTTGTACGCGTAGCCACGGGCGATGTGCCGCAGGACCTCGCGTTCGCGCTGGGTGAGGCGGTCCAGCTCGGGGTCGACCGGGGGCGCGTCGGTCGCGGAGAAGGCGTCGAGGACGAATCCGGCCAGCCGCGGTGAGAACACCGCGTCCCCGTCGGCGACCCGGACGATGGCGTTGGCCAGGTCCTTGCCGGAGATGGTCTTGGTGACGTAGCCGCGGGCGCCGCCGCGCACCACGCCGATGACGTCCTCGGCCGCGTCGGAGACCGACAGGGCGAGGAAGCGGATCTGGGGGTGCTTCGCCAGGACCCGCCGGAGCACCTCGACTCCCCCGCCGCCGGGCAGGTGCACGTCGAGGAGCACGAGGTCGGGCTGGGTCTCACCGATGACGTGCACCGCGCTGTCGACGTCCCCGGCCTCGCCGATGACGTTGACGGCGTCCCCGAGCTCCCCGCGCACCCCGCTGCGGAACAGCCGGTGGTCGTCCACGATCACGACGCGGGGGACCGCGTCTCCGTCACTGAAGTTCGTGCTCTCTTCTCCCACACCTGGACCCTATCCAGGGAAGTCACCCGGTAGGTAGTGGCCCGCGTCGCTCCGACCGCCCTCTGGCCCGAAGCGGCCACTCCCCGGACCACTGGTCGCCGGACGCATGGGCCCCTGGACTCATGCGTCTCCCCGCCCCACGGCCCCGGCCTCACAGGCCCCCGATCTCCCCGACCCGCCCGCCCCACGAGTCGCCGGGTTCACATGTCGGGGATACGCGGCATACGGAGTTGCACCTCGGTGCCCTCGCCCGGCTCGGTCCGGATGCGCGCGGTCCCGCCGTGGCGCTCCATGCGGCCGATGATGGACCCGCGCACACCCATCCTGTCCTCCGGGATGTCGTCGAGGTCGAACCCGGCGCCCCGGTCCCGCACGAACACCAGGACCTCACCTTCGTCCACCTCCCCGAACACGGAGATGCTGTCCGTCCCGGCGTACTTGGAGGCGTTGACCATGGCTTCGCGGGCGGCGCGGAGCATCGCGCTGATGCCGTCGTCGATGGGCGCGTCGCCGACGCACACCACCTCGATGGGCACGCCGTGTTCCTCCTCGACCTCGGCTGCCACCCGTTCCAGCCCGGGTGTGACGGTGGTCTCGGCGTCGGCGGGGCGCTGGTAGAGCCAGCTGCGCAGGGCGCGTTCCTGCACGCGGGCCAGGCGCTGCACCTCGCGGGGGTCGTCGGCGCGGCGCTGGATGAGGGTCAGCGTGTGCAGGACGGAGTCGTGGATGTGCGCGGCGAGTTCGGCGCGTTCGGCGTTGCGGATGCGCTCACGGCGTTCGGAGTCGCGCTCTCGGATGAGCCCGATGATCCAGGGAGCGACGATCAGCGCGATCCCGGTGATGAGGGTGAACGCGAAGGTGAGTCCGGCGCGGGCCTCCTGGAGCTGCTGTTGGAAGATCAGGAAGCCGATCACGCCGACCACCACCAGCAGGACACCGGCGGCGGTGCGCATGATGCTCTTGGGTCGCGTCCGGCTGACGGTGCTGTTCATCCACTCGTTGCGTTCGGCGGGGTTGGCCTGCTGCCACAGGATGGTGGCCCCGAGCGCACCGAAGATGACGAACCACAGAAGCGGGTCGAAGACTCCGCCGAAGATCAGGAAGAGGAATCCCAGCCCGGCCGCGAGGCCGACGTAGGCGACGAGCTGCGAGATGTCGCGGCCCTTGCGCCTGGCGTCCTCCGCCGGTTCGGGTCCGTCGCCGTCGGCCTCCTCCTTGGGTACGAGGAAGTAGAGGGCCACGTAGACGGCCACCCCGATGCCGCCGACAGCGAGCGCCATGAACGCGAGGCGGACCACGACCGGGTCCAGGCCCAGGTGCCGAGCCAGTCCCGAGGCGACGCCGCCGAGGAGTCTGCCGTCGACCGCGCGGGTGAGCCGCGGGGTCTCCACGGCCGTCGTTGGCACCGCCCGATCACCGCTTTCGTGTGTGGCGCGAGGCTCCTGGCGTGGCTCGCGCGTGGTTCTGGACGGTTCCAGCATGCCCTGTGTGACCCTCGTGGGACATCGGGGGCACGGCCCTGGTCCTGCCCTGGTGTTCTGGTCAGGGTGGGTTCAGGGTCGTCCCGGATTCCCTTCGCGACGTATCAGAGGTCACGATGGTTCCATGAGGAAAGTGTGGTGAGCGTCCATGTCTGACGGACAGTCGCCGGCCGGGGCGTCGGCGGGGGGCGGCCCCCTGGGCAACGGGGCCCTTGGGGACGGGGCCTTCGGGCACGGCTCCCCCGGGAGCGGTTCCGCCGGTTCCGCCGATCCCGCCGGGGCCACCGCGTCCGGACCTGCCGGGGCCACAGCTTCCGGTTCCGGGGCCACGGCCGCCGAGGGTGTCGCCACCGAGAACGAGGCCGCCGGTGGGGCGCCGGATCGGGCGACCGGCCCCGAACTGCGCCGAGACGACCAGCGGCAGGCCCTGGCCGGGGTGTGCGCCGGGCTGGGCGCCTACACGCGGGTGGACCCCGTGGTGTGGCGGGCCGCGTTCGTGCTGACCGCGTTCGCCGGTGGTGCGGGGCTGCTCCTGTACATCGCGGCGTGGATGCTCATGCGTGACTCGGAGGGCGGTCCGGCGACCTTCGAACAGATGCTGAACCGGAGCTTCCCGCCGCACGCGGTGCTGAAGCTGCTGACCGTCGGCCTCGCCGGGGCCACGGCGCTCAGCCTGGTGGGCGGGTTCGGCTGGGGAACGCTCGTGTTGGCGATCCCGCTGGTCCTGGGGTTGCTGACCGCGAGGAACCGGGGTGTGGACCTGCGGACCTCGTTGCTCGCGCTCCGCTCGGACCTGGCCACGCGCGAACCGCCGCCCACGGGTCCGGTGCCGCAACCGGTTCCCGCCTACTACAACCCGGCCCAGCCGTGGGCCTCGGCCCCGCAGGGCCCGGTGGACCTCGCGGTGGTCTCCGAGCGCACGTCGCTGGGCCCGGACGACGATGACGAGGAGGACGAGTACGAGGACGGCGACGACGGGGACGAGGCCGCCGGCGGCGGGGACGAGGCCGCCGGCGGCGGGGGAAGGAAGGAGGCGGACCGGCACGGCGGAGGCTGCCGTGGCGACGGATCCGGTCACGGAGGGAAGCCGCGTTCCTCACCGCTGGCCTCACACGCGCTGTGGACCGTGTTCGCCATGGCGATCGCGTGGGCGTTCACCGCTCCGCACCTGGGCCCGCCCGTGTCCGAGGCGAGCCCCACCCAACTGTTGTTGGGGCCGGACCTCGGTGTCTACTTCATGGCCGCCGTGGTGGCGGTGATCGGCGTGTACGCACTGGTCGGGGCCTGGGTGGGCAACCCTCGGGGGCTGGTGTTCCTGGGCTGCCTCGCCGTGCTGGGCGCGATGCTGGTGTCCTCGACCGACGTCACCAGGATGCGGATCGGTGACCGGGACTGGGCGCCGGCCACGGTCGCCGAGGCCGGGTCGGACGACCTGTGGCTGAACGTGGGGTCGGGGACGCTGGATCTGACGGGGCTGCCCACGGAACTCGACCCCGGTGAGTCGGTGGACGTGAGAGCGCGGGTGGACGTGGGCTCCCTGGTCCTGGTGATCCCCGAGGACGCCCGTATCAACCTGGTGTCGGAGGTCTGGGCCGGGGCGGTCGGTGTGGGGGACGCGGAGCCCGACGGCGACTTCGTGACCGGACTGGGCGTCACCCATGAGGAGACCTTCGAGCCGACGCGAGCGCCGGAGGGCTCCGGGCGCGCCGACGGAGCCAGGGAGGCCGGAAACGGACAGGACGGTGTGCCGGTGATCAACGTGCACGCCGAGAACAGGGCCGGAACAGTGGAGGTGCGGTATGACCAAGCGGAGAACTGACTGGGGTTCACTGCTCGCGGGACTGCTGTTCCTGGGGCTCGCGGTCGCGTTCGTCGTCCGGGGCAGCGGCGCGTGGGAACCGAACGTGCTGTGGCTGCTGCCGGTGCTGGCGGTGGGTCTGGGTGTGGCCGCGGTGGCGCGGGCCCTGTTCCGGTCCCGCCCTCGGGAGTCGGAGGAACTCCCTCCCCCGCCGGACCAGGGTTGATCCGCCGCCCCGGCGTCAGGATTAGGAAAGGGGCGTCCTCCTCGGAGGGCGCCCCTTCGTCGTGCGCGCCGATCGGGTGCCAGCGAGTTCCTGTCCGAAACCCACCCACCCGAAGCAGCCCATCGAACCGTCACCGTCCGCCGCTGACTCCCTGGCGGTGCTCCCGGACGCGCTCCGGGCGCCCACCGAACGCGGCGGCCGCTGCTCCCGGTGGTGCCCCTGCCCGCGCACCGGGCACAACTTCCGCCGCTACTCCGGGCGGTGCTCCGCGATCGCCGCGAACTCCTCGATGCCCAGGGACTCACCGCGCGCGCTCGGCTGGACCCCGGCGGCCCGGAGCGCCTCCTCAGCCGCGGGGGCCGATCCCGCCCACCCGGACAGGGCCGCGCGCAGGGTCTTGCGGCGCTGGGCGAAGGCGGCGTCGATGACCTTGAAGACCTCCCGGCGCGGCGCCTTCGTGCTGGGCTCGGGACGGCGGATCAGCTCCACCAGCCCGGAGTCGACGTTGGGCGCGGGCCAGAAGACGTTGCGGCCGACCGATCCGGCCCGGCGCGCGCTGGCGTACCAGGCGACCTTCGCGGAGGGCACCCCGTAGATGCGGCCGCCCGGGGTGGCGGTGATCCGGTCGGCGACCTCGGCCTGCACCATCACCAGGACCCGCTCCAGGCTGGGCAGGAGTTCGAGCAGGTGCAGCAGGACCGGCACGGAGACGTTGTAGGGCAGGTTGGCCACGAGCGCCGTGGGGGCGGGGCCGGGCAGTTCGGTGACGCGCATGGCGTCGCCGGGGACCACCGTGAGGCGGTCGGCGAGGTCGGGGGCGTGGTCGGCGACGGTGCCGGGCAGCGCCTCGGCCAGCCCCGGGTCGATCTCGATCGCGGTGACCTGCCTCACGTGCGGGAGCAGCGCGAGGGTGAGCGAGCCGAGTCCGGGCCCCACCTCGACGACCACGTCGTCGGCGCCGACGCCCGCGACACGGACGATGCGGCGGACGGTGCCGTGGTCGATGACGAAGTTCTGGCCCAGGGTCTTGGTGGGCCGGATACCGAACCGCTCGGCGAGGGCCCGCACGTCGGCGGGGGTGAGCAGGCGGGAACGGTCGGCGGGGTCGGGTTCGGGTGTCTGTGTCACCCACACATCTTGCCAGCCGCCGCCCACCCGCTCATCCACGCCGTGTCCGGTGGGATCACCTCCCACCGAACCCTGGTCGTCCCGGTCAGTCGAAGAGGTGGACCCCGCAGTGCGGCCACTGGCTCTGCCAGTTCCCGCCGACGGTGTCGTAGAGCTGTTGGGCGCGCTGGGTCTGCTCGGCGGGGCTGGCCTCGGAGGGCAGCCCGCTGCCGCCGACCGAGGCCCACGTGCTCGGGCTGAACTGGTAGAGCCCGTAGTATCCGCCGGCCGAGTTCACCGCGGAGGCGTTGCCTCCGGACTCGCACTGGGCGAGCCCGGACCAGTTGAGGCCGCTCGCCTCGCCGCTGGCCTCGCCGGGGTCGGGCTCCTCCTCGACCTTGGTGCCGATCTCCACCAGGCCCTCGACGGGTTCGGTGACGACCTTCTCGGAGAGTTCGTGCTCGACCTCCTCGCCGTGGCGCAGGACCCGCAGCGTGGTGACCTCCTTGAGTCCGTCCTCGGGCTCGGTGACGACCTCGCGTTCGCCTTCGGGGAGGTCGGGGTTCTCGCGCTCGACCGTCTCCGCCTCGATCACGACCTCCTCGGTCTCGGGTGCGCCGAGGGCGGGTAGGACGCGGACGACCATGTCGGGTTCGGCGGGCTCGTCGGGTTCCGGGGAGACGATGTCGTGCTCGCCGGTCTCGACCCCGGCGGCGCTGAGCACGTCGGCGACGGTCGCGCCCGTGGTGCGGGTCTCGGAGCGCACGGTGTCGTACATGACGACCATGCGGGGGGCGCGTTCCGCGCTCACCGCGAGTCCGTCCTCGGGGATCACGGCGTCGTGCGCCTGGGAGAGTTCGACGCCCTCGGGGTCGAGTCCGATCTGTCCGAGGGCTTCGCCGAGCGTGGCGGCGTGCACCCGGTGGTCGCGTTCGTGTCCGTCGAGGTCGACGGTGAGCTCCCGGGGCGAGCGGACCACGACGTGGTCGCCAGCGCTGAGGGTGGTACCCGGGGAGGGGGCGACCACGTCGTGTTCGCCGAGCTCGATCCCGGCGGAGTCGAGGACGTCCTGGACGCTGTCGCCGAAGGTACGGACCTCGCTCTCCTCGCCGTTGGCGTCCAGAAGGACGGTCTTCTCCATGGCCAGGGCCGTTCCTCCGCCCACCGTGGCCAGCACCGCGGCGACGGCTGCCGCCATGACCGGCAGGGGAGGGACGAGGGACACCCTGCGCCGCCGACGCCTTCCGGAACGGCCGTTGCCGCCGTTCTTCCCGGGTTTTCTGGGCATGACTTCCGAGCCCTTCTTCAAGGGTTGGTTCGTGGAGTTCTCGGTGGTGGAGGGGCGTTCGGGGGCGCCGAACAGGGTCACATTAACACCAGGAGAGTGTGGTGTTTTGACATGGCCCGAAAACCATTCCCTGGCAAATCGCGCATTTCCCTCTATTCTTTTCCCCTCCCCGACCGGAGGCGGCGACCTGGCGTCGGGGCGACACAGCCTGCACAATGAACCGAACGCCGTTCTAGTAACCTCTCCCGACCAACACCCCGGAGGCACCATGGGACCCCTCAACGGAACCCGCGTCGTCGAGTTCACCGGGCTCGGCCCGGCACCGATGGCCGGGATGCTCCTGGCCGACATGGGCGCCAGCGTGATCCGGATCGACCGCCCCGTGGCCGCCGACGCCGTGAACGGCGGCTCCACCGGACCGCACATGAGCGAAGGGCGCGCCGTGGTCGGCGCCGATCTCAAGACCCCCGAGGGGATGGCCCGCGCCCGCGAACTCGTCGCCCGCGCCGACGTCCTCCTGGAGGGCTTCCGACCGGGGGTCATGGAACGGCTGGGCCTCGGCCCCGACGACTGCCTGGAGCTCAACCCGGGTCTGGTGTACGCGCGGGTCACCGGCTGGGGACAGGACGGCCCGTTGGCCCACACGGCCGGGCACGACATGAACTACGTTTCGGTGAACGGCGCCCTGCACTCCATCGGACGCGCGGGCGGCCCCCCGGTCCCGCCGATCAACCTGCTCGGCGACTTCGCGGGCGGCACGATGTTCGCGGTCACCGGTGTCCTGGCCGCCCTCCTGGAGCGGCGGGGTTCCGGCCGGGGCCAGGTCGTGGACGCCGCGATGGTGGACGGCAGCGCCCTGCTGATGTCGATGGTGCACGAGGACCGTGCGCGCGGTGCGTGGACCGACGAGCGCGGCACCAACTACCTCGACACCGGCGCTCCCTGGTACGACGTCTACGAGTGCGCCGACGGCCGCCACGTCTCCGTGGCCTGCATCGAGCCGCAGTTCTACGCCGCGTTCCTCGCGGGAGTGGGGCTGGACGGCGAGGACCTGCCCGAACAGTGGGACACCGACGCGTGGCCCCTGCTGCGCGCGCGCTTCGCCGAGGTGCTGCGCACGCGCGGTCGTGACGAGTGGGGGGCGGTGTTCGAGGGCACCGACGCCTGCGTGATGCCCGTCCTGTCCCTGGCGGAGGCACCCGACCACCCGCACGTGCGGGCCCGGGGCGCGCTCGTGCGGGGCGAGGGCGACCGGTTGGTGGCGGGTCCGGCGCCGAGGTTCGGCCGCACCCCCGGAGAGGTCACCCGGGGACGCCCGCTGCCCGACGCCGACGCGACCCTGAAGGAGTGGGGTCTGACCCCCTGAGGGCCACGGCCCCCTCAACGGCGCCCCACCATGGGACCCGCCCCCCCGGCCCCTCCCCGGTTCCCCTGATACTCCTCCCCCGCTTCTCGCGTCCGGTTCCTCCCTGTCCGGAATCGCCGTTTTCCCCGCTCAGAGCCGTGTGATCACTAGGGTGGGCGACCAGTGAGGTGATCGCGATCGGGGGGACCGCCATGTCACCGAGTCGATGGCTCGGCCTGCGCTCGGAACGGTGTTCGGCCAAGGGCCGTGCCCGACGACCTGGAGGGAGCCCGGGCGGACTCCCAGGAGGGCGCCCGGGCAGCAGCCCCAGAAGGCGCCTGTACGCCCTCATGTTGGTGGCCGCGGTCCTGTTCTGCACGGCGCCCGCCGCCGCGAGCTCGGGGGCGGCCGCGAACTCCGACCCGGACCGCACCGGTCGGGCCGACGGACCGGTGGTGCTGGTGGGCGTGCCGGGCCTGCTCTGGGAGGACGTCACCCCCGAGCACACGCCCGCGCTGTGGGAGATGGCCGAGGCCGGGGCGATCGGCAACGTGTCCATCCGCACCGCCACCTCGCGGACCTGCCCCACTGACGGGTGGCTGTCGGTCTCGGCCGGACAGCGCGCCCTCTCCGACCGTGAGCGCTTCACCGTCTGCGAGCCCGCTCCGGAGCCGGTCGTGGACGGGTCGGGGGCGACCGTCCCGGGCTTCGGCGACTTCGTCGACCAGAACGCGCGGTCGGTCTTCTCCGCGCCGGTGGGCCTGCTCGGACAGACCGTGCGTGACCAGGGCGGTCTGACCCTGGCCGCCGGTCCGGGCGCCGCCCTGGGCGCCGCGGACGAGTCGGGGCGGGTCGACCACTACGTCGACTCGGCGCGCGACCTCTCCCAGGAGCGTCTCCAGGGCGTCTCCCTCGCGGCGGTGGAGCTGCCCGAGCTGACCAGCCTGTACCCCACCGAGTCCGACGAGGATGACGAACCCCAGGAGGCCAAACCCGAGGACGTCCCCGAGCAGGTCCGTGAGGACACCCTGGAGACACTCGACTCCCGGCTGTCCGCCCTGGTGCGGAACCTGCCCGCGGGCGCGACCCTGATGGTGGTCGGCGTCTCCATGGACACCGGGCCCTCCCAGCTGACCGTGGCGCTCACCGGGGAGATGACCGCCCAGGGGCTGGTCGGCCCCTCCGCGTACCTGGCGTCGGAGTCGACCCGGCGTCCCGGGCTGGTGGCCCTGACCGACACCACCGTCACCGTGCTGCGCACTCTGGGGATGGACCCGGGCGGGCTCACCGGCGGGCGGGCGTGGCAGACCACCGACCGCCCGCAGCCAGCCGAGGAGGCGCTCGTCCGCCTGGTGGACTTCAACACCGCCGCCGTGGTCGTGGGCACGGCCATCCCCGGGTTCTTCAGCGGCCTGGTCGCCATCCAGTTGCTCATCTACGCGGCGGCGGCCTACGCGATGCACCGGTACTCGTGGGGGCAGCGGGGCAAGCGGGCCGTGGTGCTGTCGGTGACCCGGGTCGTGGCCCTGGCGGGTGCGGCCTTCCCCGTGGCGAGCTACCTGGCCAACCTCATTCCGTGGTGGGCGACGCAGTTCCCGCTGCTGGCCCTGCTCGCCTCGGTCCTGGCCGTGGACGCCCTGGTGGTGGCCCTGGCGGTGGCGGGACCGTGGCGCCGGACCATCCTGGGGCCGATGACCGTGGTGGCGGGAGCGACCACCCTGGTGCTCTTCGTCGACCTCTGCGTAGGCGCGCACCTCCAGATGAACTCGCCCACGGGGTACTCCCCGATCGTGGCGGGACGGTTCTACGGGATCGGCAACATCGCGTTCGCGACCTTCGCCACCGGCATGCTCATGGCGGTCGCGGGCGTCTCCCACTCACTGATCTCGCGGGGCAGGCGCCGCGCCGCCGTCGTCACGACCATCGTCGTGGGTGCCGCCTCGGTGCTGATCATCGGCTGGCCGGGACTGGGCACGGACTTCGGCGGCGTCATCGCACTGATCCCCGGCCTGGCGGTGACCACGATGATGATCGCGGGGGTGCGGATCACCGCCCTGCGCATGGCCGCGGTGGCCGTCGTCTCGGTCACGGCGATCTCCTTGCTGGCCTGGATGGACTACCTGCGTCCGGTGGAGGACCGCAGCCACTTCGGCGCGTTCGCGGAGCTGGTGGTGAACGGGGACGCCGGGACGGTGCTGGCCCGCAAGCTGGGCGCGATGCTGGGCACCCTGGGCAACTGGCACCTCACCCTGCTGGCCGCCGGGGCCCTGGTGTTCCTGTTCGCCGTCCTGAACCGGCCGGGCAGGTGGCGGATCGGCGCGCTCCAGCGGGCCTACGAGTACGCCCCGACACTCCGGGCCGGGCTGACCGGTTCCCTGGTGACGGCCCTGGTGGGTTTCGCGGCCAACGACTCGGGCGTGGCCATCCCCGCGCTGGCGCTGACCGTGGCGGTCCCGCTCACCCTGTCCGCGTGTGTGTGGGCGGTCCAGCAGAGCGAGCGCGAACCCGCGGAGAGCCCCACGGAGCCCCCGTGCGTCCAAAAGGCGTGATCCATACACCAGGTATCCCGGAAACGGTGAATCGACGGAGGCACGACCTTGCGTCGCTCCCGTCACGAATCGGCCACAGCGCTGTGGTAAAGTCCGAGGCTGGACGGCCCCGGCCCCAACGCGTTCCAGCGCCCTGACAGTGCGCCGGGAGGAGCCGGGTCCACCGGGGACCACCGGCCCAGCCACGGTCCCCGCCGCGACCCACCGGGGAATGCCCGCCGTCGCGGGCGGGTTCTCCCGAGTGGAGGGCCGATCGCGGCCGCCGGCTCCGGCGGGACGGCCGAGCACGGGGACACCATGCACCGAGCCCTCGTCGCACGTCACACCGACGCAAGTCACACCGACGACACACGGCACCAGGAACTCCTGGCCCTGGCCAGGCGTTGCCCCGGTGCCGTGCTTTTCCGAGCAAACCAGGCGAGAAAGGCGTTTCCTCCCCGGTTCCCAGCCCGGGGCACCACGCAAGGAACTTGATGAACCATCAGCTTGGCTCACGCGGTAACGCATCCATCGCACCGGTCTCCGCACGTCCCCAGTGGGGAGACGTGCGGCCTGCCTCGCCGACCCGTCGGGCACGGCCCGAGTACGCCGGAGTCGCAATGCCCGACCTGACCATTTCCTCCACCCTCCACGAGGCCGGAAGAGTGCTGGCCCTGGACGGCGAGATCGACATGGCCACCGAGAACCGCTTCCAGGAGGCGGTCACGGAGGCGTTGACCACGCAGCCCTTCGGCCGCGTCGTGCTGGACTGCGCCGACCTGCGGTTCATCGACTCCAGTGGGCTGCGCGTGCTGATCCGCGCCCACAAGGCCGCCAAGGAACAGCAGGCCCTCCTGATGATCGCCGCCCCGCTGCCGCGCGTCATGCAGACCCTGCGCGTCACCTCGCTGGACACCCGCATCCCGGTGTTCGCCTCGGTCGCCCTGGCGCTCAGCGCCCCGCAGACCGCCCAGTAGCCGCACCGCCTCCGGGCACGACGAAGGCCCCGCGTCCTGACGCGGGGCCTGTTTTCGTCTCTCGGGTCTGCGTCCCCCGCTCAGAAGAACAGCAGCCACACGCCCAGGGCGGTGACGGCGGCGTTCACCAGCAGGAACACTCCGACCCAGAGGGTGCCCGGGAGCCCGGTGAGGC
Organism: Nocardiopsis prasina DSM 43845; assembly: GCF_000341265.1. Lineage (GTDB taxonomy): Bacteria > Actinomycetota > Actinomycetes > Streptosporangiales > Streptosporangiaceae > Nocardiopsis > Nocardiopsis prasina. The sequence continues at coordinate 43,792 of NZ_ANAE01000205.1, read as the reverse complement.
GTGCGAGCTGGTCGGCGTCAGAGTGCGGAGAGGGGTTGCGCACGCGCTGCGACTGGAGCTCGATGACCGGGCGCACACCGGCGAACAGCAGGAACCAGATGAACAGGTAGGCGAAGGCCGCCTGGACCTCGTGCGGGGTGAACCAGCTGACGCCGAAGACCACCGCTCCGGTGACCACGACCGACAGAACGCCGTAGAAGTTGCGGATCATGAGCAGCATGGCCGCCAGGATCACGATGCTCAGCCACAGCAGCGCGGTGATGTAGCCCGCCATCAGCATGAGGATGCCGAGGAGGCCGATCACGCTCGGGGCGATGTAGCCGGCGAAGACCGTGAGGATCATGCCGATGCCGGTGGGCCTGCCACGGGAGACCGTCACCCCGGACGTGTCCGAGTGCAGTCGGATCCCGGTCAGCTGGCGGCCGCTGAGCAGGGCCACGAGTGCGTGCCCGCCCTCGTGGGCGATGGTGACGACGTTGCGCGCCACGCGCCAGGGCGGCCCCAGCAGCACGGCCGCCAGAGCCACCACGGCGGTCGTGACGATGATCCACTGTTCCGGATCGGGCTGGCCGGTCAGCACGTCCTGCCACACGTCGCCCAAGCTCGTTCCCACCACTGGTCTCCCGACTTCCCGCATCGACCGGCACGCCTGTCACCGGAAACTCCCTGTCAGCGGGCCCGCTCACCCTGCGCCGCGGCGGCTGGGAGGCGCGGGGGAACGCGGCCCTTGCCGAACTTTAGGGCATTTCGGAGAGTGCCGTGCGTGGCGGTCGACCGCTGACCGGGGGGATCGCGCCCCGGTCGCGGTCTCAGGCCTCCTCGGCCTCGGCGGCCGCCTTGAGCCGGTCCAGCGTCAGGAGGATGCCCCGAGCGTTGCGTGCCGGGGCGCCGCTCAGCACGTAGAGGGCGATCTGCCCCCGCGAGTAGTCGAAGGTCTCGGTGACGAGGGTCCCGCCCTCGGGCAGCTCCCGGAACTCGTAGCGCCAGCGGTGCGAGCCCACGTGCCTCCAGGCGATGAGCCGTCCCTCCTCGAACTCCACCACGCGGTTGGTCATCCGGTAGGGGAGCCCGAGCATCTTCATGTCCATGCCGAACTCGGAGCCCAGCTCCAACCGGTCCGGGCCGGACTGCGCGCCCTGGACGGTGCCGGAGCCGTCGAGCACGGCGTGCTGTGACGGTGTGGCGACGATGTCGAAGATCCGCTTGGCCGGAGCGTCGACCACGACGCTCCGGGCCACCATGTGTTTGGGCATGACGGCATCATGTCACCGTCGCGGACCACTCCCTCACCGGGGCCGACGGGCGGACCTACTCGCGGACCCCGTGCCGTTCCACCCCGGCCAGCTCCCCCTCCGGGGACACGTGCACCACCCAGAACGACCCCTTGCGCAGCCCGCGCTGCTGCGACAGCGGTGCGCCCAGCCGTGTGAGCACCTCGGTGAGCAGGTGCGGGACCAGCTCACCGTGGGTGCACACGACCGTTGGCCGCTGCTCGTCCAGGACCCGCGCGATGACCTCCCGGGCCTCCTCCACGTCGTAGCCCCCGCCCGCGCGCCCCACTGTGAGGGCGCCCTCGGTGCTCATGGGGACGTCGCACTCGACGGTCAGCGGCAGCAGGGACTCCGTGCAACGGGCCGCCGCCGACGTCAGCGCGCGCAGCCCCCCGTAGGCGCCCAGCACCCGGGGCAGGGCGAGGGCGTCGGCGCGGCCGGTCTCGTCGAGCGGTCGCAGCAGGTCGCTGTCGGTCCAGGAGCGCTTCTCCCCCGCCGACAGGTGCCGCAGCAGGACGATCGGGAAGGTCTGTGCGGGACCGACCCGGAAGTTGTCGAGGACCTGCACGTCGTGGTCGTAGGTGAGACGGGCACGGGCCTCCTCGACGGGGACCCACTCGACCGTCTCCACCTCCTCGTTGGGTTCGTAGTCGATCCGCCCGCCGGGCTGGGCCGGGGTGGCCGCCCACCACTCCACCTGTTTGGGCCAGCCGTCCTTGAGGTAGCGCTGCGGCGGGAGCCGGCGCCCCATCACGGGGGTGAGGCCGGTCTCCTCCTCGACCTCCCGGACGGCGCCGATGATGGGGTGCTCGCCGTTCTTGAGCTTGCCCTTGGGCAGGGTCCAGTCGCCCCGGTCCGGGCGCCGGATGAGGACGACCTCCCGACCGGAGGGACCGTCGCGCCAGAGGACCGCGCCGCCCGCGCGGATGGGCTCCAGGTAACCGCCCACCGCGGTGTCGCGCGGCGGGAAGGCGCTGGTCATGCGGATCTCGGGGACGTTCGTCCTCAAGGGTCCCGCGTCGGGGCCCCCGTGACCTGCCCCGTGCTCGTGGGTGTTCACCCGTCCACCACTCTCAGGTGCCGGTCGCCTCTCAGGGTGTCCTGGAGGTCGACCAGCGGTTGGCCCTCCGCGTCGTGGGTGACCCGCTTCCATGAACCGTCGGGTTCGAGCCGCCACGAGGAGGTGCTGTCGGACATCGCCAGCTCCATGATGCCCACCAGCCGACGGCACTGCTCGGGGTCGGCGATCCGGACCAGTGCCTCCACGCGCCGGTCGAGGTTGCGGGGCATGAGGTCGGCGCTGCCGATCCACACCTGGGGACGCCAGCCGTTGGCGAAGACGAACACGCGTGAGTGTTCGAGGAAGCGGCCCAGGATGCTGCGCACCCGGATCTTCTCGGACAGGCCCGGAACTCCGGCGCGCAGCACGCAGCTGCCGCGCACCCACAGGTCGACGTCGACCCCGGACTGCGAGGCGCGGTACAGGGCGTCGATGATCTCCTCGTCGACGATGGAGTTCACCTTGATCCTGATGTGGGCGGGCTCGCCCTTGAGGCTGTTCTCCACCTCGGTGGCGATCTGCTTGAGGAGTCCCCGGCGCAGGGCGGCGGGGGCCACGAGGAGCCTGCGGTAGTGCTTCTTGCGGGAGAACCCGGTGAGGCTGTTGAAGAGGTCACTGACGTCCTCACCCACCTCCGCGGCGGCGCTGAACAGGCCGAAGTCCTCGTAGATCCGTGCGGTGCTCGGGTTGTAGTTGCCCGTGCCCACATGGCAGTAGCGGCGCAGCAGGCCGTCGTCGTCCTGGCGGATGACCATGGACAGCTTGCAGTGGGTCTTGAGCCCCACGACTCCGTAGACGACGTGGCAGCCCGCCTCCTCCAGCTTGCGGGCCCACTGGATGTTGTTCTGTTCGTCGAAGCGGGCCTTGACCTCGACCAGGACCACGACCTCCTTGCCCTCCCTGGCCGCCTCGATGAGCGACTCGACGATGGGTGAGTCGCCGCTCGTGCGGTACAGGGTCTGTTTGATCGCCACGACCTTGGGGTCGGTGGAGGCCAGGGTGAGGAACCGCTCCGTGGTGGTGGCGAAGGACTCGTAGGGGTGGTGGACGAGCACCTCGCGTTCGCGGATGGTCGCGAACAGGTCGCCGGAGGTGAGCGCGCGCGGTTCCACCGGGACCATGGGCGGGTAGCGCAGGTCGGGTCGGTCGGTGTCGGCGATCTGGGCGAGCCCGGCCAGGTTGAGCGGCCCCGGGACCCGGTAGATCTCCTCCTCCTCGGCACCGAGCTGCTCGCGGAGGATGGACAGCGCCCCGTCGCTGATGGACTGTTCCACCTCCAGGCGCACGAGCGGTCCGAAGCGGCGGCGCAGGAGTTCGTTCTCCAGGGACTGGACGAGGTCGTCGGTCTCGTCCTCGTCGACCTCCAGGTCGGCGTTGCGGGTGACCCGGAAGGCGTGGTGTTCGACCACCTGCATGCCCTCGAACAGCTGGGGCAGGTGCGCGGCGATGATGTCCTCGACCGGGACGAAGCGGCCGCCGCCGTGGGTGGTGAGTTCGATGAACCGGGGCAGGGCGCTGGGCACCTTGACCCGGGCGAACATGGGCCGGTCGTCGTTGGAGTCGCGCACCGTGACGGCGAGGTTGAGCGAACGGCCCGAGATGTAGGGGAAGGGGTGCGCGGAGTCGACCGCGAACGGTGTCACCAGCGGATAGATGGCGCGGCGGAAGTAGCCGTGCAGGTACTCGCGTTCGCGGTCGTCCAGCTCGCTCCACCGGACGATGCTGATGCCCTCCCGGGCCAGGGCGGGGGCGACGCTGTTCTCGAAACAGGCGATCAGGCGCAGGATCTGGTCGTGGGTGAACAGGGAGATGCGCTCCAGCAGGTCCCTGGGGTGGTGCCCGCTGGGTGAGGCGACGGACAGGCCCGTGGCCAGACGGCGTTTGAGCCCGGCCACCCGCACCATGAAGAACTCGTCCAGGTTGCTGGAGAAGATCGCGAGGAACCGCGTCCGTTCGAGCAGCGGGATGTTCTCGTCCTCCGCGAGTTCGAGCACTCGTTGGTTGAACCGGAGCCATCCCTCCTCCCGGTCCATGAACCTGTCGGCGGGAAGGTCGGCGGTGGCGGGCCCCGCTGGCGTTGGCGCTGATTCCGTGCTCACAGTGGGCAGACTCCCCCTTTTGCATGACCGCACGGTGACGTCCCCGTGAGGGGAAAATGACCGCAACGCGACTGCTGTGGAGGATCTGTACCCATATCGCCACTCGTGTCCCTGGACACCGGGCAGGTTTTTCCTCATGACACGATCACGCGCCCCACCTGACCTGGTGGGACGCGTGGACTCGCGGGCGGCGGAGCTACCGGCTGATGCCGATCTGGAGGTCGGGCGGCAGGATGAGCAGGAACATTGCCACGCGCATGAGGACGTTGATCCAGGTGTTGCGGAAGCACGCCCACAGGTAGCCGTAGAACAGGCCCGCGGCGCCGTAGGTGAGCAGGGCCATGCCGGTGTCGTGCACGAAGTCGATGCCGGGCAACTGCGAGACGGCGTCGTAGGGCTGGATGAACGCGTAGGTCATCGCGAACACCACCGAGGTCAGCACGATGCCGCCCCAGCGCCCCAGGAGCAGTTCCAGCCGGGTCTGCATCATCCCCCGGAAGAAGATCTCCTCGCAGGTGGCGATCACCATGAAGGCGACCAGCATGGCGTACAGCGTGAGTGAGGGCTCGGGGAGCCCGATGTGCGGCGTGATCAGGAAGCCCATCAGGACCACCGTGACGAACACGGGCACCACCCCGAGCCAGCGCCAGGGCTCCCCCACCTTCAGGGCGATCGAGGGCATGGCGGTGCCCTTGCCGTCGACGGTCAGGCCCGAGCGGTCCAGGATCAGCAGGGGGATGGCGAACAGGAACAGCAGGCGCGAGACCAGTGCCACGGACATCGCGAGGTCCGGCGAGACACCGGTCTCCTCCCCGTAGACGGTGAAGATCCACGACAGCACGACCATCGAGAGGATGAACCCGGCGATCAGGAGCACCATCCAGCCGAGTTCGCGTAGGACGGGGTGGCCGTCCATGGCGCTGGCGATCCGTCGGTCCAGCTCGTCACGTCGCCCGAACGCCCGGACGAGTCCCCAGGCCATGACGATGCCGATCAACATCGGCATCCAGGAAACCAGGTACAGCACGGACGACTCACCGAGGACGTCATCCCGCATCCCCGGCCGGATGAGCGCCGGCCCGATGATCAGGACGGCGGCGAGGGCGACGGCCCAGGCGAGCCCCCATCTTCGCACCATGGTCACAAGTGTCCCCCCTGTCTCAGAACACACATTCTGCACCAGGGAAAACTAAAAGCGACTTAATGACTACGGTATGTCGTTACCCCGTTGTCACCAGGGTCCCGACACGCCCGGAGAGCGTCCCCCACGACCGGAATCCGGCGAGGTGGTCCCCAGGCGGAGGACGGCGCCCCCAGGGAGGTCCCGGCCGGTTACCGTCGGACCCGACCACCCCCCGAACCAGGAGTCGAGACCAACGTGACCACAAGCGACTACGACGACTTCGCCGAGGCGTACTCGGCCGACAACGACGCCAACCTCATGAACGGTCACTACGAGCGCCCCGCCATGCTGAACCTCGCCGGTGACGTCGGCGGCCGCCGCGTCCTGGACGCCGGCTGCGGCTCCGGTCCCCTCTCCCTGGAACTGCGGAACCGGGGCGCCGAGGTGACCGGGTTCGACTCCAGCACGGAGATGGTGAGGCTGGCCAGGAAGCGTCTCGGCGACGACGCCGACCTGCGCGTGCTCGACCTCGCGGAGCCCCTCCCGTTCCCCGACGGCGGGTTCGACGACGTCGTCTCCTCACTGTCGTTGCACTACCTCAGGGAGTGGGAGGGGCCGCTCCGGGAGCTGCGCCGGGTCCTGAGGCCGGGCGGCCGCCTCCTGGTCTCCGTGGACCATCCGGCCGCCCACGTGCTGCTGGAGCCGGACACCGACTACTTCGAGGTCTCTCCCTGGCCGGTGGAGGTGGAGTTCCAGGGCAAGAGGGCGGTCCTGAACGTCTGGCACCGCCCGCTGCACGCGATGGTCCGGGACTTCACCGGGGCCGGTTTCCGCGTCGCGGACATCGACGAACCGTCCTTCTCGCCGGACACCCCCCGGCACCTGCTGCCCGAGCGGCTCCGCGAGCGCACCCGGTTCCTCGGTTTCCTCTTCTTCGTCCTGGTCGCCGAATAGGTCGCACAGGAGGTGACACGGGGCGGGGCCCGCCCGGACCGTCGCGGTCGTGTGCCGCGACGCCCGGGCGGGCCCCGTCTCCGGGAGCCGGGATCTAGTGCCCGTTCTCCAGGACCGACTTCAGGAAGGTCTTGGTCCGCTCCTCCTGGGGGTCCCCGAAGATCTGGTCCGGGTGGCCCTCCTCGGCGATGCGGCCCTCGTCGAACATCATGACCCGGTGGGACACGTCCCGCGCGAAGCCCATCTCGTGGGTCACGCACAGCATCGTGATGTCGGTGGTCTCGGCCACCTCGCGCAGCACGTCCAGCACGCCCGCCACCAACTCCGGGTCCAGGGCCGAGGTGACCTCGTCCAGCAGGAGGATCTCCGGCCGCATCGCCAGGGCGCGGGCGATCGCCACGCGCTGCTGCTGACCGCCGGACAGCTGGGTCGGGTGGGCGTCGATCTTGTCGCCCAGACCCACCAGGTCCAGCAGTTCCTCGGCGCGGGCGCTGGCCTCGTCCTTGGACAGGCCGAGGACGTTGACCGGCGCCTCCATGATGTTCCTGCGCACCGTCATGTTCGGGAACAGGTTGAACTGCTGGAACACCATGCCGATGCTCTTGCGGCGGCGCCGCAGGTAGCTCTCGCTGGCCGGGGCCAGGCCGCTGCCCTTCGGCATGTGGCTGAACGGCTCCCCGCCGATGTTGATGCGGCCCTCGGTGACCTTCTCCAGCGTCATGAGCAGGCGCAGGATGGTGGTCTTGCCGGAGCCGCTCGGCCCGATCAGGGTGACGCGCTCGCCGGCGGCCACGTCGAAGTCGAGGTGGTCCAGGACGGTGAGGTCGCCGAAGCGCTTCACCACCTGGTCGAACACGATCAGCGGGCCGTCGGCGACGCCGTCCCCGACACCCGGTGCCGTCGTGTTCTCAGGGGTATCAGACGGCGGCATATCGCTTCTCCAGTCGTCGAATCACAATCGCGGACGGGATGCTCACCAGGAGGAAGAGGAGCCCGACCAGCGTGATGGCCTCCATCATCCGGAAACTCTCGCTGCCGACCCGCTGGGCCCTGGTCAGCAGCTCCGCCACACCGATGGCGAAGAGCAGCGGCGTGTCCTTGAACATGGAGATCAGGTAGTTGCCCAGAGCGGGGATGACCTTGCGGATCGCCTGGGGCAGTACGACCGCTCCCCAGGTCCGTGTCGTCGGCAGGCTCAGGGCCCGGGCCGCCTCCCACTGGCCCTTGGCCACGCCCTCGATACCCGAGCGGTACACCTCGGCGGTGTAGGCCGCGTAGTGGATGCCGAGGACCACCACACCGACGGTGAACGCGGTGATGGGGACCGGGCCGAACACCGGCAGTGCGTAGCTCGCCGGCAGCAGGAAGAAGACGAACACCAGCTGGATGATCAGCGGTGTGGTCCGGATGAACTCCATGACGAAGTGCACGACGGGACCGACGTACGGGACCCGTCGCACGACCGCGATCAGCAGGCCCAGGGTCAGGGCGATGCTGTAGCCGATCAGCGTGAGCTGGATCGTCACCAGCAGGCCCTGGAGCAGGCTCGGCATGACCTCGAAGGTGAAGGCGAAGTCCCAGATCATGGGCGTGGAATCGTTGTTCATTACTTGGCCACCCCCACCTGGGTACCGACCGACGGGGGCCGGAGCAGGCTCATGATCCCGCCGCCGGACGGCGGGGTACGGCCCAGCTTCTGGTTGGCGCGGCGCTCGAGCAGTCGCATACCGAAGATCAGCACCTGCGCGATCAGGTAGTAGATGACGAACGCGATCGCGAACGCGGCCAACGTCTCGCCCGTACCGCTGCGCACCTCACGGGCGACGGCGGTGAGGTCGAGGATGCCGACCATGTACACCACGGCGGTCGCCTTCATCAGCTCGATGATCAGGTTGCCGAACGTGGGCAGCATCTGCGCCCACGCCTGTGGCACGACAACCAGGCGCATGCGCTGGAACCAGGAGAGGTTCAGCGCGACGGTGGCCTCGACCTGGGCCCTGGGCACCGCGTTGAGCGCGGCTCGCACGACCTCGGCGCCGTAGGCACCGACGTTCAGGCCGAGCGCGAGGATCGCGGCGAACATCGGCTCCAGCTCGAAACCGGTCATGTCAGGGACCGCGAAGACGAACCAGAACATCACCACGAGAGCGGCGATCCCCCGGAAGACCTCCACGTAGACAGTGGTGATCGCGCGCAGGAGCCAGGACCGTACGGTGCCCATGATCCCGAAGACCATGGCTAAGACGAAGGCCAGAACGGCCCCCCCGAAGGTGAGCTGGAGTGTGATCCAGGCACCGTCGAGGTAGCGGGGTAGCTGTGCTTGCAGGAACTCCACGCTGGATCAGCCCTCGCAGAGCTCGGCGGTGCTCGTGCCGTCGGGCAGGTCGTCCTCAGTGAATCCCCACTCCTCGCCGAGCTCGAGGAGGCGGCCGCTCTCGGTGAACTCGGCGATGACCCGGTTCACCTCGTCGAGCATCTCGTCGTCACCCTGGCGCAGACAGAGGCCGCCCCAGCCCTTCTCCTCCTTGCCGTCCATGACCGGGTAGAACGGTTCGGTGACGTCGAAGTCACCGCCGCGCTCCATCAGCAGGTACTCGTGCGAGACCTTCAGCATGGAGATGGCGTCGACGCGGCCGTTCTCCAGCATCTCGAAGCCGGTCGTCTGGTCCGGGATGAGTTCCATCTGGCCCTCGGGGACGCCGAAGTACTCGGCGTAGTTCTGTTCCACGGAGGCGTTCAGCACGGCCAGCCTGATGTCCGGGTCCGCGGCGATGTCCTCGAAGTGCTGGATGCCCTTGGGGTTGCCCTTGGCGACCATGAAGGCCTCGGGGGCGGTGGCGGTCGGCTCGCTGAAGGCGACCTCCTGACACCGGTCCGGGGTGATGAACACACCGGCGGCGAGGACGTCGAACTGGTCGTTCTGGAGGCCCGGGATCAGGCCGTCCCAGCTGGTGGAGGTGGCGACGATCTCCGGGATCCCCAGTTCCTCGAAGACGGCCTTGGCGACGGCGGGCGACTGACCCGCGGCCTCACCGGAGCCGTCAACGAACCCGAAGGGGATCTCGTTGGCGAGGCCGACCCGGACGAACCCCTGCTCGCGCAGGTCGGCCAGGGACGCACCGCTGCTGACCCTGGAGCACGACGCGAGCGAGGGAGCCAGGGCGGCCACCGCGACACCGGCTCCGGCCAGGCGGAACGCGTCTCGACGTCCCCAGGTTCCCCGCCGACGCGCTGGTACCTGATTCTTCACGACTGCTCCTCGAAAACTCGCGGGTGCGGAGCCTTCGCCCGAAGGACGGGGCGAGGCCTCACGCGTTCGGATGCTGGATCGCCTCAAGTGGGCGGGGTCCGCGGCTCGGTGGCCGCGGTCGTGACCGTTGCCCGGGTGCTCGGGACGACGGCGCTGGTACGGGGTCTCCCTCCCCGAGCCCGAGATGCAGTAACTGAACCCGATTGGTCCGTTATGCACTGGTTATGAGTCCCTGTTCGTCGGGTGACCCGACGACGTACTCCCTCCGAGCTGGCCACCTGTGGTTCGTGACTATGGGTTCTTATGCCCGTTACCGAGGGGTTCCTACCCCTGAAAACACGAGAGCGGGGTCCGGACCACCGGACCCCGCCCCGCGTTGGCTCAACGCTTCCCTGTGGGACTAGGCGTTGACGTCCTCCTCGACGACCAGCGGGTAGACGCCGTTCTCGTCGTGGACCTCGCGGCCGGTGACCGGCGGGTTGAAGACGCACAGCACGCGGAAGTCGGTCTTCGGGCGGACCGTGTGCTTCTCGTGGCCGTTGAGCAGGTAGAGGGTGCCCGGGGTGATGATGTGCTTCTCCCCCGTCTCCTCGTTGGTCAGCTCGGCCTCGCCCTCGATGCAGTGCACGAGCTCGATGTGGTTGGCGTACCAGAACGTCGACTCGGTGCCCGCGTAAAGGACGGTCTCGTGGAAGGAGAAGCCGACCTTCTCCTTGGCCAGGACGATCCGACGACTGCGCCAGTTCTCGGTCTTGATGTCAGCGTCGGTGTCGTTGACCTCGTCCATACTGCGAACGATCACTTGTGTCTCCTTCACGCTCTGATGCGCGCTGTGTGCGCTGGTGGTACACGGTACGGGGCCGACCGTCACCCCGGGTAGAGGTACTGGCCGGCCCCGCGCCGGATTCGGTGGGCACGCCGGTCCGAAACGGCACCGGCGTGTCGCGTACTAGGCGGTCTGGGGGACCTTGACCGCCTCGCGGACGGCGTCGGCCATGATGTCCAGCCCCGCGGTCAGCTCCTCCTCCGTCGTGGTGAGCGGCGGGAGCAGCTTGGCGACCTCGTCCTCGGGGCCGGAGGTCTCCAGGAGCAGACCGCGGTCGAAGCACCCGGCGGCGACCTTCTTGGCGATGCCGCCCTCGGCGTCGAAGGCCAGACCGCGGGCCAGGCCGCGACCGCGCACGTGGGCTCCGAAGTCGGAGTGCTCCTCCGCCATCTCGGCGAGGCGCGCCTCGACCAGCTCGCCCTTGGCGAGGGTGGCCTGGGCGAAGGTGTCGTCGGACCAGAAGCGGCGCAGCGCCTCGGTACCGGTGACCATGGCCGGGTTGAAGCCGCGGAAGGTGCCGTTGTGCTCGCCCGGCTCCCAGACGTCCAGCTCGCGCTTGAACAGCGTGAGCGCCATCGGGAGGCCGTAACCGCTGATGGACTTGGACAGGGTGACGATGTCCGGGGTGATGCCGGCCTCTTCGAAGCTGAAGAACTTGCCGGTACGGCCGCAGCCCATCTGGATGTCGTCCAGGATCAGCAGGATGCCGTACTCCTGGCAGAGCTCGGACAGGCCCCGCAGCCAGGGGGCACTGGCCACGTTGATGCCGCCCTCACCCTGGATGGCCTCGACGATCACGGCCGCCGGGGCGTCCAGACCGCTTCCGCTGTCCTCCAGGAGGGTGCGCAGCCACAGGAAGTCCGGGGTCTTCCCGTCGAGGTAGTTGTCGAACGGCATGGTGGCCACGTGGTCGAGCGGCACGCCGGCGCCGCCGCGCTTCATGGAGTTACCGGTGACAGCGAGGGCGCCCAGGGTCATGCCGTGGAAGCCGTTGGTGAAGTTGATGATCGTCTGGCGACCGGTGTACTTACGGGCCAGCTTGAGCGCGGCCTCGACCGCGTTGTTTCCCGCCGGGCCGGGGAACTGGACCTTGTAGTCCAGGTTCCGGGGTTTGAGGATGACGTCCTCGAAGGTCTTCAGGAACTCGCGTTTGGCCACGCTGTAGGCGTCGAGGCTGTGGACGATCCGGTCGTCGGTCAGGTACTCGATGAGCGAGGTCTTCAACTCGGGGTTGTTGTGCCCGTAGTTGAGCGATCCGGCCCCGGCGAAGAAGTCCAGGTACGGGCGGCCGGTCTCGTCGTGGACGTGGCTGCCGACCGCCTTGTCGAAGACGACAGGCCAGTTCCGGCAGTATCCGCGGACTTCGGACTCGAGGCGCTGGAAGGTCTCCATCGTGATGTTCCTTGGTTCCTTTCCCCAACTTCGTGGGCTCAGGGCTTGGGACGAGGGCGGGTCGGGATCGGGGTCGATCCGGGACGGACGGTCAGTCGTCGGTGTCGGAGTGCGCGCCGATGGGCCCGATGCGCACGAGATCCTCGGGGTCGTGGGGCCCTTCGCCGTCCTTCGGGAAGTGCTCCGAGCCGAAGAGCGGGCTCCACACGGCCTCGGCACCCAGGCTCCGCGCGAACGAGGAGAAGAGCGCCCGTGAGGCCTCGTTGTCGGGGGTGACGGTCGCTTCGAGGTAGCGCAGGCCCTGTTCGGCGAGGCGTTCGCCGATGAAGTCGAGCATCCGGCGGGCCAGCCGCTGACCCCGGTACTCGGAGCCGACGGCCACCTGCCAGAGGAAGTACGTGTCCGGGCTGTCGGGACGGACGTAGCCGGTGACGTAGGCCGCCATCCGGCCGTCGGCGTCCCGTGCCACGACGCTGGTCGTGGCGAAGTCCCGGCACCAGAGCGTGTAGGCGTACGGGGAGTTCACGTCCATCCCCGTGTCGCCGGCCAACCGCCACATGTGCGGCCCGTCCTCCGGAGAGGGGTGCGAGAGGCGCACGTCCTCACGGCCCGCGGCCTCCGTGGTCTCGGAGCTCACAGCCCCACCTTCGATTCGGTCGCGTGCTTGGAGGTTCGTTCGTTGATGTGGCACGTCGATCGAACTTAGCGAAAGAAGGTCAAAGGAGTTTCGGCGAGATTCCGCGCAGATGTTTGGGAGGCTTACCAATGGGTAGGGCTCGTTTATTTAGCAGCTTGATTCCGCCTTGGACGGGGCTCCCAGGTGACGCTGGGTAGCGGCCGAGCCGCCCGTCCACGCCCTGTCTATCAGGGGCTTCGGCCCCCAGGGCGGACCGGCGTCGCGCGAGGTGGGAGGTGACTCGCGGGCGGGTGGTCGGCAACCGTCAGGGTCAAACATAGAGCCTCCACGACGAATATTAAGCGTGCGTTAAGTCACATCAATTCGGTGGAAAGCTCGCGACATATCGCCCTGGGTGACGCGCCACGCACGTCACACGTTACGCGTGACACCCGTCGGAACCACTTGTACGCAGGAATTTCCTTCGGTTTCCAGACGTCGGACGAACCCCCGCGAACCGCCCTTCCGCCCGACCCCGACCGACCGGTGGAGACCGGGACCACCGTCGTACGTCCTTGATGAATCTCCGACTTTCCATCAGACTCTGTGTAGTACGACCTCATGTAGTACTACAATTAGTCGCACCGCTTCGCCGCAGCCCATGCGGGTCCGGCACCCCCGGGACGGCAGTGCGGACTCGAACTTCGTCGCCCCCGCCGTGGGAACACGGCGAGGACCACTGACCAGGGATCGGAGGCGTCCGTGAACCGCCTGTACCACGACAGCGAGGACTGGGTCGAGCAGGGGAACTGCCGCTCGTACGACCCCGAGATCTTCTTCCCGGTGAGCAGCACCGGGATCGGCCGCACCGACACGGAGCAGGCCCTGGACGTCTGCCGCAGCTGTACTGTTCGCCCGGAATGTCTGCGGTGGGCACTGCGCGCCGGGGAGGCTCACGGAGTCTGGGGTGGCACCACCCCCGAGCAGCGTCGCTACATGCGTCGCGAGCTGGTCCCGGCGGGTTAGGCGAGGTGGAGCCGCCGGACGCGAGGGTTCGCGTCCGGCGGCTCACTTCTGCCACCGGGCCCCGCTCCGAGACGTTCGAGCGCGTTCTCACGTCCGGAGGCCTTGCGGGCCCCTGTGGCACGGCCTAGGTTCACTATCGTGCGACCCGCTCACGGCACGCTCCGCCTCACACGCACGGCGCTCCTCGCCGGTGCGTGCACGGGCATTGCCTGGGTGGGCCACAACGTCGGGGCCGACAGCCCCGCCGGGGCCTGGGGGTTCCTCCTGGCCACGGCGTTCCTGTTCGGTCTCCTCTGGCGGTTCACCGGGATCATGCGGGGCTTCGGCGACATCTTCGCCGTGATGGCCCTCGCACAGGTCGCCCTGCACCTGATCCTCCAGCTGTCAGGACCCGGGACCGTCCAGGTCGAGCACGCCGGGCACGGCTCCGCCGCCCTCGGACTGGCGCCGGGGATGCTGTTCGCCCACCTGTGGGCGGCCCTGCTCGCCTCCGCGCTGCTGTCCCACGGCGAGTCCGCGCTCTGGTTCCTCGCCTCCGCCGTCTCCCGGGCCCTCCCGCGGCCGCCGCGCCTGCCCGACCTCACACCCGTGGAGTCCGGGGTCGCGTTCGTCGCGCCCCCGGCCCTCGCGCCGCCTTCCCCAGAGCCGTCGACGCACGGTCCCCGCGGGCCTCCCGGTTCGCCCGCGTTCCGCACGGCCCCGTAGCCCCAGGCTCCGGCGGTCGAGGCGGTCCCCCAGAAGAGCCCCGGACGAGCACCGGTCCCCGACCCGTGCCCGCCGGGCGCGAACCGCACCCGAACGGCCTGAGAGAAGATCATGAGAAGAATCCGTACCGCGGCCCTGGTCGCCCCCTTCGCCGCCGCGCTGCTGCTGGCCCCCGCCCCCGCCTTCGCCCACGACGTGCTGATCGCCTCCGACCCGGAGGACGGCGTCACCCTGGACACCGTCCCCGAGGAGGTCACGCTGACCTTCAACAACGCCCCGATGGCCGGCGGCAGTGGCAGCGCCATCGTCGTGACCAGCCCCGAGGGCGCGGAGATCCAGGAGGGCGAGCTGACCTTCGACGGCACCGACGTGTCCGTCGCCCTCACGCCGCCCACCGAAGAGGGCGAGTACGGCATCTCGTACCGGGTGGTCTCCTCGGACGGTCACCCCATCCAGGACACCCTGAGCTTCTCGCTGTCCGAGGAGGCCGTCGCGGCCGCCGCCCCGGAGGAGCCCGAGGAGGAGGCCCCCGAGGAGACCGTCACCGAGGCACCCGCGGCCGAGGAGACCGCCGCCGAGGAGGGCGGGACCTCCCCGCTGATGGTCCTGGTCGGTGTCGTCGTGGCCGTCGCCGCGATCGGCGCGGTCGTGCTCGTGGTGGTGCGTTCGCGCAACCGCCCCGGCTCCGGTGAGGGCTCCCAGAAGTAGCACCGCACGACGGAGGGGCCCGCACGACGACGCGTGCGGGCCCCTTCCGTGTGCGACCGCCGGCTACCTTCTGCGGGCCAGCAGGATGCTGATGTTGTCCTTGCCGCCGGCTTCCATGGCGGCCTGCCAGAGGGCGTGTACGGCGGCCTCGTCGCTGCCGGCCTCCGCGATCATCCGCTCCATCTCCTCGGGCAGCACCAGATCCGACAGGCCGTCGCTGCACATGAGCCAGGCGCTGGGGTCCGCGGCGTCGTCCCGTCCCACGTGGGGAACCATCGAACCGCCGGAGCTGCCGCCCAGGGACTGGGTGATGAAGTTGGTGGTGACGGGGCGGCCGTCCTCGGAGGGGGGCAGGGCCGGGGAGTCGTCCTCGGAGAGCTGGCGCAGGTGGCGGCCCTCGAGGCGGTAGGTGCGGGAGTCGCCCACGTTGAACCAGAAGTTGCCGTCGCTGTTGAGCAGCACGCCCGCGACCGTGGTCCCCATGCCGGAGAACTCGGTGTGTTGGAGCGCGTGGTCCTTGATCTCCTCGTCGATGTTGGTGAGGAGCTGGGCGATCTCCTCGGGGCCGTTCAGGCGCGGCCCCATCTCGGCCATGCGGTGCACCGCGTGTTCGGAGGCGATCTCACCGGCGGCCTGGCCGCCGATCCCGTCCGCGACCGCGAGGATGACCGGTTCGCTCACCGGCAGCACGCAGCGGACCGGGGAGGTCATGTTCGCGCTGGCGACGGTGAGAGCACCCATGACCACGGAGTCCTCGTTGGCGGGGCGAATAGCGCCCCGGTGCGTGAGGGCCGTGACAATGACTTCCCCACCAGCGACACCCATACGCCCTTCCTCCCGTTTCATCGGCCGTGGCCGGTTGCCCGGCGTCTGGCGCCGGGCCTTGGTCGAGTCCCGTACATCGTCTGGATTCAGTAACCGTACCGAGCCACCGCCGGAGTCGGTCAAAATCCGCGTACATCATGGCGGAAAACACCCGGATATGCAGTTCCCGCACCGGTTTTCGCCGCCAAAAGTGTTGTCGCGGTTGATCCTGGGACGTGTGTGGTGCCGTCGTTCGGTTCGGGTCCGACAGTAGCGGTGCCGGGGACCGCCCGACAGTGCCCACCGGCAGGTTCGGTCAACCCGCAGACCAGAGGCCCCGCGCCGCACCCGCCCGGAGGGGCCGGGCCGGGGCCCGCCCGCCCCCGCGGCGCTCTGAAGGGGATCGATGCCACGTTGTCGGTTCCCTGAGGGTCTGGCAGAATGGTCCCGTTGGGTGTCTAAGACGCAGACACACACGACCGCCCTGTGCGGCGCCCTGACTTCCTCAGGCGCCCCGGTGGCTCGAACTCCCTTTCGACGGTCGTTTGGTGTGGTCTCATGCGTCCTTCCCTTCCTCTCTCCTCTCCGGTCTCCACCGTCCGTGCGCACCGCGTGCGCGCGGTCCTCAGCGCTGCCCGCCATCCCCCTCCACCGGACCCAGGTCCCGGACGCGCGTCTCCCTGAACCCGTCCGCCCCGCTCCCCCCGGTCCCTCCGCTCCCGTGCTCGAGCGGCCCGGCGCCACTGCGGCCGCCGGTGCGGGACCACCGCGCAAGTCCCGCCCGGCAGGATTCCGACTCCCCGCTCCGGAGTCCCGCCGGGCCACCCATCCACGACGGACACCACGGCGGTGTCCAAGGAGTCCGAAGCCCAGTGAAGATCGCCATGGTCGCCGAACACGCCAACCCCCTCCCCGCCCACCGGGGCGAGCCGGCCTGCCCCGCGAGCCTGCACGTGTGTGCCCTGTCCCGCCAGCTCGCCAAGCGCGGGCACCGGGTGACCGTCTACGTCCGCCGCAGCGACCCCGCCCAGCCCGACGGCCGCACCCGCATGGCGCGCGGCGTCTCCGTCGCCTACCTGGACGCCGGGCCGGCCCGCCCGCTCGCCGAGGAGGAGCACGCCGAGCACACCGGGGCCTTCGGGACCGCGCTCGCCGCCGTCCTGGACGAGGACGTGCCCGACGTCCTGCACGCCATCGGCTGGACCAGCGGGCTGGCGGCCCTGCACGCCCAGGCGCACAGCGAGAAGGACCAGAGCGGGACCCCGATCGTCCAGACCTTCCACTCGCTCAACGCCAGCGAGCAGCGCTCCGGCCTGCCCGAGCGTCCCGACCGCGCCCGTATGGAGACGATCCTCGCCTCCCGCGCCGACCACGTCCTGGTCAACTCCACCGACCAGCAGGGGGAGCTGGCCCGCCTGCG
The DNA here is from genome assembly GCF_000341265.1 of Nocardiopsis prasina DSM 43845. GTDB lineage: Bacteria > Actinomycetota > Actinomycetes > Streptosporangiales > Streptosporangiaceae > Nocardiopsis > Nocardiopsis prasina. Next base: position 26,538 of record NZ_ANAE01000205.1, on the reverse strand, counting down.
CGTGCCGCGCCACCACGTGAGCGTCGTGCCGTTCGGCGTGGACCCGGACCACTTCAGCGTGGAGGGCAGCGCCTCGACCGAGCCGTGGCACTCCCGCCGCGAGGAGCGCGCCCGGCTGGTCTCCGTCACCCCCCTGACCGAGGCGGGCGGCGCCCGCCGCCTGGTGGAGGCGATGGTGCGTCTGCCCGAGGCCGAGCTGGTGCTGGTGTCCACGGCCGAGGACCGCGAGGTGGCCCTGGACGAGAACGCCCGGAGCATCGAGCTGCTCTCCAAGGAACTGGGCGTGGACGACCGCGTGCACCTGACCGGCCCGGTGGAGCGCAAGGAGCTCCCGCGCCTGCTGCGTTCGGCCGACGTCTTCGTCTCCGCGGCCTCCTACGACCCCTACGGCGGCGCGGTCCTGGAGGCCATGGCCTGCGGGCTGCCCGTGGTGGCCACCGCCACCGGCGCTGTCCCCGGCGCCGTCCTGCACCGCACCAGCGGCGTCCTGATGCGTTTCGGCCGTCCCGACGAGGTGGCCCGTTCGGTTCGCGCCGTCCTGGGTACCCCGACGATGAGCACCGCCTACGGGATCGCCGCCGTGGACCGGGCCCGCTCCCGGTTCACGTGGCAGCGCATCGCCATCGAGACCGAGCTCGCCTACGAACGTTCGCGTCCGCATCTGGCCGCGCGCGACGAGATCGAGGAGGATGAGGCGGACCTCCTCCTGTCCGGTTCCGCCAACTGAACGGTCCGCCCACACCGATGACGTTCGAACACCAGGGACTCCTGTTCCGCCGTGAGAGACGGTTCCACGATGTGGCGTTGGAGCGGCTGCGGTCCGCCGTCCGCGCCGACGCCCACGTCGTGCTCTCCGTCGCCGACCCCGGACCGCTCCTGAACGGACTGGACCGGCACGAGCGTGACAGGGTGAACGTCGTCGGGAGGGACGACCTCTACGAGGCCCCTGGGCGCACTCTGGCCGCCCTGCACCGGCTGGCCCTGCTCCACGGGCCGGGGCCGGTGAGCGTGGTGGCCGAGCCGCCCCTGGCGTCGCTGGCACACGGGCCGACGATGGAGCTGCGCGAGTGGCACCGGCTGGAGTCGGTGTTGAGCACCGCGTTGGCACCGATGCGCATGCGCATGCTGTGCGTGCACGACGAGCGCCTCCTGGGGCCAGGCGTGCGCGCCGCGATCCGGGCCACCCACCCGACGCTGGTGGGCGAGGCGGGTCCGCGACCCAACCCGGCCTACCTGGGGACCGAGGCCTTCGGCCGCCGCCCCCTGGCGCCGGAGCCGCTCGCCGTACGGGGGCCGGTGCACCGGTTGGAGATCGGGCAGTCGCTCCCCCGGCTGCGCGAGGAGCTCACGGCGCTGGCGGGCGCGGTCGGCCTGCCCCCGGAGCGGGTGGACAGCATGGTCGTGGCGGTGAACGAACTCGCGGCGAACGTGCTCGAACACGGCGCGGGCAAGGGCAGCGTCCACCTGTGGCGTGCGCGGGACCGGTGGGTGTGCGACGTGCTCGACGAACACGGCGACCTCACTGATCCGCTGGCGGGCTACCGGCCGGCCGACACGCTCCGCTCACGCGGCTACGGGCTGTGGATCACCCGGCAGACCTGTGACTTCCTGGAGATCTGCGGCAGCGGTGAGGGGTCGCTGACCCGGCTGCACTTCGTCGACCAGACTCCTGTCGGCCAGCAGGGCGGTTCGGCCGGTGCCCGTGCGGGGTGCGGCGGCCGGGGCGTCGAGCTCATCCCTTGAGCGTGTCCACGGCGTTGTCCGTGCTCGCGTCGATCGGGATGACCTGGTCGATGCCCGCTATCACGAACAGGCGGTTCACCTGCTGCTGCGGTTCGGTGACGACGAGGCCCAGGCCGAGGTCGCGGGCCTGCCGGAAGGCCGAGACGAGCACCCCGATGCAGCGGGAATCGCAGAAGCCCACCTTGGCGAGGTCGACCACCACCCCGACGGGCAGGGGTGCGGACAGCACCTCGTCGAGGGCCTCCGCGAGGGCGGGTGAGGTGACGGCGTCCATCTCCCCCACGGGTGTCACGATGACGACGCCATCCTCGCGGCGGATCGAGATGTCTGACGTCACGCTCGGTTCTCCTTGTCGTTCGCGTGCACCGGGCCGAGCTCGACGCTCCCCCGGGCGGACCGACCGCCACCGCGTACCGCGACGGCCCCGAACCCTCATCATGACGGCTCACGGTCACGCTCTGGACTCGGAGTGACCTCGACCCGTAGGCGAAGCCGCCGTCTCAGCGCCCGTCTGGCCTCGGACGGCGCGACCGCTGCGGCCCGGTGTTCTCCGCGACCAGGTCCCGAGCCACGTCCACGACCTTCTTCCGGTTACGCTGCGCCACCTCCCGCAGTGCGGCGAAGGCGGTGTCGGCGTCACAGCCCCGGGCATGCATGATGATGCCCTTGGCCTGGTCGATCACCGTGCGCGCGGACATCGCGCGGCGCATGTGGGCGGACTCGCGGGCGGCGTCGGCCTGGCGGTCGGCGGTGTTCAGGGCCATCGCGGCGTGTTCGGCCAGCAGCGCCGTGAGCTGGGTGACGACCTCCTCGTCGAAGGCGTCGGCGCGGCCGGAGTGCACGCCGAAGGTGAGGATGCGGTCCTCGTCGCCGTCCCCGGAGAGTTGGCTGGGCTGGGTGACGGAGGAGCGGTCGCCGCACTGGACGGCCATGCTCGTGTACCGGGGCCAGCGGCTCTCGCGCAGCACGTCGGCGACGCGGACCTGGGTCATCTCGCGGACGGCCTCCACGGTGGGGCCCTGGTCGGTCGTGTACTGGTGTTCCAGGGCCTCGGCGAGGTCGGAGTGCGAGGCGCCGTAGTCGGTGACCACGTGGCGGATGGAGCCGTCCTGTCCCACCACCTCGCGCCAGACCACCACCAGCGCGGCCGAGCAGCCGGGGACTCCGAGGGCGGCGGCCCTGCTCATCTGGTCCAGGGCCCGTTCGAGGGTGGTGTGCTCCGCCTGCCCCAACGCGCCGATGTCACGGGCGAGGTGTTCGATCCACACTGTCCGAACCTCCTCCGACGATTCCCGGGTCACCGCTCCAAAGGTAACCTTCGGGAGACCCTCGACCGGACGGTCGTCAGATCGGGTCAACGCTGTCAGGCCCGTTGCTGGCGGGACGCCCTCGACGATGACCGGGAGACCCTGAGCGTGTCGGAGAACCTCGCCGATCTGCAACGCGAGATCGCTGCTCTGAGTGAGCGGATAGTTGCCCTGCGCAATACGCACGCCATGTACCCGGACGACGCCCAGGGCACCGCCGAGGCGGCCCTGGCCGAGCTGGAGTACGCCGAGCGCCTGCTCGGGACCGCCGGATCGGAACTCGCCCGCGCCCACAGCGAACCCCCCGAACCCCGCAGACCAGCCGAGGACGGCGACCGCGCACTGCTGCGCGCGGTGTTCAACGAACTCAGCGTGCCCGTGGTCCTGCTCGACCACGACGGCTACGTGCGAAGGATCAACGGCGCCGGGGCCACCCAGCTGGGCAGCGCCCCCGGATACCTCACCGGAAAACCCTTCACGCACTTCGTGGACCTGCGCAAACGGGCCGCGATGCAGTCGTGGTTGGCGGCGGTCCTGCGCGGGGACGGCCCGGCGCACCTGGAGTCGCGGCTGGCCCAGCGCGGCTGGGCGGAGGACGTGCACCTGACGCTCACCCGCCTGGAGCTGCCCACCGAGGCGCAGCCGCTGGTGCTGGTGGCGATGTCGCCGCCCATGAGCGGCGCTGACGAGGAGGGCCCGGCCCCGCTGGAGTCCGAGGTGGAGGACCAGGTCGTCGTGTTGGCCGCGCGACGCCTGGACGTGCTCACCCGGATGACCCGGCTGCTGCTGCGCGGCACCACCCCGACGAGGGACCTGGCCCTGACCGACGCGGCCGACCTCCTGGCCGACTCCTACGCGGACTGGGTGATCATCGACGTCTGCGACCTGCCGGAGGGGCCCAGGGCGGCCCGCCGCGCGACCGTGATCGGCCCCGCCGACGCCCCCGAGGGGCAGCTTGAGGAGGTCGCCTCGCTCACCCCGGGCGACTCGGACATCCCCGGCGAGGTGCTGGGCCGGGGCCAGTCCCTGTTGTTCCCCCTGATCGAGGACGAGACGGTCCTGGGCCGCTCGCGCGTCGGCGCCCCTCTCCTGTCCGTCCTCGGCGCGGGTTCGCTGCTGTCCGTGCCCCTGAGGGGCAGCCGGGGGGTGCGCGGCGCACTCACCCTGATCCGCCGCAGCAACCGGGGCAGCTTCCGATTGGCCGATCTCGGCCTGATCGAGGAGATCGGCGAGCACATCGGCCTGGCCCTCCCACCGCGGCCGTGATTCGTAGGGCACTCCCTTACGGCTGGGGATCGCTGACCGGGCTCACACCCGTGGCTCAGGTGAACAGGCGGCTCCCGCGCGTGGCAGAGGCGGATGGTCGCGGCCGGATGTCTCAGTCGCGAAGGGTTGCCACACAGGTGGTCGCCCCTCAGCCACAGGCGAAGTACCGAACCGGCTGCTCAGCCACAGGCGTGAGTCCCGCCCGTCCACCCCAGCCACAAGGGGGGGCGCTTTCGTTCGGTGCCGGAGAGGGTTCTGCAAGACGAGTCAAGCCGCCAGCGAGGAACGAGCCAGGCGTAGACGAGGATGAAGAATCCCTCTGCAAAGGCACCGAACACGGGCCAAAGCGAAGCGGAGGCCCAAAGAAGATGAGGGTGCCGGAGAGGGTTCTGCAAGACGAGTCAAGCCGCCAGCGAGGAACGAGCCAGGCGTAGACGAGGATGCTGTGTCGCCTTGAACCCAAATCCCTCTGCAAAGGCCCCGAACCCAGGCCGAAGCGAAGCGGAGGCCCCAAGAAGACGAGGGTGCCGGAGAGGGTTCCGGAGGTGGTGAAGGTGGGATTGCGAGGAACGAGCCATCGCACCGCAGGCGCCGAAGGTTCCTCTGCAAAGGCGCCGAGCAAAGGCCCCGAATTACTCGGGCCCGTGCAGCGTGTCGACCAGGGTGGACAGCCGTGAGGCGGAGCGGTCGACTCGTCGGACGGCGTCCACCAGTGGCTGGTCGACCTCCTGGTAGTTGTCGACGATGTGCTCGCGGAGGGAGGCGAGGTCGGTCTGGACCTGGCGCGAGCGCTGGGCCAGCTGCTCGGCCAGGACCCGTCCGGGTTCCCCGGTCTCCTGGTTGAGTACCCGCTGGAGTGACCTGGCCTGTTCGCGCATCTGCGCCTTGAGCTGGTGCAGTTCCACGAACACCTCGACCTTGGAGCGCAGCACCCACGGGTCGAACGGCTTGATCAGGAAGTCCACCGCGCGCGACGAGTAGCCGCGGAAGACCTGGTGCCGATCGACTTCCTGGGCGGTCAGGAAGATGATCGGCACGTCCTTGGTCTTCTCGCGCTGCTTGATGTGCGCGGCGGTCTCGTACCCGTCCATGCCCGGCATGATCACGTCGAGCAGGATGACCGCGAAGTCGGTGCCCAGAAGGTGCTTCAGAGCCTCCTCACCCGAGTTGGCCCTGACCAGGTTCTGGTCGAGGGAGGTGAGGGCCGCCTCCAAAGCGATCAGGTTCTCGTCTCGGTCGTCGACGAGAAGGATGTTGGCCTTCTGAGTCACTGCTGGCTACTCCGAGTCTTCTGTCGGGGTGCTACCGGTGCTGCCAGTGTCCCCGCTCGCGTCGTTGTTATCCGTGGTGTCGCTGTTGCCGTCGTGGCCTCTGGCGCCATTGTGCCCGGCTTCGGTCACGTCCGTTCCACCGGCCCTCAGGTCGTCGCCCGCCGCGCCCGCTCTGGTCTCCTCCGGGCCAGCCGTGAGCCAGCGTCGCATCACGTCCAGGAGGTGGTCCAGGTCCACCGGCTTGGTCACGTAGTCCGTGGCCCCGGCCGCGAGGCTGCGCTCCCGGTCACCCTGCATGGCCTTGGCCGTCAGGGAGATGATCGGCAGGTCCTCGAACTGCGGCATCTCGCGGATGCGCTGGGTGGTCTGGTTGCCGTCCAGCTCGGGCATCATCACGTCCATCAGGACGAGGGAGATCTCCTCGTTGGCCTCCAGCTTCTCGATGCCGGTGTGCCCGTTGTCAGCGTAGAGGACCTCCAGCCCCTGGGCTTCGAGGGCGCTGGTCAGCGCGAACACGTTGCGCACGTCGTCGTCGACGATCAGCACCCGTTGTCCGGCCAGCACGGCCCGCCGCTCGGGGTCGGTCCGGGCCTCCACGGTCTCCTGGGAGCTCTCGCTCGACTCCGCCTCGGCGGGTTCGGGCGCCTTGAGCACCTGCACCATGGGCAACGGCTCGACCGTCTCACCGGAGTCGGTCAGGGCCGCCACGACGGCGTCGAAGTCCTCGTCCGGCAGGTTGAGGTCGTCGTCGGACAGGTCCGGCAGGGAGTCGTACTCGATCCGGCTCGGTTCGATCGCGGGCACCGGCTCCAGGCTGGTGGTGATCTCGTCCGCGTTCTCCCCGGCGTCGTCGGGCAACCGGACCGGGAGCAGCAGGGTGAAGGTCGACCCCCGGTTGGCCACGCTCTGCACGCGGATCTCGCCGCCGAGCAGACGGGCGAAGTTGCGGCTGATGGACAGGCCCAGGCCCGTGCCGCCGAACCGCCGCGAGGTGCCGCCGTCACCCTGGTGGAAGGCCTCGAAGATCACCTGGAGTTTGTCCTCGGCGATCCCGATGCCGGTGTCGGCGACGGTGAACGCGATGACCTCCTCGTTCTCCACGAACATGTCGAGGTCGGCGTCCTCCAGCGCCCAGGCGGGCTCGATCAGCAGCCGTACCTCGCCCTGCGGGGTGAACTTCACCGCGTTGGAGAGCAGGTTGCGCAGGATCTGCTGGAGGCGCTGCTCGTCGGTCCACAGGGTGCCCGGGATGTCCGGTGAGACGTCCACCGCGAACGCCAGCCCCTGCTCACCGGTGACCGGGCGGAAGGTGGCCTCCACGTAGTCGACGAGCTGGGCGATGGAGACCTCGCTGGGCTGCACCTCGGCGCGGCCCGCCTCCACCTTGGACAGGTCCAGGATCTCGTCGATGAGCAGCAGCAGGTCGCTGCCGGCCTTGTGGATGGTCTGCGCGAACTCCACCTGCTTGGCGGACAGGTTCTGCTCGGCGTTGTCCGCGAGCAGGCGGGCCAGGATCAGCAGGCTGTTCAGCGGCGTGCGCAGCTCGTGCGACATGTTGGCCAGGAACTCGGACTTGTACTTGGACGAGACCTGGAGCTGGTGCGCGCGCTCCTCCAGGGCGTTGCGGGAACGCTGGATCTGCTGGTTCTGGAGTTCGATCGCGCGGTTCTGGTTGGCCAGCTGGGTGGCCTTCTGCCGCAGCTCCGCGTTCTTGCCGCGCAGCTCCTCCTGCTGGCGCTGGAGCTCGTTGGAGCGTTCGCGCAGCTGGCTGGTGAGCTGCTGGGACTGTTCGAGCAGGTGCTCCGTGCGGTTGTTGGCCAGGATGGTGTTGATGGTGGTGCCGAGCAGTGCCACCAGCTGGCGCAGGAAGTTCTTGTGGATCTCACGGAACTCTTCGTAGGACGCGAACTCGATCACTCCGAGCGAGCGCCCCTCGGTGACGATCGGGAGGATGTACAGGTTGCGCGGCTGCGCGCCGCCCAGCCCGGACTCGACCTGCACGTAACCGGGCGGGATGTTGGAGATCTGCTGTTCGACCTGCTGGGACAGCGCCTCACCGGCCAGTCCGATGCCCTTGCGGATGCGCTGGCGCCCCTCGGGCGGGTCGAAGCCGAACCCGGCGTAGAGGCGGAAGACCCCCTCGTTGTCCTGGTCCTCGGGCAGGTAGCAGGCGCCGTGCTGGGCCCCGATCAGCGGCGTCACCTCGGTCATGATCAGGCGGGCGAGCTCGTTGAGGTCGCGGTGGCCCTGGATGTGACCGGAGATGCGGGCCAGGTTGGACTTGAGCCAGTCCGCGTCGGCCTGGTCGGCGGTGGTCTCGCGCAGGTTGGACACCATCAGGTTGATGTTGTCCTTGAGCTGTTCCATCTCGCCGCGGGTGTCGACCTGGATGTTGCGGGTCAGGTCGCCCTTGGCGACGGCGTTGGCGACCTCGGCGATCGCGCGCACCTGTGTGGTGAGGTTGCCCGCCAGCCCGTTCACGCTGTCGGTCAGCTGCTTCCACGTGCCGGTGACGCCCTCGACCTTGGCCTGGCCGCCCAGCTGCCCCTGGCTGCCCACCTCGTGCGCCACCCGGGTGACCTCGGTGGCGAAGGCCGACAGCTGGTCGACCATCGTGTTCACCGTCGTCTTCACCTCCAGGATCTCGCCCTGGGCGTTGACGTCGATCTTCTTGGTGAGGTCACCGGCGGCGACGGCGGTCGTGACCTCGGAGATGTTGCGCACCTGGGTGGTGAGGTTGTGCGACATCGAGTTCACGTTCTCGGTGAGGTCGTTCCAGATGCCGGAGACGCCCCTGACGCTGGCGCGGCCGCCCAGCTTGCCCTCGGTGCCCACCTCACGGGCCACGCGTGTCACCTCGTCGGCGAACGCGGACAGCTGGTCCACCATCACGTTGATGGTGTCCTTCAGCTCCAGCATCTCGCCCTTGGCGTTGACGGTGACCTTCTTGGTCAGGTCACCGGCGGCGACCGCCCGCGTGACCATGGAGATCTGCCGCACCTGGTAGGTCAGGTTGTTGGCCATGGAGTTCACGTTGTCCGTGAGGTCCTTCCAGACCCCGGACACGTCGCGCACGTGGGCCTGCCCGGCCAGTTTGCCCTCGGTGCCCACTTCGCGGGCCACCCTGGTGACCTCGTCGGCGAATGTCGACAGCTGGTCCACCATCTTGTTGATGGTGTCCTTCATGTCGAGCATCTCGCCCTGGGCGTCGACGGTGATCTTCTTGCTCAGGTCGCCCTTGGCGACCGCCGTCGTCACCTGGGAGATGTTGCGGACCTGGTAGGTGAGGCTGTTGGCCATCGAGTTGACGTTGTCGGTCAGGTCCTTCCAGATGCCCGACACGCCCTTGACGTTGGCGCGACCGCCCAGCTTGCCCTCGGTACCCACCTCGCGGGCCACCCTCGTGACCTCGTCCGCCAGGGAGTCGAGCTGGTCGACCATGGTGTTCACGGTGTTCTTCAGGGCCAGCATCTCGCCCTGGACGTCCACCTCGACCTTGCGGGTGAGGTCGCCCCGGGCCACCGCGGTGGTCACCTTGGAGATGTCGCGGACCTGGTTGGTCAGGTTGTCCGCCATGGAGTTCACGTTGTCCGTGAGGTTCTTCCAGATGCCCTGGACCCCTCGGACGTTGGCGCGGCCGCCGAGCTTGCCCTCGGTGCCCACCTCGCGCGCGACTCGGGTGACCTCGTCGGCGAACGTGGAGAGCTGGTCCACCATCGTGTTGAAGGTGTCCTTGAGCTCCAGCATCTCGCCCTGGACGTCGATGGTGATCTTCTTGCTGAGGTCACCTCGGGCGACGGCGGTCGTGACGGTGGAGATGTCACGGACCTGGAGGGTGAGGCGGGAGGCCATCTGGTTGACCGACTCGGTGACCTCGCGCCAGGCGCCGGAGACGTCCTCGACGCGAGCGCTGCCGCCGAGCTTGCCCTCGGTGCCCACCTCGCGGGCGACCCGGGTGACCTCCTCGGTGAAGCCGCTCATCTGGTCGGCCATCCGGTTCACGGTGTTGGCCAGGCGCAGGAGGTCGCCCTTGAGCTCGCCCCGGCGGCCCTCGGTGGACGCCCGGCGGTTCAGTTCGCCCTCGGCGACCGAGTCCAGGACCCGCGCGACGTCGGTGACGGGTTCGGCGACCTCGTCGAGGAGGACGTTGAGGGCGCGGGCGCTGTTGCCCCAAGCGCCGCGTGCCGGGTGGACGTTGACCCGCTCGTTGAGCCGGCCCTCGTCGCGCACGACGTCGCCGACCCGCTGGAGTTCGGTGCTGAGCTGCTCGCTGTGGTCGATCACCTCGTTGAAGACGGAGGTGATCTCGCGGAGTTTGCCGCTGCCGCGCGACCTGAGCCGGACACTGAAGTCGCCGTCACGCATCCGGTACAGGGCACTCAGGATCTCGTCGAGCTGGTCGTCGGCCAGTTCCGTGACCGCCTCGGGCATGAACCCCTCCTCAATCCCGCACGTCTTCTCGGCCACCGACCGCGTATCGGCCCACGGTGAACGGGCCCCGCACGAATCGCACGCACGGGACACGGAGGTGCACGTGCCTCACGAGCACCCCTGGTGACACCCCGTCACGTTATCGTCGCGGAATACCACCCGAAAGAAGCGGATGTGTCGTCTTACACTAACTGGCGGAGCCAAAGCGCACAGGAGTGTTGGGCATGTTCCCCTTTCGCTCGTGGCTGACCCGCCTCGGGTTCCCGTCCGTGAGAGCCGTTCCCGCGCGGGGTCGCGTGAGGTTCGGGGTGGTTCGGGGTTCCCAGGGAGGACGGCACGCGTATCGTGGCAGTGGCCACCCCTCCCACACCCGCGCCCAGTGACGAAGGACACCGACGGCTTGGCAGCACAAGACGCGTTGAAGGTCGCACGACGAGAGTTCCCCCCTGCTCCCGAGACCGCGGCGGCCGCCCGAGAGTTCGTGCACGACACCCTGCTCAGTTGGGGCGTGCCCGATCCCTTCGACGACATCATCCTGCTGGTGAGCGAACTGGTCACCAACGCCGTCATCCACGCGGACTCGGCGCTGGAGGTGACGGTGCGCCGCGCGGAGGGGTCGACCGAGGTGATGGTCACCGACTCCGCGCCCGAGCGCGCCGTCCCGCAGGCCGGGCCGCTGGCCGTGGACACCTCTCCCTCCACCGGTGACGAGCGCAGCGGCGGTCTGGGGCTGGCCCTGGCGTCGGCGATCGCCTCCAGCTGGGGCGTGAGCTACGGGCGCAACGACAAGGCCGTGTGGTTCCGGATCGAGGACCGGCCCGGGGACCACCCGTCGCTGGAGTCCCCTCCGGTGCGCAGGGGGCCGACCCGTCCGGTGCGCCCGCCCGCGTGGTCGGCGCTGGACTCGGCGCTGGGCTCCCGGCTGTCCCTGCCCCAGCTGCTGGAACGCACCGTGGAGTACTCGACCACGGCGTTGAGCGGGGACGCCGCCTACGTCGCGCTGGCCACCTCGGACGAGACCATGTGGGAGGTGCGCTCGGCGGTGGGGCTCACCGGCGGTGCGCCGTGGCGTCCGCTGCGGGTGCGCTCAGAGGAGATCTTCCCGTCCGCCGCGCCCGAACCCGGCCCGGTGATCAACGACGACCTGATGATCGCCCGCACCACCCGGGGCGCCCTGGCCAGGGCCGGGATGCGTTCGCTGGTGACGGCTCCGCTGATCGTCGACGGCCGGGTGACCGGACTGCTCGGCGTGGCCTCCACACGGGCCCGGCACTTCGGTCCGGCGGCGGCCAAGCGGCTCCAGGAGGGCGCGGACCTGATCGCCCTGCCGGTGGAGCGGTCCCGGCTGGCCGAGGTCGAGCTGAGCCGCCGTGCCTCGCTGAGCTTCCTGGCCGAGGCCAGCGACCTGCTCGCGGGCACACTGGACGAGCGGATGACGGGGGCACTGGCCGCGCAGCTGATCACCTCGCGGCTGGGCCGGTGGTGCGCCATCCACACCATCAACGAGCTGGGGATCTCCCGGCTCACCCACGTGGTGCACGGGGACGAGAACCTCAACGACGTCCTGCGGTCCCTGCTGACCGCGCTGCCGCCGCGCGAACAGCGCGAGCCGGGCCCGCTGTGGTCGAACAAGGACCTGGCCGACGAGGGTCTGGACGAGCAGATGACCGGGGCGATCGCGCGCGGTCCGGCGATCAGCATCCCGCTGGTGGCCCACGGGCGCGCGCTCGGCCGGATGACCATCGGCAAGAACGATTCGGACGACTTCACCCGCGAGGAGGCCGACGTCGCGGACGACCTCAGCCGCCGGGTGGCGTCGGCGATGGAGAACGCGCGTCTGCACGAGCGGCACACGGCCATGAGCACCGCGCTCCAGCGCAGTCTGCTGCCGCCCAAGGACAAGGAGCCGGTGATCCCCGGCGTGGACCACGCGGTCTACTACCGGCCCTCGGACGAGCGCAGCGAGGTGGGCGGGGACTTCTACGACGTGTTCTCCGCGAGCGGCCGCTGGTGCTTCGCCATCGGTGACGTGTGCGGCACCGGACCGGAGGCGGCGGCGGTCACGGGCCTGGCCCGGCACACGCTGCGCGCCCTGGCCCGGGAGGGGTTCACCCCGGCGCACATCATGCAGCGGCTGAACCTGGCGATCCTGGACGAGAACACGTCGACCCGGTTCCTGACGATGCTCTACGGGGAGATGACCCCGGCCACGGACGAGGCCGGCGGGATGCGGGTGCGCATGGTCTCGGCCGGGCACCCGTTGCCGCTGCGCCTGAACCAGAAGGGCGAGGTCGAGCCGTTCGGCACGTCCCAGCCGCTGTTGGGCGCCTTCGAGGACGTGGGCTTCAGCACGGAGAGCGTGGACATCCGCCCGGGCGAGGTGGTGCTCGCGGTGACCGACGGCGTCACCGAGCGCCGCAGCGGTTCGGACATGCTCGGCGACGAGGGTCTGATGAAGATCTTCTCCGGCGCCGCCGGGCTCACCGCGCAGGCCGTGATCAGCCGGATCGACCGTGAGCTGGAGGAGTACGCCCCGGGCGGCAACTCCGACGACACCGCGATGCTCGTCCTGCGCTTCCTGTAGCCCGGCCGCCCTCCCGTCCCGCCGGTTCCGTCGGTCCCCTCGGCCCTGCCGGTCCCGAGCCGGACCGGGCACGCCGGATCGGCCGGGTCGGCCGGATCGGCCGGGTTCACGAGCCGGTCAGAGCCAGCCCATGTCCTGGGCGGTGCGAATGGCGGCCATGCGGTTGTCCGCGCCCGTCTTGCCGATGGCGTTGGACAGGTAGTTGCGGACGGTGCCCTCGGTGAGGTGCAGGGCCTTGGCGATGCGGGCGACGGTGGCGCCGTCGGCGGCGGCGCGGAGCACCTCGGCCTCGCGGTCGGTGAGCGGGCTCTCCCCGCCGACCATCGCGGCGGCGGCCAGTTCGGTGTCGATGTAGCGGCCGCCCTCGTGCACCCTGCGGATGGCCCCGGCGAGCTGTTCGACGGGGGCGTCCTTGGCGAGGAAGCCCCGGGCCCCGGAGGTCAGGGCGCGGCGCAGGTAACCGGGGCGGCCGAAGCTCGTGAGGATGACGACCCCGCAGCCGGGGGCGCGCTCCTTCAGTTCGGCGGCGGCCTCCAGCCCGGTGGCGCCCGGCATCTCGATGTCCAGGACGGCGACGGCGGCCCCGTGTTCGAGGACGGTGTCGACCACCTGGTCTCCGCGCCCCACCTCGGCGACGACCTCCAGGTCGTCCTCCAGTCCGAGGAGCGCGGCGATCGCTCCTCGCACGAGGTGTTCGTCGTCGGCGAGAACGAGCTTGATCACGGGTGGGGCCTTCCCTGTCGTACCGGGTTCCGGAAGCGGGGGCGCGGTATCGTTTCGGACATTGTGGTGCATAAGTCAATGCGTTCGCACGGAAACACACACCGGGTCACACCGCCGACCAGGGCCGGAGCCAACTCGAAACCACGATGTATGGGGCTCTCACCCTGTTCTAACCCACGCCCCCCAAGATGAAGCAAGTCAGTACATCGTCCCGTCAGCCGGAGGATGAGTTGCACCCGAACGACCCGAGTGAAGGTCCGGAGACCGGTGCTGGAGCCGAGCGCGGCGACGCCGAGCACGGTCACACCGGGTCCGGTGCCACGGACCAGCCCGAGACCGGTGAGGCGCGCCCCTTCGAGGGTTCCCTCCCCGACGACGCCGCGAACGAGCAGCCGGGCGGGCCCGGTCCGTCCGCCCCGCGCTTCTCCGCGCCCGAGGGCTCCCAGCCCGGCTGGGCGACCGGCCCCAACGACACCGACCGGGCCTCCTACGTCTTCCCCGGCCCCGACGGCCACGCGGGCTCCGCTCCCGGTCCGGCGCCGGAGGGCCCGCGGCCCGGTGACGGCCCCGAGCGGCCCGGGGGCTTCGGCGGCCCGTTCGACCCGCCCCAGGGCCCGCGGATCGCGGGCCACCAGCCTCCAGGGGCGCCGCCGCCCCAGGGGCCGCACACGGCGGCCTTCATGGCCGGGGGTCACGGCGGCCCGCAGGGGCCGGGTGGCTTCGGCGGAGCACACCCCCAGGGTCCGCACCCCCAGGGTGGTCCGCACTCCCAGGGGCCGCACCAGACGAGTCAGTTCGGACCGTCCCACTACCCGCAGTTCGGCCAGGGACCCTTCCCCGGCCAGCCGCAGGAGGCCCGCAAGAAGCGCGGCACCGGCCGCATCGTGGGCGTGGCGGCGGCTACCGCCCTCGTCACCAGCCTGATCGTCGGCCCGGCCGCCGCCCTGGGAACCGCCTACCTGATGCCCGGCGGGGGCAGCTCCCCGATCAGTTCGCTCACCGGCGAGCAGGGGACGACCGCGACCGAGGGCGCCGTCGGCGACGTCGCCGACGAGGTCCTGCCCAGCGTGGTCTCCATCCAGACCAGCGCGGGCGGCGGCAGCGGTGTCGTCATCTCCTCGGACGGCCAGATCCTGACCAACGCGCACGTGGTGGAGGCCGCCGGTGAGGGCCCCCTGCTGGTGCGGTTCAACGACGGCACCTCGGCGGAGGCGGAGCTGCTCGGGGCCGACCCGGTCTCCGACATCGCCGTGCTCCAGGCCCAGGGCCGTAACGACCTCACCCCCGCGAAACTCGGCGACTCCGACCAGGTCGGCGTCGGCGGCGACGTGGTGGCGATCGGTTCGCCGCTCGGGCTGTCCGGCACGGTGACCACGGGCGTGGTGAGCGCGCTCAACCGCCCGGTGAACACCGGTGCCACCGAGAGCGGCGGCAGCCAGACCGCGACGGTGATCAACGCGATCCAGACCGACGCCGCGATCAACCCCGGCAACTCCGGCGGCCCGCTGGTGAACATGGCCGGTGAGGTGATCGGGATCAACACCGCGATCGCCGGGCTCTCCCAGGAGAGCGGTTCGGTGGGTCTGGGCTTCGCCATCCCCATCAACCAGGTCCGGCCGATCACCGAGCAGCTGGTCGAGACCGGCAGCGCGAGCTACCCGGCCATCCAGGCCACCATCGCGCCCAGCCCGGTCGGCGGCGCGCAGATCATGGAGCTGACCGAGGGCGGGGCCGCCGAGGAGGCGGGCCTGAAGGTCGAGGACGTGATCGTGTCCGTGGACGGGGAGGCCGTTTCCTCTCCGGACCAGCTGATCGCGCTCATCCGCGCCCTGCGGCCCGGTGACGAGGTCACCCTGGGCGTGCTGCCCGGTGGCAGCGGCACCGAGCAGGAGGTCACGGTGACGCTGGGCGAGCAGAGCGCGGCCGCGGCTGAGGAGGAGGCCTCGGAGATCGAGGAGGACTGACGGGGGCGTCTTCCTTTTCTTTCTCCGATCCCGGGACGGGGGCGGACTGGCCAGGAGGCCGGTCCGCCCCCGTCCGCTGCGCGGGGTGGGGGTTGCGAACCGGTGTCCGAGACGCGGCCATTGTGCCTTGACACACAAAGGCGACCACGGAGAGTATTCTTCCCTGCGCCTTCTGCTACGTCGCCGGTCGCCTCGGCGTCACCGGAAGGTCGGCGACGGTCCATACCGGTGGACCACACTCGTCGTACACCGCACCGGACCAGAGCACGGCCCAGCCGCTCGACGCCTCCAGGAGAACCGGTATGTCCACGTCCTTCGTGCCGCAGTCCCCCACCGTTCCCCGGTCGCCGGAGAAGGGTCGCGGGGGGCGCCGCGTCCGGGTCCTCATCGGCACCGACACCTACCCGCCCGACGTGAACGGCGCCGCCTACTTCACCGCCCGCCTGGCCCACGGACTGGCCGAGCGCGGCGCCGAGGTGCACGTCCTGGGCCCCTCGCCCACCGGCCGCCCCTTCGTGGCCGAGCGCGACGGAGTGGTGGAACACCGCCTGCGGTCCATGCCGTCCCTGGCGCACGAGAGCGTGCGCCTGGCCCTGCCGCCGGGGGTGCGCGGGCACCTGAACCGACTCCTGGACCGGCTGCGCCCGGACACCGTGCACATCCAGAACCACTTCGTGGTCGGCAGGATCCTCACCCACGCCGCGCGCGCCCACGGCATCCCGGTGGTGGCCACCAATCACTTCATGCCCGAGAACCTCTTCGACCCCATGCGCATACCCGAGCCCCTGCGCCCGTACGCGGCCCGCCTGGCCTGGTGGGATCTGGGCCGCGTGCTGTCGAAGGTCGAGCACGTGACCACGCCGACCCCGGCCGCCGCGGGTCTCCTGACGCAGCAGGGGTTCGCCCGTCCGGTGGAGCCCGTCTCCTGCGGCATCGATCTGTCCCGGTTCCAGCCGCTGCCCGCCAAGGCACCGGCGGCCGAACGTCGGCGCCTGCGCGAGCGTTTCGGCGTCCCCGACCGCACGACCATGCTGTTCGTGGGCCGTCTGGACGAGGAGAAGAACGCCGACGAGCTGGTCCGGGCCGTGGGGCTCCTGCCCGGCGTCCAGCTGGTGCTGGCCGGGCACGGCGCCCACCGGGACAGGTTGGAGGAGCTGGCCCGCGCGGAGGGGGTCGCCGACCGGGTGGTGTTCCTCGGGTTCGTCGCCCACGAGGACCTGCCCGACGTGTACCGGTGCGCGGACGTGTTCACCATCGCGGGCACCGCCGAGCTCCAGAGCATCGCCACTCTGGAGGCCATGGCCAGCGGACTGCCCCTGGTGGCCGCCGACGCCATGGCCCTGCCCCACCTGGTGGAGGAGGGCCGCAACGGCTACCTGTACCAGCCGGGCCACCCGATCGAGTTGGCCGCACGGATGCGCCTGGTGGTGGAGGACGAGGCCACGCGGAAGCGGATGGGCGCGCACAGCAGGTCGATGGCGTCCCGGCACCGTCTGGAGGACTCCCTGGAGCGCTTCGAGCGGATCTACCGGGAGGCGACGGTCGGCGCCCGCCCCTGGTGAGGGCCCCGAGCCGCCCGGGGTCGACCTGGGGTTCGGCCCGGAGTTCGCCCCGGAACCGCTCCGACCCGGAAGTGTCGGTGCCGCCTGGTTCGATGTCCCCAGTCGGACACATGACCGGGAGGACTCCATGGGTACCTGGGGCAGCGGGAACCTCGACAACGACACGGCCGCCGACCACCTGTCGGCCGTCATCGACCGGCTCGTCGGGGAGGTCGCCG
Organism: Nocardiopsis prasina DSM 43845; assembly: GCF_000341265.1. GTDB lineage: Bacteria > Actinomycetota > Actinomycetes > Streptosporangiales > Streptosporangiaceae > Nocardiopsis > Nocardiopsis prasina. Next base: position 9,469 of record NZ_ANAE01000205.1, on the reverse strand, counting down.
CGGCGATGGCCGGCGACCCGGTCGAACTGGAGGCCGACGAGTACTGGGGCGACGCCGTCCCGTGCCACCTGGAACTGCTGTACGTCCTCGCGCGTGAGGGCTATTCGGGCGGGCGGCTGCCCGCACCCGAGGTCGTGCTCGGTTGGCGCCGGATCTACATGGCGGCCTGGGAGCGGAGCATCGACGGGCTCGAACCCTCCCCGGAGTTCAGGGAGGAGCGCCGGGCCGTGCTGCACCGCACCTTCGACCGGCTGGCCGTCGCGGCCGCCCCCGACGCCCCCTCCCTGACCGGCTAGGCGGTTGGCCCCGGAGGCGCTGGCGGAACCCCTGGCGGCGGCCCCGGAGGCGCGCCCGCAGGTCCGGGCGGTGTGGCCGGAGGCCCCGGGGGTGCGGGCGGCGGTCCGTCCTGCGGCGGCCGGTGGAGCGGCAGCTGGAGGCCGATCACCATGCCCCCGCCCTCCCGGTTGCGGGCGAACACCTGACCGCCGTGCGTGTGCGCGATCTCCTTGACCATGGACAGCCCCAGTCCGGAGCCGGGCAGGCCGCGCGCGACGGTGGCCCGGAAGAAGCGTTCGAAGAGGTGACCGATCTCGGCCGGGTCCACGCCCGGACCGCGGTCCAGGACCTCCACCACGCCCTGGCGGACCCGGATGACGATCGGCTCGCTCCCCTCGGGGTCGAACTTGGCGGAGTTCTCCACCGGATTGGCCAGGGCCCGTTCCAGGGAGCCGGGCCGTCCCCACACCACGCTGTCGTCCGCGTCCACCAGGATCTCCCTGCCGGTGCGGCGGTGGCTGCGCGCCGCCACCCGCCTGGCGACGTCGGCGAGCGCGACCGGGCTCGGGGACTCGTCCTCGTGGTTGCCGGTGGCCAGCCCGACCAGTTCGTTGACCAGCCCGGTCAGCTCGCGGGTCTCCCCCTGGAGGTCGTCGATGAGCCGTTGGCGCCCCTCCGGGCTGAGCCGGTCCACCCGGCCCAGCACCTGCACGTTGGTGTGCAGGCTGGTGAGCGGGGTCCGCAGCTCGTGCGCGGCGTCCTGCACCAGACGGCGCTGTTCGTCCTTGGAGCGTGCCAGGCGGGCCAGCATGGCGTTGAACGCCGTGCTCAGCCGCCCCACCTCGTCGTTGCCCGGCTCCTCCGGGGCGACGGGTCCTCCGGCCGGATCGCCCTGCTCTCCGTGGGCGTTCCGGTTCGGGGTGACCGGGTCCAGGCGTCCGGTGGAGCTGACGTACTCGGCGGCGTTGGTGAGCCGGACCAGGCGGCCGGTGATGCGGTGGCCCGCCAGCCAGCCCACCGAGGCCGCGCACAGGGCGACCAGCAGGCCCACCCACAGGATCTGGGTGGCCAGCCGCCCGATCATCTGCTCCACGGGGGAGAGCCGTTGCAGGAGCTGGATCGCGCCGCGCCCCTCCCCCAGGGACACGGTGCCCACCCGGTACTCCTGGCCCTGGATCCGGGTCTCCCTGGTGTCCACGACCCCGGCGCCCTCGGCCCGGGCCACCTCCAGGTCCGCGGAGGTGGGGTGGAAGGAGGAGAGTTCGTGCCGGTTGGCGAGCAGCCGCGCCCAGGTGCCGTCCGGGGTGAGGATCTGCGCGTCCAGGCTGCCGGGCGCCAGGAAGGTGAAGGTGTTGCCGTCCGGGGCGTCCTGGTTGTTCTGCGCGGAGACCACGAGCTGCCGGGACAGGTTCTGCACGGCCTCGTCGAACTCGCTCTCGGCGTCGGCCCGGATGAGCGCGGCGGCGGTGCTGTAGGCCAGAGTGCCGACGAGGGCGATGGTGAACGCCGCGACCAGGGCGAAGAGCACGGCGAACCGGGTGCCGAGGCGCCACTCCCTCGGGTGCAGGACCATGCTGGCGCGCGAGGGCCCCGGGGAAGCGGGCGTCGGTGCGGGTTCGGGAGCGGACACGGGCCTCACCCCTGGGGACGCAGCGTGTACCCGACGCCCCGGACCGTCTGGATCAGCGGCGGACCGCCGTCCTCCAGCTTGCGGCGCAGGTAGCTGATGTAGACCGCGAGGTTCTTGGACTCCGGACCGAAGTCGTAGCCCCAGATGCGGTCGTAGATGGTGGCGTGGTCGAGCACGATCCCCGAGTTGCGCATGAGCAGTTCGAGCAGGTCGAACTCGGTCTTGGACAGCTCGATCTCGCGTTCGCCCCGCCAGACCCGGCGGGCCCGGGCGTCCAGCCGCAGCTCGCCCACCCGCAGAGGAGCGTCCCCGTCGACCTCCTCGGGCACGGGTGCGGCGCGGCGCAGCAGTGCGCGCAGTCGCGCCAGGAGTTCGTCGAGCTCGAAGGGCTTGGCGAGGTAGTCGTCGGCCCCGGCGTCCAGCCCCGCCACCCGCTCCGGGGTCTCCACCCTGGCGGTGAGCATGAGGATGGGGGTCCTGTCCTGTTCGGCGCGCAGCACGCGGGCCACTCCGAGCCCGTCGACCCCGGGCATCATCACGTCCAGGACGAGCAGGTCCACGGGGTCGGCGTGGACGGCGGCCAGCGCCTGGACGCCGTCCGCCGCCGTCCGCACCGTGTACCCCTCCAGTTGGAGGGCGCGTTCCAGGGACTCCCTGATGGCCCGGTCATCGTCGGCGATCAGGACGGTGGCGGTGCTTTCCATGGGGGACATGCTCTCCCACCTTGGTGAGAGGTCGGTAAGAGGCGGGCCGGAAGGGTGCGAGACCGGTGGTCGCGGGTCAGGCGCCGGGTTCGAACGCGCGGGTACGGGTGAGTCCGGCGGCGCGGCCCTTGCCCGCCACGACCAGAGCCATCTTGCGGGAGGCCTCGTCGAGCATCTCCTCGCCGAGCATGACGGCGCCGCGCCGGTCGACGGTGGTGGCGTGCTGGTAGGCGTCCAGGATCAGCTCGGCGTGGTCGTAGTCCTCCTGGGTCGGCGCGTAGGCCTCGTTGGCCGCCTCCACCTGGAGCGGGTGCAGGACCCACTTGCCGTCGAACCCGAGCGCGGCGGTGCGCCCGGCCGCCCTGCGGAAGGCGTCGACGTCGCGGATCTGGAGGTAGGGGCCGTCGATGGCCTGGAGGCCGTGGGCGCGGGCGGCCACGAGGATGCGCATGAGGACGTGGTGGTAGGCGTCACCGGTGTCGTAGCCGGGCGGCTGCTCCCCCACGACCAGGCTCTTCATGTTGACCGAGGCCATGAAGTCGGCGGGTCCGTAGACCAGCGTCTCCAGGCGGGGCGAGGCGGCGGCGATCCGGTCCACCTCGACCAGGCCCTTGGCGTCCTCGATCTGCGCCTCGATCCCGATCCGGCCGACCGGCAGGTCCGAGGCGCGTTCGATCTGGGTGAGGAGGGTGTCCAGCCAGTGGACGTCCCGGGCCTCGGTGACCTTGGGCAGGACGAGGGTGTCCAGGTGCGCCCCGGCACCCTCGACGACGGCGATGACGTCGCGGTAGGCCCACTCGGTGGCGACGTCGTTGACGCGCACCGACCGGACCCGGCCCTCCCAGCCGCCGTCGTTGAGCGCGCGGACCACGGTGGCGCGGGCGGCCTCCTTCTCCGTCGGCGCTACGGCGTCCTCCAGGTCCAGGAAGAAGGCGTCGGTTTCCAGTCCCCGGGCCTTCTCCACGAACCGGGGGTTGGACCCCGGGACCGCGAGTACCGACCGCCGTGACCTGAGTTCGCCCATCTTCGCCTGCTCCCTTGCGCGTGTGTCCTGGTGTTGGCTGCGCGGATCATCATCGCACCGCGACCGGTCGCCGCAGGAGGCGCGTCCCCCGCGCTGCGTAGAGTGTGACCTGGGAGGGGGTCGTATCCCCGTCCGGGGTCACGCAGGGGAACACGGGAGTGCACATGTCCGCGACGCTTCGCCCGACCAGCGCCCACTGGGGCAGCTACCAGGTCGAGGTCCACGACGACCGGGTGGTCGGCGTGCGCGCCAATCCAGAGGACCCGGAGGCGTCGCCGGTCATCGGCAACACCCCCGTGGCGCAGCACCACCGCACCAGGGTGGCCCGCCCAGCGGTGCGCCGCCGCTGGCTGGAGCACGGACCCGGACCCGACTCCCTCCGGGGCGACCCCGAGGACTCCTACGTGGAGGTGGAGTGGTCCACCGTCCTGGACCTGCTGGCCGGGGAGCTGGACAGGGTGCGTTCGGAGCACGGCAACGAGGCGATCTTCGGGGGTTCCTACGGCTGGGGCAGTGCGGGCCGCGTCCACCACGCGCAGAGCCAGCTGCACCGGTTCCTCAACACCATCGGCGGCTACACGCGGTCGGTGAACACCTACAGCCACGCCGCCCTGGAGGTGCTGTTCCCGCACCTGATCGGCACGCGGGCGGCCAACCGCCTGTTCCGGCGGGTGCCGTCCTGGAAACGCATCCGCGAGCACACGGAGCTCCTGGTGAGCTTCGGCGGGCTGCGGGTGAGCAACACGTGGACGACCTCGGGAGGACGGGACTCGCAGACCGCCGCCCAGGCGATGCGCGCGGCCTCGGACGCCGGGGTGGAGTTCGTCTCGGTGTCGCCGTTGCGCGACGACACCGACGCCGGGGTGAAGTCGGCGTGGGTCTCGCTCCGGCCGGGGACGGACACCGCCGTGATGCTGGCCCTCATGCACGTGCTGTTCTCCGAGGGGCTGGCCGACACCGCCTTCCTCGACCGCTACACGGAGGGCGCGGACCGCGTGCGCGCCTACGTCATGGGTGAGCGGGACGAGCGCGGGAACCCCGGAGGGGTGGAGCGCTCCCCCGAGTGGGCCGAGCGGGTGAGCGGGGTGCCCGCCGCGGACCTGCGCGCCCTGGCCCGGCGGATGGCCGAGAAGCGCACCCTGGTGAACGTGGGCTGGTCGCTCCAGCGGGCGAGGTACGGCGAGCAGCCGCTGTGGGCGGGGTTCGCGCTGGCCTGCGTCCTGGGCCAGGTGGGGCTTCCCGGGGCGGGGTTCGCGTCGGGGTACGGCTCCATGGGCAACTACGGGGGCGGGGCCACCCCGTTGGGGCTGCCGCGCATGCCCCAGGGGAACAACGCCGTGACCGCCTTCATCCCGGTCGCTCAGGTCTCCGACATGCTGCTGCGTCCCGGGCAGGCCTACGACTTCAACGGCGAGCGCCGCGTCTTCCCGGACATCCGGCTCGTGTACTGGGCGGGCGGCAACCCCTTCCACCACCATCAGGACCTGGCCCGGCTGACCAGGGCTTTCGGCCGTCCTGACACCGTGGTGGTGCACGAGACGCACTGGACCGCCACCGCCCGGCACGCCGACATCGTGATCCCCTCGACCACCGTGCTGGAGCGGGACGACATGGCCGCCAGCCACGGTGATCTGGCGCTGCGCGCGATGCCGCGCCTGGTCGCGCCGCACGGGCAGGCCCGCGACGAGTACGACACCTACACCGACCTGGCCGAACGTCTGGGTGTGCGGGAGGAGTTCACCGAGGGGCGGACCAGCGGCGAGTGGGCGCGGGTGGCCTACGAGCGGTGGCGGTCGCTGCTGGCCCGCCGTGACCTGGAGATCCCCGGCTTCGACGAGTTCTGGGAGCGGGGGCGGATCGAGATGCCCGGCCGGGTCGAGGACGAGACCCACCTGGGCGAGTTCCGCGAGGATCCTGAGGCCAACGCGCTGCGGACGCCGAGCGGGCGGATCGAGCTGTACTCGGAGACCATCGCGTCCTTCGGCTACGCGGACTGCCCCGGGCACCCGGTCTGGCTGCCCGGTCCGGTGGTCACCGGTGTCGACGACGCGGATCTGCCGCTGGTGCTGGTCGCCAACCAACCCGCCACCCGGCTGCACAGTCAGCAGGACATGGGCGCCTACAGCGCCTCACGGAAGGTCGACGGCCGCGACCCGATGCGGATGCACCCCGACGACGCCGAGCGGGCCGGGGTCCGGGACGGCGACGTGGTGCGTGTGTCGGGTGCGCGGGGTTCGTGCCTTGCCGGTCTGGTGGTGAGCGACGCCCTGCGGCCCGGGGTGGTCCAGCTCTCGACCGGCGCCTGGTACGACCCCTCGGGGACCGACGTCACCTGCGTGCACGGCAACCCGAACGCGCTCACCGAGGACGTGGGCACCTCGTCGCTGTCCCAGGGGTGCACAGGTCAGCTGGTGCGGGTTCGGGTGGAGCCGTACGAGGGTGCTCCGCCACGCGTCCGCGCCTTCGACCCGCCGCTGGGCGTGGAGCCGTTCGAGGGCTGACCGGGGGCACGGCGGAGTACCGACCATGGGTGGGACCCGCGCGTTCCCTGGGGCGTTCGTCGCCGGGCCGCCCCGGGCCGCCCCGGTTCGGCCCCACTGGCAGCGTTCTCAGTCGGACCACGCACTGGACCGGAATCCGAGCCCCGCGTTCCCTGGGGCGTTCGGCCTCGGGCCGGAGCGTGGGGGTCCGAGCACGGTCCCGGCCCCGTGTCGGCCCACCAGCGGGGTCTCTGTCGGACCCTCCCCAAGCCCGAATCCGGGCCCCGGGTCCACCTGGCATGTTCAACCCGGGCCGGAGGGCTCGGGCACACCATCCCGGCCCCGTCGGTCGCACCGGCGAACCATCTCAGTCGGCGGCGGTCTCCGCGGTGAGCTGGCGCATCGTGTGCTCGGCCGCCTCGTCGATGTGCGCGCGCATGAGTTCGGCGGCCAGCTCGCCGTCCCGGTCCCGGAGCGCGGCCATGATCGCGTGGTGCTGTTCCGACGACGCGTGGGCACGCCCCACGAGGCTGATCGCCTGGTAGGGGACCCCGTTCCACAGCCGGTCGATGAAGTCCATGAGGTAGTCGGAGCGGGCCGCGCCGTAGACCGTCCGGTGGAAGCGGACGTTGAGTCCGGTGATGTCCTCGTTGCGCCCGTCCTCGACGGCCCGGTCGAGGACCTTCAGGGCCTCCGCCATCTCCTCCAGCTGCGCGTCCGTGGCCTGCTCCGCGGCCAGCCGGGCCGCCATGGGTTCGAGGACGAGGCGGAGCCGGTACACGTCCTCCGCCCGCTCGGGGGTGCACTGGGCGACGACTGCCCCGAGGTTGGCCTTCTGCTCGATGAGGCCGTGGGCCGCGAGCATCCGGAGGGCGTCCCGCACGGGGGTCAAGCTCATCCCGAGCCTGCGCGCGAGGTCCTGGAGCCGTAGCCGCTCCCCCGGGGGCAGCTCTCCCGAGCGGATGGCGTCACGCAGTGCGCGGTAGGCCACCTCGGATTTGGTCGGGGCTTCCGCGCGCTCGATCGACATGGGGATCAGACTATCGCACCTTGGCATTTTGTCATTTATAAATTATTGTCACTTCCGTCGCCGTTCGTGCCGCGCGTCACATCCACCAGTGACGCGCGGCGCACGCGGCCACCGTGAGCGGTGGTCCGATCCGCCCGACCCCCAACCGCGCCTCCCCGCCAGGAGGCGCCGAAGGAGTTACCCATGCCCTCTCTGGACGGTGTCACCGTCGTCTCCATCGAGCAGGCGGTCGCGGCCCCCTTCGCCACCCGTCAGCTCGCCGACCTCGGCGCCCGGGTGATCAAGGTGGAGCGCCCCGGCTCGGGCGACTTCGCACGCGGCTACGACACCACCGTCCAGGGGATGTCGAGCCACTTCGTCTGGATCAACCGGGGCAAGGAGAGCCTCGCCCTGGACATCAAGGACCCCGACGACGCGGAGCTGCTCGGCAAGCTCATCGACCGCGCCGACGTGTTCGTGCAGAACCTGGCGCCCGGCGCCGCCGAGCGGGCCGGGTTCGGCGCCGACGCGCTCCGGGCGCGCAACCCGCGGCTGATCACCTGCCAGATCTCCGGTTACGGCACCGAGGGCCCCTACCGCGACAAGAAGGCCTACGACCTGCTCATCCAGTGCGAGGCCGGGCTCTTGTCGATCACCGGCTCCGAGGAGGAACCCGCCAAGGCCGGGGTGTCGATCGCCGACATCTCCGCCGGAATGTACGCCTACTCCGGGATCCTGGCGGCCCTGTACGAACGCGAGGCCACCGGTGTGGGCACCCACGTGGACGTCGCCATGCTGGACGCCCTCGGCGAGTGGATGGGCTACCCGTACTACTACGCGAACTACGGGGGTACGGCCCCCCGGCGCACCGGGGCCCGCCACGCCTCCATCTCCCCCTACGGCCCCTTCCGGACCGGGGACGGCGCCGAGGTGTTCCTCGCGGTGCAGAACGACCGCGAGTGGCAGGCCCTGTGCACGCGTGTGCTGGGCCGCCCCGAACTCGCCTCCGCCCCCGAGCTGGCGACCAACAGTGACCGCGTGCGCAACCAGGAGCGGGTCGCCGAGGCCGTGGAGGCGTCCTTCGCCGACCTCACCGCGGACGGCGCGACCACACGGCTGGACGCTGCGGGGATCGCCAACGCGCGCCTGCGCACCATGGCCGAGTTCGCCGACCACCCGCAGCTCGCGGCCCGCAACCGTTGGCGCGAGGTCGACACACCGCAGGGACCCGTCAGGGCGCTGCTCCCACCGGTGACGCCGGGTGGCGTCGAGCCCGTGATGGGACCGGTCCCGGCTCTGGGGGAACACACCGACGCCATCCGCGCCGAACTCGCCGAGTCCCCGCCCGGCGGCGCCTCTCCGGCAGGTTCCGCCGGAACCGGGAGGGCCTCGTGACGAACCCCCTGCCCGAGGAGGGCGTCTCGGAGGCACCTCTGTCGGACACCCCCGTGTCGGAGATCCCCTACACCGGACCGCTCCCCCTGGGCCCGGACACCACCGAGTACCGCCTCGTCGGCACCGAGGGCCTCCGGTCGCGCTCCGTCGCCGGTCGCCCCTTCCTTGAGGTCGAGCCCCGGGTGCTGCGGACCCTGACCCGGCAGGCCATGGAGGACATGGCCCATCTGCTGCGCCCGTCCCACCTCGCGCAGCTGCGCTCGATCGTCGACGACCCCGAGGCCAGCGGCAACGACCGCTTCGTCGCCTCCGACCTGCTGCGCAACGCGGCGGTCGCCGCCGGGGGCGTGCTTCCGATGTGCCAGGACACCGGCACGGCCGTGGTCATCGGGCAGCGGAGCAACGCGGTGCTGACCGACGGGGACGACCACCGTCAGATCTCGGCCGGGGTGTACGACGCCTACTCCCGCCTCAACCTGCGCTACTCCCAGATGGCGCCGCTGACCATGTGGGACGAGGTCAACACCGGCACCAACCTGCCTGCGCAGATCGACATCAAGCTCCTGCCGGGCAACGAGCCCCGGTACGAACTGCTGTTCATGGCCAAGGGCGGCGGGAGCGCGAACAAGACCTTCCTGTACCAGGAGAGCAAGGCCGTGCTCGAGGAGGAGCGCATGCTCGCCTTCCTGGAGGAGCGGCTCCGCTCCCTGGGCACCGCGGCCTGCCCGCCCTACCACCTGGCGATCGTCGTCGGCGGTTCGAGCGCCGACCAGGCGCTCACCGTCGCCAAGCTCGCGTCCACGCGCCAGCTCGACGCGCTGCCCGAACGGGGATCGCCCCTGGGCCACGGCTTCCGCGACCACGCCTTCGAGCGGCGCGTGCACGAGCTGACCCGCCGGATCGGTTACGGAGCCCAGTTCGGCGGCAAGTACTTCTGCCACGACGTCCGCG
>NZ_ANAE01000204.1 GCF_000341265.1 Nocardiopsis prasina DSM 43845 | reverse complement strand
GCTCACCCCGGAGGGCGCCTTCCTGGAACGGCTGGAGACCGACCCGGCCCGGTTCCAGCCGCCGGTCTCCGACGAACGGCTCTCCCAGGACGCGGTGCGCGTGGACCTGGACCAGCCCATGGACCGGATCCGCTCACAGCTTTCCGGTGTCCCCGTCGGCACGCGGGTCAGTCTCGACGGCACCATCGTGGTGGCCCGCGACATCGCGCACGCCCGTGTCCGGGCCGCCCTGGAGCGCGGCGAGCCGATGCCCGCGTACCTGCGGGACCACCCCGTCTACTACGCCGGTCCGGCCAAGACCCCGGACGGTCGCCCGTCCGGTTCCTTCGGCCCGACCACGGCGGGACGCATGGACGGCTACGTCGAGGAGTTCCAGCGCGCCGGGGGCTCGCTGGTCATGTTGGCCAAGGGGAACCGCTCGCGGCAGGTCGTCGACGCGTGCCGCAGGCACGGCGGCTTCTATCTGGGGTCCGTCGGCGGACCCGCCGCCCGTCTGGCCGAGGAGTGCATCCGCGAGGTCGAGGTCCTGGACCACTCCGACCTCGGCATGGAGGCGGTCTGGCGGATCCGCGTCGAGGACTTCCCGGCGTTCCTCGTGATCAACGACAAGGGTGACGACTTCTTCGCGCCCATCGCCTCCCCGACCCTGAACATCACCCCCCGCCCCGGGGTCTGACCCCGTCCGGACAGAGGAACCCCCCATGGCAAGACAGAACGGTCGCGGCAGCGGTCGAGGAACGCCGTCACCGGTGCCCGGAGAGGCGGCGCCCCAGGCGCCGGACGAGCGCCCCGAGGCCTCCCCCGGCGCTCTGCCCGCCGGCCCCACCCTCGAAGCCGGAACCGGCACGACCGACACCGGGACCGCAGAGACCGGGACCGGAACCGCCGAGACCGAGCGCATGCCGTTGCGGCGCGCGATCGGGCTCGGGCTGGGCCCCGTGCTGGGACTGGTCGTGTTCGCCCTCCTGGCTGGCGGCCGGAACGAGCTGACGACCTCCGCGTGCGTGGTCGCGGCCGTGACCGTCCTGATGGCCGTCTGGTGGATGACCGAGGCGGTGCCGTTCGCGGTGACCGCGCTGCTGCCGATCGCCCTCTACCCCGTGTTCGGGGTCGCGGACGTCACCACGGTCGCCGCCCCCTACGCCTCCGACATCGTGTTCCTGTTCCTGGGCGGTTTCGTCCTGGCCCTGGCCATGCAGAGGTGGGGGCTGCACCGCCGGGTCGCCCTGCGCATCGTTCTGGCAGTGGGCACCAGGCCCACCCGTCTGATCGGCGGGTTCATGCTCGCCACCGCGCTGATCAGCATGTGGGTGAGCTCGACGGCCACGGCGATGATGATGCTGCCCATGGGGCTGTCCATCCTGGCGCTGCTCGGGAAGGACGGCGTCGAGATCGACCGGAACTTCTCGGTCTGCCTCATGCTGGGCATCGCCTACGGCGCCACGATGAGCACGACGGCGACGATCGTCGCCACTCCGGGCAACGCGTTCGTGGTCGCCTACATGTCCCAGACCCACGGCATCGAGATCACCTTCGCCCAGTGGATGCTCGTGGGAACGCCGCTGTCGATGCTGTTCCTGGTGATCGCCTGGTTCCTGCTGACCCGGTTCGTCTTCCCCCCGCGCATCACGGAGATCCCCGGGGGCGAGGATCTCGTCCGCAGCCAGCTGCGCGATCTGGGCCGCATGGGCCGCGGCGAGCGCATCATCGCGACCCTGTTCACCGCGACCGCGCTGTCGTGGGTGTTCGTCCCCTTCCTCGCGAACTGGGCGCCGCTGGCCGAGCTCGCACCGTGGCTGGGGCGCGTCTCGGAGGCGGGCATCGCCATCGTCGCCGCGATCGCCTGCTTCGTCCTGCCCGTCCGCGCCCGCCGGGGCCAGATGCTGATGCGCTGGGAGGACGCCGCCGACGTTCCCTGGGGAATCCTGCTGATGTTCGGCGGCGGTCTGAGCATGTCCGCGATGATCACCCACACGGGGCTGAGCGACTGGCTGGGCGGGCACGTCGCGTTCCTCTCGGGCGTCCCGGTGGTGGTCACGGTCGTGGTGGTCGCCGTACTGATCCTGGTCCTGACCGAACTGACCAGCACCACCGCCACGATCGCCACGTACGTCCCGGTGATGGCGGGCATCTCGGCCGGACTGGGACACGACCCGCTGCTGCTGGTGATGACGACCGTCTTCGCCGCCGGGTTCGCCTTCATGCTGCCGATCGCCACCCCGCCCAACGCCATCGCGATCGCCTCGGGCCACGTGACCATCGGCCAGATGTTGCGTGGAGGGGTCTGGCTCAACCTCGTGGCCATGGCCCTGGTCCCACTGGCGATCTTCACCCTGGCCTCCTGGGTCCTGGGCCTCTGACCCGCCACACGAGAGAAAGACGGAGGAAGACGCATGTCCCTTCTCAGCAAGGCCGTCGAGGGCTGGGACCCCGCGCCGGTGAGCGTCACCGGGGTCGTCGACCCGTGGCCCGGCGAGGCGTTCGCGCGGGCGCTGGACCTGCCGACGCGGCTGGCGCCCGGGGACCCCCTGCCCCCGATGTGGCACTGGTTCCACCTGCTCGACCACCCGTCCCGGTCGGACCTGGGCGAGGACGGGCACCCCGCTGAGGGGGCCTTCCTCCCGCCCGTCCCGGACCGGCGCCGCATGTTCGCGGGCGCACGCGTACGGTGGCACGCCCCCATCCGGATCGGGGACGAGGTCACCCGCGACTCCTCGCTGGCACGGGTCGAGGTCAAGCGCGGACGCAGCGGCGAGATGGTGTTCGTGACGGTGCGCTCCCGGTTCCGCCGTGGAGACGAGGTGCTGCTCGTCGAGGACCAGGACGTCGTCTACCGTTCCCAGCCCTCCGGGGGCCGGCGCCCGACGCGGGGCGGTTCTCCCGAGCGGCCCACGTCTCTGGCCGGGGAGGTACTCGCCGGAACGGACGAGGGGCCCCCGCCGGGCACCACGCGGGTCGTGCTCGACACCGATCCCACCCTCCTGTTCCGGGTGAGCGCCCTGACGTACAACACCCACCGCATCCACTACGACCTCCCCTACTGCACGGACGTGGAGGGCTACCCCGGGCTGGTCGTGCACGGCCCCCTCCTGGCCCTGCTCCTGATGGAGATCCCCCGCACGGCACACCCGGACCGCATGGTGGAGTCGTTCGCGTTCCGCCTGCACAGCCCGGTGTTCTCGGGCCAGCGGGTGATCGCCGACGGGCACGCCGTCGACGGGGACGAACTCGTCCTGTCCGCCTCGGCCGAGGGCGGTCCCACATCCATCAGCGCGTCCGCCGTTTTCGCGCCCTGAACCCGGCCACGACCACCATCCCGCCGAGGCCGTCAGCGCTCCGGCACGAGCAAGAAGCAGAGAAGGAAACCCGCGATGACCGAGTTGAGCAGTGAAGAACAGGCCGTGGTCTCCTTGGTCGGCGAGTTCGTGGATCGCGAGGTGCGCCCCGTCGCACGCGACCTCGAACACTCCGACACCTACCCGGAGAAGCTCATCGGGCAGATGAAGGAGATGGGGGTCTTCGGCCTGGCCATCCCCGAACCCTGGGGCGACTCCCGTGTGTCCATGCCCTGCTACGCGCTCGTGACGGCCGAGCTGGCCCGCGGCTGGATGTCCCTGGCCGGTGCCATGGGCGGACACACCGTCGTGTCCAAACTGCTCCTCGCCTACGGGACGCAGGAGCAGAAGGACCACTACCTGCCGCGGATGGCCACCGGCGAGATCCGGGCGACCATGGCCCTGACCGAACCCGGCGGCGGTTCCGACCTCCAGGCCATGACGACCGTCGCTCGCCGTGACGGCGAGGAGTACGTGGTCGACGGGACGAAGACGTGGATCACCAACTCGCGCCGGTCCCAGCTCATCGCCCTGCTCTGCAAGACCGACCCGGCCGCCGAGCCCAAGCACCGGGGCGTCTCGATCCTCCTCGTCGAGCACGGCCCCGGGCTGACCGTGTCCAAGGACCTGCCCAAGCTCGGCTACAAGGGGGTCGAGAGCTGCGAGCTCAGCTTCGACGGTTACCGGGCCCCCGCCTCCGCCCTCCTGGGAGGCGAGGAGGGCAGGGGGTTCGCGCAGATGATGAAGGGGCTGGAGACCGGCCGCATCCAGGTGGCCTCCCGTGCCCTGGGGGTGGGCCGCGCGGCCTTCGACGACGCGTTCCGCTACGCGCAGGAGCGGGAGAGCTTCGGCAAGCCGCTGTGGCGCCACCAGTCCATCGGCAACTACCTCGCGGACATGTCCACCAAGCTCACGGCGTCCCGACAGCTGATCCTGCACGCGGCGGAGAAGGCGGAGGCCGGGCTGCGCTGCGACATGGAGGCGGGCATGGCCAAGCTGTTCGCCTCCGAGACGGCGATGGAGATCGCCCTGGACGCGATCCGCGTGCACGGCGGCTACGGGTACTCGACCGAGTTCGACGTGGAGCGCTACTTCCGCGACGCGCCCCTGATGATCGTCGGCGAGGGCACCAACGAGATCCAGCGCAACGTCATCGTCTCCCAGCTGGTCAAGCGCGGCGGGCTGGACTGATGCCCTCGCGAACCCGGCCCCTCCCCTGGTCCGGCCCGGCACCGCTGTTCTGCCCCGCCGACCGGCCCGACCGCGTCCGGGGCGCGGCCGGGATCGCGGACGCCGTGATCGTCGACCTGGAGGACGCGGTCTCCCCGGAGCACAAGGCGGTCGCGCGCGGGCACGCGGCCGACGCCCTGCGCGAGCTGGGGACCGGGCGGGTCGTCGTACGCGTCAACGCGGTGGGCACCCGGTGGCACGAGGACGACGTCCGCGCCCTCGCCGACCTGCCCGACGCCGTCGTGATGCTGCCCATGACCGCCTCCCGGGAGCAGGTGGAGGCGCTGGCGCCCCGGCCCGTCGTCGCCCTGTGCGAGACGGCGGCGGGTGTCCTGGAGGCGCCGTCCATCGCCCGGGCGGACAACTGCGCCGGGCTGATGTGGGGCGGGGAGGACCTGGCCGCCGACCTGGGCGGGCGCCAGCGTCCCGGCCGGGGCCGGACGCCCGTGGCCGAGCACGCCCGTTGGACGGTCCTGCTCGCCGCGCGGGCGTCCGGCCGGTTCGCGATCGACACGGTGTACACCGACATCGAGGACGTCGCGGGGATGGGCCGCGAGGCGCGGGACGCCGCGGACGCGGGCTTCGACGCCAAGGCGTGCGTGCATCCCCGGCAGGTGGCCGCGGTCCGCTCGGCCTTCCTGCCGACGGAGGACGAGCTCACCTGGGCCCGCCGGGTGCTCTCGGCGGCCGAGGGGCACGGCGGCGCGTTCGGGTTCGAGGGGGGCATGGTCGACGCCCCCGTCATCGAACGGGCCCGGACGATCCTGCGTCTCAGCGGCGGATCAGGCGGTTGACCCTCGCGGGCAGGAGGAGTCCGACCAGTCCCAGGAACGCGTATCCGACCTGACCGGGGGCCAGCATCCCCAGGATGGCGCCGGTGTTGGCGGTGGGGGCTCGCAGGAACTCGCCCATGCGCGGGTGGGCGTGCGGCACGGCGTTGCCCATGGTGAGCAGGCTGAGCACCGCCAGCCCGGCGAGGGCGGTCCACACGAGGGTGGCGGTGTCGGCCGCCGTGAGCCAGCCGAGGATCAGCTCCACCGCCCGCACCGCGTAGCCGGGGGTGCCCTCGTAGCCGGGGGTGCCCTCCGGGACCGCGCCCGGCACGGAACCGAGGGCGAGCAGCGCGGCGGCGGCCACCACGATGCCCCCGGTTCCGGCCAGGCCGATCCTCCGGGCCAGGGCGCGGGCGCTGTCGGCCAGTTCCTCCTCGGAGGGGTAGCGGCGCCAGTTCCTCCCCCGTGAGCGGGCCTCGCCCATGGCGTTGGCCCGGCGCCAGCGCAGGAACCGGAGCGCGTCGCCGAGCGCGCCCGGGCCCTGCTTGGCGGCCATGGTGGCGGTGGCGAGTTCGTGCGCGATGGTGGTGACCGTGGTGGCGAGGGTGACGGGCAGGTTGACCCAGGAAAGCGCGATCCGGCGGAAGGTCGGGGCGATGTCGGCGGGGATGCGCACCCGCAGGGCCACTGACCTTCCGTGTGCCCAGCGGCGCAGCCCCGGCAGCGGGGTCCGGCCGGGCAGCGGGGGCGTGGTCTCCGCCGCCGTCGCGATCACCCGGTAGTCCATCGCCACCGCGAACAGCAGGGCGAGCAGCAGCAGCCACGGGGTGAGCGATCCGCCGCCGAACAGCGTGTGCACGAAGGTGGAGAACGCGTCGAGCCGGGCTCCGGCGGCGCGGGCGTTGACGTCCAGGTGGTCCAGGAACACCAGTGAGGTGGCCAGGACCGGCAGCAGCCACAGCCAGCCCCCGTACCGGCGTCCGACGATCGCCAGACCGAGGGCGGCGCCGATGAGGCCGGTGGCGACGGCGTGCCCCGAGTACGGTTCGGGCGCGGCCCCGCTCACGAGCCCGGTGACCGGGTCGGCCAGAGGCGCGGAGATCCCCACGAACAGCCGCTCGGCCAGCTGGAACCCGGCTCCGGAGGCGGCTCCCAGGAGGAGGAAGTCCACGGCGGACAGGCGGCGCACGCGGCGGCGGGCGAGCAGCACGAGGAGGAGCAGCGGGAGGAGTTTGCCCGCTTCCTCGACGGTGACGGCCACGTAGGTCTGGCTGAGCACGTCGTCGGTGTCCCACCCGAGCGCCCCGCTGACCAGCGAGGAGGCCAGGGCCAGCGGCCAGAGCAGGAGGGCCCCGAGCGCGGCCACCCTCAGCAGGGTGGCGAAGGAGACGGTCCGGGAGCGGGCCAGCAGCGCCAGCTGGAAGAGCAGGAGGTAGGTGAGGAACAGGGCGGGCGGGGCGGCGGCCAGGGCCGGGACCGCCAGGGGGGCGAGCAGCAGGAGGCCGAGCATGGCCCAGCCCCAGGTGCCGCGCAGGGCACGCAGGAACCGGACCGTTCCGGGGCTGCGCCCGCGGGCGCGTTCGGCCCTTCGGGCCAGCCGTTCGGCCAGGTCGGGGCCGGGGCTGCGGGGGGCGCGCGCGTGCCGGGCGCCGGGTTCGACGCAGTTGTAGTGCTGGGCGGCCCGGAGCAGGTCCGGCCGGTTGCCGTCCAGGGCCCGGGTGGCGAAGTTCGCGCGGACCCCGGGGATGTCCGGGCCGACGATCTCGCGGACGAAGTCGATCGGCCCGGAGGCGACGGTGAGTTCGCTGGCGGAGACCAGGACGGCGGCGGAGAAGTCCTCGACGCACACGAGGAAGTCGGTGGGGGTGGGCCCCCACCCCCGGATGAGGTCGATGAGGGTGTCGGTGTCGAGGGGCACCTCGGTCACCGGGTCGTAGGAGTACTCCGCGCGGGTGCGGCAGACCAGGAGCCGGTCGACCCCCAGGGCCCGTCCGGCCTCGACGAGGCCCCGGATGAGGTTGCGGTCGCGCGGCACCACGAAGGGGGTGGTGACCTTGCCCCTGGCCCGGAGCCACTGGGGGGCGAACTCGGTGGGGCCGGCACAGACGCGCAGCACGAGGTCGCGCGCGAGCATCGCCTGTTCTTCCATGGACTTCCTCGTACCGGGGGGTGGGGTGTGGTGGGCCGGGCGCGTCCGGAGGGAGGCGCGGCCCCGCCCGAGCATAACGGCGAGGGGGTCCCGTGGAACATGTGAGATCGCGGCGATTGTTCGGTTGTGGGCTCGCGTCAGCCCGAAGTGGACACGATGGCCGGTGTGACCGGTTTCCTGGAGGGACGCGGCCCGACGCCGAAGGCGTCCCCACACAGCTGGACGAAGTGGCGCAGCACCGGCAGGGAGAGCGCCCACCCGGCCATCGCCCACCCCAGGTGCAGGTGCTCCAAGGACCGGGCCAGGGCGGCGACGCCGCTCCACCGGACCCCCTCCGCGGTCTCGTAGGTGAGCCGGTACAGCACTTCGGGGTGCTCGGCGGCCGGGAGCAGGGTCAGAGCCGCCGGTCCGCGCGCCGCCAGCCAGGCGCCCACGCCCCGGCACGGGCCGCAGTCCGCCGCCACGTACAGGGTGCCCCGCGCCCTCCCGGGCCACGGCCGCCATCGCGGCAGCCACGCGCGCACCCCCGCGCGGTAGGTGTCCCAGTCCGAGCCGAAGGCCGCCCGCAGCTGCCCGCCCTCGTGCCAGGCGGCGAATCCGGCCCCGTAGGCGAGGGCGACCGGGACACCGAGCAGCAGCGGCGGGTGGAGCAGGCCCAGGACCAGGTAGAGGAGGGCGACGGTGAACTGCATCGGGTTGCGCACGTACGCGTAGGGGCCGCTGGTCACCAGCCGTGCGGGCGGGTCGTAGGGCAGCGGTGTCCCGCCGCCCACCGCCGCGAACTCCCGAGCCGCCGCGAGGCCGGGCAGGCAGACCAGGGCGAGCACCTGTGCCCCCGCGGTCAGGGTCTCCGGGGAGGCGGTCCACCACCGCCAGGAGGTGGCCGGTGCCCATGCGGGTCCGGCCGGGGCGGTGGCGAGCACGTACACCGGAAGGACGACCATCAGGCCGAGGGCGAGCACCGCCTGTGTCCACATCCGGGCGTGGACCAGCTGGCCGCGCCGGGTCCAGTGGGCGAGCAGCAGCGCGGGGATCAGGCAGAGGGCGGAGCCCAGGAACTCCCCGAGCAGCCAGAGCGGCCCCAGCACCACCACCGGTTCGGCCAGCGGCATGAGGATCAGGTCCAGCCACACGAGCACGGCGGTGACCAGCGGGACCGGGAGGATCCGGAGCATGACCGCGGGCAGCGCGCCCCACAGCAGCACCCAGGCCAGCAGCAGGTCCACCGGCAGCCCCTGCCACACGGCGCCCTGCGCGTGGAAGGACCACCAGCCCGCCCGCAGCGCGATC
>NZ_ANAE01000203.1 GCF_000341265.1 Nocardiopsis prasina DSM 43845 | reverse complement strand
GGCCCCCCGGCAGCCCCTGCCACACGGCGCCCTGCGCGTGGAAGGACCACCAGCCCGCCCGCAGCGCGATCAGGTTCAGCGGCAGGAGGGTGAGCAGCGCCCAGCCGGAGGCGACGATCATCGCCGCGACCTCCCGGGGCCGGGGCGCCCGCCACAGGCACGCGGCGGTGACCGCGAGCAGCGGCAGGAGCAGGCCCGCACCCCGGACCAGCAGGGAGGGGAGTTCCGGGGCGGGGGCGAGTGCGGGAATCAACGCCGGGGCTCCCCGCCCGTGAGCGCCTGGGCCTCCTCCTGGAAGGTCCGCGCGAGGTAGTCGGCGGCCAGGCCCGTGACGTGGGACTGCACCGGCCCGAAGTACCAGGAGGGGTCGTAGGTTCGCGTGTACTCGATCTCCCAGGTCAGCCGGGTCCCGTCGGGCTCGCCACGCCAGGTGGCCACGGCGCGTTCCATCTCCATCCAGTTGGCGAAGGCGGTGTCCTCGGTGACCTCGAAGACCACCCGGCCGCCGTCCGCGCGCACGTCGCTCTCAGCGACCTCCAGTCCCAGGTGGCGCGGGGTGGGCTCCGCGCCGGGCGCGAGGGTCCGGCGCGGCGTGAAGCGGACGGTCCTGGTGTCTCCGGCCTCCAGGCCCGAACCGACCGCCTCGACCGGTTCGGGGAAGGGGACGGCGCTCAGCAGGAAGGCGTCGGGAGCGTCGTACCCGGGCGGGGCCGCCAGCGCGGCGGCGACCTCGGCGGGGGTCGCGCCGACCAGGACCGAACCCGTTCCGGAGTCCTCGCGCGGCAGCAGGGAGAACCCGCCGATCCCCTCCATGGCCAGGGCGAACAGGATCGGGACGGCCAGCATCGCGTGGGGGTGGCGCCGGCCGCGCCGTCGGAGCGAGGTGACCACCCAGGCGACCAGGGCGACGACGCCGTAGATGAGCGGGGCGGAGATGACCAGGCAGACCATCCCCTCGCCGAGCATCGGTCCGGCCAGCAGCAGGCAGACCGTGGTGACGGCCATGGCCGTGCCGAGCCCGCCGCGCGCCTGGACGCAGAGGATCACGAGCAGGGCCAGGAACGCGGGCAGTCCCACGTAGAACAGGGCGGTCTGGTCGAGGCCGCCGAACCTGGTCACCCGTACGGCGAGCAGGGCGGCGAAGGCGGCGAGGACGATCCCGGCCAGGACCCACCGGGCCGTCGTGGGTCTGGGGAGGCCCTCCCCGTCGGCCGGAACGCCCCGAACGGGGTCGAAGGAGCGGTGGGGGGCCGCCCAGCGCTCCGCGACCTCGGCGTCGGAGGGATGGTTCGTCTCGGGGTCCCGCTCGGGTTCGGGGGCTGCGGAGGACTCGGGGGGCTGCGTCACGGTGGCACTCCTCGCTGTCGCACTTTGACGACATGATTAAAGCACACGGTTTAATCACTTGATTAAACCGTATGATGAACCCCGACCCGAGGGAGGACCATGTCCAGGACCGGCGGCGGGAGCCGCAAGAACAGCGCCGAGACCAGGGACCGCCTGATCACGGCGGCCAGCGAGGTCCTGCGTGAGGAGGGGTATGCCGGAGCCTCGGCGCGGGCGATCGCCGCCCGCGCGGAGGCCAACTCGGCGCTGGTCTTCTACCACTTCGGCGGGGTCGACCAACTGCTGCTCGCGGCGCTCGACAGGTCCAGCGCCGAGCGCATGGCGCTGTACCGCGAGATGGCCGGAGCCGCCCACACCCTGGAGGAGCTGGTGGAGGTGGCCACCCGCGTCTACCGGACCGACCTGGAGCGCGGCTACATCGCCGAGTTCTCCGAGCTGGTCGCGGCGGCGGTCACCAAGCCCGAACTGCGCGCGGAGATCAACCAGCGCTCGCGGCCCTGGATCGACTTCATCGCCGGGGAGTGGGATCGTGTGCTCGGGGGATCGGCCCTGGGTCGGCTGCTGCCCGCCCAGGAGGTCGCGAACGCGGCGATCACCTTCTACCTGGGCGTCAACCTGTTCTCCGTGCTGGACGAGGACCGCAGCCGCACCGAGGGCGTGTTCGACCTGGCCGGGACGCTCGCACCGCGCGCCAAGCTGCTCACGCTGCGCCTGCCCCGCCGGGGCTCCGCACCCGAGGGGACCCCCGCACAGGACCACCCGTGAAGGAGAACACCGTGAACGTGGAGATCGCCGAGGGGATCACCTTTCCCGACACCGCCGACGGGGAGCGCTGGGTCGCGGGGGCCGTGGTCGTCGACGCCCAGGGGCACGCGTTCGCCCAGCGCAGGTCGGCCACCCGCAGGGTGTTCCCGAACTGCTGGGACATCGTCGGCGGCCACGTGGAGGACGGCGAGACCATGCTCGGAGCCCTGGCCCGTGAGATCCACGAGGAGACCGGCTGGACCCTGTCGGCCGTGGTCGCCGAGCTGTACCGGCTGGACTGGGACCCGGGCGACGGCGTGACCCGCCGCGAGGTCGACTACCTGGTCCGCGTGGACGGCGACCTGTCCGCCCCGGCCCTGGAGGCGGACAAGCACACCGAGTACATGTGGGTCGACGACGCGAAGCTGCACCTGCTGCGCGACGCACGCGACCCCGGCGACTACTTCATCACCGACATCGTCCGGCTGGGCCTGGAGGCAGCCCGCTCCCGCTCCTGACGGCGTCAGACGGCCGCGCGCCGGACCTCCGCGACGGCGAGCGGCAGTGCGTCCAACAGGTCCGAGGCACTGATCGGGGCGCCGCCCCGGGCCAGCACGGCCGCCCGTCCGTGCAGGTAGGCGGCGCACATCGCGGCGTCCTGCGCGGACAGGCCCGAGGCCAGCAGCGCCCCGGCCACCCCCGAGAGCACGTCACCCGAACCGGCGGTGGCCAGCAGCGGGGTGCCCGTGGGATTGACCACCGTCCGCTCCCCGGGGTGCGCGATCACCGTCGTCGACCCCTTGAGCAGGACCGTGGACCTGTACAGCTTCGCGGCGCGGGTGACCTGCGCCAGCCGGTGCGCCTCGATCTCGGCGCGGTCGGTGTCCGGCAACAGCCGCGACAGCTCGCCGGCGTGCGGTGTGAGCAGGGTGGGCGCACCCCGCAGGTGCACGAGTTCGGTGAGGGACACGCTGCTCGACACCAGGTTGAGCGCGTCGGCGTCAAGCAGCACCGGGACGTCGCTCTCCAGCAGAGCCCGCAGTTCGTCCGCGTTGGCGGGGTGGGTGCCGCGACCGGGCCCGACCACCACCGCCGAGACCCGCCCCGGGGCGAGGTCCGTGCTGCTCCTCGGGTCCAGGTGCAGCCCCACGACCTCCGGCCACCGCGAGATCACCTGGGAGAGGACGTCCTCGCCGCCTCCGTAGCGGACCATGCCCACCCCGGTCCGCAGCGCGCCGCCGACACACAGGACGGCGGCGCCCCGGTACTGGTCGGACCCGGCGCGGACGGCGAGCACGCCCCTGCGGTACTTGTCGTCCTCGGCCGAGGGGACCGGCAGGAGTCGGGCGATATCCACAGGCTGTGGACGGACGAGGTCGGCCTCCGGCAGCTCCGACCCCAGCCCGATGTCCACGAGGCGGACCCGCCCCGCCAGTTCCGCGCCCGGGTCCACGAACAGCCCCGGCTTGTGGGTGCCGAAGGTGACCGTGGCGTCGGCGCGCACCGCCCGCCCGGCGACCTCCCCGGTGTCGGCGTCCACCCCGCTCGGGAGGTCCACCGCGATTACGAAGGCGCGCGAGTCCGAGGCCAGGGCCGCGAGCGCCGCGTAGGGTTCGCGCAGGCCACCGCGGCCCCCGATCCCGACCAGACCGTCCACGACGAGGTCGGCTTCCAGGAGCGCCGACTCCGCCTCGGCGGTGATCCGCGGACCACCATCCCCACCAGCCGCAGAAATATCTGTGGCCCCGTGGGCCTCTGTGGTCACGTCCTCGATCACCCGGCCTCCCGCCGCCACCAGCGCGGCCAACCCCTCGGGGTGGACGCGCCTCCCGGCCAGCACCGCGCGCACGGAGGCGCCGCGCCCGGCCAGGTCCGCCCCCGCGAAGAGGGCGTCGCCGCCGTTGTCGCCGCCGCCGACCATCAGGGTCACGCGGGCGCCGTGGACACGGGTCAGCATGCGGGCGCAGTGGACGGCCAGGCCCATGGCGGCGCGGCGCATCAGCGCGCCTTCGGGCAGTCGGGCCATGAGCGCCTGTTCGGCCTCCCGGACGGCACTGACGGAGTGGGCGGAGCGCATGGGTCACACCTTTCGAGGGGCGGTCTCCCCATCGTCGCGCACCCGGCTCGGGACGCGCCCACACCGCCACACGCACGAACGGTGCTTCCTCGACTACTTTTTGATGTGACCGCAGGTGGCAGGGCCACCCGACCCGACGTGAGGGACCTCCATGCCCCCGACTCCCGGTTACCGACGCTTCGTCAAGACCACTGGCCAGGCCCTGAAGCCACGGGAGTGGCACCGGATCGGTTTCGACCTCCGCGACGGCCTGGCCCCGGCGGACCCGGCCGAACTGGTGGGGGCCGACGAGCCCACCGGCGCGTTGTACGACCTCTCGGTGGGGGTGACGCTGACCAACATCACCCCGGATCGCGAGGTGCGGCTGCGGGCGGTCGAGTTCGCTCCCGACGGCTCGGGAGGGTGGCGGACCCACCGGGACCTGCCGGTGGAGGTCTTCACCCTCGGGTTCGGGCACGGCGGGTTCACGTACGCGTGGAAGGACCGGTTGGAGCCGGGCCATCGTGTGGAGGTGTGGGCCGCGCAGTTCGGTGAGGCCGACGCGCATCTGGTCGCGGCGGAGGCCGTGGTGTTCCTCTGGCCCCGATAATCACTCCAGCCACCGCATTCACAAAAGGGATTCCTAACCCAGAAATCACCTTCTTCACATATAGCCCGTTGTCACGGATTTACCACGTAGGGAAGTCCTCGCAGGGGACAATGGGTGTATGCCTCGACCAAGCAAATATGTGTCCAGGTCCGATCTGGGCTGGGGTGCCTCCCCCGCTGAGCGAGCCAACCCCCGCTCCGGTCTCGTCATCCACTACGACAGCGGCGACCAGAACCTCGCCGACAAGGATCACTCCGCCTGCCTGACCTACTGGCGGAACACCCGCAACTTCCACACCGGGCCCTCCCGCGGCTGGGCGGACATCGGCTACTGCGCCGACGAGGAGACGCAGATCCTCACCGAGGACGGCTGGCGGACCTTCCGCGACCTCCGCACGGGCGACGTGGTCCTGACCCTCGACCACACGACCGGAACCTCCCAGTGGCAGCCGGTCCAGGCCGTCAACGTCTTCCCCGCCACCGAGCGCACGCTCGTCCGCATGGAGGGGCGTGCGCACTCCTCCCTGACCACCCCCCAGCACCGCTGGCCCGTGGAACGGCTCCACCGACGGACCGGCACCGAACGCCAGAGGTCGGCGGACGGAACGTGGGCCGCGACCGGGAGCGCGGAACGCACACAGCAGAGCCGGGAGCGGGTGTGGGCGACCACCGAGTCGCTGACCCATGGGGACAGGATCCCCCTGTCCGCGCCCTGCGACAGCCTGCCCGACGAACCGAAGTGGGACGACTCCCTCGTCGAGGTGATCGGGTGGTTCTGGACCGGGGGCCACCTCAAGCCCCAGAGCGGGAGCCGCCAGCCCGGCACGGGTGTGGCCCTCCACCAGTCGCAGGAGCGCAACCCCCACAACGTCGCGAGGATCAGGGCCTGCCTCGGGGACCTCTTCGGTCCCTCGTGCGATCGGTTCCCCCGTACCGGCTCGGCCTCGGACGGCGTTCCCCGCTGGCGTGAGGAACTCAACCAGGACCTGGTCGAGTTCCACCTCTCCGCGGACGCCGGCCGGATCCTGCTGGAGCAGGCTCCGGACCGGGTTCCCACCCACGCGTTCCTGTGCTCCCTCACCCGAACGCAGCTCGAACGCTTCATCGAGGTGTCCCTCCTGGCGGACGGGCACAACGGCAGGACCAACGACTCGCGGGCGCTCAGTCAGAAGAACCGTGCCGCGGCCGAGGCGTTCCAGTTCGCCGCCATCCTGGCCGGTCACGCGACGTCGCTGACCCGAAGGCCGCCCACCGACCCGACCGGCCACGCCATGTGGGAGGTGGAGCTGCGCCGTCAGACCCACTTCTCCCCGAAGGCCGCGGCCTCCCGTCGAGAGGCGTTCTCCATCAGCGAGGAGAGCTACGGCGGTCACGTGTGGTGCCCCACCACCCCCAACGGCACCTGGCTGGCCCGGCGCCGGGGCACGGTGTACTACACCGGCAACTCCTTCATGGCGTGTGCGCACGGGTACGTGCTGGAGGGGCGCGGGCTGTACCGGACCCAGGCCGCCCAGCCCGGCGGAAACTCCTCGCACTACTCCTGCACCCTGGCCACCGGCCCCTCGGACACCATCACCCCCGAGCAGATCAACGCGGTCCGCGTGCTGCGCCAGTGGCTCATGGAACCCGACACCTCCATCTCCGGGAAGGTGCTCGGCCACCGCGACTTCATCTCCACGTCCTGCCCCGGCGACAAGGCCTACCAGCTGGTCAAGGACGGCACCTTCGCCCAGGCTCCCGGAAACTCTGAAGGAGACGACATGCCCTCACACCGCAGGTTCGAGAAGGACAACGCCCAGACCCTGGAGTCGGGCAGCTGGGCGAGCCTGGCCTTCGACCGGCGGCACGACGGCGAGACCGGGGAGTTCTACGCCCTGGTGGGGGTCGAGGAGACCAAGGGCGCCTACTACGACGTCTCGGTCGGGGTGACCCTGGAGGGGATCGACTCCGGCGCCGAGGCGCAGATCCGCCTCACCGAGTACGAGCCCAACGGTGACGGCGGCTGGAAGGTGGCCCGCAACCGCCCGCTGGACAGCCCCGTGCACGTGGGCGGCAAGGCGCACTTCACCTACTCCTGGAAGGGCAACCTGGCCGCCGGGCGCCGGGTGCGCGTCCGGGTCGCGCAGTTCGGCAAGGCGGAGGCGCGGATCACCTCGGCGACCGCGGACGTCTTCTACTGGAAGCGCTGACCCCCCGAGTGAACGGGGTGGTGCCCGGCCTCCGGGAGACCACCCCGTCACCCCGCTCCGTCGCGGGCCACGCGGCGATAATGGGGCCATGTTGTCCATCGGAGAGGCCGCCCGTCTTCTCGGAACGACCCCGCGCACGCTCCGCTTCTACCACTCCCGGGGCGTCGTCCCCGAGCCGGAGAGGGACGAACTGGGCCACCGGAGATACGACATCGCCACGCTCCACGCCCTCAAGTCCGTTCTCGCCCTCCGCGAGCTGGACCTTCCGCTGGACCGGTGCGCCGGGCTGGTCGGGGCCGACGGCACCGACCTCGGGGCCGCGCTGGAGAGATGGGAGGCGGAGATCGTCCGGCAACAGGAGCGGCTGGAGCAGCGGCGGTTGATGATCGCGCGGCTGCGGGAGGACGCCGGTCGACTCGGCCCGGGGAGCCCACTGGAACCCTGGTCGGCCTGGGTGGACGCGCTCACGGAGAGAGGCGTCGCCCCGGTCCTCGTCGAACAGGAGAGGACCGCGCTCCAGCTCATGTCGCTCGTCGGCGGGGCGCCCGACGATCCCGGTGCCGCCGGGGCCGACCCACGGGTGGGCCCGGCCATGGAGGCCTTCATGGAGCTGTCCCCGGAGACGGTGGAGTCGGCTAGGACGGAACGGCTGGTGGAGGACCTCGTCGACCTCGCGCGGCCGTTCGTGACGGACGCGGGCCCCACCGGCCCCGCCGACGGCCTCACATCGGAACTGCTCTCCTCCTTCACCCCGGCGCAGCGGCGCGTCCTGGGCAGGGTCGCGTCGCGCCTCTCGACCAGCACGGACTGATCCCCTCCCGTCCTCTCACCCACTTGGGTCGGGGCGGGTTCCTTTCCGGGACTTGTTCCTGGCGGGGCTCGGGGCCCTGTTCGCGCCGGGGAGCCCCGGCGCGGGTCCTCGTTTGACTCTCAAGCGGCTTGAGACCCGATAGTGGCGCTATGCACGACAACGACCTGTACCCGATCGGGGACGCCGCGCGTCGATCCGGTCTGAGCGTCAGCGCCATCCGGTTCTACTCGGACGCCGGGGTCATCGCCCCCACACGCCTGACCGAGGCGGGCTACCGGCTCTACGACCTTCACGCCATCGCCCGCCTGGAGTTCGTCCGGACCCTGCGCGAACTGGACGTGGGCCTGGAGGAGATCCGCCGGGTGCTTGGGGGCGAGTCGACCCTGCACGACCTCCTCACCGCCCATCTGGAGATCGTCGAACGCCAGGAGCGCGGCCTGCGCGCCAAAGGGGCCGTTCTGAGGACCCTGGTCCGGCAGGAGGGCACCGCCGCACAGGAGACGCTCCTGCGCACACTCGTCTCGATGTCCGACGAGGAGCGCGAACAGCTCATTGACGGGTTCTGGAACGAGGTCGGCGCGGACCTCGACGTGCCCGTCGGGTTCGTCGAACGGCTGAGGCAACTGCGGCCGCGGTTGCCACAGGACCCCAGCGCCGCCCAGCTCCAGGCCTGGGTCGAGCTGGCCGACCTAGTGCAGGACCGGGAGTTTCGCGACGCGGTCCGCGCCTACCTCCAGTTCACCTACACCACCGAGCCGGGGAGGCACTTCGCGGCAGCGCCGGTGCAGGAGTTCATGTACGAAACCGGGGTGCCGGTCATGGAGGACATCCTCCACCTCCAGCGTTCGGGAGCACCGGTGGAGTCCCCAAGGGCTCAGGAGGCGATCGCCCGCCTGGTCCGGGCCAGCTCGGCGCTCGGCGCGGAGCAGGGCCCCGGGGAGAGGGAGAGGATGGCCTCGTACTTCACCGCGATCATCGCGCTCCTGGACGAGGAGGGAGCGGTGCAGGACACCTGGTTCGACAGTACGCACGGCAGGTACGTGAGCCTGGTGGCGGTGATCAACGGGACCCCGCCCGTTGAGGAGGAGGACGAGCGACAGCTCCTGGCCTGGATGGTGGCGGCCCTGCGCGCTTCGGTCCCCGAGGGCTGAAGCGAGGGATGGTGTTGCTCGTCGCGGCCGCCCGCGCTTCGGGGGCCGCGACCGCTGAATCTCGTGGTCGTGCTCCTCGCCCCCGCCCCGGAGTCCCCTTGCCCTGACGCCGCGTCAGGGCGCCAGCATGGCTCTTCCGTGACTCCGACGGAAAGACGGACTCCGTGCTCCGCAATCCCCGGGTGGCCGCCCTCCTGCGGTGGCTGCCGTTCGTGATCATCGCCGCCAACCTCCTCCTCGTCCTCACCGGGGTGGTCGACCTGGCCCGGGCCGCGATCATCGTCGTCGTCCTGGAGGTGTGCCTGCTCGGGGTCGTCGTCGCGGAGTTCGCGGCGATCCGGATCGCCTACCGGAGGGCTCGTTCCCGTGGTGCCGGCCGGACCCAGGCCTTCATGGCGGGCCTGGACGCCTGCCTCCCGCCGAGCGTCGCCTTCGTCGTGAAGCAGGAGCTGCTGGTCACCCTGGCCCTGCCCCGTCTGTTGCGCCGGGAGTCGCGGGCCGAGGGCGTCACGTCGTTGCGCTGCGGTGGGCCCACCGCAGCCGTCGCCCTGTCCGTGTCGGCGCTGGCGCTGTCGGGCGCCGTGTTCGCTCTGCTGTTCACAGGCGGGCCGGGCTGGCTTCGTTGGGTGCTCTTCGCCGTCGCCGTCTACTCCCTCCTCTACGCGCTCGGTCTCTGGTCCCTCCACGGCAGGCAGAGCCATCTGGTGAGCGAGCGGTTCCTGCGGGTGCGTCATGGCGCGAACGCGGACTTCGCCTTTCCCACGAGTGAGGTGGTCTCCGCCAGGGTGTCCCGGAGCGCCCACCGGGGCGGCCCCGTCTCGGTGGACGAGGGCACGCTGACGGTCTCCGTGTTCGGCGGGACCAATGTCGTGGTCGACTTCGGTGGCCCGGTACCCGCGCGGTTCCTCGACCGCGAGGAGGAGCACGTGAGCGCCGTCCGCTTCCACGCCGACTCACCCGAGGAGGCCGTGCGGGTCCTGGTCGGTCACCTCGACCGCTCCCCCTGACTCGGGGAACCGGTGGCGGTTGTCCTCGCCAACGGCTACGCTCTGCCCTCAGCCGCGCCCCCCGCTCGACGCTCGGTGTCACCGCGGCTCCCGCTCCGCCGCCCCCTGTCCCCCAGAGACGGAGCACCACGATGTCCTACCCCAGTGGCCCCCAGCAGCCCTACGGCGACCAGCCCCATGGTCAGCAGCCGCCCTACGGGGATCCCCATCAGCCCTATGGCGGCCAGCAGCCCCCCTACGGCGACCAGCCCCACGGTCACCAGCCGCCCTACGGCGACCCCAACCAGCCCTACGGAGGCCAGCAGCCCCCCTACGGGCCCCCGCCCACGCCGCCCAAGCAGGGCATGTCCACCGGCAAGAAGGTCGGCTTCGGATGCGGGGGCTGCCTCGGGGTCCTCCTCTTCCTGGCGCTCATCGGCGGGTGCATGAGCCTGGTCAGCGGCGACGACGCAGCGGCCCCGCCCGCCGCGACCAGCTCCCCGGACACCGAGGAGGCCGCGGTCGAGGAGACTGAGGAGGCCGAGGAGGAGCCCGCGGAGGAGGTCACGGACGTCGTCCTGACCGCCTCCCTCGCGGGCACCGCCGGTGACGTGGTCGACGACACCGTCTACACGGTCATCGACGTCACCGTCGAGAACAACTCGGATGACACGCTTGAGGTCAACCCGCTCTACTTCAACGTGATCCTCGCCGACGGCACAGTCCGCTCCGACTGGGCGGACACGCTCTTCGCGGACATCGACAAGCTCTCCACGGTCTCCCTCGGCCCTGGTCAGCGCGTCGAGGGCCAGATCGCGGTGGTCGGCGACGACCTCGACATCGCGACCGTCGAGATGGCCGAGCTGTTCGGTCTCCAGGAGACCATCACGGCCGAGGTCAGCTAGGCCCACGAGGAACGCGGCCCCGGCCCGGCCCGTGCGCCGGTGTCCGGGGCCCTCCCCCGGGTACGGGGTGGTGCCCGCCAACGACTACGATGCGTCGTAGTTTGTTGTGGTCCGCTGACATGGGCGGACGTGCGGAGTACCCGAGCGGAGGCGGCGTGGTCGACTGGCTGACCATGACCATTCAGATGGTGTCGTTGGCGATGGCCGTGTGGTGTCTCGTCTCCACCTTCCGCGACCAGCCGATGCTCGTCCCCCACCTGGTGGGCATGGGTGTGCTGTGGCTGCTGGTGCTCGGGCAGGTCGGTGCGATCACCGTGGCGATGGTCGGCGGTGAACGCCCGGGTGAGACGGTCATGCTCGTCTCCTACCTCGCGACCGTCGCGCTGCTGCCGCCCGCCTGCGCCGTGTGGGGGTTCATGGAGCGCAGCAAGTGGGGTCCGGCCGTGATCGCCTTCGCCTGCCTCATCCTCCCCGTCCTCATGGTCCGCGTCGAGCAGCTGTGGAGTCCCGTTGTCTGAGGCGCCCGATCCCGTCGGCGACCGCACCCTGCGCACCGGCCCCGGCCGGCTCCTGGTGGCGGTGTACGCCGTGTTCGCACTCGCGGCGACCGCACGCGGCTCGTACCAGCTCGCCACCCGGTTCGACGAGGCCCCGCTGGCGTACGGGCTCTCCGTGCTCGCCGGGGTGATCTACCTGGTGGCGGCGGTCGGCCTGGCCCGCGCCGGGCGCACCTCGCGTCTGGTCGCGCTGGTGTCGGTGTCCGTGGAGATGATCGGGGTCCTCGTGGTGGGCGCGCTGAGCGTGCTGGCCGCCGGTGCGTTCCCGGACGACACGGTGTGGTCGCACTTCGGCAGCGGCTACCTGTTCATCCCGCTGGTCCTGCCGGTGCTGGGTCTGTGGTGGATCCTGCAGGTCCACCGCATGGACCTGGACGCGGCGCGCACCTAGACCGAGCGTCGGACTGTGGGGTCCGAGGCCCTGGTGGCCTCCGAGGGGCGGCACGATCGGTCGATCCGCACGTTCTTCCTGTTCGGCGATCCCGCCACCGACTTCTCCGCCGACCTGGCCTGGCTGGCGGCCGAGGTGGCCGCGGGGCGCCTGGACCCCGGGATCAGCCGACGCGCCCCGTGGACCGGCTACGACGAGGCGGCCCGGGCGCTGCTCGGCCGCCGCCTGCACGGCAAGGCGGTCCTGGACGTCGTGTAGCGGGACGGGCCCGTATTCCCATGGAGCGGCCCCGGCCGGTGGTGGGCGACGGGTGCGCAGCCGCACCACCGCCGTGCTCACGAGGAGCGCGGCGCACGGCAGGCCCAGGCCGGGGGATCACGGATGATCCCGCCTGGCTGGCGGCCCCTCGGGAACCAACCGCCTCAAACCCTCGCTTCCTGTGGTGAACCCGACCCGGGCGTCCAGGCATGGACCGGCCTCCTCCGGGCATGCCTGAGGCCTATGGAGGCACACACGCGAACGCGCCACCCCAGCCGGACGCCCCTCAACCGCGCGGCGGTGGGCGGCGCCCTCCTTCTCGTCACGGGCCTGTGGCTGACCCTCGTGGCCTGGAACGACTCAGTACCCGAACCCGCACGACACCGGATCTTCCTCTCCCTGTGGT
Source organism: Nocardiopsis prasina DSM 43845 (assembly GCF_000341265.1). Taxonomy (GTDB): domain Bacteria; phylum Actinomycetota; class Actinomycetes; order Streptosporangiales; family Streptosporangiaceae; genus Nocardiopsis; species Nocardiopsis prasina. Next base: position 16,017 of record NZ_ANAE01000203.1, on the reverse strand, counting down.
TCATGGGCGTCGCCCTCCTGGCCGCCCGGCTGTTCCTCGACGGCCCGCCCGGTGCGGCGCCGCGCGTGTCACGGAGCGTGGTGACGTTCGCGATCGGTGTCGTAAGCGCGGCCTCGGTGGCCACCATGCCCTGGACGGACCTGGGCTCGGTGTTCTGGTACCAGCTGTGGTTCTCCGTCCCGCTCCTGACCGGACTGGCCTACGCGGCCTTCCGTCCCGGCACGGACCGCTCCACGCCCTAGGCTGGCGGCATGTCCGATCAGACACTGTCCCTGCCGGTGGCCGTCTCCGCCGCCTGGCTCCGTGACCACCGCGACGAGGTCGTGCTCGTCGACTCCCGCTGGTACCTCGACGGCCGCTCCGGCCGGGAGGCCCACCTGAACGGCCACATCCCCGGGGCCGTGCACGCCGACGTGGACACCGACCTCGCCGCGCCCGCCAGCGCCGAGGGAGGCCGCCACCCGCTTCCGGCCGCCGCCGACCTCGCCCGTTCCCTGGGCCGTCTCGGGATCGGCGACACCTCATCCGTGGTCGTGTACGACGACGCGAACGGCTCGGTGGCCGCGCGTCTGGTGTGGATGCTGCGAGTCCTGGGCACCTCCGCGGCCTTCCTGGACGGCGGCATCCAGGCCTGGACCGGCGACCTGGAAAAGGGCGAGGTGAACGCCGTGCCCGCGCACCGGACCGCGCTCCCCTGGCCGCCCGACCGCATCGTCGGCACCGAGGCCCTCCAGCGGGAACTGGCCGACCCCGACCGGCTCCTCCTCGACGCCCGCGTGCACGGCCGGTTCACCGGCGAGGAGCCCGCGCCGGTGGACGCCCGCGCCGGGCACATCCCCGGTGCGCGCAGCGCCGAGTGGCCCGCCAACCTGGGCCCGGACGGTCTGCTCGCTGCACCCGAGGTCCTGCGGGAGCGCTTCGCCGCCCTCGGCGCGGACTCGGCCGGTACGGTCACCGCCTACTGCGGCTCCGGGGTGACCGCCTGCCACGACCTCCTGGCGTTGGAGCACGCGGGGTTCACCAACACCCGCCTGTACCCGGGCTCGTGGAGCCGTTGGGGCGGCGACGACTCCCTCCCGCTGGAGACCGGCGACTCCCGGCCCTGACCCCGGCCTCCGCTCCCCATGACGGGGCCCGCGCCTCCCGCGCGGGCCCCGTCGTGGTGTCCGCGCAGGCCGTGGCGGCCCCGGCACGCTGCGTACGGGTCCCGCAGAAGGACCGAAAACCGCCTAGGCTGGTGGGGGACAACGGTCCGAATCATCCGGAACGTGCTGGTCCTGCAACCGCTGACACCCGCGAACGAGTTCCCCCCAACGCCCCCTTTCCCTGACCCGATCCGGCCAGGAGCGGAACCACAACACCCGAACCGGCGTCAGAACACACAGGACCGCCCGGCCCCGGGAACCCCCAAGACTGCTTCACCGCGAATCGAGGAACACTGGTGATCGAACTCCTCCTGCTACTGATTCTCATCGCCGGGATCGTGATCGGGGTCCTGATATACAAGCAGCGCTCGCAGGCGCAGAAGCAGGACACCCCTCCCCCGCCGCCCCAGGACCCCTTCGCCGCGTCCTCCACCACCGACACCGCCGGTGACCCGCGCGCCATCAAGGCGGGCGACATGATCGACTGGGGCCACGAGCGGACCTGGATTCGCGGCACCCTCCGCCTGTCCGAGGGCGGTTACGTCTGGTCCGAGCACTTCCTGGAGGTCGAGGGCGGCAAGCGCTGGCTCTCGGTCGAGGAGGACCCCGACGTCGAGCTGGCCCTGTGGACCGGCCGCCCGGACCTGACCATGGTCCCCCAGGGCAAGTCCATCGAGCTTGAGGGCGTCACCTACAAGCTCGAGGAGAAGGGCTCCGGCTCCTACCGCTCCGAGGGCACCACCGGTCTCAAGGCCGAGGGTGGCATGGACTACGCCGACTACGAGTCCGAGGACGGCCAGCTGCTCGCCTTCGAGCGCTTCGACCACGGGAGCTGGGAAGTCAGCACCGGAACCAAGGTCGCCCCCGGTACCTTCACGATCTTCCCCGGGAGCTGACACCCACATGCGCGCGAGCATCAGCGCCCCCTTCGTCGACACCAAGGCCGACGATCTGGTCTGGACCCTGAGCCACCCGCTGGTCGAACCCCTCGCGACCCGCACCGTCACGGTGTCGGGCAGAGAGGTCGAGCTGCGTGTGCTCGGCGCTTCACACCAGGTCGTCCTGCGCCCGGAGTCCGACGGCGGAGCGCTGGTGGAGACGGTCGCCTGCCTGCCGGGTTCCTCCGGCGGGCTTCCCGGTTACGCCGAGCACCCCCTGCCTGGGGTGGGCGACTACCGCTTCGACTCGATCGTCGAGTCGCTGCCCCGCGCCGAACTCACCCACCGGGTGGCGGAGATCCACGAAGCGACCTCCGACTCACCCGGTGGGCTCCTCGTCGCCTTCCCCGGTGATCCTCTGGCGATCACCGCGCTGCACCTGACCTCTGGCAGTGGGGCGTCCCTGCGCTGGCGTACCTGGCACGCCTACCCGCAGAGCGACGAGCTGGTGACGACGACCACGACCCTGACCCCCTAAGAGGAGGCCGACATGGCCACGACCACGACCCGGGGAGCCCGCGCTCCCAGACACAAGATCGCCGCGATCGGCGGGGCCACCGCCCTGCTGATCCTCCTCTCGGCCTGTTCCGGCGGCAGCAACAACGCCGACTGCGAGCCCAAGGCCGACCCCACCTCCAGTGCCACGAGCTCCACCAGCTCGACGGGCACCACGAACTCCGCGTCCGGTCCCACGCCGAGCCCCTCCCCGACCGATGAGTGCTCCAGCCGCAGCGGCGGCGGTGGCGGCGGGTTCTTCTTCTTCGGCGGCTTCGGCGGCGGTGGCGGGAACAACAACAACTCCAACTCCAACAGCGGCGGTAGCGGGAGCGACAGCCGCGGCGGAGGCTCGGGCTTCGGCAAGTAGTCCGCGTGTTCGGGGGGTCGGGCTGGCGTCCAGCCCGGCCCCCCGACGCACTTTCCCCACCCTCAAGTCCCTTCCTGAGAGAGCAGTACCTTGAGCGAGACCACGGCCCAAGCACGGCCCCGACTCCCGGTGCCGCCGCGCGCGGCCCGGTTCTTCGTTCTGCTGGCGGTGTTCATCTGCGCCGCCTGCGGCCTGGTGTACGAGCTGGCCCTCGTCGCGATCGGCAGTTACCTGCTCGGCGACACCATCACCCAGGCCTCCGTGGTCCTGTCCGTGATGGTGTTCGCCATGGGTGTGGGTTCGCTGTTGTCCAAGCGCTACCAGGCCCGTCCGGCGCTCTCGTTCGCCGTGGTCGAGGGGCTGTTGTCCCTGGTCGGCGGCCTCTCGGTCCTGCTGCTGTACGGGTCGTTCGCCTGGCTGTCCGCCTCCGCCTACCAGCCCACCCTGGTGCTGCTGGCGTTCGTGATCGGCACGCTGATCGGTATCGAGATCCCGCTGCTGATGACGCTGATCCAGCGCATCCGCAAGCAGGAGGCCTCCGAGGCGGTGGCCGACCTGTTCGCCGCCGACTACGTGGGCGGCCTCATCGGTGGTCTGGCCTTCCCGTTCCTGCTGCTCCCGCTGCTGGGGCTGCCCAAGGGCGCCCTGATGGTGGGTGTGCTGAACGCGGTGATCGGCGTGGCCGTGGTGCTGTGGCTGTTCCGCACGGACCTGACCCGGCTCGCGTACGTGGGGCTGACGGTCGGGCTGGCGTTCATCGTGACGGTGCTGGGCCTGGCCTACTACTTCGCCGAGAACTTCGAGGTGGACGCCCGCCAGGCCATGTACCGGGACCCGATCGCGCACGCGGAGCGCAGTGAGTACCAGGAGATCGTGCTCACCCAGTCCCTGGACGGCCGGGACGTGCGCATGTTCCTCAACGGCGACCTCCAGTTCTCCACCCTGGACGAGTACCGGTACCACGAGTCGCTGATCCACCCGGCGATGGACGGCGCCCGCGAGGACGTCCTGGTGCTCGGGGGCGGGGACGGCCTGGCCATCCGGGAGCTGCTGCGCTACGACGACGTCGAGTCGGTGACCCTGGTGGACCTGGACCCGGCCGTGATCGAGCTGGCGTCCACGGACCCGGTGATCCGCGACCTCAACGACGACTCCTTCCTGGACCCGCGTGTGGAGGTGGTCAACGCCGACGCCTTCCAGTGGCTGCGGGACAACCTGGCCAACTTCGACGTGGTCATCGCGGACCTGCCGGACGGCACGGACGTGGGCACCTCGAAGCTGTACACGATCGAGTTCTACTCGCTGTTGGAGCAGGCCCTGGAGCCGGGGGGCCGGGTGGTCGTGCAGGCCGGATCGCCGTTCTTCGCCCCGGACGCGTACTGGAGCGTGGGCCACTCGTTGGAGGAGGCCGGGCTGGCGGTGACCCCGTACAACGTGGACGTGCCCACCTTCGGGAACTGGGGTTTCTACCTGGGGGTGTCCGGTGCTGAGCCGGGCGGCGCCCCCGAACTGACCCTGCCGGAGGACGCCCCCGAGCTGCGTTTCCTGGACCAGGACCTGCTTGGCGCGGCGCTCGTGTTCCCCATCGACCGCCAGGAAGGCGAGGTGGAGGCGTCGACGATGATGCACCCGAAGATCATCGGTTACCACCAGGACCGCCAGGCCTGGCGCGGTTACTGACCGGTTCGGCCAACCCCGTTTTCTTCCCCGGAGCCCCCTGACGAAACTCCCTCCAGCAGGACCGGAAACTTGTAGCGGCTGATGTAGACATGCACGCTGCTCGCTGCTATCTTTTCTGCCATAGCCACTGAGACACACGGCTGGACCACCGGATACGCCGGTGGAGGGAAGGACGGCTCGACGGTGCGCACGTGCGTCAAGGCGCCGGGGGCCGGTAGGACCGCAGTAACGCAGTACCGTTTTTCGGCAGTACCGGGCTCCCGCTCGCACAGGGGAGGCCGCAGCAGGAGGAAGGACGCGGTAGGGCTCGACCGGCGCACTGTTGTTGGGTGCCGGGGGCCGGTAGGACCGCAGTCGAAAGCAGTGCACGAAGTGAGAACGAGAGGAGTAGATGCCATCAGGATCGCCCGAGCGAGGAGATGTTCCGCTCGGGTACCGCAGGCCCCGGTTCGGAAGAAGGTGGTCCACGGTCACACAACAGCGATCCCCGCGATCCCGACCCAGCTTGAACTCGGGATACGGAAGACCGGCAGCGGCCGGTAGGTGGTATTGAACTCTCGGGCCCCAGCGCCGTACGGCGCTGGGGCCCTCGACGTGCGTTCAGGAGAAGAAGGACACGCACTTGCCCCGTCCCGAGACCGGTCACCGGTTCGACGATGACGACTACCCCGCCTATACCGTGGGCGCCGCAGCGGAGATGATCGGCGCCACGCCGGCCTTCCTGCGCGCCCTGGGTCAGGCCAAACTGATCGAGCCACTGCGCTCGGAGGGCGGCCACCGCCGCTACTCCCGCTACCAGCTCAAGATCGCCTCCCGCGCTCGCGAACTCGTCGACGGGGGCACCCCGATCGAGTCCGCCTGCCGGATCATCATCCTTGAGGACCAGCTGGAGGAGGCCCTGCGCATCAACGAGCAACAGCGCGCCGCGGACCCGCCCAGCTGAGTGTGCCCGCTCTCCGCCGGTGTCCCCGCGCAGGCCCCCGCCCGTCAGGGCCGGGGTCTTTCCTTTTCCACGGGGTCTGCGCGACGAGAGTCCCTGACGCACCGGCTGACGGACCCGGACGGGGTCCTGCTCTGGCCCGGCGTCCTCCGACCGAGGTCCTCAGGGGAACACGGACCACCGCTGCCGCTGCGGCGGGCCCGGGGCGGCGCCGGTTCGTCGGCCCCTCCTGCTACAAGGGAACGGACCGCACGCTACGACCGTGAAGAGACCCCCTTGACACGCCCCACCCTGCCCCCGCCGCCCCACGACGAGACCGAGCGCGTGCCCGGCGCGCTGCTGGTCCGCGGCGACTGTGACGACCACGCCTGGAACGACGTGCTCGACCGTATGGGCGAACTGCCCGGCATGGTCGTCCACACCCCCGGAGAGCCCCTGCCCCCGGCGCGGGGGCCCATCCCCCGGCGCCTGTTCGTGGCCCAGGACCCCGCCTGGCGGGGCGCCGTCCCCGAGGAGGTGGCCCAGTCCCTGGGCAGCGAGGGCGCCTGGCTTCCCGACCTGGTCCTGATCGCCGACCGCGGCACCACCCGCGATCCCGCCCTGCGCCCGCTCATGGCCTTCCTCCCCAACGACGACGACCTCTACCGTTTCCGCGTCACGCCCCGCCAGGCGGCCATGACCTACCTGGTGATGCACCGCCCCGGCATCGAGGACACCCTGGAGCACCACAGGGACTGCGGCGCCGCCGAGGTCGAACTCGAACCCGGCGAGTCCTACGAGGACTGGTTGGACGGATCCGACGTGATGGGCGAAGTCCTGGAGACGGCGGCGTCCGCACCCCTCTACCGGGCTCCCGACGCGCCCCTGCCCGTGATCACCCAGGACAACTCGGGGCTGCTCGTGCGCACCGACTTCAGTGACGACCACGCCTGGGCCGCGCTCGCGGCGGACGCGGACCGCCTCGACCCTCGGACCGAGGCCCCCGAGGAATACAGCCCCTTCGTGCAGATCGTGGACGACCCGGCCTTCGCGGGGGCCACACCGGAACAGGTGATGGCGATCGTCCGCCAAAGCGAGGACGACGAGGAGCCGGGTGAGGAGGTGGTGGTGATCGCCGACCGGGCCTCCATGGACGGCCCCGACCGCACCGTCCTGGTCGTGCCCCTGGGAGAGAACGTCGGGTGGTCCTTCCGCCTGGGCCCGGACCAGGTGCGGAGCATGGTGGCCAACCTCTTCGTCGGCAACAACGACATCTCGGACTGGATGGAGCAGGGCTCGCCGGACGGACCGGCGGTCATGACGGAAAAGGAAAGACGATCCTGGCGGGGCTGGTGATCACCGTGGGGAGCAGCCATCACAGGAACCGGCTGAGCGCGGGTTCGCGTTCGGGAGTTTCTCGACCCCGGTGACCGCACGCGTTCGGCGCCCGTACCGGGGTACGGGCGCCGAACGCGTCTGACACCGCGCGGCCTGCGACTTGGGCCAGTGGGCGGCCACGCGGTGGGTACCGGGGAGGTGGGGCGGACCGCGGGAGGGGTCCGGTCACCTTCGTCGGCCCCCTGCGGCCCGATGCCCATCCTCGCCCCCGGTCGGGCGGGCGGCGCGCACGCCACGCCGCCCTCATCGCCCCACATGACAACCCTTGGTACAGACTTTCCGATCCTTGCCGGAAACGGCCGTTTTCCGGCCGGGTGTGCGGGAGTGCCCGGATCGGCCTCGGGGCCCGGCCGCGGGCCGCCGCTCAGCTGTCGAAGCCCATCCCCACGGAGTCCAGTCCGCGCAGCCACAGGTTGCGCCGTCCCTCGTCGCGGTCGGCGGCGGCGGTGGCCCTGAGGGTGAGTTCGATGCCCAGCGACCTGACCGGCTCGGGCGGGAACGGAAGGGGCTTCTCCCGAACCATCCGCAGCCGTGTGCGCTCGGTGTCCAGCCCGTCGAGCCGGTCCAGCATCACCTGGGCGCCGAACCGGGTGGCCCCCACTCCCAGGCCGGTGTACCCCGCCGCGTAGGCGAGTCGGCCGCCGTAGGCCTCGCCGAAGAACACCGAGAAGCGGCTGCACGTGTCGATCACCCCGCCCCACGTGTGCCCGAACCGGATACCGCTCAGCTGCGGGAAGGTCTCCAGGAAGTGCTCGGCCAGCTTCTGGAAGGTCTCGGGCCGCTGGTCGTACTCGGGTCGCACCTTCCCGCCGTAGTGGTGGACGACGTCGTAGCCGCCCCACAGGATGCGGTTGTCCGCGGTGAGCCGGTAGTAGTGGAAGAGGTTGGCGGAGTCGGAGAGCCCCTGGCGCCCCTTCCAGCCGATCGACGCCATCTGTTCGTCGGTGAGGGGTTCGGTCATCAGCGCGTAGTCGTAGACCGGGGCGAGGTAGTGCCGCAGGCGCCGCAGCGGGCCGGGGAACGCGCCGCCGCCCCAGGCCGCCTTGGGCGCGTGCAGCGTCCCGCTCCGCGCTTCCAGCCGTAGCCCGGCGGGCACGGAGCGGATGGCGCGCACCGGGGTGTTCTCGAAGAACCGCACGCCCAGCCCCTCGCAGGCGGAGCGCAGGCCCCAGGCGAGCTTGGCGGGGTGGATCATTGCCACGCCGTCGGGGTCGTGGAGGCCGCCCACGTAGGTGGGTGAGTCGATGTGCCGCCGCGTCTCCTCGGCGTCCCACACGTGCGCGGTGCGGCCCTGGGCGCGGATGGCCTCGGCCGCCTCCTCGAACTCCGCGGCCTGCCAGGGGGCGGTGGCCACGAGGGTCTCGCCGGTGCGCTCGAACTCGCAGTCGATGCCGTACCGCCGGACGGTCTCCTCGATGGCGTCGAGGTTGGCCAGGCCCTGGCGTTCGAGTTCGTCGATCTCCTCGGGCCAGCGCTCGGCGCCGTTCTCGTAGCCGTGGGTGAGGCTGGCCGCGCAGAACCCGCCGTTGCGCCCGGAGGCGGCCCAGCCGGTGCTGCGGGCCTCCACCACCACGACGTCGCGCTCGGGGTCGCGTTCCTTGGCGACGAGGGCCGTCCACAGTCCGCTGAACCCGGCGCCGACCACGACGAGGTCGGCGTGGACGTCGCCCACCAGCCGCGGGGCGGGTTCGGGGACCTCGTGTCCGGGGACGTCCGGGTCCAGCCAGAAGACCCGGGGACGGGCGCCCTCCAGGGCCCGTTCCGCTGCGGCGCGCGTGGTGTCGGCCAAGGCTCTCACTCGTCTCTCGTCGTCGGACCGGCCGCCGGGGATTCGGCGGCCGGTTCCTCCAGCATGGTGTGCGCGGGTCCGGTCGCGGCTCACCTTCGTCGGCGGGCCATGACGACGTTGACCACCGCCATGATCAGCCCGACCCCGAACAGTAGGGTGCCCATGACGTTGACCTGCGGCGGGATGCCGACGCGGGTCGAGCCCCAGACCCACAGCGGGAACGTGGTGACGTCGCCGCTCACGAAGGTGGTGATGATGTAGTCGTCGATGGACAGCGCGAAGGCCAGCAGCCCGCCCGCCATGATGGCGGGGAACAGCATGGGCAGGGTGACCAGGCGGAACGTGGTGAGGGGACCGGCGCCGAGGTCGCGTGCGGCCTCCTCCAGCGCCGGGTCCAGGGTGACCACCCGCGCCCGCACGGTGATGGCCACGAAGGACACGCAGAACATCACGTGCGCGATGACGGTGGTCCAGTAGCCGGTGGTCACGTTCATCATCAGGAACGTGGACAACAGGGCGGCGCCGAGCACCACCTCGGGGGCGCTGATCGCGGAGAACATCACCAGGTTGGTGAGCTGCTTGCCCCGGAACGAGAACCGGCCGAGGGCGAGCCCGAGCAGGCTGCCGAGGGCGCCCGCGATCACCATGCTCAGCAGGGCGATGCTCACCGAGTTGAACATGGCCTCGTTGAGCGTGCCGTGCGCGAAGGCGTTGGCGTACCAGTGCAGGGTGAATCCCTGCCAGGTGATGTTGTGCTTTCCGGCGGGGTCGTTGAAGCTGAACGCCACCATGAACACGATGGGCGTGAACAGCCAGGCCAGGACCAGCCAGGTGTAGTAGCGGCCCCAGTCGGTGCGGCGGCGCGGGCGGGGGCCCGGGTCGGTCGTCGCGCCCGGGGGCGGCGGGGCGGGGGTGTCGAGGCTGGCGCTCATCACGTGTGCACCTCCATGACCCGTTCCGTGCCCAGGGCCCGCGCGTAGCTGAAGATGCCCACGAGCAGCAGCCCCATGAGGACGAAGGTGATCGACGCGGCGATCGGGTAGTTGTTGTTCACCAGGTACTGGGTCTGGATGACGTTGCCGATCATCGTGTTGTGGGTGCCGCCCAGCACGGAGGCGTTGACGTAGTCGGCGCTCGTGGGGATGAAGGTCATCAGCACGCCGGCGAACACCCCGGGCAGGGACACCGGCAGGATGACGCGCACGAACGCCTGGACGCGACCCGCGTAGAGGTCGTGCGCGGCCTCGACCAGGCGCGGGTCCATGCGTTCGAGGACGGCGTAGATCGGCAGCACCATGAACGGCAGGAAGTTGTAGGCCAGGCCCAGCACCACAGCGGGGGCGGAGTTGAGGACCTGGGCGTCGGCGGGGAGCATCCCCACCGACTTCAGGGTTCCGAGGACGACGCCGTTGTCGGCCAGCAGGAACCGCCAGGAGATGGTGCGCAGCACGAAGGACACGAAGAACGGCAGCAGGATGAGCAGCAGGTACGTGGACTTGTGCGGCCCGGCGCGGAAGGCGATCCAGTAGGCCATGGGGTAGCCCACCACGATGCACACCAGGGTGGCGCAGCCGCCGTAGAACAGGGAGCGCAGGATCTGCTCCCAGTACGTGCCGACGGCGTTGACGTAGTTGCCCACCTCGAAGGTCTGCTGGAAGCCGGTGACCACGTTTCCGGTGGTCAGGGACAGCGACAGCATCCCGCCGATGGGGACCACGAAGAACAGCGCCAGCCAGATCCACGCCGGGAGCACCAGGACGTAGGGCGTCGTCGTTCGGTTTCTCATGGGATCAGCTCGGGTTCGGTCGAGCGGTCAGCTCTGGGTGATGGCCTGGAAGATCGAGGCGAACTCGTCCTGCTGGTCGGTCTCCAGGGTGACGAAGTTGTGCAGGTTCTGGTAGTCGCCCTCCTCGGGGAAGACGAGGTTGCTCTCGGCCATGGCGTCGAGGGCCTCGCCCCGGTCGCTGCCGTCCTCGGCCTCGGCCCACTCGGCCATGACCTCCTGGGCGTGCGGCACGGGCGGGATGTAGCTGATGTACTCGGTGAGACCGGTGGCGATCTCCGGTTCGTACAGGAAGTCCATGAGCTTGAGGGCGTCGACGGGTGCCTGCGAGGTGAAGGGGATCAGCAGGTTGTCCGTCCACAGGGTGGCGCCCTCCTCCGGGATGACGAACCTGAGGTTGGTGCCCTCCTCGGAGTTCTGCTGGTAGATGTCGCCGGACCAGGCCATGGTGATCCACAGGTCGCCGTTGGTCAGCGGCTGGATGAAGTCCTGGTCGTAGTAGGCGCGCACCACCCCGGAGTCGCGCTGTTCGCGGAGCTTCTCGGCGGCGGCCTCCCAGTCCTCCTTGGTGGAGTCGGCGGGCAGGACCCCGTTGGCCAGGAGTCCGAAGTTGGCGATCTCCTGCGGGTCGGCGAACATGCCGACCTTGCCCTCGAAGGCGGGGTCCCACAGGTCCTGGAGGCTGGTGATCTCGCGGTCGACGTACTCGGGGTTGTAGGCGATCCCGGTGATGCCGGAGGCGTAGGGGACGCTGTACCGGTTGCCGGGGTCGTAGTTGCTGTTCTTGTACACCTCGCCCGCGTAGTTGGCGAAGTTGGGCATCTGGGCGTGGTCGAGCTGGACCAGGTAGCCGAGTTCCACGAGCTTGCTGAACTCGAACCCGTTGGGCACGGTCATGAGGTCGTAGCCGATGTCGTCGCCGTTGGCGAGGCGCGGCTGGATCTGCCCGAAGAAGGACGCCGCCTCCTGGACGTCCTCGTGGTAGGCCACGTCGATGCCGGTGGACTCCTTGAACTGCTCCAGCTGGGTGCGGTCCGGGTCCATGTACAGCGGCCAGTTGGCCCAGCGCAGCGATCCGGTCTCCTCCTTGTCCACCCAATAGTCGGCGCCGGACTCGGGTTCGCGCTGCTGTCCGCCCACCCCGCAGCCGGACAGGGCGAGCGCCGCGGCGGCGGCGCCACCGGCCTGGAGGGTGCGGCGACGGGTCGGGCCGAGCGGCGCGGGCAGGACGGGGCGTCCGCGCCGGGCCCGGGTGAGTCCGCGCAGGAGTGCCGGGGTCAGGTGCGCGCGGGAGGGGTGGGTCATGTCGTCGTTCCCTACTTCGGATCTGGGGTGTGCCGTGAGTGCGGGAGGCCGGTGAGCGGGGAGGGCCAGGTGGGGGGTGGAGCCTGTGGAGTCGTGTGTGGACGCTGGGTGATGCTGGTGTGGTTCGCGGTGCCCGGGTGTCGGGTGGCCCCGGAGCCTGGGTTGACCCGAGTGTCAGGTGGTCCGAGCGTCGGACCGGGCTGGGGAGTCAGGTGGGGTGCGGGCTGGCCCCGGGGCCTGGTGTGGCCCGGGGTTGGTGTGGGCTCAGAAGGGCAGCGCGTACGAGTGGCGCGGTGACCAGGAGACCCAGACGGGGTCGCCGCGCCCGGCCACCAGGGCGGAGTCCGTGGAGTTCTGCTGGTAGACGGTCATCTCCGAGCCGTTCGCCAGCGCCACCTGGTAGTGCGTGGCCGCGCCCATGTAGACGGTCTCGGTGACGGTGCCGGGCAGAGCGCAGAGGTCGCCCTCGGGGCGTTCGGTGCCGATCCGCACCTTCTCCGGGCGCACGGTCAGGTGGGTGGACGCGCCCGCCGAGGTCCCCCTGGGGAGTTCCGCCACCAGCGCGGTGAGGCCCTGGCCGAGGTCGACCCGGTGGTGCCCGGCCGGGTCGGCGTCACCGACGGTCCCGGTGAGCAGGTTGCTGGTGCCGATGAAGTCGGCCACGAACATGGTGGCGGGGCGCTCGTAGATCTCGGCGGGGGTGCCGAGCTGTTCCACGAGGCCGTTGTTCATCACGGCGACCCGGTCCGACATGGTCAGGGCCTCGCCCTGGTCGTGGGTGACGTAGACGAAGGTGATGCCGACCTCGCGTTGGATGCGCTTGAGTTCGACCTGCATGGACTGGCGGAGCTTGAGGTCCAGGGCGCCCAGGGGCTCGTCGAGCAGGAGGGCGCCGGGCTCGTTGACCAGCGCCCGCGCCAGGGCGACCCGCTGTTGCTGTCCCCCGGAGAGCTGCGCCGGGCGGTGCTTGGCGCGGTGGCCGAGTTCGACCAGCTCCAGCATCTCCTCCACCCTGCGGCGGATCTCCTGCTTGGCGACCTTCCGGCGTTCCAGGCCGAAGGCGACGTTGGCGGCGACGCTCATGTGCGGGAAGAGCGCGTAGCTCTGGAACACCATGTTGACGTCGCGGTGGTTGGCCGCGACCCCGGTGACGTCGCGGCCGGAGAGGCGCACGACCCCCTCGGTGGGTTCCTCGAACCCGGCGATCATCCGCATCGTGGTGGTCTTGCCGCATCCGGAGGGGCCCAGCAGCGAGAAGAACTCGCCGTGGTCGATCTCCAGGTCGACGCCGCCGACGGCCCGGACGGTCTCCGGGCCGGACCGGTAGGCCTTGACCACGCGCTCAAGGCTGATCGCCGGGCCGGGCCGTTCCGGGGCCGTCACCGGCTCCTGTGTACTGCTGTTCGCGGTGGTGACCATGGGGGGTTCCTGTGGGTTCTGTCGGGTTCGGGGGCTGGTCGGCCCCGGTCAGGGACCGATGTAGCTCATGACGTGCTTGACCCGGGTGTACTCCTCGAACGAGTACGTGGACAGGTCCTTGCCGTAGCCGGAGTGCTTGAACCCGCCGTGCGGCATCTCCGCCGTGATGGGGATGTGGGTGTTGATCCACACGCAGCCGAAGTCGAGGCGGCGCGAGACCCTCAGGGCGCGGGCGTGGTCCCGGGTCCACACGCTGGAGGCCAGGCCGTACTCCACCGCGTTGGCCCAGGCCACGGCGGTGTCCTCGTCGGTGAAGCGCTGGACGGTCAGGACGGGGCCGAAGATCTCGTCGGTGACCAGTTCGTCGCCCTGGCGCAGCCCGGAGACGACCGTGGGCGCGTAGAAGAAGCCCTCGTCCCCCACGCGGGCGCCGCCGGTGAGGATCTCCGCGTGGTCGGGGGTGCGCTCCAGGAACCCGGTGACGCGGGCGAGCTGGTCGGCGTTGTTGACGGGGCCGTAGGCGGCGTCGGGGCGGTCCGGCCCGGCGGTGACGGTGCCGCGCGCCTGCTCGGTGAGGGCGGCGGCGAGGTCGTCGTGGATGCCGGGGGCGGCGAGGATGCGGGTGGCCGCCGTGCAGTCCTGGCCCGCGTTGAAGAACCCGGCCTCGGCGATCCCCTCTGCGGCGCGTTCCACGTCGGCGTCGTCGAAGACGATCACGGGCGCCTTGCCGCCGAGTTCGAGGTGGAGGCGCTTGAGGTCGCGCGATCCGGCCTGGGCGACCTCGTATCCGGCACGGGTGGAGCCGGTGAGGGAGATCAGCGCGGGGACGGGGTGGTCGACGAGGGCGCGGCCGGTGTCGCGGTCGCCGCAGACCACGTTGAACACTCCGGCGGGGAGGAACTCGGCGGCGATCTCCGCGAGCAGGAGCGTGGAGACCGGGGTGGTGTCCGAGGGCTTGAGCACGATCGTGTTCCCGGCGGCCAGGGCCGGGCCGATCTTCCAGGCCGCCATCGCCATGGGGTAGTTCCACGGGGTGATCTGGCCGACCACGCCGAGGGGTTCGCGCCGGACCCAGGAGGTGTGGTCGCGCAGGTACTCCCCCGCCGCCCGGCCCTCCAGGTTGCGGGTGGCTCCGGCGAAGAACCGCAGGGCGTCCAGGACCTGCCCGATCTCCTCGGTCCGGGTGAGGCCGACGGGCTTGCCGCAGTTGCGGACCTCCGCGGCGACGAGTTCGTCGGCGCGGGACTCGACGGCGTCGGCGAACCGGTTGAGCGCGATCTGCCGTTCGGCCGGGGTCCAGTCCCGCCAGCCGCCTTCGAAGGCGCGACGCGCGGCCTGGAAGGCGGCGTCGACGTCCTCGGCTCCCGAGACCGGCGCGGTGGCGAAGACCCGTCCCGTGGCGGGGTCGACGAGTTCGCTGCGGCGCCCCTCGACGGTGTCGGCGTACGCGCCGTCCACGAAGTTGCGCAGGTGGACGGTTTCGGGCCCTTGGGTCACGGCGGCCTCCCTGGGTTCGAGCGCAGCGGGCGCGCGGGTGTGTGTGGCCTGTGACTGGTCACATTGCCACCCTCACGGGGCGACTTCAAGCATTCCCAAGGGATTCCGTTGTGAAGATTGGATTACTCGACGGAATACTTGACAGACCCCCGGCAGATGCGACTATTTCTATTGAGCAGGGCGCACAGGGTCGAGTAGGCGGCGCGGGGTGTGCGCGGTGCCCGAACCTCGGTCCGGTGCCTGCCCCCTCATCACCCAGAGAACTTGGAGAGCCGAGTGGAACCGCGTCTGAACTCCGAGAACCTGCAACGGGCCGCCCGGGACCACCTGTGGATGCACTTCACCGAGATGGCCGCCTACGACGAAGCCGACGTCCCGGTGATCACCCGGGGCGAGGGCGAGTACGTCTACGACGACCACGGCAACCGGTACCTGGACGGCCTGTCCGGGCTGTTCGTGTCCCAGGTGGGCCACGGGCGCACGGAGATCGCCGACGCCATCGCCGAGCAGGCCCGTGAGCTGGCCTATTTCCCGATCTGGACCTACGCGCACCCGAGGGCGGTGGAGCTGGCCGACCGGCTGGCCGGGCTGGCCCCGGGCGACCTCAACCGGGTGTTCTTCACGGGTGGCGGTTCCGAGGCGGTGGAGTCGGCGTGGAAGCTGGCCCGCCAGTACTTCAAGGCGATCGGCCAGCCCACCCGGCACAAGGTGATCAGCCGCAACATCGCCTACCACGGCACCAGCTTGGGGGCGCTGTCCATCACCGGCCTCCAGGCCATCAAGAGCACCTTCGAACCCCTGGTCCCCAGCACCATCCAGGTGCCCAACACCAACCTGTACCGGGCGCCCGTGCACGGCGACGATCCGGAGGCCTTCGGCCGCTGGGCGGCGGACCAGATCGAGGAGGCCATCCTCCAGAACGACCCCGAGACGATCGCGGCCGTGTACGTCGAGCCGGTGCAGAACTCGGGCGGCTGCTTCCCGCCGCCGCCCGGCTACCTCCAGCGGGTGCGGGAGATCTGCGACCGCCACGGGGTGCTCATGGTCTCCGACGAGGTCATCTGCGCCTTCGGGCGGCTGGGCGAGTACTTCGGGGCCACGAAGTACGGCTACCTGCCGGACATGATCACCTTCGCCAAGGGCGCCACCAGCGGGTACGTGCCGCTGGGCGGGCTGATCGCGCGGGACAAGCTGATGGAGCCCTTCCAGGAGGAGGGCGCGGCCTTCCTGCACGGGATCACCTTCGCCGGGCACCCCGTGGCAGCCGCCGCCGCGCTGG
>NZ_ANAE01000202.1 GCF_000341265.1 Nocardiopsis prasina DSM 43845 | reverse complement strand
CGGCTGCGGCCCCTGCCGATCGTCGGCGACGTGCGCGGGGAGGGCTTCTTCTACGGGATCGAGCTGGTCCGGGACAAGGAGACCAAGGAGACCTTCTCCGCCGAGGAGTCGAAGACCCTGTTGAAGGGGTTCATCTCCTCCGCGCTGTTCGAGGCGGGGCTGATCTGCCGCGCCGACGACCGGGGTGAACCGGTGATCCAGCTGTCGCCGCCGCTGACCTGCGGCCCCGAGCACTTCGACGAGATCGAGCGCATCCTGCGCAAGGTCCTCACCGAGGCCTGGTCCCGCCTGTAGGACCGCGCCTCCCCGAACCTGGTCGGACACCAGGGGCCCGCCCCGGACACGCGCGTGTCCGGGGCGGGTCTGCTGTTCTCGCCGAGGGGCGGGGTGCGGAGTCCTGGGGCGGGTGCGGGTGCGGTCAGGGGAACGGGAGGCAGCCCGGGGGAACGCTCGACGCGGGCAGGACTCCGGCCGCTCGCACGAGACCCTCGCCGATCGCCACCCCTGTTTGGAGGCCGAACAGGAGCGTCGCGCCCACGGCCAGGGCGGGCCAGCCCGACCACCGGAGCGGGGCCCGGTGACGGCCGCGCGCTGGTTCGGGCGGTTCGGGCGGTTCGGGCGGTGCGGGCACCGGTTCCCTGGCGGCGGTCTCCGCCGCCTCCCTGGCCTCGCGCGCGGCTCGCTCGCGGTGCTGTCGGGCCACGATCACCCAGTGCGGGAGCTGCCCGTACTGGAGGCGGTGGGCGACCCTGGGATTGCCCACCATCTGGGGCAGCAGCCGCCGTTCCCGCTCCTGCTGGGTCTCCGAGCCGAACCAGCCGTCCGGCCCGGGAGGGTGGGCGGCGTCCCCGGATCCGGGATGAGTGGTGGGCTCTCCGGTGAGGGTGTGCGTGAGGGTGTGCGTGCGGATGCGGGAGTGGGTGCGGATGCGCGCGCTCGTTTCGCCGGGGCGGGAGAAGCGGTGTCCCCTGGGCGCGTCCAGTACCGACCTCAGCCGGGGGTCAGTGTCAGGGCCGGTGTCGACGTTGGTGCCCGTTTCGGTGCCGGTGTCGAAGTCGGTCATGGCTGGTCTCCGGCGAGCGTGAACTCGGCCCAGGCGACGGTGCCCAGCCCGGCGCAGAAGGGGAAGTCCAGCACCGAGCGGGTGCCCCAGCGGCTGGCGAGGTGGTGGATGAGCAGCAGGCCCCGGCCGCGCTCGGCCTCGTCCCACTCCTCGGGGGTGCGCTGGTCCGGGAGCTTCGGTCCCAGCTGATCGGCGGCGTCGGTACGGGTGCCGTCGTCGATGAACACCACCTTGAGGGTGGTGGCGGTGGGCATGTGCAGGGTACGGAGCACCCGGCCTTCGGGGTCCTCACCGGAGAGGGAGTGGTCGCAGGCGTTGGCGAACATCTCGCTGGCGCACAGGATGACGTCTGCTGCGGACTGGGCGCCCAACCCGGCCAACCTGCCCAGGTCGGCGGCCAGATCGGAACGCACGCGCGAGACCTGGGAGAGGTCACCCGGGTAGACGCGGAAGGGCCAGCGGCGTCCGACGGAGGGTGCGGTGGCGGTCACCGAGTGGAGTGGGGCGGGAGTGTGCGGCACAATGGTCATGTCGGCGGTTCTCTTTCTCTTTCGGGGGTGAGTGTCGGCCTGCTCTGGGGGTGGTGGTGCACCCGCCAGAGCTTTTTCGTGTGCGCGCGGCGACGCTGGCGGGTTCGGATTCGGTTCTGACGCGGCGGTTGAGCCTGTCGGTCCGACCAGGAGCAGGACGAGTGTGGGCGCGCGCCCGCCGGATCGCTCGGGGTTGAGGAACCTCAGCGGACGCGCGGGGTCTGGGGTGGTTCGGGTTCAGACCTTCGGCGGTTCGGGGGTACCGGGCTTGGGTTTGGTGTCCGACGAGGAGTCGCCCGTGCCCAGGTGGCGGTGGGCGAGCAGCCGCAGCAGTTCCGGGCGGGTGGACGCGGTGATCCGCTCGAAGGGATCGCCCTCCCCCTTCCAGCCGAAGGGGCGGCGGGCCACGAACTTCTGGTTCGGCTCGGTGCCCTCGATGGTCATCGCCCAGTGCCGGTAGAGGAGATCGCACAGGACCCGCTCGGGGACCAGGAGCCCGCCGGTGGGTGGGGTCCCGTACGGGCGCCGGAGCGGGAGCTTGGGCGTGGACCGGGTGGTGGGGTGCTCCGCGATGGCCTGGTCGATCATCTGGGTGGCCAGCTCCATGTCCTGTTCCTCGCTGGCGATGCCCAGGGCTTCGAGGATCAGGGGGAGCCGGTTGCGGAGGGTGTGGGAGTACCAGTCGGAGAGTTCCTGGGGCGAGAGGTGCTCGGGGGCCTGGAGGGCGTCCTTGGCGACGGCGAGCAGGTCACCGGTGTAGGTGTCGAGCATCAGAAGGCCACCGCCAGCCGCTGGAGTGCGGAGACCAGGTCCCGCAGGACGTCCAGGGGGACGGTGTCCATGGGGCGTCGGGGTGAGGGGACCAGCGGGCGCCGGGAGGAGTTCGACGGTGCTGTCCCCTTGAGGCTCTGTAGTGCTGAGGCGTAGTCGCGCACGCGTGCTGCCTTGCGGGGGCGACGGCGGCGCCTTGCTTCCGAGGCCAGCCAGCGCACGTGCGCCAACTCGGAGAGGTTGAGGTATCGCGGCATAGCGCGGCTCCGGGTGTTCGGGTGCCGGGTGGGAGGCCCGGCGAAGCTTTCATGTAGCTCCATAGTGCCTCGGAGTCACCAAAAAATGCAATGCCATCTTTAGATGACTGCGAGAATCCTACGTGACATGCCATCAAGACATGGAGGATGCGCGAAATGTCGGAGTCTGGCGGTTGGCCCGTAGGATCAGCTCAAACACCCTCTGCAACCACACGGAGTGACGACGTGAGCAGCAGTCCGACCTTGCGACGGAAACGCCTGTCGCGTCAGCTCCGGGCTCTGAGAGAAGATGCAGGCCTCACCGCCGAAGACGTCACCACCGAAGCGAAGGCAAGGTCGGGGAAGACAAGAGGCTGGTCACTCAGCAAGCTGATCCGCTTGGAGAAGGCGGATTGGAAGCGCCTGAGCTTCGATGATCTGAAGCTCCTACTTGAGATCTACGAAGTCCCAGAAGGCGAGTGGGACCCGTACATCACGCTGGCGAAGGAAGGAAACCGCCGTGGCTGGTGGGCAAGCTTCGGCGATGCACTTGGCACCGGTCAGTTTGTCGGGCTCGAGTCCGAAGCAACTCGCATTCGGACCTACCAGTCGATGGTGATCCCCGGTTTGCTCCAGACTGAGGAGTACGCACGGGCCATGCTCCTCGCCTCGGGAATGACCGATGACGAGGATCTGGATCTCCGGGTACAAGCCCGGATGTTCAGGAAGGGTGCGGTCTTCCACTCGTCTCCAGCGGCCACGTTGTGGGCAATCATTGACGAGTCGGCTCTGCGGCGCATTCCCAAGGAGCTTCACAGTCAACTCGCGTACCTCATCGAGGTGAGCCACACTCCGAACATTGGCGTGCAGGTTCTACCGTTGAGTCGTGGACTCCATGGAGAGACAGGGCAGATGGTTATCCTCGACTTTGAGCCGCCCGACCCTTCAGTCGTCTACCTCGAGGTCATGGCCCAGGAACTCTACCTGGAAAAGCCTACCGAGATCACGCACTACCAGCATGTATACGACCACTTGCAGGCCACTGCCCTGTCTGTTGAGGAGAGCAGGGACCACATCCGTGGCCTGATGACCTAGGAAAAAGCCATGCTTGAAACACCCCAGACACTGATGTTCAGGAAGTCCTCCTACAGTGGCGCTCGAACACAGGACTGCGTCGAGGTCGCAGACGCCCCTGGCCAGTCCGCTGTGCGCGACACGCAAAACAGGAGTTCCGGGCACCTGGCTTTTCCGTCTGCGGAGTGGGCCGCACTCCTGTCTACCGCTACCCGCCCGTAGACGTGCAGGTGAAGGGCTCTCGGTCGATGCCCGAGAGCCCTTTGTGCGCTTTGCATGGGAGCATCCTGTGCACGCTCTGGTCCTATGGCTGGCAGGGCACTTGGGCACGTCGAGCGCTCTTGGCCACAGCCAGCCAGGTCCACGAGATGTTCTCCTCCGAACCCGGGGGGGTAACCGTGGGCAAGACGGCGCAAGAGTCAGTTCGCGACCCATCGCCCTGCTGAAAGCTGGGAGATCCTGCGCCGCCTCCGCTGCTGCCAGCAACGGGGCGCAGAGATCCGAGCGGTACTGGTCCTAAATCTCCGAGACACAGGAGGAAGAGGGCTCAGGGGTCGGCCTGCCGTCACGTCTGCGGCTCCCCACCCTTCGGGAGACGAGCGCTGATCGTGGGTCAGTCCTTCGCTTCGCGGACGTCCTCTCCCTGCTCCGCGAAGGCCTTGAAGTCCTGCATGTGCTGTAGCGACTGCTTGCGGAAGGCTCCGGGCATCAGGAGCCCCACCAGCCGCATCATCACGCCGCTGAACCGGTATTCGTTCTCGCTCTCCCAGAGCGTCGTCTCCGGACCGGCTTCGGTCAACCGGTCGCGCGCCGCGCTCCACATCCCCTCACCGACGATCTCGCGATCGAAGTGAACAACCTGCCCCTTCGGGATCCCGTGCAGGTCCGCCGGTTCCCGGCGCGTGACGGTCTCGGTGCACTCCATCCTCTGCTTGCCCGTCTGAAACACGACCCGCGACTTGGTACCGACCTGCCCGTGCCCCCCACTCAGCGGCTCGTGCGACACCAGGCCCCGCAGCCACTTCGGCATGTGTGCCGGGTCGGCGAGCAGCTGTGCCACCCGCTCCCGCGGCAGGGCGATCTCCATCGAGACGGTGTACTTCATGGCAGCGCTCTCCGAGTTCCCGAGTGACATGGCGTGCGCGTGCAGCCTGACCTCATGTTATGCAGTCACGTGACGATCCCCCGGGCCGCGTGTTCATGGTTCCTGTCGCCCTGCCAGCGAAGGGCCAGGGCGGGCGACGACCGACGTTCACGGCCCGCGCACCCTCATCCCGTGCCTCTTGTGCATCCTGAGCAGAAAGGGCCGGTCGACGGCGGCCCGGTCGATCGGCGGCAGGGTCCCGTCCCGGATCACGTACGCCTTGGTCACGGCCCCCTGCACTGCCGGGCCCAGTGTGGCCGCAGCTGGCCACCAGTACGGGACGTTTTCCTCCGAACCCGGGGTGTAACCGTGGGCAGGACGGTGCATGAGTGAAGTAGTACCCCCATCCCCCATCGGAGGACTCACCTGTGCACGCCCACGAACTCACCTTCCACAAGTCCAGCTACAGCTTCCGCAACAACTGCGTTGAGATGGCTCCCTTCCGCAAGTCCACCTACAGCAACACCGCGCGAGAGTGTGTCGAGGTTGCCGACCTGCCCAGCGGTGCCGCTGTCCGCGACACCCAGAACAGGGGGCTTGGCACCCTGGCCTTCCCCACCTCGGAATGGGCCGCGTTCCTGCGCCTCGCCTGATTCCAACGCCAAGCACAGGGTGGGAACCTCCGCACCGGCGAAGGTTCCCAGCCCAACGGCGAGGCGGCTCCACCTGTTCCCGTGGCTCCACCACCGCTTTGACCTGCATCCGGACAGCGGTTCGTCTCGCATACCCGACTCCGGTGAATGCATACTGCTGTCACCGAGCCAAGCTCGCAGGTCAGCGGTTCCGGTTCGCGGTCACATCCCTTCGAGGGCAGGAGTCCCCGCAATGTCACGCGTGAGGGTCCACAACTTCTCCATCTCCGTCGACGGATTCGCCACCGGTGAGGGGCAGAGTCTCGAAACCCCGTTCGGTCACGCCGGTTCGCGGCTCCATGAGTGGTTCTTCCCGACCCGAACCTTCCAGCGGATGCAGGGCAACCCGGGCGGGAGCACCGGGCTCGATGACGCCGTCGCTGGCACCTGGGGTGAGGGCATCGGCGCGGAGATCATGGGCCGTCACAAGTTCGGCCCCCAGCACGGACCATGGGAGAACGACGAATGGAAGGGCTGGTGGGGCGACAACCCTCCCTTCCACACACCGGTGTTCGTTCTGACCCACCACCCCCGCCCCTCGGTGGAGATGGAGGGCGGCACCACGTTCCACTTCATCGACGCCACCCCGCAGGAGGCCCTCAGCCAGGCGCGCGAGGCCGCGGGCGGCCTGGACGTGAGGATCGGCGGCGGGCCGACCACGGTCCGCGAGTTCCTGGCGGCCGACCTCATCGACCACCTGCACGTCGCCGTCGTCCCGATCGTCCTGGGCCGTGGCGAGCGCCTGTGGGACGGGCTCGAAGGCCTGGAGGAGCGCTTCCGGGTCGAGTCGGTGACCACCCCCAGCGGCGTCACCCACATGACCTTCACCCGGCCGTAGCGGGCGCCAGGCAGCCAACCTGGTGGCATAACCGGCGCCAGCACTCCAAGGGCAGGGATGCTCTCGCATCGGCGGAAGGTTCCTTCACCTCACGCCAGACCGGAAGGAGCCCTCACCGACCCCGCGTGGCCGCAGTCGGCCACTCGCGCGTGAAGTTTCCTCCGGAGGTGGGGTGTAACCGTGGCGGGGATCGCACATGAGTCAGTCAGTGCCCCCAGCTCCCGTCGGAGGTCTCTGCCATGCTCCCCGGTGCCGAAGCACTCACCTTCCACAAGTCCAGCCACAGCCAGCCCTCTGGCGACAACTGTGTCGAAATCGCTTCCTTCCGAGAGTCCTCTTACAGCGGAGGCCAGACACAGGACTGTGTAGAGGTCGCTGACCTGCCCAGCGGCGCCGCTGTCCGTGACACGAAGCACCGTGAGGAGGGGCATCTCGCCTTCCCCTCCTCGGAATGGGCCGCGTTCCTGCGCCTCGCCTGACGGTCCCCGTCCCTGGCCACCGCCCACCCCAGGCTTGGTCATGGTCGGGCCACACGAGTCTTGACCGTCCCGGGGACGGCCCCCGGTTCACCGGCGATGCCGCCTCACACCGCCGGGAACCGGGTCAGTACTACTTCCTGCTGCGCCCCACGGCGTAGCCGTACTGGATGGGCCAGCGGGACTCGGCGCCCAGCTCGTCCGCCGCACGGTGGGCCCAGTACGGCTCGCGCAGGAGCTGACGCCCCAGGAACACGGCGTCGGCGCGACCGGACGCGACGATCTCCTCGGCCTGGGCGGGCTCCAGGATCAGGCCGACCGCCGCAGTGGGCAGCCCGGTCTCCTGGCGCACCCTTTCCGCGAAGGGCACCTGGTAGTCGAGAGCGGCGGGGATGGAAGCGTCGTGGACCATGCCGCCGCTGGACACGTCGAGCAGGTCCACTCCTCTGGTCTGGAGTTCCTTGGCCAGACGCACCGTGTCCTCGACGGTCCATCCCTCACGCGGGTCCTCGGTGTTCTCCGAGATCCAGTCCGTGGCCGAGGTGCGGAAGAGCACGGGCAGGTGTTCGGGCCAGACCGCCCGCACGGCCTCGACGACCTCCAGCGGGAACCGCATGCGGTTTTCGAGGGTGCCGCCGTAGGCGTCGGTGCGGTGGTTGGCGGCCGGGGAGAGGAAGGAGTTGAGCAGGTAGCCGTGGGCCCCGTGCACCTCCACGACTTCGAACCCGGCGGCGAGGGAGCGCTCGGCCGCCGTGGCGAAGTCGCGCACGAGCTGCCCGATCTCCTCGACGGTCAGCTCGGCGGGTGCGGGGTGGTCGTGGAACGGCTCGGTGCTGGGCCCGACCGTGGTCCATCCGCCGTCAGCGGGCGCGATGGGCCGGTTGCCGAGCCAGGGCTTGTCCACCGAGGCCTTGCGTCCGGCGTGCGCGAGCTGGATGGCGGGCACCGCGCCGTGGGCACGGATGGCGGCGGTGATCCGACTGAACGCCTCCTGCTGCCGGTCGTTCCACAGGCCCAGGTCCCACGGGCTGATCCGCCCGTCGGGGCGCACCGCGGTCGCCTCGACCATGACCAGGCCGAGGCCGCCCGCCGCCCGGTCGGCCAGGTGCGCCAGGTGGAAGTCGGTCGGCACCCCGGTCTCGGGGCCCTCGGACTGTGCGGAGTACATGCACATCGGGGACATCCACGCGCGGTTGGGGATCTCCAGCCCCCGCAGCTTCAGCGGGGTGAACAGGGTGCTCATAGGCGTTCCTTCGCGTAGGCGGTCTCGGGTGTCGGCGGGACCGACCTTTGTACGGTACAAGTCGTACTACGGCGCTTGTCAAACTACGACGGTCTTCGTACATTGAGATGCCAGCCGAACGGAAGGAGGTCGGAGCATGGCCAAGGCTGCCCGCGCCACCCAGGGGCGACAGTGCGAGCACCCCGAGACCGACCAGATCCGTCTGGAGGACGTGCTCAGCGCGCTGTCCGACCCGATCCGGCTGCGCATCGTCCACGACCTGTCCCAGGGCCACGACGACATGGCCTGCATCGCCTTCGAACTCCCGGTGAGCAAGTCCACCTCGACCCACCACTTCCGGGTCCTGCGCGAGGCCGGCGTCATCCGCCAGCACTACGAGGGCACCTCCCGCATGAGCCGACTGCGCACCGAGGACCTGGAGGAGCGGTTCCCCGGTCTGCTCGCGGCCGTCCTTCGGGCGCGGAGCATGGACGCGACGGTGCCCGGCCGGACCGTCTGAGCGACGGTGTCCGGCCGGGCACAGATCAGGCGCTACGGATGTCAGCCAGACCCCCCGACGCCGCCTCCGTTTCGGACCGGCTGAACAGAGTCAGTGAGAAGGGAGATCCGGCGCGCAGCCTGACAGCCGGGGCAGAGAGCTCGTGGGCGCGGCTGTCAGAGGAAACGACGGCCACTCGGAGCAGTCCGTCAGCAACCATGACCGTTCAGGTGATCAGAACCTGGACCTGACCAACATCGACGGCGACAATCCCGTCCCCTGGTGCGGGAGCCCCGTTCCTGAGTAGGGCGCGGGGCGCTCGATCAGGCGCCCAGGTCGTAGCCGTCAGCGAGGACGCACTCCTCGGTGGGACGCTGCTCCAGGTAGCCCCACTCCAGGAGGTCGTTGACGGGCACGTTGCCCTCCCCCTCGGCCTCGGGGACCTCCTCGGCCGGAACGAGCAGCTGCTCGCCGCCGCCGGGCTGCTCGAAGTGCGGGGCGATCGGGCCGACCCACGCGGTGACCGGCTCGGTGACCTCGTAGCAGTTGTAGTTGTGCTCGGGCCCCTCAGGCCACGTGTTCAGCGAGTTGGGCGGCAGCGCGCGCTCCTCGTAGGAGGCACCGGCCGGGGCGAGGAACGAACCCCACGGGGAGCCGAAGCGGTCCAGCATCCAGCCCGAGGGCAGCTCCTGGAGCTCCTTCACCGGCTGCCCGTCGACAACCACGAAACCGTCGTGCTCCGGGTAGTCCCAGCTGCCCTCCACGGTCCACCAGCGGTCCAGGAACTCCACGGGAGACAGTCCACCGAGCCGGTCGTACCCCTCGACCAGGGTTCCCACGGGGCTGTCCTGGGGAAGCTCGGACGGGCCCAGACGGGGGTCGCCGCACAGGTAGCGCTCCAGGTCCTCCGCGCTGGGCGGCGGGGACAGCACCGGGCAGTCCGAAGGCTCGGCGTGAGCGGGGACGGTGGCGGTGGTGGTCACCAGCAGGGCGAGGGCGACCCCGGCCAGCAGAGGGAACTTCGACATCGGACTCCGTTCGACTCGACCCCGAAAACACCCAGGGTAATGAGAAAGCTACGGAGTGAAGTCAACCACGGCTGCGGCGCACACGACGAACGGCCCCGCTCCCTCAGGAGTGGGGCCGTTCGGGGCGATCGCTACTCGCGGCCAGCGCCCGCTGGGTCCATCCGGAGGAACACCAGCAGGTCAGGGCGAGCACGTTGCACCCGTCCACGGTCTTGCGCCCCACCATGGCCAGCTCCTCCAAGTTGGCCTCGCGGGACTCCGAATCAGGTGTTCCTCGCGCACCCGCTCCAGGGCGGCCGAGCCGTACAGGTCATGTGCGCACCGAGGACCTGAATGAGCGTTTCCCCGGTCTGCTCACGGCCGTCCTCCTCACGGAGCAGGGACGCGACCGCGCCCGACCGGACGGTCTGAGCGGCGGTGTCCGACCGGGCACCACTCAGGCGCGACGCATGTCGGCCAGACGGCTCACGGCCCGCTCGATCGGCTCCGTGCCGCTGGTCAGCTCCACGATCTGCCGGTTCACAGCGGGTTCGGCCAGAACCGCGGCGATGAAAGCCGCCACGTCCTCGCGGGCGACGTCCCCGTAGACGATGGCCGGTCCGGCGGTGACCGTCCCGCCGCCCCGCTGGTTGGTCAACGTGCCCGGACGAACGATCACCCAGTCCAGCTCCCTGGCGGCCAGGTAGGCGTCCGCCTCCTTCTTCACCACGGCGTAGTGCTCGAACCCCGGGGAGGGCTCCGCAGACCCGCGCAGCGCCTCGGGGAACACCGAGACCAGGACGAAGCGCCTGACCCCGGCCTGTTCGGCGGCCTGGGCGGCCTTCTTCAGACCGTCGCCGTCGATGGCGGAGGTCTGGTCCGTGCCCGTCCCGTGGGCCCCAGCGGAGAAGACCACCGCGTCGTGACCGGCCAGCCTGTCGGCCAGTTGCCCGACGGTGTCGGCGATCAGGTCCCCCAGAACCGGCACGGCCCCGCTGGCACGCACGGTCTCGACCTGTTCGGGCCGACGGTACATGCCGCTGACCTGGTCGCCGCGTTGGGTGAGCACGCGGGCCAGTGGCTGGCCCACACCCCCTGCGGCACCGATCTGGAACACCTTCATGGTCGACTCCTCAACTTGGTGTGGGTGGACGGACGCCTGCTCCCAGGGCACCTCAGACCGCGAACACCTGGGAATCGTCGGCGAAGGCCTTGAACTCCAGGGCGTTGCCCGCCGGGTCGAGCAGGAACATCGTCCACTGCTCCCCGGGCTGGCCCTGGAAACGAACGTAGGGCTCGATGACGAAGTCGGTGTTCGCGGCGCGCAGGCGTTCGGCGAGCTCCTGGAACCTGTCCACGGTCAGAATCAGCCCGAAGTGGGGCACCGGGACGTCGTGGCCGTCCACGGGGTTGTGGATGCGCTTGTTCTGCTCGGGGGACAGATGGGTCACGAACTGGTGGCCCTGAAGGTTCCAGTCGATCCAGGTGTCGCTGCTGCGCCCCTGCTCCAGGCCCAGGACGTCTCCATAGAAGCTGCGGGCGGCGTCCAGGTCGCCCACCGGGACGGCCAGGTGGAAACGCGGGATCGGGGAGTCGAGCACGGTCATATGCGGTCTCCAGTCTTCACGGCGCGACGGGGTGCGGCTCAGTCCCGGCACCCATTGTCCGAATGTTAACATTAGGACATTGACAGAAACAGGGAGCGATGAGCGAACCGACACGTGTGGCACCCGCACGCCGCCGAGGCCTGGCCGACGAAGTCGCCGATCGTGTGCGTGAGGCGATCTTCGACGGCTCCTACCCGCCCGGAACCCAGCTGCGCGAGACGAACCTGTCAGCGGAACTGGAGGTCAGTCGGGGCCCGGTGCGCGAGGCGCTGATGCGCCTGGAGACCGAGGGTCTGGTGCGCAGCGCCTGGCACCGCGGGGCCACCGTCACCGAGCTCTCAGCCGAGGACATCGCCGAGCTCGACAGCCTGCGCGACGCGCTGGAGAACCTTGCCGTGGGGCTGGTGGCCCGGAGGGCGAGCCGCGAGGACCTGGAGGCCATCGAGGCCGCCGCCGCCCGCATGGAGCGCGCCGAGGACGAATACGAGATGGCGGCCTGCGACATCGCCTTCCACGACGCGGTCTACGTCGCGAGCGGCCACCGCCGCGTGCACCAGGCGTGGCAGGCCATCCGGTGCCAGGTCCACCTCTTCCTGGTCAACCGGATCCGCGCCAACAGCGACGGCTACCTGGAGCACGTGCCCGGTGAGCACGCCGACCTCGTCGCGGCCCTGCGCGCCGGGGACGCCCCGACCGCGGTGCGGCTCTTCGCCGAGCACCGCAAGCACGCCATCGACGTGCTGGGCACGGACCCACCCCAGGCCGGTTGAGGAGGCGGCTCCCGGCCCGAATCCACGAGGCCGGGCGCAGTGGAGTGGTCCTCGGACGGAGCACGCCACGAGGACGTCCACCTGGTCGTCCGCCCAGGTGCTCAGGCCGTGGCGGTACGCGTAGACGGCCGCCCGCCTCCGGCTCCCCAACCCCCAGTGAGTCCGAGAGCCATCGCCACAGGTCAGACCAGCGGGTCGGCCCTCGGGTCTCCTACCTGCCCTGTCCGCGAGCCCACACCAGCTGTTGGACGGTCATGTGGCCGGTTTCGGCCATCCCACCTTCAAACCCCATGTTGACTCTCACACGCCGATGACCTCGTGAAATGTCCCGTTGGTCCCCCTGGGGCCCGTTCTGTTCACAAGACGGAGTACCAATAAACGCGACCAAATCCGAGAGAATCGGAACCGTGGGTGTTCGCCGTGCGACTCACTCAACGGAGCCAGCAGGAGGCGTGTGAAAGCCGGATGTGGAGAGGCAGGACCGTGAAGTTCGAGTTCACCCCCGATCAGGACTCATCCCCTGAACCGGACCCCGACCAGAAAGGCGTCCTTGACGTCCCTCGTCCGACGGTGCGTATCGCGGCGGCCGCTGAGCAGATGCACACCCGTGCCCGCTTCGATTTCCACCGGCTCAACACGGCCCTGAACCGGAT